>NZ_JADNGN010000001.1:13387-218083 GCF_015553355.1 Collinsella aerofaciens
GGCGCGGGGTCGCCGTACTTCGAGTAGCACCAGACGACGGAGTCGCCGTCCTTGAGCGTGTAGCCGCCCGCGCCGACCTCGGAGGCGCTGCCGTTGACGAACAGCTGCCAGTACGCGCCGGTCGCCGAGTCGTAGCCGAGCTTGCGGTCCTTATCGAAGGGCGACGTGATCGTGTTGAGCGCCCAGCCCCAGGTGCCGTTGGGATCGTAGTCGGTGGTCAGGCCGGCCTGCTTGAAGAGCTGCTCGGAGAGGTCGGCCGCGGTCGAGCCCTCCTTCAGCGTGATCCGCTGCGCGGCGGCCCAGGTCTGCTGGGCGCCCTTGGCGTCGGTGCCGACGACGGAGCACGTGGCAGAGACCTGAGCGACAGGCGCGGGGTCGCCGTACTTCGAGTAGCACCAGACGACGGAGTCGCCGTCCTTGAGCGTGTAGCCGCCCGCGCCGACCTCGGAGGCGCTGCCGTTGACGAACAGCTGCCAGTACGCGCCGGTCGCCGAGTCGTAGCCGAGCTTGCGGTCCTTATCGAAGGGCGACGTGATCGTGTTGAGCGCCCAGCCCCAGGTGCCGTTGGGATCGTAGTCGGTGGTCAGGCCGGCCTGCTTGAAGAGCTGCTCGGAGAGGTCGGCCGCGGTCGAGCCCTCCTTCAGCGTGATCCGCTGCGCGGCGGCCCAGGTCTGCTGGGCGCCCTTGGCGTCGGTGCCGACGACGAAGCACGTGGCAGAGACCTCCTGGCTCTCTGCCTTGGCAGGCTGAGCCTTGGCCTCTCCAGCGGCAGAGACAACGGCGGTGTCCTGCTTCGAGGCATCGGACGTCGATGCAGCCGGTGCCTCATTGCCGGCAGCGCTATCGTCCTCAGTCTTGTCGGTAGGGCCCGAAGCTGTCGCAGTGGCATCTTGCTCGGCAGTGCCCCCATTCGCCACCATGCCGCTCGCATTGAGGTCGGCAGCAGGGCTTGTCGCGGACTCACCAGAGCCGTTCTCGGCAAGCGGTGCCGCCTGAGCCACAGCGTCGGTAATGCCCTCGGCACCCTCGGCCCACAGCTGAGCCGGCGTGGTGCCAAAGGCCATCGCGAAGGCCAGGAATGCCACCAGGCAGCGCTTTGCCACGCCGCGCGCGATTACGCCACGGCGACGAAGCGAGGCACGCTGGCACTCGTCCTCAAACATATCCATTTGTCTCCTACTGTCTGTACTTGGAGCGTTGCCTTGAAGCTGCCCCACGTCATCGCGCATGTTGCGCTCGAGTTCCCCCATCGGGGTCCCCCTTCCCTCCAGAGCCCTATGCACACCGGCGGCATACGCCGCAGCCGCATGCAAGATGGGAGGCGATCCGACTTAACCTTAACGACTCGGGCGCGCCGTCCGATCTGCGACGTGAACATCCCGAGCCAAGAGGAATTACGGTTACTGGTACAGCCGGGGACTTGCACCCCGATTCTCCCAAACGCGCAGGAAAACCGCGCATTCGTGCGTCTCCGCACCACCATCTAGGCCATCGATTAAAACCGTCAATATGCTATCACGCAAAAGGGCCTCGCACGCAGGCGAAGCCCAAGGTAAAAGCTATTGTTTGCGATAGGAGAATGCGGTGACGGTCGCAGCCTCTAGTGCTTGCCGCCGTGGCTGTTGAGCCAGATATTGCGACCCAGCATAAGCGCCAGCACCAGCGCGCTCACGTAGCCCATAAAGCCAATGACTGGGATACCAAACACAACCGGCTCGATGCGCGCGTAGTACACCACCGACGAACCGATAAACAGACCGGCGATCACAATCGCCATCGACATGCGGTCGATAATTCCACCCAGCTGTCGCAGCGCCTTATCGCTGCTCATGATCTGCGTGTTTACCTTAAGCTGGCCGCGCGTAAGCATACGCGAAGCCAAGCCCAGATACTCGGCCGCCTCGAGCGAGCCTTTTGCCGCGCGATAGCTGCTCGCGGCAAGATCGCGGCTCATCTCGCGCATGCGGGCGTAGGTGCTCTTCTCGTTTTTGATGTGCGTCTGGATGATCTGGATCATGTTGACGTTGGGCATGTACTCGGTCAACAGGCCCTCGAGCGTCACCATGCCGCGGGCGAACATCGTCACCACGCTCGGCAGCTCAACGTCATTCTTACGCGCGAGGTTTAACAGCGAGGTCAAAAACTCGCCGATATCCAGATCCTTCAGGTCAAGGCCCGCAAAGTCAGCCACGATAAAGTCAAGGTCGGACAAAAACGCTGAATGATCGAGCTCGGCCGAATCGCCACGCGTCACGGCGAAGCGCATGAGCGAATCCTTGAGCTTGGGCACGTCACCCTCGGCCACGGCGAAAATCATGTCCTTGACGATACCGCGATCGTGACTCGACATGCGTCCGACCATGCCCAAGTCGATAAAGTAGACGATGCCGTCCTTGAGAATGATGTTTCCCGCATGCGGGTCGGCATGGAAAAAACCGTCATCGAGCACCTGCGTAGAGTAGTCCTCGACAATCGCGGCACCGATCTTTTCCAAGTCATAGCCCTCGGCCACCAAGCGTTCGGGATCGGCGATCGAAATGCCGTCGACGTAGTCCATAACCACCACGTGCTCGGTGCACAGGTCCAGATAGGATTTAGGGCACGTCACGCCATGAACGCTCTTATGGAACTCGTAGAAGTCGTTGAGGTTTTTGGCCTCGGCCAAAAAGTTGGTCTCCTCGCGAAACGAGGTCCACAACTCCTCGACTACGCCGTGCAGATCAACGAATTGATCGGTGTTGACGAACTTGGAAACGATACGCACCACCGAGCGGATGATATCGATGTCCTGTGCCATAACCTGCTGCGCACCGGGGCGCTGCACCTTAACGGCCACGTCCTCGCCGGTCACCAGGCGGGCGCGGTGCACCTGCGCGAGCGATGCGCTACCAAGCGGATTGGGGTCGATCGCGTCGAACATCTCCCCCAGGCGCAGGCCGTATTCCTCTTCCAAGCAGCGAAGCACTACCTCGTACGGCACCGGCTCCACGTCGGAGCGCAGACGACGCAGCTCGTCGCAAAAGCGTTGCGGCAGAATCTCGGACCGGTTGGCCAGAATCTGCCCCATCTTGACGAACATGGGGCCGAGCTCCTCGAGCAGGCGGCGCAAACGAACCGGCGTGAGGTTATCCCACACGCGGTACTTTTTGACCAGGCGAACAATCTGCCCGATGCGTTCGCGACGACCCGCCGGCGTGAGCTGGTATTCCTCGTCCGGCGCCATCGCGTCGGGCTCTTCGGGCACCATATCGACAGCGCGCGGCTTTTTGCGAGCGCCCGAGACGGCGGCATCGACCTCATCGACAACCGCCGCCTCGTCACCCAAAGGATCTAGATTGTTGTAATCGGTGGTGGAATCTGCCATCTGCGCTGCTACTCGGCCTCTTCGGTATCCTTCGCATCGTCGGGCTCAACGGACTCGACGGGCACCGAGGTCACGTTGTCCTCGACCGAATCGACGATGTCGCGCACATGGGCCAGGAAGGCCGTGCGCTCGGGGGCGGTCATGACGCGGACCCGGGCAAGGATGAGCTCGTCAAGCACGCGCTGGGCCGCGGTCTCGCCCTGCATGCCCAAGCGCTCGGTCAGATCGGAGATGGTACCGCCGGCCTGCTCGAACATGTCGGACACACTGCGGGCGATATCGGGGGTGGCGGTGTCCTTGCGGACCTGCTCGCCCTTGGTGTTAAGGTCGTCGAGGACCTTCTTGCCGCCTTCGACAGCAACGGCGGCAGCGCCAAAGCCCACGTTAATGGCGCCGTTAACAAGCTGATCGAGTTTCATAACCATGGTTATCTCCAATCACAAACAACTGCATTGGCGTTCTTGTACCCAAGATTGAGCGAAAGCGACAAAGCGTTTTAGCGCTATTCGATCGACGGGAAATCCCTACCTCACGTTGTCATTCATCGCGAAAGAGTTCTTCATGGCGCAGCTCGTGGTGTAAAGCACCTTGCCCAGCAGGGCATCGGTCTCCACGCGAACACGCTCGGCAAAGGCCTCGTTGGCGCGTGCAAGCTCGGCAGGCACCTCGACCTCGGGCAGAGCGGCTACGGCAGCGTCGACGTCATGGATCTGCTTGTGGCCCATGCCACCGATCTTCTCCTGATAATCCTCGACCGCGCGGCCGCACTCATGGAAGCGGACGTCAGCCAGCGCGCCGATCAGGCGGTTGGCCCAGTAGAAGTTTTCGGACGTCACGCGAGCCTGCGTGTCGGCATAGTACTCGGGCATAGTCTCGACGTTGGCGTACAGCGGAACCAGCGCGTTAAACGAGTTGGAACCAAAGGCCATCCACTGCACGGCGCGGTAGGCCGGCTGCGCATAGGGGCGCAGCTGCAACACGGCAAGCTGGCTGTTGCGGTTGATGCCGATGGGGCGATAGGCACCACGCGTAGCGGGCGTGCCCTTGCTGCCGTAGCAGTCGTACTCCGTGCCCTGGTAGTGGCTCGAGAGCACGTACTTGATGTCCTCGATGGTCACCTTGCGCTCGGGCACGCGGCTCCAGGGGATATCGTCGCTCTCGGGCGTGTAGTCGGCGTCGGGGCCATCCCACACGTCGCTGGGGTTGAGGCAGCGCTGCATGTACCAGGCGCGCGGCGTGTTGTAGACATGGTCGCTGTCGCTGTGCGAGCCAAAGGCCTCGCGCGGGTTAAAGACGGCAGCCGGGCCGTCGCTCTCGACGCCCAGCGTCAGGTCCAGATGCCACTCGGCCATCCAGGCGCGCAGGTCGGCGGAGCACATATGGTCGGCCTGGGCGCCCTCGGCGTCATCCAGGTCAAAGCTGTCGATGCCCAGCTGGTTGGGCATGGTCACATAGGCGTCGTCAGGCACGCGCTTGGCGATCCAGTGGTGACCGCCGATGGTCTCGAGCCACCAGATCTCGTCCACGTCGCTAAAGGCGATGCCGTTGTTCTCGTAAGTGCCGTAGCGCTCGAGCAGGTCGCCCAAGATACGCACGCCGTCGCGGGCGGACTTGGCATACGGCAGCACCAGGGTCACCATGTCCTCCTCGCCCAGACCGCCGGGCTGCGCCGGCACATAGCCGTCCTCGCCCTCGCTGCCCTTGGCGGGCACGTAGTCCACGAGCGGATCGGCGCCGCGGACGCGCTCGTTGGTGGTGAGCGTCTCGGTTGCGGACATGCCAACATTGAGCTCGTTGAAGCCCGCCTCGGCCCAAATGCCGTGACCGGGAATAACATCGGGGACGCTCGTGTAGCGCATGGGATTATCGGGCAGTTCAACGGTCAGGTGACTCAGGACGCTCGTGTAGACGCGCGGCTGCTCGTCGGGATGCACTACGCGCATGTGCTTGGGCTCAAACACCCCGTTGGACGAGTCCTCGTTACGCGCGACCAGGGTCGACCCGTCGTAGCTCGCGTTCTTACCAACCAAAATCGTTGTGCACGGCATGCGCATCCTCCTTGAGCGAAGAAATCAAACGATAACAGTGTATCGCTTCGGCGCAGAAAGGGCGAAACCACGGCCTCGGCAGCCCCGTGGTCAAAAAATGCCAAATATGAGTACTGTCACCAATTTAGTGGCAGCAAATTTCCCTGTAACGAGTGCCGAAAATCCCCATTTGCCCAAAAGCAAGACAACGTTATTCCCCATAAGTTCAATAAAATAGGCTTCCTAACGATAATGGATACCGTTAGGAAGCCAAAAAGACGTAAGACATATGTGACTATCTTGGCAACAGTACTCATATTTGGCATTGTTTGACCACGTGGTATATAGCTAACCCCCTCAAACAGCCCAAAACGCCTATTTCGATGCGCGCTCCGCGGTCGCGCGCGCAGACGTGGTGTAAGAGTGTCCTGAGGTCCGTCGCTGCAAGTCCCGATGTTACTCCTTCTTGAGACCGCGCTTCTCGACTATCTCGTCCACTATCTCCCTGGCGCGCCGCCCGAGCGCGCGGCGCCTCCCCTCTGTCGGGGCCGGCCTGTCCGCGGGCTCGGCGAAGCCCTCGGCGGCCGAGGCCTCGGAGAACACGCGCTGCTGGGACCACTGCCCCTCGGTCTCCATGAGGCTCGCGCACGTCAGGCGCAGCATCGACTCCCTCGAGGGGAAGGACTGCACGACCCTGTAGCGGCGCTTGATCTCGCGGTTGGCGCGCTCCTGGACGTTGTTGGTGCGGAGCTTGGCCCAGTGCGCCCTGGGGAAGGCCGTGAACGCCAGCGCGGAGTCCTCGGCCTGCTCGAAGACCTCGCCGGCCCTGGCGGACACCGACGCCACCCAGGGCGCCGCCTCGGCCCACACGCAGCGCGCGAGGTCGGGGTCGTCCTGGTAGACCGCGGCGTGCACGAGGTCCCTGACGGCCGCCTTGGAGTCCTCGGGCCTGCCCGAGCAGGCGCTCTGGAGGTTGCGCTGCAGGTGCGTCACGCAGCGCTGCCAGGCGCAGCCCTGGAACAGGCGCGAGACGGCGGCCACGAGCCCGGCGTGGCTGTCGGAGACCACGAGGCGAACGCCGGCCAGCCCGCGCTCGCGCAGCCCGCCGAGGAATGCCGCCCAGGAGTCCTCGCTCTCGGTGTCGACCACGTCGCAGCCCAGGAAGTGCTTGCGCCCGTCGGCGCCCAGCCCGATCGCGGTCACGACGCCCTGCGAGACGACCGACGAGCCGACCCTGCAGCTCATGTAGGTGGCGTCGAGCCACAGGTAGCAGCACGGCGTGCCCGAAAGGTCGCGGCGGCGGAACTCCTCCACCTCGGCGTCGAGGTCGGAGCAGAGGCTCGAGACCTCCGAGCTCGACAGCGAGGATATGCCCAGCTTGGACGCCACGCGCTCGACCTTGCGGGTGGACACGCCGCACACGTACATCTCCTGCACGATGGAGGCCACCGAGGTGTCGACGCGCGACCATCGCGCGAGCATGCCCTCGGGGTAGTAGGTGCCGTGCCTGAGCTTGGGTATCTCGAGCTCCACGTCGCCCACGGCGGTCTTGAGCGACCTGGGGCGGTAGCCGTTGCGGCTGTTCTCCCTGCCGTCGCTGCGCTCGTTGCGGCTCGCGCCGCACATCTGCTGGGCCTCGGAGTCCATCAGCGCGTTCATCACGCCGCCCAGCACCCTGCACGCGAACTCGCGCGCGTCGCCGCACTCCTGCCAAAGCCTCGCCGCCTCGAGGGCCTCGTCGCGGCCGAGGCGCAGTACACTCTCTTCTTGGGGCATCGCCTTTCCTTCCATTCGTCACCTTCATTACTCCAACGACGAATTCTAGGCGGTGTCCCCTCCCTTTCAAGAAAGAGAAGAGGCGGGGCATGCCCCGCCTCTTACACCACATCTCTGCGCGCTACCCGCTCCGCCGCCTCAATCACGTGTTTGGCGAGAATCGCGGTGGTCACAGCCCCCACGCCGCCCGGCACGGGCGTGATGGCGTTAACGACCGACTCCGCAGCATCAAAATCGATGTCCCCGACCAGCTTGCCAGCGTCCTCATCCCAGTTAATGCCCACATCAATGATCGTCTGGTCCTCGCGGACCGCATCCGCGCCAATCGTGCGTGCGCGTCCAACGGCGGCAACCACAATGTCGGCAGCACGGCACTCGGCAGCAAGGTCGCGCGTATGCGTATGGCACGTCGTCACGGTCGCATTGCGCGCCGTAAGCATGGCGGCAACGGGACGACCAATCACCAGAGACCGACCGACGACCGCAACCTTGGCCCCATCCAGCTCAACACTGTAATGGTCCAGCAACGCCAACACGGCCTCGGCCGTGCAGGGAGCAAAGCCCTCGCCACGACCCGAAAGCGTGGTAAGCAGCGCGGCCGGCGTCATGGAGTCAACATCCTTGGCGGGATCGAGCGCTGCGGCGACGGCGTTCTCGTCAAGGCCGGCGGGCAGCGGGCGGAACATCAGACAGCCATGAACAGCCGAATCGGTATTGATGTCCTCGATGGCCGCCAACAGCTCGTCCTGCGAAACATCGGCAGAAAGCAAAACGCGGCGAGCCTCAATGCCAACCTTCTCGCAGCGCTTGAGGGCACCGCGCTCGTAGGACAGGTCGTCCTCGCGCTCGCCCACACGAACGATGGCTAGCGTCGGCACGATGCCCCGTTCGCGCAGGGCGGCGCAGCGAGCAGCGAGTTCCTCGGTCAACGTGCGGGCAACGGGAGCACCCTTGAGTAGCTCGGCCATGGCTATCCCCTCTTCCTGGCTGCGTCGGCGGCGCGGCGTGCCAGCGCATCGGCGCGCGGCAACCACGTGTCCAGCAGCTCATCGCACGCCGCCTCGAGCTCCTCGGCGCGTGCCCGGTCTTTCATGGACGTGGTGTTGGCAAAGAGCGTCAGGCTCGCGCCCTGCATGGCGGCGCGGCAGAACACAGCACCGCACGCCACGTCGGACAGCAGCTGGCGCGATCCCTTGTCGGCCATGTCCTCGAGCAGCGCCAGCGCGCGCCCGCAGGCATCCATGATCCGATACGGAGGCATGGCCGCCACGTGCAACGCGTCCTGAATCGCCGCAGGTCGAGCCGGGTCCTCGCGCGAAATACCGTACGCCGCCGACACCTGCCCGTATGCACGAACGTCCTCGGCGACCAGGCCCACAAGCTCCTGAGCAAGCTCGTCTGCCTGGGCAAACGCGTGCGTCAGATCGTCCGCGCGATCGGCAAGCGCAGGGTTGGTCGCCCCGTAGCGAGCAACCATCCCGCAAAGCGAGGCGCCCAGCGCGCCCACAAAGGCGCTCGCGCTGCCGCCGCCGGGCACCGGCTCGCGCGCGGCAAGCGCCTCGGCAAATCCGCGGCAGGTCTTATCCATCATCTCTTGGCTCATACGCACGCACCTTCAAGTCATATACATCGGTCGGGCGGCGACCGCCGACCAACCGCATCGAACACGTAATGGTGCTAAGTCTAGCCCATAAGCACATGAGCGTCAGCGCACCTGGCCATCGCAGATTTCTATGACACACGATAGGCGGCAGCGACGCAAACATGGGACACATGGCCCACGTTTCGAGACTCCCGGGCAGCGGCAACTGGGGCATACATATAGATAAGGAGCCCTATGTTGGGGAAACGCTCACCACGGCACCGGACGACGAATGGAGGAACAACAGCACAGCAAACAAAGTCATCATGTGCGCGCAACCGCCGCCCCAACAACCCACGGCACACGATGTCCCTGGCAGACAAGGAGGACGCCACCATGAAGAAAAAGACCCTATCGATCCTTTCCCTTTGCATCGCCCTCTTTGCCGCGTTTGCCCTTGTCGGCTGCGGCGGGAGCGCATCGGGCGGAGGCGGCAGCACCTCAAAGAGCGAAAGTAAGGAAAAGGCCCCCGTCGCCGAAAAGACTGACTTTATCTGGTTTAAGGTCGAGATGCCCGAGAGCGTTGGCGTGAGCGACTCCGCCGGCAAGAACGCCGACAGGGTCCAGCTCACCTTCCCCGAGAACGAGAACACCACAGTCGACCGTTTCATCCCCGTTTGGCAAGAGAAGATGACGGCCGAAGAGTCCTTTGCAGAGCAGGCCGAAAGGCACACCGGAACGTTCCAGTGGGAGGATGGCGACCCCGTCGAGTACAACGGCAGAACATGGCTCACCGGAACGTGCAAGGACAACGGCGGCACTTATACCTACCTCTTTACCGACGTCGACACGGGAAGCGTCTATATCATGATTAGGAACGTCGACCTTCACAAGAAAGAAGCCGAGGCGCTCCTCAACTCCATCGAGTTCCCCGATAACATGGAAGAGGCAATTTCCGAGGCACGCGAAGTTGAGATTTCGAGCATCGAGATCAAGTAACGGGACTCCGCACACGCCCACGTACGCGCGCCCCATTAAAACAACGGGCGCCCAACCCGGGGAGGGCCGACGGCACCGCCCCCCCCTCTTTTGCGCCCGAACATATTGCCACTTAACGGCGCAAATCCGGCCCTCAGAATGGGACACATGGCCCACCCTAGCGAGCCGTCCACGCGTACAGTAAAGGCAGGTAATCCATGGGCGGTTACAGATCGAGGAGGACACGACCATGAAAAAGAAGGCCTTTGCGATTCTCACCCTCTGCATCAGTCTCTTTGCCGCGGTTGCCCTGATGGGCTGTGGCGGAAGCGGCGGCGCTACCGGCAGTGGCGGTGGCGGCGGAGCAGAAAAGCCAGCCGTGGATATGAGGACCGACTTCATCTGGTTTAAGGTCGAGGTCCCCGAGGGCGTCGAGATCACCGACGTCGCAGGCGACACCGCCGACAGGGCCCAGTTTAAGTTCACTGAAAGCGAGCACGCCAGCGATCGCTTCATCCCCGTCTTCGACTCTGACAAGAACGCCGACGAGCTGTTCGACTACGAGGCAAAGTGGAATGCCAGCTTTGAGTGGACCGAGAATGACCCCGTCAAGTACAACGGCAAGACTTGGCGCAACGCTTCCTATACACACTCGGGCGGCGTAACGACTGAGTACTTCACCGACGTTGAAGGCGGCAGCGTGTACGTGCGCATCGACAACGTCGAGGAGCACAAGGATGCCGTCGAAACCATGATGAAGTCCCTGGAATTTGCCGACGACATTGCCAAGGCCAAGACCGAGGCCATGGATGTTAAGCTCGACGATATCGAGATTAAGCGCTAAGCGACTGGCGAGCGCAATGGGAAACACGAGCGCAGCGCAAGCAAGCGACAGTAACCCAGCGCTTCGTACTAAGGGAGGGCCGGTAAACCGACCCTCCCTTTCTTATGCCGGCAGCCGACGAACACGAGGATGCCGGACGCCGGAACCATCCCAGACACGGTAGCAACACAAATAGACAAGCACCCCAACACGTCCGCCCGCCGATTTATTGCACCGCGCAGACAATTAAACCGGCACCTTTAAACATCTGGGCAGTATAGTGACCCAAACGAGTGCATAACCGCACCCTGCGAATGGAGGAGTTATGACCGAACACCACGCCATCAGCCGTCGAGCATTCACGTTGGGCCTAGGACTCGCAGCATTGTCGCCATTTGTAAGCCTGCCCGAAACCGCGGGATTGGGCCTTCCCATGCGCGCGGCATTTGCAGAAGACGCACCCACACCGGCGGCCACCCTCGACAAGTTCGTCATTCGCCTTCGCCCCGCGGGCTACTTTCGTACCGCAAGCGTCAACCAAGACGGCAACTTCAAGGGCAACGTCTGTCATCTGTTTAACGACGGCACGTCCAGCAAGCTCATCCTTGAGCACGTAGAGACCGATACAGATAATAGAAATTGGTATGCCATCCGCACCCTGCTCAATTTCGAAGAGCACAAGAAGACGGGCTACAGCATTTGGTCGGTCGATGGCGACTCGGACAAAGATGGAAAGGTCATCCATGTATGGAGTGGCGAGCATGACGGCAAGGCCAGTCGCTCTTTTGCGTTCGAGCGTCAACCAAACGGTACCTATATCATCCGAGACCGCACGGTCGAGAAAGAAACCGAGAAAAAAGACATTAAGTACCTGGCCATAGAAAAGGACGGCAAAGACCAGGACAACAATAAGATCTGCCATAAGAGTAAGAGCATTCCGTGGGAGCTCGAGCTTGTCGGTTACGACAAGGGCGAGATCAATACCACGGTTAGAAGTATCGACTGGATCACGTATAGCAGCTACGTCGACGGACCATGCTGGATGAAATACGTCGACGGCAACAAATACCTCGACGAGCTGAGCATCCCGGGCACGCATGATTCAAGCACCTGCAGCGTCGACAACGACACCGAGCCCCAAACCTCGCTTGCAAAGTGCCAGCAGGATTACATCCCCACGCAGCTGCTCGAAGGCATTCGCTATTTTGATATCCGACTTGGAAAGAACAACGAGAACGGCGACCCCGGCATCGACCATGGAATATGCTACCTGCTCAAAAAAGACGGGGGCTTTATACATCTCTCCGATGTCATCGGTTACTTCAAAACATTTTTGAACGAAAACCCGTCAGAAGCGCTCATCATGCTGGTGTCACGAGGCAACGACGAAGCCACCGACGACAGTGTTACGACGGCTTTCGCCAATGTTATGGACAATAACTCCGATCTGTTCTATACGTCGAGCCATGTCCCCACACTGAACGAGGTGCGCGGAAAGATCGTCTTGTTGCGTCGATTTAAACTCGCCGGCGACAGTGTAGACGGCCACACGTGGGGCCTCGACCTCACCGAATGGGACGACAAAATCAAGACGCATTCCGGAAAGTCCATGTGCCTCGTGAAATACGAGCAAGGCTTTGAGGCTGCGGGCAATACGGGCGACAAAGAGCCCTATAGCACAGCGGTATATGCTCAAGACCATTACAACTGCACGGGGTCCAGTAAAATCGACTGGGTCGATATGGCCCTGAAGGCAGCGTCCGAGTTCGAGCGCAGCACCGTAGATATCACTGCCGCGGACGGGACAACGGTGCAGGCAACGGAGCGCTGCTGGTTTATCAACTACACGAGCTGCACGCAAAACAACCCTTTTACCGCAGCGCGAGTGGTCGACGAGCACCTGTACAAGAGCTCGTATATAAACAATAGCGGAGTTGAGAGCACAAAGGCGGACTGCCGCAAGCACATTGGCATCATTGCGTCCGACTTTGTTGATGCGGCACTGGCCCGAAGCATCTACCAGCGCAATTACGATACGCAGCACAAGCAGACGGCTTCGTGCTACCTCCCAGCCCGCATGCACATGACATATGGTGACTCGCTGAGCGACGCCTCGCTCCAGGACGGCAAGACCGTTGGCGAGGGTCATTTCCGCCTCGTCGACAGCAGCAACGTACTCAACGTGGCGGCTTCGGGAAGCGCTTTTGCCATCGAATACGTTGATGTCGATGCCTTGGGCAATGAGACCGTTATAGGGCTGCAGGGATCCGTGCCCATCGATATCGATCCGCGCGTGCTGACGCCTCATTTTGAGGGACTCGAAGGCCTTAAGGCCGGCGAGGACGTGCGCGCCAAGATTGCGGCATCACTCGAGGGCAAGCTCGAAGGCGATGCCTGCACAGCACAGCTCGAGTTTGTGCACGACGCAAACGGCGCTCCGGGCACGGCGATGGCCGAGGGCGAGGCATTTGCCGCAGGGACGTACTGGGTGCGCGCGAAAGGCCTTTTGGGCGATGCGGCGCAAAACTACACGCTTGCCACCGACGGAGCCGCAAGCTTTGCCGTGACGGCCTCGGGCGGCGCAGGCGGCAATGGCAACGATGCCAACGCAGGAAGCGCTGATAAGAACGGTAAGGGCAACAAGGGCAAGGGCTCGGGCGGAAAGCTCGCCGACACGGGCGACGGCTCTGGAGTTGCCGCCGGGCTCGCTGCCGCCGCCATAGCTACAACGGTCGCCGGCACGGCAATGCTTGTCAACGACCGCGAAGACAGTGAAGGCGCTAGCGAATAGGCCAGCCGACCGTTTGGACACATCGACTCAATGGGGGGCGCAGGACACCGTTCTGTGCCCCCGATTTTTACCTTGGCCCAAACGCCGCCATAGGCTACATCACCATGTTCAGCGCGTTAACAAACTCCTGGGCCTTCGCACGGCTGCTCAGGCTAAAAACACAAGCAGTCAACAGCCTGTTACGCAGAAAAACATCGCGGCCCTTGATCCTGTTGACCCCCGTAATGTCCTTAAGATAGACAATCTCGGTGTGCTTGCCACCAAAAGTGCCCTTCTTGAGCACCTCGATACGATTGGGGTAGATCTTAACGTCTTTAAACCTACCCGAACCTTTGTCCTGGAATAGCAGCGTGTTGTTGTCCATACGCGTCACTCCCGTGGGGTTCGCTAAAACTGTCTCTATTGCCACATTTTAGTCACCGCAAGGCT
Organism: Collinsella aerofaciens; assembly: GCF_015553355.1. Taxonomy (GTDB): domain Bacteria; phylum Actinomycetota; class Coriobacteriia; order Coriobacteriales; family Coriobacteriaceae; genus Collinsella; species Collinsella aerofaciens_V. The sequence goes on from NZ_JADNGN010000001.1 coordinate 27,158, forward strand.
CCCATGCGAAGGTGCCAGACAGCAAAGCAATTCGTGTCCGCGCGAGGCTTTAAACTAAATGCAATCAAGATGCATTCCACAAGAGGAAAGTGGGGCGACAGTGATGGGCGAACTGGTAAACCGTGGAGAATCGGCAATCGTGCCCGAAGGTTTTTACAAGCAGGTCTCCTCAATTCTCAACGCCGCTCGCGACAAGGCCTATACCGCCGTTAACTTTGCGATGGTTGAGGCGTATTGGGAGATCGGCAAGAGCATTGTTGACGAGCAGGGCGGAGAGGAGCGCGCAGCATATGGGGAGGCATTGATTGCAGGCCTCTCCAGAAGGCTTACCGCGGATTTCGGAAGAGGCTTTGGCATCGCAAACCTTCGCAATATGCGTCAGTTCTTTCTTGCGTTTCCAATTCGCGACGCACTGCGTAGCGAATTGAGCTGGACTCATTACCGCAGGTTGATGCGCATCCCCGACCCTGATGCTCGCGCCTGGTACATGAACGAATGCGCCGATTCTCGTTGGAGCACGCGTCAGCTCGAGCGCCAGATCAACACCATGTTCCGCGAGCGCCTACTTGCCAGCAAGGACAAAGAGGCCGTCACCCAGGAAATCCAAAAGAGCGCCCCGGCTCGTCGCCCCGAGGATATCATCCGCGACCCATATGTACTGGAGTTTTTAGGTTTCTCGGACGATGCTACGTTTCGTGAGAGCGATCTAGAGCAGGCGCTCATCACGCATCTTCAGAAGTTCCTGCTGGAGCTTGGCCGTGGCTTCGCTTTCGAGGCGCGCCAAAAGCGCATCACCTTTGATGGGCGCCATTTCTATATTGACCTTGTTTTTTACAACTATCTGATGCGCTGCTTCGTGCTCATCGACCTTAAGACCGATGACCTTACGCATCAGGACCTGAGCCAGATGCAAATGTATGTGAACTACTACACGCGCGAACTCATGAACGAAGGCGACAATCCGCCCATAGGCATCGTGCTCTGCGCGGACAAAAGCGATTCGATCGTCGAGTACACGCTGCCCGAAGACAACGACCAAGTGTTTGCCGCCAAATACCTGCCATATCTTCCAAGCAAGGAAGAGCTGGCGCGCGAGCTGAGTGCCGAGTACCGCGCCATCAACGAAGCGACCAATGGCGAAACGCAAGGGTAGCAGCACGTTGCGACCGAAACCACCGCAGCCGTCGCAGGCGCACTCGCGGTTGCGACGCACGCTACGAAACAATACCGGTCATGGACGCCGGCAACGACATTCTAGCCGTGGCTGGCGAGCGTGACCTGACAGGCAAAGACGCGGCCTTCGTCTGATGTTGGTCCATTGGCTGCCACAGAAAAGGGCCGGTTGCAGCCGGCCCTTTAGACGATAGCACCTGCGTTGCCCGCGCTTCCGAAGTGTGACTAACTGAGGAGCGGGTTCCGTGGCACAACCTGATCTTGCCCAGCGAGGCGGCCCTTTTGCAGCCGGTCCACCGTTTATTTACATCTACCCCCTGCCAAACTACCGGATGGCAGCCCCCATGCCTGCGAGCCGTCCCGTGCTGGGCTTCCCTACTTCCCAAAGATCGCAGCGAGCAAGCCCTTGCGTTTGGGCTTCTCCTCTCGGCAGGAACCCTCGGCAACCGCTGCAACCTGGCGCGGTTGCTCGCCGCCTCCACGGCGCACGATCTGGTATAGGAACGGAGATTTAACATATTTGACCTCGACGGGCGTGGCGTGTACGGTGCTCTCACCGGACAGATGCAGGCTCGGGCTGAGCGGCGCCACGATATGCGTTTCGCGCTTGTCGCTAAACACCACCGCGGCCGCACGACCCGTCTGGCCGTTTACGGCAATGCGCACCTGCTCGCCATCGCGGCCATCCGTCGCCGGACGATCGACAAAGTAGACCGGCACCATCACCAGGCCATCCTTATGCTTGCGGGCCTTGCGCGCCCAGGTTCGGATGCTCTTTTTATTGAGCCCCAGTACGGCCTCGGCATCGTTGCCCGCAACGTCGAGCGCCAACTTATCAATGACCACCTGGTCCTTGGTAGATGCATCGACGGAGACAACGCGGAAGTCGCCTTCCTGCATGGCGGGATCGAACGGCCCAACCTTGGCAAAGTCCCACGGCTCCAAAATTCCCATAAGGCGAACATCCAGGTAGTTTGCCCTGGGATATGCCCAGTCGAGCACCTCGTAGTACACCAAGGTCTCCTTGCTCAGGCCCTTGCCCGGGAAGCTCGCCATCATGCGCAGGTCCGCCAGCGCCATGGGGAAGTAGAAGAGCATCATGTCGTTTTGGATCGCGTCTTCCACGTCGTGCCCGGCAAAGGCCTCCGCATACTGGCGCACCAGCTGCAGCGCGTTGGCACGTGCCTGCTGCGGCGAGATTTCGCAGGGAATGCCCTGCTCCGGCACATACTCCGCACCCACGCCCATGGTCAGACGCTTGCTAAACGTACCGGGCCTGAGCAGGTCGGCAATGCCGATCTTGTTGCCGCAGGACGGGCACTCAAACACACGCTGCGTTGACTCGCCCTCAAAGGACGCTCCGCAGAAGGGGCAAGGAATGCTCACATGCGTGACCTCTTGGAACTCCTGCGCCGTGCCGCGATCCTCCCACAGCAGATGTTCCAGAACCGACTGATTGCGCCAGTGCGAATTGAAGAAATACCAGTCCGGGTCCTCCGGGCGCTCGAGTTGCGACACATGCGTGAGCTTGAGCAGTCCATCTACCACCGTCAGCGGCGTATGGCGAATGCCCAGGGCGCTCTTGGGCTCCCCCGCATCAGCCTGCCACGGAACGACCGTGCCGCAATAGGCGCACTCAAAGCTGCGCTTAGCCTGGTGCGAGTACATAGGGCCGCCGCAGTTTTGACATTTAATGGCAAACATCTCGTCCATGGAAACGTCCTCCTTTGCACAGGGGCTGTCGACATTAAGTATGTCGAGCAAGCAGGCACATGCCCATACCCATGTGGCCCAAAATGGACCACCCAGGCAGACGAGAAGGCTCGCTCGTTAGCACCAGCAGACTATTGCTGCATTTTCTGAGCATCGGTGCACGGCGCCCCCGCGCGAGCTACACTATCCCCTTAAACATGATTGTGAGGACGACCACTATGCTATTTGTAAATCGGCTGGTACATATGCTTGTTCCCGGCAGCGAAAGCGAGCCGGTCGATACCTCCTGCCGCACCAACGCGGGTTTTGCCGCAAGCCTCATCTGCATCGGCCTCAATATCACGCTGTGCTTGGCCAAGGGCATCGCGGGTCTGCTCGCCGGCTCCGTCTCCCTCATCGCCGACGCTTTCAACAACCTCTCCGATGCCTCGAGCAACATCGTGAGTCTGCTCGGGTTCCGCCTTGCCAGCCGCCCGGCAGACGAAGGCCACCCCTATGGCCACGGTCGCTATGAGTACCTAGCCGGCCTGTTCGTCGCCGTCCTGGTTTGCGCCGTCGGCATCAATCTGATCCTCGAGTCGGTCACTAAGATCATCAAGCCTTCCCCCACTGCATATTCGGTGCTCTCCTTAGCCGCCCTCGTCTTGTCCATGCTCGTTAAGCTCTGGATGACCGCGTTCAACCGCACGCTGGGCGACCGCATCGACTCCGAAACGCTCATCGCCACGGCGCAGGACTCCAAAAACGACGTCATCACCTCGGGCTCGGTCTTGGTGGCGGCGCTTATTTCGCAGACGACCGGCTTTGACCTCGATGGCTGGGCAGGCCTGGGTGTGGGCATCTTCATCTGCATCAGCGGCCTGGGCCTGGTGCGCGACGCCATCAGCCCGTTGCTGGGGCAAGCGCCCGACCCCAAGCTCGTCCAGGCAATCCGCGACAAGATCATGTCCTATCCGCAGGTCTTGGGCACACACGACCTCATGGTGCACGACTACGGCCCCGGTCGTCAGTTTGCCAGCGCCCACGTGGAGATGCCCGGCGAGGGCGACGCGTTTGAGCACCACGAGATTCTGGACACCATCGAGCACGACATCAAGCGCCAGATGGGCATTGGTATCACGCTGCACTGCGACCCCATCGCGACAACCGGCGATGACTTGCGCGGCTGGGTCAAGCGCGGCGTCATGCAGATCGATCCCGCGCTCTCCATCCACGACCTGCACGAGCACGACGGGTTCGTTTCGTTTGACCTGGTGCGTCCCGACGGCTTTGACATATCCGACGAGGAGCTGCTGGAGCTCGTCACGCGCATCGTGCACGAGCGCCGACCCGATGCCTCATGCGTCGTTACGTTTGACTCGGGCTTTAGCTCGCCCGACCGTCCGGCCGAGCAGCTGTAGCCCACTTAACAGCTAGTTTCCCCGCGCGCCCGAGATGCCGTTTTGTAGGGCGTTCCAGGCATCCGTCGCCATGTCGCCCAAGTTCTGCGCGGTATCGCCCAGATTTTGTGCCGTATCGCCCAGCTCTTGCGCCTTGTCTCCCAACTCCTGCGCCTTGTTGCTCAAGTCCTCCAGCGCATTGGAGCTCGAGCTGTCGGTACCGCTTTGGCCGTCGGACGAGTTGCCCGAACTGTTCTTGTGCGTGAGTTGAATTTCGAGGTTGCCGTTGTCGTTATAGTAGGCAGAAGTAACGACCCAGTTGGCATCGACGACGGGCGTTGAGCCATCATCAGTCAGGACCACGGCATTCGAAAGATCGGCGCCGCGCGACTTGAGGATCTTCCTGGCGTTGGACCAGTACTGCCCCGGGATATCACTCAGATCGACGGTGCTAGACGAGGCGGACTCGGTTTGCTCGGCAGTGGTATCGGCCGTTGAACTCCCTCGCTTGTTGAGCATGCCCGACACGATGGCAAACACAACCGACAGCGCAAAGAAGATCGCCAGCACGATGAGGATCTTCTTAATCACGCTCGACGAACGCGACGGCGTCTCTTCCTCGTCCTCGCCATATTGCGGAATCGACTTGGGGTACTCGCGATACGGCTCGCGCGACTCGTAGCGAGGCTGCGCCGTGCGAGGCATATACGTCGTCTGCTGAGGCTGCGGAATGGGATTCTGCGGCAGGTCATCATAGGGATTCGGCGTCGAGGCGGCATAAGAATCCTGCGGCGCGTAATCAAACGGGTCTGCCGCCGCGTCGCCATAGCCCATAACTCGTGTGGGCTCGGCAGAAGGCTGCGTCGCGGCGGGGTCGACATAACCGGGGTTGGGAACAACGCGGGTCGCATCGGCGCTATCGCCAGCCTGCGCGGAACCGTAGCCGCCCATCACGGTTGTCTTGTCCTGATCCATGCAACGATTCCTTTCCGTCGCCTGTAAGCATCAAGTTATCCATGCATTCTACCAGCGCAAAAGCCTATGATGGGCAGAGTCCGTCGGTATCTACAAGACATGCGCGGGTCTAAGGATCAAAAAGCCCCGCCGGGCCTTGTGGGCACGGCGGGGCGGGCTAGCAGCGATGGACAGCAGACTTAGAACAGGCCGGTGATGTTGCCGTCGTTGTCGACGTCGATGTTCTCGGCCGCAGGGACCTTGGGCAGGCCCGGCATGGTCAGAACACTGCCAGTCAGTGCGACCACAAAGTGGGCGCCGGCGGAAACCTTGAGCTCACGCACCGTGATGCGGAAGTTCTCGGGAGCGCCCAGGGCCTTGGCGTTGTCGCTAAAGCTGTACTGCGTCTTGGCGACGCACACCGGCAGGTTGCCAAAGCCATTCTCGCGCAGCTCGGCGAGCTGGCGCTTGGCGGCCGGCGTAAAGTCAACGCCGTCGGCGCGGTAGACCTTGGTGGCAACGGCCTCGAGGGCATCAGCGACATCAGCGCCGTCCTCATAGGCAAACTTGAGCTCGCTCGGCTGCTCAATCAGACGCATGACCTCATCGGCCAGGTCGAGCGCGCCCTCGCCGCCCTTGGCCCAGACCTCGGAAAGCTTAACGTTGACGCCGAGCTTCTGGCACTCGGACTCGATGAGCGCAAGCTCGGCCTCGGTGTCCGTCGGGAAGCGGTTGATGGCGACCACGCAGGGCAGACCATAAACGTTCTGGATGTTGTCGACGTGACGCAGCAGGTTGGGCATGCCGGCCTTGAGTGCCTCGAGGTTCTCCTCGTTGAGGTCGGCCTTGGCGACGCCACCATTGTACTTCAGCGCACGAGCGGTCGCGACGACCACGACGGCGCTGGGGCGAACGCCCGTCATACGGCACTTGATGTCGAGGAACTTCTCGGCACCCAGATCGGCACCGAAGCCGGCCTCGGTAATAGCGACATCGCCAAAGCGCATCGCCATACGCGTAGCCATGATAGAGTTGCAGCCGTGGGCAATGTTGGCGAAGGGACCGCCGTGGACAAACGCGGGCGTACCCTCGAGCGTTTGCACCAGGTTGGGCTTGAGCGCGTCCTTAAGCAACGCGGCCATGGCACCCTGGGCCTTAAGGTCGCGGGCACGGACGGGCTCGCCGGCAAAGCTATAGCCGACGACAATCTCGCCCAAGCGCTCCTTGAGGTCGTTAATGCTCGTAGACAGGCACAGGATTGCCATGACCTCGGAGGCAACGGTGATATCGAAGCCGTCCTCGCGCGGCACGCCCTGGGCCTTGCCGCCAATACCGTCGATGACATGGCGCAGCTGACGGTCGTTCATGTCGACGACGCGCTTCCAGGTGATGCGCTTAACATCGATACCGAGCTGGTTGCCCTGCTGAATATGGTTGTCGAGCATGGCAGCCAGCAGGTTGTTAGCGGCACCGATAGCGTGGAAGTCACCGGTAAAGTGCAGGTTGATGTCCTCCATGGGGATGACCTGCGCCCAGCCGCCGCCGGCGGCACCGCCCTTGACGCCAAAGACGGGACCGAGCGAAGGCTCACGCAGGGCCACAGCACTCTTGACGCCGCGACGGCGCAGGCCATCGGCCAGACCGATGGTCGTGGTGGTCTTACCCTCGCCCGCAGGCGTTGGGTTGATAGCGGTCACGAGGACGAGCTTGGCCTGGTGATCAGTTGGCTCATTAAGCAGAGAGTAGTCGACCTTAGCCTTGTCGAAGCCGTACGGAATCAGGTGCTTTACGTCGACACCGGCGTTCTTGGCCACCTCGGTAATGGGCAGCGGTGTGACGGAACGTGCGATTTCGATGTCAGTAGGCATGGGAGGTCCTTTCGTTACCGAATGAGAAAAAGACCAATTCAGCATAGCACGGGCGCGCAATAGTAAAACACCCGTAACCGATGAATGGCGATATGTTTATCCAATGCTCAGCGATAGCTTAACAGCCCGCCAAAACAAAGCGCCCTAAATGGTAGGTTCAATCCCCAAGTGCTCAAAGGTGCGAAGCGTTGCCTGGCGGCCCTGGGGCGTGCGAATCATCAAGCCGCACTGCAGCAGATAGGGCTCATAGACATCCTCGAGCGTGCCCGGGTCCTCGCCCACCGCGCTGGCAAGGGTCGTAAGTCCCACGGCACGACCGGAGAACGTCTTGGCAAGCGTCTCCAAGATACGAATATCCATCCAGTCCAGACCGAGCTCGTCGATCTCGAAGAACTCGAGCGCCTGACGGCAGATATCGAGCTCAATGGGACCGTTGCCGCGCACCTGTGCATAGTCGCGCACGCGCTTGAGCAGGCGGTTGGCAAGACGTGGCGTACCGCGCGAACGCGAGCCGATCTCGAGTGCACTGGGATGATCGATCGTCACGCCCAGGATAGTCGCCGAGCGCGTCACAATCTGCGCGAGCTCCTCGACCGTGTAGTAATCCAGGCGATATGAAATGCCAAAGCGGTCGCGCAACGGGCCTGTCAACATGCCTGAGCGGGTCGTTGCCGCTACCAGCGTAAATTTGGGAATATCCAGGCGAATCGAGCGCGCCGCCGGACCCTTGCCAATCACGATATCGAGGGCAAAGTCCTCCATCGCGGGGTACAGGACCTCCTCGACCGAACGGTTGAGGCGGTGGATCTCGTCGATAAACAGCACATCACCCGGCTGCAAGTTAGTAAGGATGGCCGCCAGGTCGCCCGTGCGCGCGATGGCAGGGCCACTCGTGGTCTTGATCTGAGCGCCCAGCTCGTTGGCGATAACGGTGGCCAGCGTGGTCTTGCCCAGGCCCGGAGGACCCGAGAAAATCACGTGGTCGAGCGTCTCACCACGGCTCTGCGCCGCTTCGATCAACACGCGCAGGCTCTGCTTGATGTGCTCCTGGCCACAGTAATCGTCCAGGCGCTGGGGGCGCAAAGTGCGGTCGACATCGAGGTCCTCGGCCGTCAGCTCCGAGCCCACCATGCGCTCGCCGTGCGCCATGGATGCCGCCGGCGAGTTGCCGGGCGTCGCCCACAGGTCCTGAGAGTCATCGGCTTCCCACATCACGCATCCATTCCAAGTCGCTTAAGCGCCGCGCCGAGCAAATCCTCGACACGCATATCCTGCCCATCATACCCGCTCAGAGCGACATCGGTCTCCTGCGGGCTAAAGCCCATGGAAAGGAGTGCCGCACGGGCATCGTCGATCGCCGAGGGAGCGGCAGCGGGCACGGGCATCGCAACCTGTCCGGGAATCACGTCGACCGGCACAAAGCCCTTATCCTTGGCAAAGGTGCTCTTGAGTTCCAGGATCAGGCGCTGAGCTGTCTTTTTGCCCACACCGGGTACCTTGGCCATGCCCTTGTCGTCCTCGGCCATCACCAGCGAATACAGCTGCCCCACGGTATAGGTGGAAAGCACGGCAAGCGCCAGGCGCGGGCCAACGCCCGAAACGGACACGAGCCGGTCGAACATCGTGCGCTCATCCTTTGAGGAAAAACCGAAAAGTGTCATGGCGTCCTCGCGCACCTGCATACGCGTGTAGAGACGGACCTCGCCGCCGGGCGTCGGCAACGTGGCCGCAGTGCTGCCCGAAATGCCGAGCTCAAAGCCAACGCCCGACACATCGACGACAGCAGAGCTCATCGTGGACTCGACAAGCGTTCCGTGGAGCTGGGAAATCATCAGTATCCGGTTCCTCTCTGTTGATAGAACTCGCCACCGGTGAGGGCGCGGGTGCGGCTGAGGTTTACGTGGCAGATGGCGCAGGCCAGGGCATCGGCGGCATGGTCGGGATGCGGGTCGTGGTCGAGCTGTGTTAGCGTGCGTACCATGTAGGCGACCTGCCGCTTGTCCGCGGCGCCGGTGCCCACCACAGCCTGTTTGATCTGCATGGGCGTGTACTCGCCAATCTCGAGCGCGCACTCCGAAAGCGCCACAAGCGCAGCACCTCGGGCATGCGCCGTGGGAATGGCCGAACGAACGTTGGCACCAAAGTAGATGCTCTCGACAGCAGCCGTGTCGGGTCGATAACGCTCAACGACATCCTTAAGGTCATGGGCGATATGCGACAGGCGCACCGCGAGCGGACTTCCGGCACTGGTCTCGATGCAGCCATAGGCACGGCAGCGAACCTCGCCACGCCGCTCCTCGATAATCCCCCAACCCGTATGAGCCAAACCGGGGTCAATGCCCAAGATAACCAAGCCGACCTCCCCTCGCCACAAGCACAGCGCAAGGCAAGGCCCCGCGCATCATTCACGAACGTCTGTTCTAGAATAACACAACGGGGTCAAGATGCTTAGTTGAAGTATCAGGGTTGGGAGCAAATCCCATCCCCAGTTTAGTTCTGCGAGAAAAAGGGGAACTGCCTCGGATCTACTGGCGGGTGCGGCATCGGGCCACCCTGGGGACTACCTTGCGAGCCGCCCTGACCGCCCATCATCTTATCGATGGCGTCCTGAACCTCGCCCTCGAACTTTTTCATTCCCTCGTGTAAACGACGCTGACCGTCCTCAGAGCGCAGCTCCTCCATCTGCTCGGGCGAAATGCCCAACAGGTCACCCAATATGCCCATCATCTCGCCACGCATGCGCTCGCTTGTATCCTCGTCGGCAAAGCGGTTCACCTCGGCGCGCGCCAGCGCATCGACCGTCATGCGTTCCTTGCCGCTCAGCCCCAGGTCGGACCACGCGAGCATGTACGGCCAGGCGCGCTCAACAAACGAACGGGCCGAGACGATCGGCGCCGTCGGCAGCATGCGGCGGGCGGCCTCGCCCTGACGCACGAGCATCAGCAGCAGCGAGCAAGCCTCGGGCTTGCCGGCGGCCATCGGGATGTCGTCGAAAGCTCGATTGCGGTCCACGTGCGCCTCGAGCGCGCCATCGACCTCACCCGGCTCAAGCCCGCCGAGCAGCTGTGCCGCGCGGTCGAGCATATCGACCGGACCGTCGAGCGTCGAGAGCGCCTGCGCCAGCACGCGCTCCATACAATCTTCCACCGCGTTGAGCGTCACGAGCTCTTGGGGCACCACGGCAGACGTGCGGTTGCGCACACGCGCCACAAACTCAAGCGTCGACAGGTACACATCGCCAAAGGGCGCAAAGTCGCCCTGGTAACCGCCGCAAAGCGCCGGCGCCGCCAGCGCATACTCGGTTTTGGACAGCGGGCTCAGCGCCATCGCACCCAGCTCGAGCGCCGTGTCCTCCAGCATGAGGCCCAGCGTGCGCGAGCGCAGACGCTCGGCATCGCCCGCCGACACGTCGCGATCGAGCACACGCGCCGCATCCGGTGCATCGCGCTCGACAGTGCGAATGTGCAGACGCTCGGCAAGCGCGCGCACGGCGGCGCAACGGGCGGCCTCAGTCTCTTCCTGGGCCGGCGTAAAGATGCGATTGCGCCCCAGCACCAGACCGATCACGTTGCGCGGACCCAGGGCATCGACGGCAAGTGCCGCGAGTAGGGACGACGGCAAATCGCCCTCGAGCGCCACCACGGCACGCGACGCACCGCGGGCGCGGGCATTGTCGCGCACGGCGAGCACCAGTGCCTGCCACAGCCACTCCTCGGAGCGAAACTCGGGGAGCTCATGGTCCTCCAAAGCGTCGAGCATCATGCCGCGCTGTATCTCCTGGACCAGCAGACTCTCCTCAAAGCACGGGGCCTTGGCCACCACGCGGCCGCAGTCGTCGAGTACAAACGACCCGCCGGTATACACCGACTCGTCATAGGCACCGACCGGCGCCATGCAGGCAAACCATACGCTGCGCTTGGACGCAATCTTGCGGTAGGCACCGCTGCGAACGGCGGCAATGGCGGCCGTCTCGCGGTCGGTCATATCAAACGCGTTGAACTGAAAATAGGCGATGAGGTCGACGCCGGTCGGCAGCATCTCGAGCTCGCGGTCCAGGTCGAAAATCACGGCGATACGCACGCCGTCCACGTCGAAGACCGGCGGCGCCCAACGGGCATCGCCGTTCCCACCGCGCTGCAGGGCAATGCTCGAACGGGCCGGCACCACATGGCCGTCCTTGAGCATCATGTAGTCGAGCAGGGGCTGGCCCTCAAACGAAACCGCCGCGGGCACGATGCAGATCATATCGAGTTCTTGGATACGCTCGGCAACGCCCGTCAGGCTCGTCAGCATGTCGTGCTCAAAGTCGGCAGTGCCCACCAGACCGCCGGGCAGAGCGCCCATAAAGAGCGGAGCCGGGACGCACAGCACGCGCGCCCCGCGTTCGTGGGCTATACAAGCCTGGTCCTCGATGCGACCGCAAATGCCCTCAATATCACCCAGACGCATATCGATCTGTGCAAGTGCGAGCTTCATGGCTCAGCCCTTTCCGTCGTAAACCATCGTTGTCGTAGTAAAAGCGCCGGCCGCATAATGCAGTCGGCGCTCGCATGTGCATATGCTAGCTATGATACCCCGAGCGGGGGCGCGCTCCTAGAATGTCGCGGACCACAGCCCGTGCAGGTTGCAGTAGGCATAGACGGTACCGGTCTTGGAACCGCCGGCAAAAAACGTCGCGGGCTTCATGCCGGGCTCAAGGTAATGGACCTCTAAGCGGCCCTCGGCCTCAAGGGCGATCCACTCAATATAGTGCTCGGGCAGGCTGGGGTGCTCGACCGAGCCCACGCGTGCGCGGATCACGTGACCGTCACGCTCGCTCTCGACAACAGGCACGTGCTTCTCGTGCGCCGCGTCCTCGGTGTTCGCGGTCAGCTCCGTGCAGCCAGCAGGGGTTGCAACGTCGTTGCCCAGGGCGGCAATGAGCTTGCCATCGGGGTCCTTAAAGAATTTCGCCATGATGTTCTCCTTTGCTGATGTGCCAATATGTTCTTGATGGTTCTTATGCCCAAAGGCAGACAAACCATCCACGGCATTGCAAATGAACACATAACGGGCAGGGACGATGGGGCAGCGTGTGCCATCCGCCCAGGCGGCCCCACCCGAGCGGGTTAGCGCCCGTCGCCGCCCAGCAGTGCCAGAACATCTTCGCGGGTAAACAGCGCCGACGAGATGCCGTCGCCGCCGAGCACGCTGTTGACCAGGTCGCGCTTGGACTCCTGCATCTGCATAATGCGTTCCTCGATCGTATCCTTGGCGATGAGCTTGTACACGGTCACGGTATGTTGCTGGCCAATACGATGCGCACGGTCGGTCGCTTGGTCCTGCGCCGCCACGTTCCACCACGGGTCGTAGTGGATGACCACGTCGGCCGCCGTCAGGTTAAGGCCCACGCCGCCCGCCTTGAGCGAAATCAAAAAGACCGGAACCTCGCCCGCTTGGAACTGCGCGACCATCTTGGCGCGGCTCTCCTTAGACGAAGCGCCCGTGAGCTTAAGAAAGGCGATGTCCTCCTTGGCCAAGCGCTTACCGATGATATCGAGCATACCCGTAAACTGGCTGAACAACAGGATGCGATGCCCGCCGTCGAGCGCGCCGTGGACGAGCTCCATGCACGTATCGAGCTTGGCGCTTCCCGCCTTGTAGTCCGCGTAGTGCAGATGCGGATCGCAGCAGATCTGGCGCAGCTTGGTGAGCTCGGCGAGCACCTTGAGCTTGTCCTTCTTAAACTCCCCAGCCTCGCGGTGCTGCACCTGCTGGGCGATGCGGTCCTGGTTGGCCAGGTAGAGCTTGCGCTGCTCGCCGGTGAGTTGTGCCATGACCGTATCCTCGATCTTCTCGGGCAGGTCAGCCACCACGTCTTCCTTGACGCGGCGCAACACAAACGGCGACACGAGTGCCTGCAGGCGAGCGGCACTGTCACCCTCGGCATGCTCGACGGGACTTTCAAAGCGCTTGGCAAACGACTCACGCGTCCCCAGAAGGCCCGGCATTAAAAAGTCGAAGATGCTCCAAAGCTCGGACAGACGGTTTTCGATAGGCGTGCCCGTCAGGGCAAAGCGCACGCCGGCAGGCAGGCGCTTGGCGGCGTGCGCCACCTGGGTGAGCGGGTTTTTAATGTACTGGGCTTCATCCAGCACCACACGGGCAAAGTCCTGCTCGACGTACTCGTCGATATCGCGCCGCATAAGGTCATACGACGTTACAACCACGTTATGTTCGGCCACGCCGGCGATCTGCACGCGGCGTTGAGCCTTGGCGCCCACGATGGCGCACACATCGAGCGAAGGCGCAAAGCGCTCCAGCTCGGCGGTCCAGTTGTACACAAGCGACGCAGGACATACCACGAGCGTGGGCTTAGTGTCCCCCGCCTCCACGCGCGCCAGGATATGTGCGATCATCTGCAGCGTTTTGCCCAGGCCCATATCGTCGGCCAAGATGCCGCCGAGGCCCAGGTGCTCGAGCGAACCGAGCCACTGGTAGCCGTCGACCTGATAGCCGCGCAGTGTGGCCTTGAGCGAGACCGGCACCGTAAAATCCATCTTGCCGAGCGTATCCAAGCGCTCGACGGTGCGGCGGAACGCGGCGTCGCGATCGGCCTCAAGCGCCGGCGTGCGCGCGAGCATGCTGTCGACAAACAGGGTACTCGACGCGGGAAGCGACACGCCGTCGAGCAGGTCGGCAGCATCGACCCCCAGGTCCTCGGCAAGGCCAAACGCAGCACGGGCTCCCTCGTCCAGGCGAATGATATCGCCCGACGTGAGACGCGCAAACGTCTGGTGGCGCTTGTAGGAGTCCAGATAGATGGCAAGGTCTGCCGCCGAAAGCCCACTTGCGCCCAGCTCAACGTCGAGCAGGTTACTCTTGACGGTTGCACGCACCGAAAGCTTGGGCGCAGGGCGAACCGAGACCTGGCGCAAGCGGTCGCTGAGCATGACCTCGCCCAGCTCGGACAGGGCGGACAGGCCCTCGGTCAGCAAGTGGAACAGGCTCTCGTCATCGCGTTCCTCAAACGCCAGGCCGCCCTCGTAAAAGTCGAAATACAGGGCCGCCGTATCCATAACGCGAAACTCTGCTATCTCGTCGCGCGGCGGCACGCCCGGGCGCTGCTCTTCGAAGGGGCTGCCCGGAGCGCCCAGGCTAAAGAGATCTGCCGACCAGTCGCCATAGGAAACCGTAATCTTGCAGGTCACAAGCCCGTCATCGACACCGATTGCCATGGCAAAGCTCGGCTCGGGCGCCACGGTGTCGAGCACGGTGGGAGCGGTGAGGTCAGTATATTCGCGCAGCACGGGCAGTGCCATGCGGCAGAATTCGCCCACCTGCTCGGCGGCGATATGGACCGGCGTGCGACAGGGCAGCAGACGCGACAGAAACGGTGCGGCATGCTGGGCAAACGCTGCATCGGCGCGGCGCGCGCGGTGCGTGTCGACCAGATAGGCAACGTCGCCCGAGGCAAAGCAGTACATATCGGCGGGCAGGCGCAGGTCGTAGCTGCCACCGACCGCCGGCGCGATCTTGGCGGCAAGGAGCGGCGGTTGTTTTGCCGAGGCCTCGTCCTCCCCCACCGGCGGCAACTCAACCGCAACCTCGTAGGAACGATGCGTCGTCGTTCCCCGCGACCAGGCGGGCTCAAAGGAAATGGTCCGGCCACGCAGCAAGTCCAGCATGTATACGATGTCATGCTCGGACAGCGGCAGCTGGCGCTCGGCGACAAAGCCGCTGCGTGCAAAATCGTACGACGCCGAACGCGAACTTGTGATGTCGCTCAGATACACAACCGTTGCCACAACAAGGTCGAGTAGGCGCACCGAAACCTCGTTGAAGGCCTCGGGCGCATGGAGGAATGTGAGCTTTTTGCCGTATGAGAACGTGCCGCCGCGCACGTAGGCGGCGGCCATGCCGTCGATGTCCTTGACCACGTAGGACACCGAGCCGCAGCGGATGCGAAGCTCGAGCGCCCAGCTAAAGCGGTCGGCAAACAGCGGATTGTAGTACGGCACCAGCGAGGGCTCCAATACCGCCTTGGGGGCATCAGGGTCGACAGTGCCGGCGAGCTTGCGGCGCATACCCGCCAACTCATCCATGCGCGCGTCCGAAAGATCGGAGAGCGCCTTCATGAGGCTCGGGCTCGTGGGAACTGGTGCCGGGAAGGGAAAGTTAGGGTTGACCGCCGGTGCGGCGAACGCAGGACGCACGGCTTGCTTGGGCGCCGCCGTAAACGTGCGGACCGGTGTGCGCAGGCCCTCGACGGGCTCAATGCCGCTTGCGTCCAGATACGCAAGCGCCGTGGCGATGGCGTGCTTGCACATGCCGGGGTAGCGATAGGCAGCGGGGCAATCGCAGTCGTAGTCGATCACCTCGTGCTCGTCCATGTCGAGCGCCACGTGCGTCTTGTACAGGTCGCCGCGCGAGCCGCGCACTGCACCCTCAACCGTCACGTTTTTGGAGAAGCGCGAGCCGCTGTCCTCAATCGACAGCACGGCGCCGTTGAGCATGAGCGAACGCCCCTTCATAAAGGTGCCGCTCAGCGCCGCCTCTTTCCGGAGCGTCTGCACAAACGTCCCCTGCGCCATCACTTCCTCCAATCCACACAGGGTAGCTAATTTTGGGACGGGGCTATTTTAGCTACCCCTCATATGTCGGTTGAGATGCATTCCGACCCCGACTCATTCGCCGTCAGTCAAAGGGTAGCTAAAATAGCCCCGTCCCAAATTAGCTACCCCGGCAAAATCATTTTAGATAACCGTCACTCTGCCCTGGTTACCCACGATGGCCTTGGCCTCGGCCAGCAGCGGAATCGAGCGCGCGTTGACCTTGGCAGGCACCTCGGCGCGCAGCACGCGCCCGTCCACCTGCTCGATAAAGATCTCCACGCGGTCGCCGCCCGGGTTAGTGGTGAGCACCGTGGCCAGGCGCGCCATATTGCCCTGGCTAAAGCGGCTGTTGGGCACCATGACCTCAAACACCTTAGGCTTGTTGTTCTCCTCGTTGAGCTCCAGCGGCACGATCTCCTGCGCGATGATCTGGTCGCCGCGGTCCGAGCGCTCGAGCTTGCCTTTGATGCGCACAAAGGCGTCGGACAGCTGCGCGCCGGTCTCGGGATCGACCTCGCCGTACAGATACCCCTCGGCCTCTTTATAGGTCTTGGGGAACACGACGACGGTGGCCTCGCCTTCCATGTCCTCGAGCTGCACGATGCCCATGGGGTCGCCGTTTTTGGTCACGCGCTTGGACACGCTCGAGACCATGCCGGCCCACCACAGCGCCTTGCCCTCGGGAATCTCCTGGTTGATGGTGCCGCCCGTAGGATTCTGAACTTCGTAGCCGGTGTCGATCTGCGAGAACGAAAAGTCGCGCGCTTTGCTGAGCGCATACTCAAACGGGCGCAGCGGATGGTCCGAGACATAGATGCCCAGAACCTCCTTCTCCTGGCTCAGCTTGAGGTGGCGGTCCCATTCCTGGCCGTCCGGATCGGGCACGCTGACCTCGAAACCCGAGCCCTCAACATCACCAAACATGTCGAAGAACGAAGTCTGGCCGCTCGCGCGGTCCTTCTGGCGCTTTATCGCGGCGTCGATGATGTTCTCGGGGTTGTTCTTGTCCACAAAGTGCATCATCTGGCGGCGCGGATAGCCCGTGGAGTCGAAGGCACCTGCCTTGATCAGCGATTCGATCACGCGGCGGTTGGCCTGGCTCGAGTCCACGCGCTCAACAAAGTCGTGCAGCGTCTTAAACGGACCGCCTGCCTCGCGCTCAGCGATAATCGCCTGCGCCACGCCGGTGCCCACGCCTCGAATACCGGCCAGACCAAAGCGCACGCCCTCCTTGGTAGCCGTGAACTCGGTGCCGGACTCGTTGACATCTGGCGACAGCACGGGGATGCCGTCGTGACGGCACGCCGAGACGTAGTGCACGATCTTGTCGGTCTTGCCCGTGTAGGACGTCAGAACGGCCGCCATGTACTCGTGTGGATAGTGCGCCTTGAGCCACGCCGTCTGCATAACCAGGATGGCGTAGCCGGCGGAGTGCGACTTGTTGAAGGCGTAAGATGCGAACTCGAGAACATCGTCCCAAATCTTCTGGGCGACCTCGCGCGTGTAGTTGTTCTTGATAGCGCCGTTCATCCAGTGGTCGTAGGTGGTCTCGTCCGAGCCATCCTCCCAGTGGAGCACCGTCGAGGTGAGCAGCTTGATCTTCTTCTTAGCCACGGGCTTACGGATACGCGAGTCCGATTCGCCCTTGGAGAAGCCGCACATCTCGACGGAGATGAGCATAACCTGCTCCTGGTAGACCATGGTGCCGTAGGTTTCACCCAGGATGTCGTCCAGACGGTCGTCGTAGGAGACGGCCGGCTCCTTGCCGTTCATACGGTTGATGTAGGACGAAACCATGCCGGCGCCCAGCGGGCCCGGGCGGTACAGGGCGATCAATGCCACGACGTGCTTGTACTCGGTGGGCTTCATGTTCTTGATCGTGGCCGTCATGCCGGCGGACTCGACCTGGAAGACGCCGGCAGTGTGGCCGGAGCCCATGAGCTTAAAGATCTCGGGATCGTCAAAGGGAATCTCTTCCTCTTTGATGTCGATGCCGAAGTTCTTCTTGATGTTTGCTTTGGCCTTGGAGATAACCGTCAGCGTACGCAGGCCCAGGAAGTCCATCTTGAGCAGGCCCATGTCGGCAACGGTATGGCCCTCGTACTGGGTAATCTCGACGCCGCCCTTAGTATCGAGCTTGGTGGGCACGTGCTCGTTGACGGGGTCGCGGCAGATCAGAACGGCGCACGCGTGCACACCCTCGCCACGGGTGAGGCCCTCAATCGAGAGCGCCGTGTCGATGATGCGGCGAGCGTCGTCGTCCTTTTTATAGGCCTCGGCAAAATCGGGGTTAAACAGATCTTCTTTGCCGGGTTGTTTGTCGAGCACCTGCTTGAGCTTGACCTTGGGGTCGCTCGAGACCATCTTGGACAGGCGCTGGCCCATGTAGACCGGGTAGTCCAGGACGCGCGCGGCATCATTGATGGCCTGCTTGGCCTTGATGGTCGAGTAGGTGATGACGTGGGTGACCTTCTCGGGGCCGTAGAGCTGGCGAACGTGCTCCACGACCTCGAGGCGCCGCTCATCGTCGAAGTCCATATCGATATCGGGCATCTCAGTACGCTGCGGGGAGAGGAACCTCTCAAACATCAGGCCGTTCTCGAGCGGGTCGAACGCGGTGATGTTCATGGCGTAGGCGACGATAGCGCCGGCGGCAGAACCACGGCCGGGGCCGACGCCGATGCCGTTGTCCTTGGCCCATTGCACGTACTCGGCAACGATGAGGAAGTAGGCGGCAAAGCCCTTGTCGCAGATGACCTTGTATTCGTACTCAAAGCGCTCTTTGATGTTGACTCCGCCGATCTCGCGCGTGGCCCAGTCGTCACCGTAGTGCTGGCGCAGGCCCTTCTCGCACTCGCGGCGGAACTGGCTCTCGTGCGTCTCGCCGGGATCGAGCAACGGGAAGCGCGGCAGGATGATGGAGTCCCAGTCGAGCTCCACGTAGCACTTGTCGGCAATCTCGAGCGTGTTGTCGCAGGCCTCGGGGCAATACGGGAACATCGCCCGCATCTCCTCCTCGGTCTTCATGTAAAACTCCGAGCCGGTCATGCGCATGCGGTTGGGGTCGTCGACTTTGGCGTTCATGCCGATGCACATGATGACGTCCTGCACGGGCGCGTCCTCGCGGCGCAGGTAGTGGAAGTCGTTGGTCGCGATGACCTTGACGCCCACCTGTTTGGCGATGTCGATGAGCGTGCGGTCCATCTGCTCGTCGGTCAGACCGTTGTCGGTGGTGATGCCGTGTTCCTGGATCTCGATGTAGAAGTCGCCGGGGTCGAAGGTGTCGCGGAAGGTCTCGGCCCACTTGATGGCGCCTTCCATGTCACCGCGGTCGATGTATTTGGGGATGATGCCGGCGATACAGGCGCTGGTGCAGATCATGCCCTTGGCGTGGCGGCGCAGGTTGTCGAGCGTCACACGGGGCTTGTAGTAAAAGCCCTGTACGGCGGCCTCGGAGACCGTCTGCATCAGGTTGACGTAGCCCTCCTGGTCCTTGGCCAGAAGGATCATGTGGTAGAGCTCGGGCTTGTGGTCGCGGGCGAGCGTCTCGTCCGGCGTAAAGTAGACCTCGCAGCCAAAGATGGGTTTGATGACCAGGGGCGGCTTGAGCTCGTCGATGTTGCCCTTCTCGTCCCACATGGCCATGTCCTTCACATACTGGGCATGCTCGCGCGGGTTTTCCTCGGGATCGGGCTCCACCAGCTCGTCGCGGCGGTCCTTTTCCAAGAAGGCCTTGTCGTGGCTCCAGGTTTTGTACTCGGGCGTGTTGTGATTGACGGCGTCGCAGGCCAGCGCCAGGTCGGGCACGCCGTACATGTAGCCGTGATCGGTAATGGCGACGGCGGGCATGCCCAGCTCTACGGCGCGGTTGACCATATCCTGGATACGGGTTGCGCCGTCGAGCATGGAGAAAACAGTGTGATTGTGCAGATGGACGAATGCCATGTGATGAGCTCCGATGCGGGTTCGTGTTCTGACTGAACGATTTTACCCCACGGCACGGACAGCACCCGAACCTAGCCAAACCCACACGGCTCCCCTTGCAGTTGCGGTGAAATAGTTCCCGCTTGGGCCACCTGGGCCGCAATACAGGAACTATTCCACCGCAAGTTATCTGAGGACTAGAGATTGTAGATGACTACTTGGGGCTCGGCGGGTTCGACGAAGATGGCTGGATTCGCCTGTTCCACGCGGACGAACTTGACGGTCACGGCCTCAAAGCCCGCCTTGTGCAGAACATCAGCGTAGACGCGCGCCTGCAGGGCGTGCTTCTCCTGCAGCTGTTCCGGCGTCTCGTCCGGTGTACCGCCCGTCTTGTAGTCGATGACCAGCGCGCGTGACGAATCCGCCGGGTTCGTCGCCAAAGCGTCGATGGCGCCTTCGGCATATACACCGTAGCGGGCGATGTCCTCGTCCTCGCAGCCCAGCGAAAAGAACGGCACCTCGGCGCGAACGCACGGCCACGCGAGCAGGTCGGCACGAACAGCCGACTTGAGCCAGCGGTCCAGGGCAACGTCGAAGCGTTCGCGCTGCTCCGGCGTCAGACGCCACAGGCGCGCCAGCGCATCGGCACGCGCGGCGGGCAGCGCATCGGCACCCATCTCGATAAGCCACTGGCAGGCAGCGTGGAAGGCCGAGCCCAGCGCCGTGGGATTGCCGGTAGGCTCAACGGCGGCCACGTCTGCATCCGTCATCTCGGAACCATCCGACTCCGCATCATCGCCGGACTCGTCCATGGGAACACGAGCCTCGGCGGCACGGTCCTCGGACTCGGCATGCAGCGCCGCGGCAATTGACGAGTAGCTGTACGAGTCGCGCATCGGATACGGACAGATGCCCATGCGCACGCCCACCGCCTGGGGATACACAAGCTCAAACGCATCGGGCTCGGGGTCGGCAGGGCCGGGAACAGCGGCGCGGGCATCTGCACCGGCGCCCTCCGGCTCCGCATCGCCGCGGACAAGCCTACCCTCGGCATCCAGTGAAGCGTTGGCCTCAAACGCCTGCTCGCCAAAGGTAAAGTTCGCCAGCGTGATGAGCTCGTAGTCGCCCGGCTGGGAGTTGTCGAACACCAGGCGGTCGGCATCGAGCTGCGGCATGTCCAGAGCGTCGGTCGGCAAAATACGGCGCAGCACGTCATAGGTCAGATCGGTCTCGACATCGAAGGTCGGCGCCGTCACCTTGCCACGGCTCACGCCGGCATCCATCGCCAAGATCACCAGCTCGCGCGCACGCGTCATGGCAACATAGAGCAAGCGGGCCCGCTCCTCGAGCGAAAGCTGCAGGTCGTCGTTGCGCAGGCGAACGAATGCCTCGGCGGGAGAACCCGTCGCGCAGACATCCTCCATGAGCTCCGGCGGCAGCCACAGCGACGTGCCCTTGCCCTTAAACGCATGCTCAAACTGCTTTTTGACGTCATCGCCCTTCACAAAGGTTCCGTCGGCGAGCTTAACGCCGTCGAAGCGTGCCGGCAGCGCCACGACCTGCGCTCCGCCCTCGACGCGACCCATCTGTGCCGCACCCGAGGACTTACGCACGCCAAAGCACTCGGCGACCGCCACGACCGGATATTCCAGGCCCTTGGAGGCGTGCACCGTCATGATGCGCACCGCGCCGTCGCCCTCCTCGTTGAGGGCACCCGGGGCTTCCTTGCCCGCCAGGAAGCGATCGAAGGCAAGCGCAATGGAGCGCGGCGAGTTGCCGAACTCGGCCTCCGCCTCGGCCACGGCATCGAGCGCCTTGAGCACGTTGGCGGCAATGGCCTTGCCCTCGGGACCACGCTGCGCCAGACGCACGAACCAGCCGGAGGCGTTGACCACGTCGCGCGCGATGGCGGCGAACGAATCGCGACCCACACGACGAAGCGCATAGCGCAACACCTCGCGGGCGCGCGTCACGAGCGGCAGGTCTTGCAGGCCCGGCACATCGGAATCGCTCATAATGCCCGCATCGATGTTGCGGCGCGAGGTCTCCCCCGTCTCGCTATCGAGCTTGGTCGCCAGCGCCAAAAACTCCTGGGCGCCGAGCGCAAACATCGGCGAGGCGAGCAGCGGCATAAGGCCCTGCGCCGTATCGGCCGGGTTGGTGAGCGCGCAGACTAGAGCGCGCACCGTCTGCACCTCGGCAGCCTGCGCAAAGACCGAGCCGCCCGCGATGACGCAGTCGAGCCCCTGGTCGCGGAAGGCCTGTGCGTAGACGTCTGCGTTGGTCATGCGGCCCAGCAGCAGCACCATGCCGCCCTGAGGCTGGCCGGCATCGGCAAGCGCGCGGAATCGCTCAGCGATCGCACGGGCCTTGGCCTGTGTGCGTTCCTGCGTACTGCCGCCGGCAACAAAGAGGGCCTGGCGACGCGAGGCATCTGCCACCAGCGTGTCCTTGCGGCCGTCGCTCGCCTCAAGGTCCAAAAAGCCCTGCATCAGGCCGCCGTCGTCGCCGTCGAAGACGCGGGCCACATAGCGCAGCACCTCGTCGTGGCTGCGGAAGTTGCGCACGAGTTTGACGAGCTCACCGGCGGGAACATCGGCAGCAGTGCCAGCGACGTCCGCTGCCTCGGCCGACCCCGAGGCGCCCACCTTGCGCTCCTGGCGACGGAACACCTCGACCTCGGCGCCGCGGAAGCGATAGATCGACTGCTGTGCATCGCCCACGGTGCACAGCGCGCGCTCCCCCGCACCCGTCAGGTAACGGATCAGATCGACCTGCATCTGGTCGGTATCCTGGAACTCGTCGATCATGACCATCTTAAAGCGGTCCTCGTACGCAGCACGAATGGCAGGGTAATCGCGCAGAGCCTCGTAAGCCATGCGCAGCAGGTCGTTGTTGTCGAGGGCAGACTGGCCGGCCTTCAGCGCGCGGTACTCGGCCTCCACGGAACGGGCCAGGCCCACCAGCGCATCGAGCGCCGGGCCACCGCAGGCAAGCACGATATTGATAAATGCATCGGCGGCCTCGGCCTTGAGCAGCTCGACCTGCTCCTTGGGGAACGCCTTGCTCGCGCGCGGCATGGCGCACGACATCATGAGTCGCGCCGCATCGGCCATGGTCTTGCCACTCGCCTCGAACGCGTCGATGGCATCGAGCGCCATCTGTGCCTTCTCGGTCGCCGCCTTGCTTGCACCCAACGCCGATCGATAGGCATCGGCGAGTGCCGAGGTATCGGCCTGGCCGCGTGCTACGCGCACGTCGTCCATGCCGCCCGGCAGCTGACTCGACAGCTCCAGCAGCTCGCGCACCAGGCCCTTGATGGTGGTGCCGGCACCAAAGGGACCGCCCTCGCCCGCCATGGGATACCAGGCGTAGAGGGCCTTAAGCGAGGCGGCGAGCTCGGGGGCGGCATCGGGCGCCGTCGCGCGGGCCAGCACATGCTCAACAGCCTGGTCCATAAGCTCGTCGGTATCGGTGAGCACCGTGAACTCGGGATCGATGCCCAGTTCCAACGCGTGCGCGCGCAGGATACGCGAGCACATGCCGTGAATGGTCGAGATCCATGCATCGTCGACAGTCAGGGCCTCCTCGTCCATGCCCTCGTCGATGAGCGCGCGGCGCACGCGGTCACGGATCTCGGCCGCGGCATCTTTGGTAAAGGTAATGGCGAGCACCTGGTCCAGATGCTCAACGAACGGACCGGATTCGGGCGAGAGCGCGTAGACGATGCGACGCGTGAGGGTAAAGGTCTTGCCCGAACCGGCGCCCGCCGAGACAAACAGCGGACGGTCGAGCGTTTTGACGATCTGCAATTGTTGCGGCATCAAAGTCGAAAGATCCATGGTCTACACGTCCCTCCTTACAAACGTTCCTTCGTGGTTATACGAGCAGCGCGCATGCACGGCCTGAGCCGACGTCGGGTCGACGGCAGCAACGTTGCCTGCCTCGAGCTCGCGCAGGCGCTCGGCGATGCCGGCCTCCACGCGATCGAGCAGGGCGTCGAAGTCCATGCTGCCACCCTCGCCGGGGAAACCTTTCTTAAGGCCCGGGATGCGACCGTCGCCGCGCTCTTCCTCGAGCAGCTCGGCGCTCGCGGCGCCGCGCAGCGCCGGCTTGCCGCCCTTGGTCGAAAAGTAGAGCGCCGCGCGGGTGTCCAAATCCAGCGCCCGGCGCATGGCCTGGGCGTAGATGAGCGTTTGGGTATGTGGCGGCAACCAGCGCGGATCGTCGATGGGCGCCGTGCCCGATTCCTCGTCGCGCACCGTGGGGTCGGCGAGCTTAAACTCCTCAACGCCCGTGCGATGCTTGTAGTCGATCACCACGGCACGATTCTCGGCGTCCACGTCCACGCGGTCGATGCGTCCGCCAAGCGGCCAACCGGCATACTCGACCTTGAGCTCGTTGAAGGCGAACTCCAGGTAGCGCGGGGCAAAGGGGGCAAGTGCCTCGGACTCGTAGGCAAGCACGCCCTCCAGCTGCGGCAAGATCTCGGCAACCTGACGCTCCTCCACTGCAGAGAGCGGCACCAGCGGACCCTCCGTGCCGCGCTTGCCGGCGTGCTCGGTCAACGTCTCGTCAAAGACCTCGCGCAGCAGCTCCTGAGCGCGCGGCAGATTCTCGGGCGTCACGCGCTCCATGCCCTCCTGGGGCAGGCGGGCATGCAGGTGCTCCAGCACGTCGTGGACAAAGTTGCCCTTCTCCATGTTGCCAAAGCCCGCATCGATGGACTGGGGCTTCACGCGATACGACACGAACCAGCACAGCGGGCACGTCGAGTACGCCTCAATCTGCGAGGCGGACGTCAGGCGCGGCACGAGCGGCGCATTCTCGTCCTCGCCATCGCGGCGGCGCAGGACCAGGTACGGCACGGCCGCCTCGCTCAAATGCTGAGGAGCCTCGCACGCGACGCGCTTGCACTCGATGCCCTCGCCGGCCGCTGGATCAAAATCGGCGACGATACCGCCCTCGCCCACGCATGTCACCTGGGCGGCGCCGGCAGCCTCGGCGTGCGCCCGCAGCTCGGTCCACACGGCAGCCGGGTAGCACTCGCGTGCCTGGCGATCGTGCGTCACGCGGGCGAGCACAACGGGGCCGTGCGCCGCCTGCATCGCGCGGCCAAAGCGCACGCGCAGCAGGGCCGCGGGCTCAAGCGTCACACCGCTGCGATCTAACTCTGCCGTCAGCGTAGCCAGCGGTCCCTCCTCGTGTGAGAGCGGATAACTGTCCAGATCGACGTCGGCAAACAGCACGGCATCGTAGCTATCGGGGCACAGGGCTGCCGCATCGGTAAGCGACGCAAAGCGCACCTGGGCACGTGGCGCGCGGTCGACCTCGTAGGTCTCGTAATCGTATGCGGTGCTGCGCTTGTCCACCTTGGTACGAACGTCGTCGAGCACGGGCACGGTCGCGGCCTGCGACACGTCGAGCGCACGAGCATCGTTCATAAGGATGTCGATGGCATGTCGCAGCAGGGCGGTCTCGGCCTGGCGACGAGCCTGACCGTCAAGGCCTCCAAGGGCGCGATCGGGCAACGCCTCGGCGACGGCGAGCATTGCCTTAAGCGCCGTCACGGGTTTGTCGCGCCACAGCGCTTGGAACACGTCCGAGACCACGCACGGCACGCTCTTAAACCAGTTATCATCGCTGGCGGCCTTGCGCGTGCCCCTGACCTGGCCCTGCACGCTCTGCAGCAGGCTCTTGACGGCCGTGGTGGTCTTGCCGCGCGACAGGCGCATGTTCTTGTCGAAGGTGCGCGCGCTGGCGGCATCGGCACCCGAAAGCGGACTGTAAATCCAGTCGGTAAGCTCCGGAGCGGGCCACCACTCGGTCTTGGAAGCGGTGCCCTCGTCAGCGGCCTTCATGCGCTCGATTAGATTGGCGAGCGCCGTGAACTGCCTGCCCGCGATGGATTGGGAAAACGCCGTGAACTCGCTTGTCTCAGCAGCAATGTGACGCGCCGCCAAACGGGCAGCGAGTTCACCGAACAGCTGGGGCGCCCGGGCAGACACCACGAGCACGCGCACGGGGTCCGCGGACGCCGTGACACCGCCGTCGACCGCGGCGTCCTCACACGTTTTTACCAGCTCATCGATTGCATCCACATAGGCGTGGGCGCGGGCGTGAGGGCCGGCAACCTCTACAAAGGTAGGCTGAGCGGCGGACTTGAAGGCAGTCTGGGGCGCGGCGGCACCCTCCCCCAGCGGCGCGGCCTCAAACAGCACACCGCGGGCATCAAAGGCGGCAGCAAGTTCCTCGCGCATTGCCGCCTGCTCGCGGGCAAGCAGCACAACGACTTCTCCCCCATTGTTCGCCACGGCCGACAGCAGCTCGAGCAGGCCGTGCGTAAACGATGTGATACCGCGCACACATACCGCGCGGGCGCACGCCGGCAGGCTGTCGGCCAGCACCTCGGCCATAAGGTCAGCCGCCTCGCAGGGCTCGACCATGTCTCGACGGTCCAAGCCGCTCGCATAGGCACTCAGCAGCTCGAACACGCGAGCCTCGGCGTCGCTCTTGGGATCGGGCCGGCAAACGTCGCCGCGGCAGCGCTCGGCACCCGTTCCCGCTACGCCCGGCAGCACATCGCGGGCCATGCGCGCGAGCATGCGCACCGTGCCCTGACTGCGCGAAAGCGGCTGCAGGTCGGCATCGTCGCGACGGGCGATCATGTCCGAGAACAGCATCTGGCGTTGCATGTTGTCGACGAAGCTGCGGCCATCGCCCATAAGCTCCCACATCGAACGGAGCCACGACGCAGGGGGTTTGTAGTCAACGCCCAGCGAGGCGCCAGCAACCGCAGCATCGTGACGGCACAGGTCGAGCTCGGCAAACGAGGGTGCCAGCAAAACGGCATGCCCGTGGCGGGCAACCAGGTCGGCGAGCAACGCCGCCTCGGCATCGCTCAAGTCCGCACCGGTATTGGTGGTATAGATTCGAACAGGCATGGTCCTCCACTCAAACCGTTCGCAATAATCAATGCATCCATCCTACCCGCCCACGCGGACAGATTTGCCCCACGCCAACAGATTTGATCCCTCGGGGACGGAGGAAAACGGATCACCGAAGGGGTCAGTCTAACCATGCAATCCGTTTTCCTCCGTCCCCGAGGAATCAAAAAACCGCCCCCGAAGGGACGGTTCTGCGCAATTCGTTTTTGCCGCTGGCCTACTCGCCATCCTCCAGTTTGATGAGGATCTTGCGATAGCCACCGTACTCGCCATTAAGCGCCTTGGACACGCGGCTCACCGTGGTGGACGAAGCGCCGGTGCGGGCCTGAACCTCAACATAGGGCTCGCCCTCATCCAGATAGCGCGCGACCTGCAGGCGCTGCGATAAATCGCAAATCTCGCGCGGCGTGCAGATATCGGTTAAAAACGCCTGGATATCGTTCTCGTCATCCAAAAGACTAAATGCGTGGACCAGCTGCTTGACATCAGGCTTGTCAAACATGTTCTCGATATTCATCGATCACCGCCAAACCCGCCATAAGGCATCGAAGTTGATACTGACATCGGGCATCGTTCGCCCGTAATATGCAATAAAACTATGCATGGGCTATTTGCCCGTGGCAGTGTAGCACACCACCAAACTAAAGCGACAAGACTCTCTGCCAGCGGCACGTTTTTCAGGACGAACGCCGTTTAGAAACCGAATGCGCACGTAAGCTCCACGAATATTTGAGACAATGGGCGCCCAAACACCGCGGCGCGCCCGCGC
Source organism: Collinsella aerofaciens (assembly GCF_015553355.1). Taxonomy (GTDB): domain Bacteria; phylum Actinomycetota; class Coriobacteriia; order Coriobacteriales; family Coriobacteriaceae; genus Collinsella; species Collinsella aerofaciens_V. Next base: position 54,479 of record NZ_JADNGN010000001.1, read on the forward strand.
AACCATCCAAGTCGCCGCCGCAAGCCGCTTCACGCGACGCCAGCAACCCCGGCGCAAGAAAGGATTCACGCCATGCGCTTTATGCTTAACTGGCTCTTCACCTCGATCGCCATCGCGATCGCCACGTTCCTCGTCCCCGGTATCCAACCCTTCGGCTTTGCCGAGGCCTGGGTCTGCTTTGCCTTTGTGGGACTGTTCCTCAACATCGTCGATTCGTTCGTCAAACCGTTCCTCACGGTCATCTCGCTGCCGCTCACAATCATTACGCTCGGCATTTTCCAGCTCGTGCTCAACAGCTTTATGCTGGAGCTCGCCAGCTACCTGTCGGTCAACCTGTTGGGCGTCGGTATCTCCATCGCCGGCTTTGGCTCGGCCTTTATGGGCAGCATCCTAGTGTCCATCATGCGCAGCATCCTTGATAGTATTGCCGAAGAGTAGAACGCCCCCGACACACAAACGCATCGGACCAAATCAAAGGCCGCCCATCGCAAAAATGGGCGGCCTTCTTATTTGTCAATCCTCAGAGGGCAAGAAAATCTACCATTTCCACCCCGTCCCCACATGGCAGGCGTGGGTTAGATGACATAGTCGTAGCCATGGTTGGGAGCGACAAGTTGATCGAGCGTCACACCGTCGAGGTAGTCGTTGATGAGCTTGTCCAGGTTCTTCCACACGTCGAGCGTGGGGCACTCATCAGATCGCGAGCAACCCTTGCAGTCGCCATCCAGGCAGGCGACCGGCGCCAGGCTGCCCTCGGTCAGGCGCAGGATCTCGCCCACCGTGTACTGCTCGGGCGGACGCGTGAGCACATAACCGCCGCCCTTGCCGCGCATGCCCGAAAGCATATTGGCGCGCACGAGCGTAGCCAAGATGTTCTCGAGATATTTCTCGGAAATCCCCTGACGCGCCGCGATCTCTTTGAGTGGGATGCGACCGGCCGCCTGGTGCTCGGCCAGATCGACCATAACGCGCAGGGCGTACCTGCCCTTAGTAGAAACCAACATATATAGTGCTGCCTTTCGGTCTTTTAGTCCGTTGAAATTCTAGCCGAAAAATTGGCTTTGGAAATACCCGTTCCGGTCAAGATGGTTAATCGACTTGCAATAATCTCCTATTTCCTATTGCATTACTAGGCTTTAGTGTCTACTATGCTTGCCAACAGCCAAACGGACAACCTATAAGGTTTATGGGTTTAGCTGTTAGACACGCCGTAAAACCACACGGCAACCAGCAACTTGAACACTTTGGAGGTTCACCATGAGCAAGGTTTACACGTCCATCGATCAGCTTATCGGCCACACCCCGCTTCTGGAGCTCACTCACTTTGAGGCCGACGAGGACCTCAAGGCTCGCGTGCTCGTCAAACTGGAATACTTCAACCCCGCCGGGTCCGTCAAAGACCGCGTCGCCAAGAACATGATTGACGAGGCCGAGAAGGCCGGCAAGCTCGTGCGCGGCGGCGACTACACCATCATCGAGCCCACGAGTGGCAACACCGGTGTCGGCATCGCCTCGGTGGCGGCGGCCCGCGGCTACAAGGTGATCATCACCATGCCCGAGACCATGTCCGTCGAGCGCCGCAAGCTGATGCAGGCATACGGTGCGCAGCTCGTGCTCACCGACGGCTCCAAGGGCATGAAGGGCGCTATAGCCAAGGCCGAGGAGCTGCAGAAGGAGACTCCCAACAGCATCATCGCCGGCCAGTTCGTGAACCCCGCGAACCCGGCCATTCACAAGACCACGACCGGCCCCGAGATCTGGGACGACACCGATGGCCGGGTCGACATCTTCGTCGCCGGCGTTGGCACCGGTGGTACCGTGACCGGCGTGGGTGAGTTCCTCAAGGAGCAGAGCCCCGAGATTAAGGTCGTCGCCGTCGAACCCGCCACCTCCCCGGTGCTCTCCAAGGGCCAGGCCGGCCCGCACAAGATCCAGGGCATCGGCGCCGGCTTTGTGCCCGACGTCCTCGATACCCAGGTCTACGACGAGATCATCCCCGTCGAGAACGAGGACGCCTTTGCGACCGGCCGCGCCGTGGGCCACAAGGAGGGCGTGCTCGTGGGCATTTCGTCCGGTGCCGCCGTGTGGGCCGCACTGCAGCTGGCCAAGCGCCCCGAGAACGAGGGCAAGACTATCGTGGCCCTGCTTGCCGACACCGGCGAGCGCTACCTGTCCACGGCACTGTTCCAGGACTAAGGGCCCGTCACTTGTCGATGAGCCCAAGGCACGCCGGTCTCCCCTCTCTTCTGGCAGCCTGGGCTCATCCCGGCAGGGTGTCCCACAGGACGCCTGAACTTGCTACAATGTCTGCGGCGCGGAACCAGCCTCCCGCGCCGCTTTTCTTTTTTGGCCACATGCCACCAAGGAGAACCTCCCCATGCACAACAAGCGCGTGCTCGTCGCCATGAGCGGCGGCGTCGATTCCAGCGTGACCGCGTACCTGCTCAAAAGCCAGGGCTATGAATGCGTCGGCGCCACCATGCGCCTCACCTGCCCCGCACCCGACCCCGCCACGGGCATGAGCAAAGTCGACCGCGACATCGCCGACGCGAAGGCAGTTTCCGAGCGCATCGGGATCCCCCATCACGTGCTCGACCTGCAGCAGACGTTCGACCACAGCGTTATCGAGCGCTTTGTGGACGCCTACCAGGAAGGGCTGACGCCCAATCCGTGCATTATCTGCAATCGCCACATTAAGTTTGGCGCGCTGCTCGATGCGGCGCTGGACATGGGCTGCGACTACATCGCAACGGGACATTACGCCAAAACAAGCCAGGCGGCAGACGGCACCTGGCAGCTCCATCGCGGCGAAGATCCCAAAAAGGACCAAAGCTATTTTTTGTATTCGCTTACGCAGGAGCGCCTGGCACGCACGATCTTTCCGCTGGCAGGCCTAGACAAAGAGCGCGACGTGCGCCGCATAGCCGCCGAGCAGGGCTTTACCAACGCCCAGAAGGCCGAAAGCGAGGACATCTGCTTTATTCCAGACGGTAACTACGCGGGCTATATCGAGCGCCGCTGCGGACATCCCGCTGCACCGGGCGACATCGTGTGGCGCGACGGCAGTGTGGTCGGGCGCCACAACGGCGCGCTGCGCTACACCATCGGCCAGCGCAAGGGCCTGGGCGTCGCGATGGCGCATCCCGTGTATGTGACGGGCGTCGACGCCGCCAACAACACCGTGCATCTGGGCGAGGCCGAAGATCTGACCGCCACTGCCCTCACGGCCGATGAGTGGATCTGGAGCGCGCCGGACGCACGCATGGAGGCGGAGCTCGACGCCGGCGGCATTCGCGTAGGTGCCAAGTACCGCTACCGTCAAAAGGACCAGGCAGCGACCCTTACGCGCGGCGAAGACGGGCAGATGTTGCTGACCTTTGACGAGCCGCAGCGCGCCATCGCCCCCGGCCAGGCCGTCGTCGTCTACTCCGGCGACATCGTCCTGGGCGGCGGTACCGTGACCGGCGCACTTAAGTAGCCGCGGGTTTATCGCTGCACGTGTCGAAGTACCTCAACAGCGGCACCAACCTCGATTACGCGACGCTCGAGGCCGTGGCAAATGGCCTCGAGTCGACCCTCCGCCGTCGCCCATTCGCTCTGCGAAAGAATCTCGATCGCCTCATCAACAAATCCGTTGAGCCGCGATGGATCGAACCAATCGAGTGAGTCCGCAAGCGCCAGCTGGACGGAAGGGTCGGGCCCAAACGGCTTAGCGGAAAACCCAAACTCCCCAGCTGCGAGCACGGCAGTTGGTACGTTGTACCACAGGCAGTTGCCGCTATCGAACAGCGGAGCAGGCCTTATCTCCAGGGTGTCGACATTGCGGATGATGCCGAAGTTTCGCCAATGGCGGTCGCTGTTGGCCAAAAGAGCATCGCAGACAATCATCTGCGACATAGACCTTCTCACAGCGGCCTCATCGACACCATGCTTACCAAGGAAGCAGCAGTACCGGTCGTACGTCGAGCTTCCTCGCTGGCCGCCAAGGGCGTTCTTAACGTAAACAGCCGGAACGTATTCCTCGCGGCCGTCAAGAAAGTCGTCGCACAGACACACAGGGCCATCGAACATCCGCTCAACCGTATAAGGAACAAACTCCCCTTTGGGAAGCAAGCGACGATGCAGAGCCGTTGCAACCGCCTCGTTAAAGGGCCGTTGGTCGTCCACGCCGCATCCCTTGACCAGAACGCGAACGCCGTTGCGAATCATCCACGATTTAGGGAGCTCGCCCTCGGACGTGTTATCAGGATTTTTAAGACCGATGCCTTCCAGCCAACCCGAACGCTCTTCGGGCGCCGATCGCTCAAATTCGTTCTCAAAGTAATTGATGTTTTGCCATTTGAGTTCGGCGCAATCGGCCGGCCGCAGCCAATAGCAATCCGAAAGCGATAGGCCCAGGCACCGAACCGGAACCTCGATGCCGCTGGCAATTCCCAGCTCGCGGTAGCGCGAGACGAGTCCGGGGCGAACATCGGGCACCGACCGATGCCCCCACCATGCATTGAGCTCCCGCTTATTCACCGTTGGAGAAGAGCTCGAGCATGTGCCAAACGGCATTCGTTGCGCATCGAGGACCTCGGCGATTTCGAAGGGAAACTCACGCGTCGGATCAAAAGAGACATGCGCGACCTCATGGTCGGCCGACATCAGCGTAAACTTGCGCCCCACATCGGCCGCAGGACGGCGTCCACGTTTGCGGACCTTTTGATAAGCGAGCGCAGAATTGTACTCGACCATCTTCCGGCCGCCCACAATATCGCACACAAGCGTCCCCGATGCGGCAAGTTGCGATATGCGGGCTTTCGTAACGCCCAACAGGCGGGCGGCATCACCCATAGACAAGTACTCAGACGTATCCATACACCGCATCACCTAGTTAAGTAATTTACACGTTTAGTTAATAGATTACAGACATCATAATACTAAACGACCAAAAGCGAAAAAAGGCCCGAGAAATCGGGCCTTAGCGATTGGTCAGCCGAGTCGCAAGCTGCTCCCCTAGCGCTGAACGTAGGCGCGAACGAGCTCGTAGGTATTGCGCACGCCGTCGATGTGGCTGCGCTCGTAGTTGTGGCTCGCGTACACGCCGGGGCCAATCAGACCATGGCGAATGTCGTAGCCGGCCGAGAGCGTTGCCTCGACGTCGGAGCCGTAGTGCGGGTACACATCGATGGCGTAATCGAGCTCCAGCTCGCGCGCGATGTTGGACAGCGTGGTTACCAGGTCGTAGTTGTACGGACCGCCCGAATCCTTGGCGCAAATCGAAACCATGCGCTCGGTGCAGCCCAGGTCGTCGCCCACGCAGCCCATGTCCACGCTGATCATCTCGCGCGTGTCGGCCGGCACAAAGGCACCGCCGTGGCCGACCTCCTCGTACACGGTAAAGAGCAGCGACACTTTGCGCGAAAGCGTCACCTCGCCAGCAGCGACGGCGCGGGCCAAACCCAGCAGAATCGACGCGGACAGCTTGTCGTCCAAGAAGCGGCTCTTGATGTAGCCGCTCTCCGTCACCGTGGTGCGCGGGTCCATAGCGATGATGTCGCCAGTCTGAATACCCAGCTCGAGCACATCGTCCTTGCTGTCAACGTTCTCGTCGAGCAGGATTTCCATGTTCTTTTCGATGGTCTTGACCGGCTCATCGGCCACATGCGCCGAAGGCTCGGTATTGAGGACCACACCCGTAAAGACTTTGCCATCGCGCGTGTAAACGGTGCAGTTCTCGCCATCAGCCGTAGACCACTGATGCCCGCCGAGCGTCGTGGGACGCAGGCGACCATTGTCCTTGATAGAGCGCACCATGGCGCCCAAGGTATCGACATGGCTCGCCAACACGAGCGGCTCGCCCTCACCACCAAGCTCAACGAGCACATTGCCCTTGTTAGAACGCTCGGGCCCAAAGCCCATATCGCGCAACGTTTCCATCAGATAATCAGTCGCCGCACGGGTATAGCCCGTAGGCGAAGCAATAGAAGTCAGCGCCTTCAACTGGTCAGTAATATAGGAGAGCGTAGAATCCATCTTGGACACCAAAGTCACCCTTTCATATCGAATTAAACCCACAGCAACAATACCACCGCGAACCATCTTTTTACCTAGCGAGATGACCCATCGAGCTCCCCAGAACTGCGCCCGCCACGATAACGAGCCAGCGGGCCCCTGCCCGTTAGCCCCAGAATCTTTCCGCAGGACGGAGGAAGCCCCCGCCGCACGAAGTGCGCAGTGGGGGCTTCCGATATGTCCGAGGACGATTGTGGGGCTAACGGGCAGGGGCCCGCCGAACCAAGTTAGGCAGCCGGGCAAATCTTCTTGAAGAGCTCGATGACGTCGTCGAGCGTCGCCTCGCGCGGGTTGCCCGGGAAGCAGGCGTCGGCCATGGCGTCCTTGGCCAAGACCTCGATCTCGTCGGCCTTCATGGCCTCGCAGACGTGCGGGATGTTCACGTCGGCGGAGAGCTGCTTGACGGCAGCGATGGCAGCGTCGGCGGCCTCGTCGGTGCTCATGCCCGTGGTGTCAACACCCATGGCGACGGCAACCTTGGCCAGGCGCTCGGCGCAAACCGGCTTGTTGAACTCCATGGCGATCGGCAGCAGCATGGCGCAAGCGACGCCGTGCGGGGTGTCGTAGTGAGCAGACAGGGTGTGAGCCATGGCGTGGTCGATGCCCAGGCCAACGTTGGAGAAGCCCATGCCGGCGACATACTGGCCAAGGGCCATGCCCTCGCGGCCGGAGCCGGGCTGACCGGACTTGGCCTCGGCGACGGAGTCACGCAGGTTCTCGCTGATCAGCTTAATAGCCTCAAAGTGGAACATGTCAGAGAGCTCCCAAGCACCCTTGGTGGTGTAGCCCTCGATGGCGTGGGTCAGAGCGTCCATACCAGTGGAAGCGGTCAGGCCGGCGGGCATGGAAGCCATCATGTCAGGATCGACGACGGCGACCTCGGGGGCGTCGTTGGTGTCGACGCACACGAACTTGCGGATCTTCTCGGGGTCGGTGATGACGTAGTTGATGGTCACCTCGGCAGCGGTACCGGCGGTCGTCGGCACAGCGATGGTGAACACGGCGTGGTTCTTAGTGGGAGCAACGCCCTCGAGGCTGCGGACATCGGCGAACTCGGGGTTGTTGATGATGATGCCGATGGCCTTGGCGGTGTCCATGGAGGAGCCGCCACCGATGGTCACGATAGCGTCAGCCTCGGCAGCCTTGAAGGCCTCGACGCCGTCCTTGACGTTCTGGATAGTGGGGTTGGGCTTAATCTCGGAGTAGAGGCTCCAAGCGATGCCAGCGGCATCGAGCTCGTCGGTCACCTTGGCGGTAACGCCAAACTTGACCAGGTCGGGGTCGGAGCAGACGAAGATCTTCTTGTAGCCGCGACGCTGGAGCTCACCGGGGATTTCCTTGATGGCGCCGGAGCCATGATAAGAGATGGTGTTGAGAACGAAACGATTAGCCATTGATAGCCTCCCATCGTGTGCGGGGCACCCATTACGCCCCACGCTATGAGTCCCATCCTAACGCTTTTGAAACGAAAAACACGCGAGAACGTCAAATTTGTTAAAGCGTTTCAACAGATGATGAAAAATATTGCGGCAAAGGGACAGCCCCTTTGCCGCATTCGGTTACTTTCGGCAGCCCTCTTTCCAAGCCTCGGCCGCAACCTTCCAGCGTAAGCGCAAGTCGCGCTCGCGGTCGATGAACATGATGGCAAACGCGACAAACAGCAGCAAGCTCGCCACGACGATGGCGTGCAGGCCCATGCGCTCAATACACCAATTGCCCAGCACCGCACCAAACACAAAGGTGAAGATCACGCCAAAGTACAGCAGACCGTTTTCCAAAAAACCGCGCTTGTGCGTAATGATGTAGTCGTCCACATTTTGCAGCGCATTGCGCAGGTTGCCGATGCACATGGTCGTGGCAATACCATGGCCGTGGATCTTCCGGAAGCTCTCGACCTGCATGCCGCAGGCAAACGAGGTAAGGCAGTTGGCAAGCAGGTTGTAATCGCCGCCGGGGATAAAACTCACGCCCAGCAAGATGACGGCTTCAAAAAACACCGTCACCTGGCGCCAGTGAATCACACTGCCAAACCGCTCGTGCACCAGGTCGGCAAGCATAATGCCCACGGCAAACGACACCACGGGGAAGAAATAGCGTCCCGCCAGCGCCCAGTTGCCCTCCGAGATGCTCACGCCCACAAGCAGGATGTTGCCCGTCTGCGCGTTGGCAAAAACATGGTCGCGGCCGATGTAGGAATACACATCCATAAAGCCACCGGCGAGCGCCAAGATGATGCCCAGCTCAAGAGACTCCGATATCTGTTTGGCACGCTGCATCGTCGTGCATCCTCCTTGTTGGCGACTCTCTCGTGCGTTGGCGGAGACATGGCCGCCGTTCATACTGTAACCCATTGACAACATGGCGCGCACGCGAGACGGGTTCCCCAACGCGCAGATACACAGTCTGGAAACAAACGGCGGGCGCCGCACCGCGCCCGCATCGACGTGCCGATCCGCCAGCTCGTGTACTCCACCAGTCTTTTTAGCCCCGTCCCAAAAAGACTGGTTACAATTACGAGCAGCATACTGACAACGGGAGGAATCGTGGCAAAAAAGCCCCAGGACGCTCAGAACAACCAGCACGGCAAGCATGCCCAGCGCGGCCAGCAGCAAAAGCGTGGCGGCAAGGCCCAGGGCTCGCGCCCCGCGCATGCCCCGGCAGCGCCTGTCCGCCCCTGGCGCCCGGGCCGCGACAAGTTCCTCCCCGTCAGCCGCGCCGACATGGATGCACGCGGCTGGGACCAGTGCGACTTTGTCTACATCTGTGGCGACGCCTATGTGGACCACCCCAGTTTTGGCATGGCAATCATCAGCCGCGTCCTCGACGCGCACGGCTACAAGGTGGGCATCATCTGCCAACCCGACTGGACCGACCCCGCTAGCATCACCGTGTTTGGCAAGCCGCGCCTGGGCTTTCTCGTCAGTGCCGGCAACATGGACTCCATGGTCAACCACTATTCGGTGAACAAGCACCGCCGCCACACCGACGCCTACACTCCCGGTGGCGAGGAGGGGCACCGCCCCAATCGAGCCGTCACGGTCTACGGCAATCTCATCCGTCAGACGTTCAAGGACGTTCCCATCATCATCGGCGGCATCGAGGCGAGCCTGCGCCGTCTGGCCCACTACGACTACTGGCAGGACAAGCTCAAGCGCTCGGTGTTGCTCGACTCGGGCGCCGACATCCTCATCTACGGCATGGGCGAGCACGCGATTGTCGAGATCGCCGACGCGCTCGACGCGGGGCTGCCCGTCGATCAGATTACCTATATCAACGGCACCGTTTACCGCACGGGTTCGCTCGATGAGGTCTACGACTACGACCTGCTGCCCAGCTGGGACGACCTTGCCGCCGACAAGCTCAACTACGCGCGCAGCTTTAACGTGCAGCAGCAGAACATGGACCCCATCACCGGACACCGCCTGGTAGAGCCCTACCCCAACGGCGTCTATGTGGTGCAGAACCCGCCGTCGGCGACGCTCACCACCGACGAGATGGACGAGGTGGCAGAACTCCCCTACGCACGCGATTGGCATCCCGACTATGATGCCGCAGGCGGCGTGCCGGCCTTTGCCGAGATCAAGTTTTCGATCAGCTCCAACCGCGGGTGCTTTGGTGAGTGCTCGTTTTGCGCCCTCACCTTCCACCAGGGCCGCGTGCTGCAGATGCGCAGCCACGATTCGATCATGCGTGAGGCCGAGCTACTCACGCGCGATCCCGAGTTTAAGGGCTACATCAACGACGTGGGCGGACCGACGGCAAACTTCAGCCGTCCTGCCTGCGACAAACAGCTCAAGCACGGCGTGTGCAAGAACAAGCGCTGCCTGTGGCCGAGTGTGTGCAAGAACATGGTGGTCGACGAGAGCGGCTACACGCAGTTGCTGCGCGACCTGCGCCAGCTGCCGGGCGTCAAGAAGGTCTTTGTCCGCAGCGGCATCCGCTTTGACTACACCATGGCCGACGCCTCGGACGAGTTTTTGCGCGAGCTGCTGGAGCACCATGTCTCGGGCCAGCTGCGCGTAGCGCCCGAGCACGTGAGCGACGCGGTGCTGTCCGTGATGGGCAAGCCGAGCCGCGCCGTCTACGACGCGTTCTGCCGTAAATTTGAACGTTTGAACCGCGAGTACGGACTCAAGCAGTACGTGGTGCCGTATCTGATCTCGAGCCACCCCGGCTCGACGATGAAGGAAGCCGTGGACCTTGCCGAGGCCGTGCGCGACATGGGCTACATGCCCGAGCAGGTGCAGGACTTCTACCCTACGCCGTCCACCATGTCGACCTGCATGTACTACACCGGCGTGGACCCGCGCACCATGGAGCCGATCTACGTGGCGCGCGACCCGCACGAGAAGGCCATGCAACGCGCGCTCATCCAGTATCGCAAGCCCGAAAACTACAAGCTGGTACGTGAGGCGCTGGAGAAGGCCGGCCGCCGCGATCTGATCGGCTACACCAAGCATTGCCTGATCCGCCCCGTGCCGCCGCGCCCGGGCGAAACGTCTGCCGGCGGTGGGCATGGCACCGGCAAGAAGGGCGGCAAGCCGCACGGTGGCGCCGCCGGCAAGGGGCCCAAGGGCAGCAAGGGCCACGGCGGCATGTCGCGTGCGCAGAACACCGCGGGCCGCAACCGCGCGGCGCAGGGACGACAGGGCGCCAACGGCGGCGGGCGTCGCAACTAGCGAAGTGGTGCACTCGCTGCGTCCATCCCACACGCGTGGCGCAGCGAGTGCATTGCTTCAATGAGAATGACGCCGGCGATAGCAACCGTGACCACCACGTCGAACGGCGTGTTCACAAACCAGAGCAACGTCATGAGATACGACCCAGCATTAAAGGCAAAGTGCAGCAGGATCGTGTAGCGGAGCTTTCCGGTCGTCACGAGCACCCAACCAAAGATAAGGCCGGCGGCACCCGCGTAGCAACCCTGCACCCAATTCATGTGCATAAAACCGAAGATTGCCGCCTGCAGCACGATTGCCACGGCGACACCCCAGGCACTCGGGGCCGCCCAGGACACCATGGCGCCTTCCTGCGCGCTCACACGACGCCGGCGCTTCCAGAGCGGACGGCACTGTGGATTAAACGCACGCAGCGAAAACTCAAAGATGATGCCGCGCACCAGCAGCTCTTCACAAAATGGGGCGCCGAGCACCGTAGTCAGGACGGCGAGATAGCCGGTGTCGCCCATGCCTGTTTCCTCGACAAGTTCGCTGTAATCAGCCGCGACCTCGGGCAACAATGACAGTACGGCGTCGGTCACGTAGCCAACGACCACCTGCAGGGCCAAGCCGATCACGATAACGCAGGCAATGCGCTTCCACGCGCTACGCAATCCCCCGCCAAGCGGACGCCCACCTTGCCAGCGCGCGATAAACGACCGCGGCCACAAATAACGCCACCACAGCAGCGCCATCAAAAACGATGCCGTCTGCGCGACGGCTTGAAACCATTGAATATCGAGATTGTCGATCGGGTAGCCCGTCAGCACCGACACGGCATCGAGGACTGAAAACAGAACCACGCTCAGGGCTATATCGGCAGCGACAACGCCAAAACAGGCAAGTGCCCAAACCAGCGCATTGAGCATGCCGGCCTCCTCCCGACGACTAGTCATTGGGGACGTTCTTCAACGACTAGCTGTTGGGGACACTCTTTACCAAAGGCCCCGCTGGGCGAAATGTCGAACGGAAAGGTGCCGCAGCGATTGAAGGCGGCGATGAACATACGGATGGCGTTGGACGGCGTGGTGCCTACGAGTTGGGTTGCCGCCGCGAAGGCCGCCTTTTCCTCGGGCAAGACCTTCGCGACAACCGGGGTCATGTGTTCTGCCATGGCGCTTCCTTTTTGAAACGACGGTGGTGCGGATAGATGCGGGCCACGCGGCTGGGCGACGGGCTGTGAAGGCAACCCGATTGGCCCGCATCTGGAGTTTGTTTCTACGGCGTTGGTATTACTTAGTATTCTTAGGTATTACCCCACAGATAGAATACCACACCCGCCCCATGGGGACGGAGAAAAAACGGATCATTTTGTTGCTGAGTAAGTATTTAGAGCGTGATGATGTCCGAGATATTGAGGGCCTGAGCGTCGGCGACATCGTGCGTGGCAAGCAACAGCATACGACCGTCGAGCAAGTCGAGCACGACCTCGGCCGTCGCATCGCGCGCGGCGGCATCCAGGCCGGTAAAGGGCTCATCCAGAATCACTGCGCCGCCCGGACACAGCAGGGCTCGGGCAATCTCGACGCGACGGCGCTGCCCGCCCGAGAGCTCGGCCACACGAGCATGCACATCGACCCCCGGCACCAGCAGGCGCAACAGGGCCGCGGCACTCGAGGCGTCCGCGCGCGCGTCGGCGCACACCAGCACGTTATCCAAAGCCGAGCCGCCCTCTACCAGGCGCACATCCTGAAACACCATGGAGCACGGCGCGCACTCCCCCGCCGCCAGCGCAAGCAGCGTCGACTTGCCCACGCCCGAGGTGCCCATCACACAGATACGCCCACCCGCAGGCACGTTGAGCACCAGACCATCCAGCGCCGGCGCCCAGGGCGCGCGATCGCCCACGGCAAACGCAAGCTCCGCCGAAACGCCATCGCTCACGGCCCCCGCACGTCCGTGCAGTCCATGTCCATGTGCCCGCACGGCCGCGCCCCACGCCACGGGCCCCGAAGCCCGCAGCAGCCACACCAGCACGCGCTCACACGCCCACGAGGCGGCAACGACCAGCACGGTCCACGCCAGCAGATCAGCCGTCTCAATCAAAAGCTTTGCCTGATAGATGCGCTCACCCACGGTGCCCACCGCCATGCCGATCAGCTCCGCCGCCACGCCGGCCTTCCAGCTCATGCCAATCACGGCGCGGGCGCACGAAAGCACAAACGGCAGGACTTCGCGCCAGGTGTGGGCACAAAACAGTCGCCAACCCCGCACGCCATGCAGACGAAACATCTGCTCCAGCGGTTTATCCGCTTGCGTCAAGCCCTCGACCAGCGAAAAATACACTCCCGGCAGCGCCATCAAAAAGACCGCCGCAATGCTTACGCGCGCCGACCCCAGCCAAATGAGCAGCAGGACCACCACGCAGGCAACCGGCGTCGCCTTAACAAACGAAAGCGCCGGAGCCACCAAGCGGGCAAACGCCCGCGAGCGCGACGAAATTCCGGCCAGCAAACCACCGCACACCGCGGCAAGCGCCAAACCGCCTAGAATCCGCACACCCGAGCCCGCCAGAATCGCCCACGTGCCGGCATCGCATACCAGCCGCAGCAACGCCACCACAACAGCACCCGGACCCGGCAAAATCAGCGGCTGTGCCACCAGCGCCGCCACGAAGACCCACACGGCAAGCCAAAAGGCGGCAACGGCACCCGCTGCCGCCACCGCCTTCATACGCTCTATCATTTGTCGAGCAAACGCACGCACGGGTTACTCCATGTAGTAGAAATCATCAGCCGGGAGCTTGCCGCCCACGGCGCTCGCGTCCGCATCGGCCAGCACCTTCAGGTACCCACCGAGCGCGGCCTTCATATCCTTCCCTGTCTGGCAGACAAGCATGCACCCGGGAATCGCCTTCTCGGCGATCTTGGCGTTATCCACGATGCCCGCATCGACCACGGCCTGCGCCCAGTCCGCCGGCGCCGCGTTCACGGCCTCAACGCTCGCAGCATGGCAGCTCAGGAATTCCGCCACGGCCTCGGGATGCTCCTCGGCAAAGGCACGGCGCACCACGGTCACACCCGTCAGCAAGCGCGAGCCCGTGTCTCCTGCCAGCTCGTCCCACACATCGGTCAGGCTCACCGGTGCCGACAGCTTGCCTTCGCTCTTGGCGATGGCCGCCGTCTTGAACGGCTCGGGCAGCACGCCCACGGCGGACGGATCGGCAAGCAGGGCCGACAGCACCTCGGTGGGCTCGCTCTTAAACTCAAGCGCCACCTGGCCTGTCAGACCCGCGCGCTCCAGCAGGTAGTTCATGACGTACTCCGGTGTGGTGCCCTTGCCCGTCATGTAGACGGTGCGACCTGCCAGGTCGCCAAACGAGGTCACGCCCGCGTCGCCCGTCACAACGTTCAGCACACCCAGCGTGTTGATGTCGATGACCTGCACCGCGCCCTCGGTCTTGTTGTAGAGCACGCTCGCCACGTTGGCGGGTACCAGGGCAATGTCGATATCGCCCTGAATGACCTTGGGCACGACCTCGTCGGCCGCGGCGCTGATCGCAAAGTCGAAATCGTTGTCCGTGGCACCGTCGGCAGCCTGGTCCATAAACTGCACCAGGCCAATCGAGGTCGGCCCCTTGAGCGAGGCGACGTGCACCTCGACCGGCTCTGCGGCAGCACCGGCGCCGTCCGTGGCAGCCGAGCCCGCGGCGGACCCGGCACCGGCAACCCCGCCGCCACAGCCCGCGAGCGCAAGTGACAGGGCGCCCGCGGCGAGCGCCGAGGCAAACCCCCGGCGCGACATTTCAAAATCAAACGCGCGCATCGCTAGCACGTCCCCTCGTTAGGCATCGTCCATGCGTGATGGTCGGTATGCAGCAGCTCCTCGGCCAGCGGCGAGAGCGGCTCGCCCAAGAACTCGCGATAGCACGCCTGGACATCGGGATTCTCGTGCGAGAAGCGAATCTCGGCGTTCGCATCGAGGCCCCAGAGCACCTGGCCACGCTCGGCAGCCAACTCGCAACCGTCGTGGATGGGCTGACCGCCACCACCGACGCAGCCGCCGGGGCACGCCATGACCTCGACAAAGTCATAGCTCACACGACCGTCGCGAATTGCGTCGAGCAGGCGGGCGGCATTGCCCAGCCCGTGTGCCACGGCGACGCGCACCTTGGTGCCATCGATATCGGCCACGGCTTCCTTCCAGCCGTCCAGGCCGCGCACGTCGGTAAAGAAATCGGCGTCGGGGTTCTTGCCCGTCACCAGGTAATAGGCCGAGCGCACGGCGGCCTCCATCACGCCGCCCGTGGCGCCAAAGATCACACCCGCGCCTGTGCCAAAGCCCAGCGGCGTATCGAGCGGCTCCTCAACCAGCGTGTCCACGCTCACGTGGCTCGCGCGGATCATGCGCACCATCTCGCGCACCGTCAGCGCAACGTCCACATCGGGTGCGCCGCCCTCGCCCACCATGCTCGGCAGCGCGCACTCAGCCTTCTTGGCCGTGCACGGCATCACGGACACCACGAACAAGCGCTCGGGCTCCACGCCCAGCACCTTGGCGTAGTATGTCTTGGCGATGGCGCCGAACATCTGCTGCGGCGACTTGGACGTAGACAGGCTGTCGACAAACTCCGGATAGCGGGCCTTCACAAAGCGCACCCAACCCGGGCAGCAGCTCGTAAACATGGGCCAGCCGCGGCCATCATCCTCACCCTTAGCGGCGGCACCCAGGCGCTCGAGCAGCTCGGAGCCCTCCTCCATAATGGTGAGGTCAGCCGAAAAATCGGTATCGAACACGTACTCAAAGCCCACGCGGCGCAGCGCACAAGCCAGGCGCTCGACGGTAGCCTCCTCGCGCGGAATGCCGAGCTCCTCGCCCCAGGCGCTGCGTACGGCAGGCGCGATCTGCACCAGCACGATCTTGTCGGGATTAGCGAGCGCGTCAAACACGGTCTCGGTATCGTCGCGCTCGCGCAGTGCGCCCGTCGGACAATGCGTAATGCACTGACCGCACGCGACGCAATCGGTCTTGCCGATCGGCGCGCGCCCGCGGGTACCCACGGCGGTATGCGTGGCGCGGTTAGTCAGGTCCCAAATCCCCAGGCCCTGCACGCTCTCGCACACCTTGATGCAGCGCATGCATTTAATGCACTTGTCGTTTTCGCGGATGATGGGAAAATCGAAATCCCAGCCCTCGCCCGCCAAATGCCTTTGATACGGCAGATAGAAAATGCCCAGGTCGTTGGCGATGGTCTGCAGGTTGCAGTTGCCGCTGCGCACGCAGCTCGTGCACTGCGAATCGTGCTGGGACAGCAGCAGCTGCACGTTGGTGCGACGGGCCTCGCGGGCCTTGGGGCTGTTGGTGTGGACCACCATGCCGTCGAGCACGTAGTTGTTGCAGGCGGCAACCAGCTGGTCGCAGCCCTCAACCTCGACCACGCACACGCGGCAGCCGCCGATCTCGTTTAGATCGCGCAGGTAGCACAGGGTGGGAATCTGGATGCCGACGGACTTGGCCGCATCCAGGATCGTGGTGTGCTCGGGCACCACGACTTCGCAGTTATCGATAATGAGCCTGACCATGTTGTGCGCTCCGTTTTCGCTGTTGTCGCCGACGGTGGTTTTGTTGAGCTCTACCATTCCAGGTTCCTCCCTCCGCGGAACGCACCAAAGCCAAAGTGGTCGCAACGCAGACAGCGACTCGCCTCTTGGCGTGCCTCCTCCTCGGTAAGGCCCTGTTCGACCAGATTCCAATCGTGAATGCGCTCGCCGGCCTCGCGCTCGCCCAGCTCGCAGCGGCCGCACTCGTGCTTGCCCTTAAACTGGACGGTCGGCAGCTCGACCTCGAGCTTAATCTTGTGGTCGAAGCCCAGATAGCGGTCGATGTTTGCCGAAGCCACGCGACCGGCATTGATGGCGCGGATGACGGTGGCGGGGCCGGTCTGGCAGTCGCCGCCGCTAAAGAGGCCATCGAAGTTGGGCACGGCGCCGTCCGAATCGGTGACGACGCGACCCCACTTGCAGGCGATGCCCATGTCCTCAAACGGCTTGGAGTCGATGTCCTGACCAATGGCCACGAACACGCGCTCGCAGGGAATGACCTGCTCGGACGTGGCGGCGGCACGCGGGGCCGGGCGCCCGCGGCGGGGCTCGCCGATAATCTGCGGCTGTACGCGCAGGCCGCTCACGCGACCATCTTCGCCCGTCTCGATGGCGAACGGCGCCGTGAGTTCCAGAACCTCGCAACCCTCGGCCTGGGCGCCGGCAATCTCAGCGTCCTGAGCCGTCATATCGCAGATGCGACGGCGGTAGACGATGCTTACCTTTTCGGCACCGCAGCGCACGGCAGAGCGCGCCACGTCCATGGCCACGTTGCCGCCGCCGATGACGCACACGCGCTGGCCGCTCAGGTCGGGTAGCTCGTCGTCTCCAATGGCACGCAGCATCTTGACGGCCGACTCCACGCCGGGCGCCTCTTCGCCCGGAAGGCCGAGCTTCTTGTCGCTATGGGCACCGATGGCCAGGTAGACGGCATCGAACTCGTCACGCAGGCGGGCAAGCTCCTCGCCGTTCACGGAGTGGTCGAGTTCCACGTCGATGCCGGCGCTCAAGATCCAGTCGATCTCGGCCTGCAGGCGCTCGCGCGGCAGACGGTAGCTGGGAATGCCATAGCGCAGCATGCCGCCCAGGTGGTGGCGCTGCTCAAAGATGGTCACCTTGTGGCCCATCACGGCCAGGTAGTAGGCGCAGGAAAGGCCGGCCGGGCCGCCGCCGATCACGGCGATGCGCTTGCCGGTGTTGTCCACTACATGCGGCTTGTGGTCGTTGAGGTCACTGTGCTCAACGGCAAAACGCTTGAGGGCGAGGATGTTCATGGGGTCGTCGACCATGCCACGGCGACAGTGCATCTCGCAGGGATGCTCGCACACCAGGCCGCAGACGAGCGGCAGCGGGTTGTTCTTGCGGATGACCTTGACGGCATCAGCATAGCGGCCGGCCTCGACGAGCGAAATGTAACCGGGAATGTCGACGTGCGCCGGGCAGCCCGAGACGCACGGAACGCGGGCCTCGCGATCAAAGCCGCAGGAATGCTCACGGATGTGGTGCTCAAAGTCATCACGGAAGCCACGAATAGCTGTGAGCGCCATGGCGCCGGCTTCGTAACCGATGGCGCAGTCGCTCGAAAGATAAATGGTGCGGGCCGTGCGCTCAATCAAGTTGAGCGTGGACTCGTCGGCGCGGCCCTCGAGCACATCGGCGAGCAGATCGCTCAGCGCGCTCAGGCCCACGCGGCAGGGCGTGCACTTGCCGCAGCTCTGCGTCGAACACAGGTTGACGAGCGCTGCCGTAAACTCAACGGGACACGGGGCGAGCGAGCTCACCGCCAGACGGCGTCCGAGCGCATCGTGCAGGTCGTCCATGACGGCCTGAGCGTGGCTGCGTTCCATTACATGCAGTCGAGCCATAAGATCCCCTCTCACATGGCAGCCCGGAGGCGAGGCCGGGCGAAATTGCTACACGCACAACACTGACCTAAAAAGTTGTTAGGTCTCCACGCAGTTCGGCAGGCGGCATGAAATGTCACCCTCAGCGGTGAAATAGAACATTACCGCAGATAAATGCCATATTTGATAAAACGCGTTACCAAATGACAATGCCCCGTCCACGCAATCACGTGGACGGGGCGTTGGTCAAGTTTTACGGTCAGCGGCTCTTTTGTGCCAGCAACCTTCTGTCTTTAGCTAAGCTCGGGCCAGTAACCCTTGTTGGCCTCGATCATGTCGTCGAGGACCTCCTTGGCGACCTTCATCGACGGCACGGTCTTGTTCAGCGTAAAGGCCTTGAGCGCCTTCTCATACGAACCCTCGATCGTAGCCTCGACCACGAGCTTCTCGGAGTTCAGCTGCTGCATCATGAGGCCCTGCTGGAACAAAGGAATGTTGTCGCGGCTGATGACCTCGGGGCCGTTCTTGCCAATGTAGGCAGGCAGCTCGACCATAGCGTCGTAGGGCATATTGGGGATAGCGCCCTTGTTCTCGCAAATGACCAGGAAGCGCTGCTTGGTGTCGTTCTTCAGAGCGATAGCCAGGTCAGCAATCCAGTCGCCGTGGCTGCCCGCATAGAACGTGCTCTCGTCGATCTCGCCCGTCTTCTCGTAGTGGTCGATGCCGTCGAAGAGGTTCTTCTCGCGCGTCTCCTCAACCTCATTCGCACGGGTGCGCTCGGGGTTGGAATGCTCGACGAACTCCTTCTGCTGCAGGTAGTAGTTCAGATACGTGTTAGGCAGGTACTCCGGGAAGCACTCCATGATCTCGTACTCGCCCTTCCAGACGTAGTACCAGCTGCCCTTGGTGTGGCGGTTCTGCTCGGGGTGCTCGTCAGTGGCCTCCTCGGGCTTCTTTGCCATGAGCGAGCCCATGCCCTTGAGGTAGGAGTCGGGCAGCAGGATCTGGTGCTCCTTGATGTACTCGCGCAGCTGCGGGAGCACCTCCTCGCCCTTGTGGCGGATCGAGGTGAACCAGCCAAAGTGGTTGAGGCCAAAGTAATCGTACTCGACATCCTTCTTGTCGATATCGAGCGCGGCGCAAACCACGTCGATGATCGCGATCGGCATGTCGCAGATGTTGATGATGCGAGCGTTGGGACGCAGCACGCGGCAGCCCTCGGAGACGATGGCGGCAGGGTTGGAGTAGTTGAGAATCCAGTAGTCCTTCTTGGCGTACTTCTCAACGTCATCGATCAGCTCGACCATGGGGAAGATGGTGCGCATGCCGTAGGCAAGGCCGCCGCAACCGCAGGTCTCCTGACCAACGCAGCCGTGACGCAGCGGAATCTTCTCGTCCTGCTCGCGCATGGCGTAGCCGCCCACGCGCATCTGGGCAAACACGAAGCTCGCGTCGGTAAAAGCCGTCTCTTTGTCGGTGGTCACCGTGAGCTTGATGTCCAGGCCGAGGTCCTCGTGCAAAATCCAGTCCACGAGCACGCCGATCTTGCGCTGGCGCTCCTCGTTGATGTCGTACAGACGAATCTCGTCAACGTCGAGCTCGTCCTTGCGCAGGGCGATGGACTTGACGATGCCGGGGGTAAAGGTGGATCCGCCACCACACAGAGTAATGATCATTGTTTACTGCTCCTTCTCAATTGCGTTTTCGACCTTGTCGCGCATCTCGGCGACCTTCATGCCAAAGATAATCTGGATATTGTTGCCGTTGCGGTTGATGCCGCTGTTGGGCACGTGGTTGATGAGGTTCTCATCGATGAGGTCCGGGTTCTTAACGTTCACACGAAGACGCGTAAAGCAGTTCTCGAGCTCCTCGATGTTGTCCTTGCCACCAAGACCCGCGACCAGGTCGGCAATACCTGCATCGACGCCCTCTGCGGGAGCTGCGGCAACAGCGCCCTGCTTCACCGCGACAGACGCGGCGGCCTCGCCCTCGGCAACGGACTCAGCAAGCTCGGACTCTTCCTCGCGACCAGGGGTGTGAAGGTTGAGCTTCTTAATAAGGAAGGTGAAGAGGAAGAAGTACAGAGCGGCGTTGACGACTCCAAGCACCAGCATAACCGGCCAGTTGGTCTTATCGACACCGAGAACCAGGTTGGAAACCACGATGTTGATGATGCCGCCTGCAGTCGAAGCGGGCACGGAGAGAACCTTGAGCAGGACCAGGAAGATGCCGGAAAGAACCGAGTGAACGACAAAGAGCACGGGAGCGGCAAAGACAAAGAGGAAGTCCATGGGCTCGGTCACGCAGGAGAGCACGGCGGTGATGATCAGCGGGATAATGACAGCCTTGGTCTTGTCCTTGTTTCCCTTGTAAGCAGTGAAGATAAAGGCGAGGCCGATGCCGATGTAGGGCCACAGGTTGTTGAAGGTGTAGCTGTTGAAGTAGGTGCTATCGGAGAAGGGCTGGCCCGTCATTGCCATCTCGGCAACACGGATGGGATAGGCACCGGCGATAACCTGATCACCCAGCGTAAGGGTGCCGCCCACATCGGAGAACTGGAACGGGGTGTAGATGAGGTGGTGCAGACCGGTGGGAACGAGCAGCTTGTTGAGCATGCCGTAGATAAACAGACCGATGTTGCCCGACTCCTTAATGATGCCGGCGACGGAGGAGATGGCACCCTGAACCGGAGGCCAAACGATGCAGAAGCCAGCGCCCATGATCCAGGAGATGATGATCATGATCAGGAACGGGAAGCGAACGCCCGAGAACATCGAAAGGGCAATGGGGAACTGCTTGTTCGAGTACTTGTTGAACACGGCAACGGTGATGCAACCAAGGATGATGCCGCCAAACACGCCGGTATCGAGCACCTGAATGCCCATAACGGTGGCCTGGCCGGTTCCGGTAAGGCCGAGCATGCCGCTCGCATCGGCAAGAGAGCCGGTGGCGTTGAGCACGATGTTGTTAGCCTGCAGGAACAGGAAGAACGACATCAGGGCGATCAGCGAAGCATGGCCCTTGTTCTTCTTTGCCATGGCGCCGGCGATGCCAACGCAGAACAGAATCGAGAGGTTGTTGATGATAAACATCAGCGACTGATAGACAACGGCGCCCACAAGCTGGAACGGACCGGAGCCCAGTACGGGGACCAAAGCGCAGATGGTCTTGTTGGTCAGAATGATGCCCACGATGAGCAGGATGCCGGCAACCGAGAGATACATCATCGGCTGGACGATCGACTTCGCGAACACCTCCAACGGCGCTTTGAAATTGAACTTCTTTTTTGCGGTCATAGCGGTACTCCCCTTCCTTTTCCGCAAATTAAGACAGATGTGCCCTAGACAAGACTGTGAGCCTTGCCTTATATCAATCGATGTGTGGGCACGTTATGCCTAGAGACCAGGTTCTCCAAGCAGGTTAACAATGTGATATGCGAGATAACTCTTCTCGGCATTGGTAACGACAACGTTATAGGTAGACGACAAGTGAGCGGCTATGGCATCCGCGCACGAGAATGCGCACGGATACGCCGTTTCGTCGATTCGGAACAGCGCGTCGCCACTGATTTGCCCGGCCGTAGGATCGAGTGCTCGCTGTGCGAAAAACTGCAGGTGACGAACGAAGCGTTCGTAAGGCAGCGAGGTGTCATCGAGGGTCGTGGCATAGCGCTCGGAAACAATCGCGAGCACGTCGCGAACAAGCTGGACCGAGATGATTAGACGGTCGGAGCGTTGCGGCATGGTGGCGTTGACGATATGCAGCGTAATAAAACCCTGCTCTTCTTCGCTCATCTGGATGCCCAAATAGTCCTTGATAATCTGAAGGGCACGGCCCGCAAGCGCGTACTCCTTGCGATAGAACTGCTGGATCTCGAGCAGCAGCGGATTCTCGCACGGAACGCCCTTGCGCTCGCGCTCCAAAGCAAGGCTGATATGGTCTGCGAGAGCAATGAGGATCTTATCGTTGATGTCGACATTGAGCTCTCGACGAAGCATCTGAACGATGTCCTCGGAAATCACGAGGTTGACGGTGGGGATGGACTCTAAAAGATGTGCCAAGCGGTCTATCGTACGCGAATCCTGAGAAGTTCCCTCCTGCAACGCGTAGGTCTTTTCGATCGACGCCTCGTCGATGGCATCGCCGGCATGACGGCCAAAGCAGAGGCCTCGACCGATGACGATGAGCTCGGAGCCATCGTCCGAAGTGACCATTGCGACGTTGTTGTTAAAAACTCGCTTGATAACCACGGTACCCACCACAAGTATTTACTCGGAAAGCCAGACGACAGGCTCTTTAACAGCAACAGGGCCGGAAGCATGCTCACGAAGAGTCGAGTTCTCCGAACGCTCGCACACGATAACGAAGACCGTGGGATCGAAGCCGGCGGCGCGGACTGCGTCGAAATCGACCTCGACGAGAGGCTGACCTGCGTCGACATGGTCACCCTGGGCAACAAGCGCATGGAAACCCTTGCCCTCAAGTTTAACAGTGTCGATTCCGATGTGCAGCATCACCTGAGCAGAGCTGTCGTCGGACATAATGCCCAGCGCGTGCTCAGTCGGAAACAGCGCCGCGACGGTACCGGAAACAGGAGCGCACACCGTTCCCTCTTGGGGAACCACGGCAACGCCATCGCCCACGGCACGGCTGCTAAAAGCAGGGTCATTGGTATTTTCTAGATAAACAAGCTCGCCGGAAACGGGAGCGAGGATTTCGAACTCGGAAGCTGCAGTCTTCTGCTCATCCGAACCGCCCATCAGGCGAGAAAAGAAACCCATGGTGGCATGTCCCTTCATAAATATAGCCCAACCAAAATCAAGCGAATGCATCCATAGAGACACACCCGTTCAAAGACTTTGGTTAGGCCCACGTCCGAGGGACTCGGTAACCTTCCGCATTTCTTTTTACGGGAGCTATTGTAGGCAACAGCAAAGCCGGAATAGTCATCATGACCGGTGAGCGGTATTTTTTCTTCGATAAACGGTATTTAGGCGGCACTTAGGGACGTTCCTTTCCCGCCGGCACCCAGGGGCACTCCTTGCAGCAATTTCGTATGCGCTAGATGAAGAGCTCGCATTCCTTCCGCACGACGCAAACCTTGCTCAACATCTGGGAAACAGCGGATAGCTTGTTGGGATCAAGCTTGCGAGCGCCTCGCGGACATACGGCGATGCAGCGCATGCAGGAGATGCACGCCTCGCCAGCTGCTCGCTTGGGGTCGCCCTTGTCGATAGCACAAACGGGGCACGCCGCGGCGCATGCACCGCAGGAGGCGCAATCCTCTGTTGCCTCGGGTGCCATGCGATGACCTCCAGCTTGTTTATAAGGACGATTGCCGGGAATAGAGGGCTCGGATGCGTCCTCAGCCAACAGCTTTTGCTGAATTTGCTGCGCAAACTCTGCGAGCTGCGCCGCATCCTGCGCATCCGGTCGCCCAGCAGCAAACTGACGAGCAACGGAATGCTCAGCAATAGCAGAAACCGCTGCAACCACCCTAAATCCGGCGCGCTTCGCAACGTCCTCCAGCTCTACGAGCGTGTCCTCAAACGCGCGGTTTCCGTATACACAAACCAAAACAGTCCGAGCCCCGTTGCCGCGCACCATGCCCAACCGGTCAGCCACCACAGCCGGGATTCTACCGGCATACGCCGGCGCAGAGATTACGGCCACGTCGTCCTTAGTCATCGAGACAGCGCTGAAATCTAGCCCGCTATCGGTCAAATCGACGGTAACGGTATTCTTGTCCAGCGCCCCGGCCACAAGGCCAGACACCTTCCGCGTTCCGCCCGTCGGACTAAACACAATTTCGAATACGCTCATCGAGGCACCCTCTCCCTACGCCAGGCAACACGTCAAGCCGTTTTCACATTCAGACAGAGTATACGGCGCATGGGGGGGAGCTCCCCGTTTTGGTGCGCTAGGCAGCCCGATACACCAACCCATACTGCCCGCCTTTTCGGTTTGCATAATTCCCGGTACAGATTGCATATATTTACTGGATACCGCCGCGTTCTCCTGAGGTACCCCATCCTGGCCCGTGCAAAAAACGGAGTATTCTGCAACGTGACCGCGCCAGCACCGCCGCGGGCGGGCAAAACTGTAGGGCGCTGCGTCATTTAGGGTTCCGACATAGCGAGAATGACGTACCTTTGCTTCGAAAAACGGCGAAATCTAACTCAAACGCTCATAGGAGATATCTGAAGGCTGCCATTGGCAATACCGAATCGTATGCAGCCAGCTAGAGCTGCTGAATACTCCAAAAAATGCACGGCGCACCCCATAGGACTCATTGTTGCATGGCGGAAAATAGGTCCTCAGCATCCCCCAGATGCATTCCCGAGAAAATCACGTTTGAATTAGCGATGGACACGGCAAACAAAAGGGCCCGAGCGTTGTTTGCTCGGGCCCTTAGCTTGTCTCACGCTAGCGCGCGATGCGCATCTTACTTGCGCTTGCCGCCGCCGTCGCCGGGGCGACGGGAGCTGCCACCGCGCTTGCCGCCACGGCTGTTGCCGTAGCTGCCACGGTTATCGCGACCGCCGGCACGGCCGCCACGGGAGCCGGCCTGGTTGCCGCCACGACCACCACGATAGCCGCCGCGACGCTCTTCGCGGGTATCGTCGTAGTTGCGCCAGTCATCGCGACGATCGCGGCTGGCACGCGGGTCACGACGATCGCGCGACTCGTTAGAACGACCAGCGCCGCCGCGGCCGCCATTGCCGCGAGCGCCCTCGCGACGCTCGCCGCCGCGGCTACCGCGCTCTTCAAAGCGCTTGCCGCCACGGGACTCACCGCCACGGGCAGTACGCTCACCGCGACCCTCGCCGCCGCGACGCTCATCACGGCCACCGCGCTCGTCATCACGACCGGAACGACGGCGGTCGCCCGAACCGCGCTTGCCACCGCGCGAACCGCGGCCCTCGTCCTCGCGCTCGACACGACGACGGCCACCGCGATCCTCATCCTCGCGACGGCGGCGATGTGCCTCGCCCTGGAACTGCTTGGCACGACGCTCGGCACGGTTGCCGCGCGCAGGCTGCTCAGCGGCACCAGCACCAGCGCGCTCCTCGGCAGCCACCTCGCGAGCCACGCTCTCAACAGCCTCGTCCACGCGAGCCTGAACGCCCTCGCGCACGCGGGTCTTCCCGCCGCGCTTGGGACGGCTCGGACGCTCGCCGTCGCCGCGGCGCTCGTCGCGACCGCGGTTGGAACGACCAGCCACGTCGCCGTAATCGTCGCCGTTGCGCTTGCCGTCGCGACGTGCCTGTTCAAGCTTCTTCTTGCTCTTGGACTTGCCACGCTTGGTCTTCTTCTTCACCTTAAAGGCGGCAGGGTCGCGCTCGGGGTCAACCGCGGGCGGGTTGGGACCCACATGCAGGTCGCCGGCCTCGTAGATGTCGGCCGTCTTGTCCATGAGCTTCTCGATCTCGTAGAACTCGTCGACGTCCTGCTCGGTCACAAACGTAATGGCCCAGCCCAGCTCGCCGGCGCGGCCCGTGCGGCCAATGCGGTGGATGTAGTCGGTCGGCTCTGCCGGCACGTCAAAGTTCACGACGTAGCGCACGTCGCTAATGTCGATGCCGCGGGCGAGAACATCGGTCGCCACCAGTACGTCGACGGTGCCGTCGCGGAAGGCCGAAAGTGCGCGCTCGCGCTGAGCCTGGCTGCGGTTGCCGTGGATCGCGGCGGCCTTGATGCCCTTACGCTCCAGACGACGGCAGCAGCTGTCGGCGCGGTGCTTGGTGCGCATAAAGACGATAGTGCGCTCCGGGCCCTCCTTCTTGAGGAACTCGGGCAGCAGGTTGTTCTTGGCCTCGATGGACACCGGGAACACAAACTGATCGATGGTGTCGGCGGTCGACGTGGCGGGCGCAATCTCCACGCGTGCCGGGTCGCTCACCAGGTCGGTGATCTCGCCCACGGCCTCCTCGTCGAGGGTCGCCGAGAACAGCAGCGTCTGACGCTCGGCCGGCGTCTCGCGCACAATGCGGCGGACGGCGGGCAAAAAGCCCATGTCGAGCATGCGGTCGGCCTCGTCGAGCACCAGCACCTTGACCTCGTTCAGGTGGCAGGCACCCTGCTCGATCAGATCGACCAGACGGCCCGGCGTGGCGACCAGGATGTCGCAGCCGTACTTGAGCGCCGCGGTCTGGGGCTTGTAGCTCACGCCGCCCACGACGGTCACGGCAACATGACCGGTGACGTCGGCGATTTTGCTCGCGACCTCGTCGATTTGCTGCGCGAGCTCGCGCGTGGGGGTGATGACGAGCATCACAGGGCCACGGCCGTTGCCCTCGGGCTTTTTAGCACCGCGACGACGGTTGCGACCGCCGCGCTCGCGCACGGGCTTGGGCGGAGCGATGTGCTCCAGGTTGTTCATGGTCGGCAGCAAAAAGGCGGCCGTCTTGCCGGTGCCAGTCTGAGCGGCGGCAAGCAGGTCGCGGCCTTCGAGCACCACGGGGATGGAGCCAGCCTGGACAGGCGTGGGCGCCGTGTAGCCTAGATTCTCGATGGCACGAAGCATCTCGTCCGAAAGTCCCAGCTCGTCAAAGGCGGGCAGACTCTCGGTAGCGGACTCGACGGCCTGGGCAGCATTGGCCTCGTCGGCGGCATCGAAGGCAGCCTGGGTCATGGCCTCGCGGGTCTCGTCCAGGATCTCGGCGTCCGTGACATCGGATACAGAATTACGCATATGTTGTTGTTCCTTATCTGCACGCGCAATGGGCACGGCATGCGGCCGCGCGGGCGTGCTTGGTAGTGCGCTAATACATACAAAAACGGGTGCGCACAGAGAGGACGTTGCTCAGCACGCTGGCGATCGCTTTGGCAGCCCTATCACGCGCCGTCCAGACGCAGCAGCTCTAAGCGATGGAGCAGATTCGCCGCCGGTTAGTATACCCGTACTCCGTATGCCCCCACGTAAACCACAGATGACGAGGCGGACGGGGCCGATCTGGGGCGATTGTCTCAATCTGTAACATCCACAGGGCAAATCTTCCTCTACGTGTTACAGATCGAGACAAACGGTCGACACGGTTCACAAACATCTCAATCCGTAACAGTTACCGAGTAAAATCGGTCCCAATTGTTATAGATCAAGACAGAGGGAGATTTCCGTCCAGTCCAAACCAAATCTCTCGGTCTTCCTGCAATTTCGGACATGTGGCCTATAATGTTGCTTTGGTTACGCTACATGTTGCGCAGCCATTTAATACGTCGCCCACCGGGGGCCATTAATTCCTATCGCCTTATTGGCTAGGAAGCAATCAAAGGAGGTATCCGTGGCAGCAGAGACGCCGTGCTCGGTCCTCTATAACGATATTCGCTCGTTCGGCGGTCTTAAACATCTCGAGATCGCCCGAATGCTCATCAATGGAAACTCTTATCTCGGCAGTACCCTGCTCGAGAAATGCTCTTCCAACCGCTCGTATCTCACCCGTTACATCGTCCATCGCGAGCCTGACCAGTGCGCGCCCGCCATCTACAGCGACTTTGCCGTCACCACGCTCAATCTTTCCGCGGCAATCTGCAGCAAGCTCGGCGGCGACGAGTCCGCCTATCAGGCAATCGCCGAGCACTATCGCGGCCCGGCCGCCAACGAAATGATGTCGGCTCTCGCCAGCTACAAGCTGGACAGCCGCCTATATGCAAATGCCCTCAATCACATCGACAACTTTGACGGCAATGCCGTGCGCGAGAAGAGTACGCTTTACCTTATGCTCTTTGTGGCAACGGGGGCGCTCGCCGACCCCATCCAAGGCGTGGCCACCGTCGAGCGCTTTTGCGACAGCAAGACAGGCGGGCACTTTGGCACCACCGAAACTACCGTCGGACGTGGCTTTATGAGCAGCCTGGAGCAGCCGCGCGCTGTCGCCCCCAACCTCGGTCTGCTCAGAACCCATGCCGACAACTGCGCCGACATGCAAATCCATCCCCTCACACGCGATCCGCGCGGCACGGTAATTGGGTCCTTGCCCAAAACCTCGCCCAGCATCACCGATGTGGGCGCTGATGCATCGCGCGAGCATCTCCGCATTTGGCTCGAAGGTGGACACTGGTACGCCCAGGGCCTTGGGTCGACCAACGGCACAGTGCTCGAATCGGGCGCGGGCGACGGCGATATTGTGATTGAGCCGCCGCGCGACCAACGCGAACCCGGCAAGATCTATCCCCCGGTGGCAATCGAAAACAGCGACAGGCTCCATCTGGGTCTCTACACGACATTCCTTGTCATTGTGGACTAGCGCGGACGGCGATCGAAAGACGGTCGCCGTCCGTCTTTCGTCTTCTACCTTCTGCGTCGTAAACGACAATACTCAGCGGTATACGTGGGCAGCGCGGCTATCATAGTACTTTATCGATATCCGCACTGCCCACGTATACGCGCGGCAACCCATGCCAGACAAAGGAACGCCATGGATACTACCGATAGCGCCTATGGCGACAAACTCATCCGTCTCGATACGTTCGACACCGCCGTGGCGGTCGACCCCAGCGCCGAGGACGACGCCAAGCGTCGGTTTATGACACTTATTCTTCAAACGACCCGTCGCAACAACGGCAACATCGGGCACGTACTGCGCGCGACCAACACGAGCGGCGAGGTCTTTGCCGTCAAGCTACTCAAGGACAACGCCATCCTTTCCGGCCAAGCCCCCGACCGCTCCGCCGAGCAATCGGCCGCGCACCTGGCCAACACCGCCGCGCTGTTCGAGGAGTACCGTCATCTGTGTACCGTCTCGCACCTGCGCGGATTTCCGCGCGTCTATGGCTACGGATCGTGCGAGGACGACCCGCTTATCCTCATGGAGTGGGTCGAGGGCACCTCGCTCAAGCAGGCGCTGCCTCTGCTTCCGCACGACGCCTCGGGCGGGCTGACCACCCAGATGGTGGCCGCCGTCGGAAACGCCGTGCTTCGCGCGCTCTTGATGACCCAAGGCCTCGTGAATCCGGTCGTCCATCGCGACCTTTCGCCTGCCAATATCATGTTCCGTACCGCTAGCCGAACGCTCGAGCAACAGATCGCCGATTGCTCCTTTGACCCCTGCCTCATCGACATGGGCTCCGCGACCATGGCCCTCGGTGACGACACAATCACCCGACGTGCCGACATTTGGCGCTTTGCCACGCCCGCATACGCCGCGCCCGAGATGCTCACGCAGGATATCGAAGGCATCGCGGCCCTTCGCCGCTCGCCCGCGATCGACGTCTATGCGCTTTCGAGCATTCTGTACCAGCTCTACAGCGGTCGCAAACCGTTCGATGTTAAGTCGACGGGTGCCGCGGCAACCGGCTCGTTCTACCTCATAAAGACCAAGGCCAGGCCGGTACCGCTCGAGCCGCGATGCAATGACGACGAGGCGCTCGTCCAGATCATCATGAAAGGCATCTCGGTCGAACAGGGCGATCGCCCTACCGAGCAGCAGATGCTCGAGGTGCTCTCGACATACCTCCCCACTGCAGAATCTGAGGACCGCGAGGGCGCAGGAGACGAGGCCGCGATTGATATCGATTCTGGCACGCACCTTAAGGTCGACGTCGCCGGCGAGCGCGCACGAGAGATCCTGGAGCAGGCCCGTCACGATGCCATGACCCGCCGTCGCTTTATTATCGGCGGCGTCGTTGCAGTCGTTGCGGGGCTCGGCGTCATTGGCGCGGCGACCCGTGGCTTTGGCATCCCCGACTACCTCAATGGCATCCGCAGCTCTCTTGACGACTACACTTGGGCTCAGCTGCAGGAGATTTCGCTTAAGATTAAGGCCGCCGGGACCCGTAGCGAGGCACGCGAGATTGCCAAGCGCTATCATCTGCTCGATGCCGATGGGCATATCCCCTATCCGTGCACCAAGCGCGTGAGGCTCGCCAACGGGCTGCACGTCGGCGCGCAGCTTGTGGGCATCCGTCACGACGAGCTTCTGGACGGGACGGGCAAGGCCGGACTGACGTTTATGTTCAATGCCGGCATTGCCGAGCGCGGTGCTGCGGCTGAACCGCCGAGCGCCGGCTGGGCAGATTGCGAGCTGCGGGAATGGCTCGACAGCGACGGCCTTAAGCTGCTGCCCAACGAGTTGCGCGCGCTCATCAAGTCTGTCAAAAAGATCTCGAATAACGTTGGCGCCGCCAGAAGCGCATCGTGTCTGAGCGAGTTGTCCGCAACCCTTTGGCTGCCCGCCATGGTCGAGCTGTGTGGTACGCAACCGCCCGATTCGTTTGCCGAGGACTTTCACTACCTGGCCGACATCTATAACGGCGAGGGCAAGGAGTACCAACTGTTCCGCGAGCTTAAAGTGAGTCCGTATTCCACGAACGAGACGTTGGTTCGCCAGTGGAAGGGCAAGGACATCTGTTGGTGGGAACGAACGGTGAGTCCCGACACATCGGAGAGCGAAGGCACACTCTATATAAATCGCGTGGGACACGACGGCGACGTCTTTACGTACGCAACGCCTGCGGACAGCCCCAAGAAGCAAACCTGCGTGATCCCCGGGTTCTGCATCTAGGCAGCGGGCACCTTGCCGCGGCGGGTCCCTCCCCGGCAAATGTCTTGATCTGTAACACTAGCTCGGCAGATACAGGTCTAGATGTTACAGAACGAGACAAACCCCAACCCCGCGAGACAACATCTCAATCTGTAACAGTAAGGGGTTAAAAACCGGCCCAGATGTTACAGATCAAGACATTTGAGTTGACCGCGGACGGTTTGTCTCGATCTGTAACAGTTAGAGGTCATATTTGCTGCTAGATGTTACAGATTGAGACATTGAGTTTCCCGCCAACTGTTTGTCTTGATCTGTAACAAATACTCGGTAAAACGGGGTCTAGTTGTTACAGATCGAGATGTTTGACATGAACTGCCAACGATTGAGCAGCCACCCCCATCTGTAGCGAAATGTCATACATTTCTTTCTGCACTGGACACCCCCAGGGGGTATGGGTGTATAGTATCAGCAGGCAAACCTTCTCACCACCGAATTACAGAAAGGAGAAGCCATGGCTCAAGATAAGTTCGACGTGGGCGGCATGACATGCGCCGCTTGCCAGGCGCACGTGGACCGCGCCGTCAGCAAGCTCGACGGCGTCCAAAGCGTCGCCGTCAACCTGCTCGCCGGTTCCATGATGGTCGACTATGACCCCACACAGGTCTCCCCCGACGATATCTGCACCGCCGTCGACCGCGCGGGTTATTCGGCCTCGCCCGTCAGTACGGGCACCGAAACCGCCCCAAACGGCAGCGCACAAGCCAGGTCCGGCGCCACCCATATGGAGTCACCTACCAAAAAGCTGGAGGCCACCGCCTCCGCCATGCGCACCCGTCTCATCATCTCAATCATCTTTCTCATTCCGCTGTTCTACATAGGCATGGGACATATGCTCGGCTGGCCGCTGCCCAGCGTCTTCACCGACCACACCCACAGCATGACGCTCGCCCTCACCGAGCTTGTCCTGCTCATCCCCATCGTCTACGTCAACGACGCGTACTTTATCAACGGCTTCAAGTCGCTCGTACACGGCGCGCCCACCATGGACGCGCTCATCGCCGTGGGCGCCACCGCTTCCATTGCCTGGTCGCTCTACGCCATGTTCATCATGGCCGACCAGCTAGCCGCAGGTCAGATCCACGAGGCCATGATGACGGGCATGGACAACCTGTACTTTGAGAGCGCCGGCACGATTCTGTCGCTCGTCACCGTGGGCAAATACCTCGAGACGCGCAGCAAATCCAAGACCGGCGGCGCCATCGAGGCGCTCATCGACTTGGCACCCAAGACCGCGACCGTCGTGGCCGATGACGGCACCGAGACCACTGTGGACGTCGACGCCATTCTGCCCGGTCAGGTCCTGCGCGTGCGCCCCGGCGAGTCTATCCCTGTCGACGGCGTGGTACTCGAGGGTAGCTCGGCCGTGGACGAGAGTGCGCTCACCGGCGAGTCCATCCCCGTGGAAAAGACTGCCGGCGACACCGTCAACGCCGCCACGGTCAACCGCACCGGATCGTTTACCTTCCGCGCCACGCGCGTGGGCGCCGACACGTCGCTCGCCAAAATCATCCAGCTCGTCGAGGACGCCAACGCCACCAAGGCGCCCATCGCCCGCATGGCCGATAAGGTCGCCGGCGTGTTTGTGCCCGTGGTGTTTGCGATCTCGGCCGTGACCTTTGTGGCGTGGATGGCGCTGACCGGCAGCGTAAACGAGGCGCTCACCTCCGCCGTGGCCGTACTGGTGATCAGCTGTCCGTGCGCGCTGGGCCTGGCCACGCCCGTCGCCATTATGGTTGGTACCGGCAAGGGCGCCGAGATGGGCATTCTGTTTAAGAGCGCCGAAGCGCTGGAGAATCTGCGCAACGTGGGCACCGTGGTGCTCGATAAGACCGGCACCGTCACCCGCGGCAAACCGGCTGTGACCGATATCGTGGTGGCCACGCGTGCCGACGGCTCGCCCGCCATGAGCGAAAAGGCGCTGCTCAAGCTGGCCGCCGCGCTGGAACGCCAGAGCGAACACCCACTGGCCGAGGCGATTATGGCCGAGTGCGAGACGCGCGGAATCGTCGCACGCATGGTCGAGGACTTTGCCGCCGTGCCCGGGCGAGGCGTCACGGCACGCGAGGGGCAGAATGTCATCGCAGCCGGCAACGTGCGCCTGATGAGCGAGCTGGGTATCACCGTACCCGCAGGACTTGCGGAGCGATTTGCTGCCGAGGGCAAGACGCCGCTGTTCTTTGCCAAAAACGGTGAGCTTGCCGGTATCGTCGCCGTGGCCGACGAGGTTAAGGAGACAAGTGCCGAGGCCGTTACCGCGTTGCGCTCGCTCGGCGTCGATGTGCGCATGCTCACCGGCGACAACCGCGTGACGGCCGAGGCCATCGCCCGCCGCGTGGGACTTACCAGCGAGCAGGTTATCGCCGACGTTCTTCCCGCCGACAAGGAACGCCACGTGCGCGAACTGCAGGATGCGGGCAGCAAGGTCGCCATGGTGGGCGACGGCATCAACGACTCCCCCGCCCTGGCGCGCGCCGATGTGGGCCTTGCCATCGGCACCGGCGCCGACATCGCCAAGGAGGGCGCCGACGTGGTGCTCATGCGCAGCGACCTCATGGACGTCGCCCACGCCATCGAGCTTTCGCGCGCCACGATTCGCAACATCAAGCAGGATCTGTTCTGGGCGCTGTTCTACAACGGCATCGGCATTCCACTCGCCGCGGGTGTGTTCTTCCCCCTCACCGGCTGGCAGCTCTCGCCGATGTTTGGCGCCGCGGCCATGAGCCTGTCGAGTGTCTGCGTCGTAAGCAATGCTCTGCGTTTGAAATCCTTTAAGCCTAAAGTGGCAAAATAGGCTCACCATTAAGTCCATTTAGAACGGGTTTTCCAAGTGCCCGAGATTGACCTGAAAGAGGAGCGACGCGTACTTTGGTACGCGAGCGACGGTTTGAAGGTCAAGGTCGGGTGCCTGGGAAAGCCGACACAACAGAGAGGAATACCCATGCGTTTCACAATTAAGACTTCCGGCCTTATGTGCGGCCACTGCGACGCCACCGTCGAGACCGCGCTGCTCAACGTTGCGGGCGTAACCGACGCCGACGCCGACCACGAGACTCAGACCGTCCAGGTGGAGTGCGCCGACACCGTGACCCCCGAGCAGCTCGCCGCCGCTGTCGAGGGCGCCGGCGAGAAGTTCCACGCCCTTTCGGTGACCGCCGCATAACGACCCGCACGTACCCCCGACCAGAAACGAGGACCCGCCATGATGGCAGACCATAAATCGGTGACCCGCATGCTCAAGACGGCACGCGGTCAGATCGACGGCATCCTGCGGATGGTCGAGGAGGACCGCTACTGCGTCGATATCTCCACGCAGCTCATGGCCACACAGGCGCTCCTCGCGCGCATTAAC
Organism: Collinsella aerofaciens; assembly: GCF_015553355.1. GTDB lineage: Bacteria > Actinomycetota > Coriobacteriia > Coriobacteriales > Coriobacteriaceae > Collinsella > Collinsella aerofaciens_V. The sequence goes on from NZ_JADNGN010000001.1 coordinate 88,529, forward strand.
GCCGACGTGCTCAAGGCGCATATCGAGGGCTGCGTGACTTCGGCAATCGAATCGGGCGACGAAGACCTCAAAGCCGCCAAACTCGCCGAAATCGAACGCGTCGTCGACAAACTCTCCAAGTAATTGGGGCATTGGGGACAGGTACGTTTGCACCGTCTTGGTATTCCGGGGACAGGTATGTTTGCACCACATTGGTGCAGATTAACCTGTCCCCCTTGCTCTAAATCGGGTATAAAGGCGTGCAGCATATCGAACGAAAGGCAATTTGCATGAATGACTTTATGAAGGGTCGCAATGGTGCCGATGAACTCACCATCGTGATGGGTTTTGCCGGCATCGTCATCGCGATGATCGGATCGATAGCCCGCATCCAGTGGCTCAGCTGGATTGCCATCGCCGTAATCGTGATTGGCGTGCTGCGCGGCCTGTCCAAAAATATCGACGCACGTCACAAGGAGAACGAGGCCTTTGTCGCCGCGACTGCAAACGTACCCGGCTTGGGCAAGTTTGCAGCTAGCTTGGGCGGCGGAGCTGCAGCGGCCAACGCCTCGCGCGCAGCCAGTACTAGCAAGGAAGACTTTGAACGTGCCAAGCGCACAGCCAAGAAGATGTGGAAGGGCCGCAAGACCACGGCCTATCTTAAGTGCCCCAACTGCGGCCAGATGCTCTCCGTTCCCAAGGGCAAAGGCAAGATCCGCGTCACCTGCCCCAAGTGCCATGCCAAGATGGAGACGCGCTCATAGCTGCCATACCATGGGACAAATAAAAGCCGAGGCCTCGCACTGGGACCTCGGCTTTTTCTGATTATGACAAAAGGATTGTCCCTTTGTCGCATCGCCATATCGCGCGCTTACGCCACGCCATCGCGGGCAAGCTCCTCGGCCAACGCCTCGGCAGGCATGGCCATAATCGCGTCGAGCTCGGCGTCCACCTCGGGAATACGCTTCACCTTGAGCTTGCGCACCAGATCACCGCGACACATCACGTGCGTCGGATCACGCAGTGCGCACAGGTCATCGAGCGGGTTCTCGCGCGTCACCAGGATATCGGCGGCCTTGCCGCACTCGATTGTGCCGGTCTCGCCGCCCAGCCCCAGCAGCTCGGCATTGACCTGCGTGGCCGTATGCAGCGCGAAGGCGTTGCCCACGCCGACATACTTGGCAAAATAGGCCACCTCACGCCACATGTCGTACTGCGTCACGAACGGGCAGCTCGAGTCCGTGCCAAGGCCCACCTTAACGCCAGCTTCCAGTGCGGCACGGGCGCTCTCGATGATGCCCGAGCACACGATGTCACCGTTCTTCTTTTGTGTATCGGTCGAATGGGTCTTTTCCGGGTCGAGCAATACAAACGGCAGCGCCGGGCTGATAGTGCAGGTAACGCTGGGCGCACGCCCCTCGAGCTGCGTGCCCGCGGCGCCACGGTACAGTTCCATGATCTCGGGCGTCAACGGAGCGCCGTGCTCGATCGTATCGACGCCGGCCTGAAGCGCAGCCTTCACGCCTTCGGTGCTCTCGACATGGGCCATAACCGGCAGGCCCACCTCGTGCGCCGCCTTGCACGCCGCCGCGGCAACCTCGACCGGCATACGCAGCACACCCGGCTCGCCCACCTCGGTAGCGTCGAACACGCCGCCCGTCACGAACAGCTTGATGACGTCGGCACCGCGCGCATACAGGTCGCGCACCTGTTCGGCTGCCTCGGCGGGACTGTTGGCCACCTGGGCGAACAAACCCGCACCATGGCCGCCCGGCACCGTGACACCCGTTCCCGGCGCCACCAGGCGAGGACCTTGATACTTGCCGGCATCGATAGCATCGCGCACGGCAAGATCGGCAAACAGCGGGTCGCCCGCGCCGCGCACCGTGGTCACGCCACTTGCCAGTTGTTGTTGGGCGCTGCCCTTAAGAATATGGCGCACGATGGCGCGCCCCACGGGATTATCGAGCTTCTTCATCAGCGCGCCCGCATCGCCCGCCGAAACCGGCTTGCCCGAACCGCACAGATGCACATGCATATTGATGAGGCCTGGCATGAGATGCGCACCCGCCAGGTCGATAACCTCGGCACCCGCAGGCGCCTGCGCCACAGCACTCGGCCCCATCCACGTGATGACACCGCGCTCAACGGCCACGGCCATATCGGGTTGCGGCTCCATATGCTCCGAACCATCCAGAATGGTCGCATTGATAAACAACGTGGAACGATCGGCAGACGCCATATCGAGCTCCTCCCTCACGATTAACATGAACATTTGTCCATTATCACCTAATGCAGCGACCTAAAGTCGAGCATATCGGTTAACGGAGGGACGAGGGGATGTGGGGGACGGAATACGTTGCAGCCCCACCCCAGCAACATCAGGGGAATGTCTCGATCTGTAACAGGTACAGGGTTATTGGGCCCCTTGATGTTACAGATCGAGACATTCGGTCGACGTTTCACCGGTTTGTCTCGATCTGTAACAATTACGAACTCAAACAACTTCTAAACGTTACAGATCGAGACAAAACCTCTCAGCGCCCATACCACTGGCGTCTCCATTCCTCAGCCAGATCGGCCCGCTGTTGAATTCCCGCCAGTCTCATCTTTTCAGCCAGCTTCCCCGGGTTCTTGAGTTCATCAAACGTAAACCGAAGCACCTTGTGCCCGAGCATCGTCAGATGAGACTCTCGCTGACGTTCTGCCACGAATGGGTCGACCGACCCCCGATCCCCACCATCCTGCAGGGTATACTTTCCCTTCCCGTCGAGCTCGCCGATGACACATGTCCCATCCTCGAGCCTCCAGAAATAATCAACCCGAAACACCTGGCTCGAATCGAGCGGATCGCGAAACTCCACCTGCAGCTCCGGAACCGGAAAGCCGTACGCAATAAAGAACGCTCGGAACCGAGACTCGCCGCCGTTTTCGGACAGCCCGTCCGCATACGACGCAATCACCTGTGCCCTGCGATACCCTCGCCTGCCCTCGCAATCGGCGCGGAGGCGCTCGCACAAATCCCCACGTGATACGCCTTTCGCCCGCAGTACAGAATCGGCAATCGCCAATCCGTAGGAGAACGGCGCACGCAGCAAGCAATCATCCACCGTGCGCCAAAACGACGTCACCCGCACGCCATCGACACGCTCGAGCGCGCCCGCCATCTGCGGACGCAACAACCTGCACCCGCTGCTCAACGTCACCGAACAACCCGTCTTAACAAGATAACGCGGCCCGAGCAGATCATTCGGCACCTCCAAACCCCACAAAAGCGCCGCGTCATAGCCCCAAAACGCCCAATCGGGATGAAATTCCGCAAGCCCTTTGATAGTCCTCAGCGCTCGCTCCGCCGGCGTCAATGCATCCCAATCATGCTGAAAACAGAACAGGTACGGCTCGGGCTCCGCGATATCGTCGGTTCCAACATGGCGCCGCAGCCACATGAGCTCGGTGCTGTCATGCGTTGCAAGCAGCGCACCTTGCTCGGTCGTCTCCGTGAGCCGCGCGAGCATCCTATTCCGCGCCAACGTGTTGCGAGTCGTATGCTTGTGTTTGAAAACGGTATTAGACACTTTCATCACCACCACGTCAGACAAATGGACCATCGTCACCGTTGCCTCCGCTGACAAATGTCTTGATCTGTAACAGGAGGACTGTCTTTGAGCCTCTAGTTGTTACAGAACAAGATCTTTCGGCAGCCGCCAACCTTCCGTCTCAATCTGTAACAGTTACGGGCCCAAACAGCCGCCAAACGTTACAGATTGAGACAAAGTCAGGGCTGTAGGGCGGCACCAGTCACATCCCCTACTCCCATTCTTGTTCGTAGATGTTGAGGGACTTCACGTAGCGCCCCTGGGCGCCCATGATGTCGCGGACCAGGCGCAAAAAGAAGCTGACGCACGAGGTGTCAAAGCCGTCCTGCAGATCCTCGGGATGCACCGCACCCGGTCCATCGACCGCCGTGTCACTCAGGCGCGCGATGTCATACAGATAGAGCTGTCCCGCCGTCAGCCAGACATCGTCGACGCAGGCGAGGCGCACCGCGATCGCGCCGTCGCTCCAATGCTCCTTTTGCACGATATGCGGGTCGTAGACATCAAAGCGAAGGTCGGCGCGCGTATCCTTCAGCGCAACCATGCCGTTCGCAGGATCCTTGTCCAAAATGCCAAAGCGCGAGAAATACTGCGTGTCGCGCACCTGCTCGAGCCGCTTGAGCGAGGCAGGCGAAAGCGATGCCGGCGGCTCGTCAACATACAGCTCGAGCAGCGTCTTGCCATGGCGATAGGAGCGCTCGAAGAACAGCCAATCGGTAAATGCCATGTTGTAGGCCATGATTTCGTTTTGCGAAGGCTCGGTGCAATAGCTGAGCCATGGGTCGACAATGATCTCGAACTGCTCGCGTGCCGGCTCCAAAAACTGAAACTTCCGCAGCATCCAAAAATGGGCCATGTCGGCAATATCGTTGCCGACGGCTTCGGCCAGATGCGCTCGGTCTAAAACGTGGTCAGTCATGGCATCCTCCTCAAACTGATAGACCTCAATTTGAGCTTACGAGGAGGGTGGTCGGCCACGGCCAGCGCGGGCAAAATAGGCCTCCGGCTGCAAACCAGATGCTGACCAAACACTTGACGAAAAGCTTGACCGAAAATGCGCACCGCAACAAAACCGCAGGTAAACATAGACGGCCAACCCGCCCTTTTGAGCCAGATACCCACAGCCACCACAGAAACAACAGGTGACCACAGCCCAAGAAGTCGACAAATAAACACCCGTACGTCGACAAACGAGCAAATCGCTCGCAAAGAGTGTCCCCAACGACTAGACAAAAAAATGACTAGTCATTGGGGACGTTCTTAAATGACTACTTTACAGCTCCAGCGCATCGGCGACTTCGGCTGCGCAGGCCAGGGCATCGGCCATGGCGTTCACCACGAGCGAGCTGCCGTTGCGAGCGTCGCCGGCCACATACACCGGCGCGGCATCCGCGGCGACGCCGTCGACACGGGCCGCAAGGTGCGAGCCCTCGGCAGCCATCACCGGCAGCGGACGACCAGCGGTGGCAACAGGCACGCCAACGGCGTCGAACACGCCATGCTCGGGACCCGTAAAGCCGCAGGCGATGAGCACCAGCTGGGCCGGCACCTTGTGCTCGGAGCCCGCGATGCGCTCGGGCTTGCCAGCCGACCAATCCAGATCGACCACGCGAAGGCCCGCGGCCGCGCCCTTCTTGTCCAACAGTACCTCGAGCGTATCCACACCCCAAGCGCGCATCTCGCCGCCCATGGCAGCGATGGCCTCCTGCTGGCCGTAATCGGTCTTCTTCACGTTAGGCCACTGCGGCCAGGGGTTGCTCGCCGCGCGCGCATCAGGCGCCGCCGGCAAGAACTCAAACTGGCGCACGCTGCGCGCACCCTGACGTACCGCGGTGCCCACGCAATCGTTACCGGTATCGCCGCCGCCAATGACCACAACGTCCAGGCCGCGCGCGTTCACCGCGGGCTCGCCGCCATCGAGCACCGAGACAGTCGAAGCCGTCAGGTAGTCCACGGCATACACCACGCCCGGGGCATCAATGTTCGCAGCCGAAAGCCCACGCGGGGCGCGAGCACCGGCAGCCACCACGACGGCGTCAAAGTCGTCGAGCTTGGCGGTAACCTTGGGATCGCTTACATCAGCACCCAGCTCGAACACAATGCCCAGCTCGCGCATAAGTGCCACACGACGCTCGACAACGGACTTCTCGAGCTTCATGTTGGGAATGCCGTACATGAGCAGGCCGCCCGGGCGGTCGTCACGCTCAAACACCGTCACGCGGGCACCGCGACGCGCAAGCTCCCATGCAGCCACCAAACCAGCAGGACCGGAGCCCACCACGGCAACCGTGGGTGCGCCCTCCCCTGCCGGCTCAAAGCGGCGCGGACCGCCGTTGGCCCACTCATGGTCGCTGATCGCGCGCTCATTGTCGTGAATCGTCGTGGGCTGGCCATCGACCGAGCCCAGGTTGCATGCGGCCTCGCACAGCGCCGGGCACACGCGACTCGTGAACTCGGGCATGGGCGAGGTGAGTGACAGGCGCTCGGCGGCCTCGTCCCAGTGGCCGCGGTACACCAGCTCGTTCCACTCGGGAATCAGGTTGTGCAGCGGACAACCGCTCGGACGTGCCTTGCCAAAGCTCGCGCCCATCTGACAAAACGCCACACCGCACATCATGCAGCGGCTCGCCTGGGCACGGCGCGCGTCGTCGTCGAGCTCCACGTACAGCGGATCGAAATCGCGGCTGCGCTCCTCCACGGGGCGCAGCTCATGGGTCACGCGATCGATATCAAGAAAAGCACCGGGCTTACCCATGGCACTTACGCCTCCTTCTTGGTCGAAGCAACAGAGCTGGCAGCCACGGACGCAGCACCCGCAGCACCGCCCGCAACATCGAAGCGAGCAACATCCGCGTCACTCGCGCGACCGATCACAATGTCAAACGCCAGCTCCTCGGCCTGCGCATGCGTCTTGCCGACGGCCTCGGCGGCGGCGACAATCGCCAGCACGCGCTCGTACTCGGTCGGAATGACCTTCACAAAGTGTTTGCTCATCGTCTCAAAGCTGTAGAGCAGCTTAATGCCGCGCGGGCTCTGCGTCACGTCCACGTGCTCCTGGATGAGCTCGCGAATCTGCGCCAGCTCGCCGGTCGACGGGGCTTTAAGCTCAACGCTCTCGTGGTTCACACGGGCATCGAGCGTGCCGTACTGGTCAAAGACATAGGCCACGCCACCCGTCATGCCGGCGGCGAAGTTCTGCCCGACCTCGCCCAGGATGAGCGCCAGACCACCCGTCATGTACTCGCAGCCATGGTTGCCGCAGCCCTCGACCACCACCGTGGCACCGGAGTTGCGTACGCCAAAGCGCTGGCCTGCCAGGCCGTTAATGAAGCCGCGGCCGCTCGTGGCGCCAAAGAACGCAACGTTGCCCACGATGATGTTCTCGTCGAACTTGTAGGTCGCATGCGGATTGGGGCGCACCGACACCTCGCCACCCGAAAGGCCCTTGCCAAAGTAGTCGTTGGCGTCGCCGCACACGTTGAGCGTAATGCCGCGCGGCAGGAAGGCGCCAAAGCTCTGACCGGCCGAGCCATCGCAATCGATGGTAATGGAGCCGGCGGGCAGGCCCTCGGGATGCGCCTTGGTCACCGCGTTGCCCAAGATGGTGCCCACGCAGCGGTTGACGTTGGCAATATCGGCGCGGAAGCGAATCGGACGCAGGTGCGCACGGGCATCGGCCGTATAGGGCACAAACAACGTGGAGTCGAGCGTCTTGTCGAGCTCGCTGTCCGCGGCCATCTGCGGCAGGAAGTGGCGACCGTCGGCACCCGGGATGTGGGCACCAAACTCACAGGTCGCGCTCGCCAGCACGGGCGACAGATCGAGCAGGTTAGCCTTGCAGTTGCCCGGGACCTCGATCTGGCGCAGGCACTCGGGATGGCCGACCATCTCGTCGATGGTGCGGAAGCCCAGGCTCGCCATGACCTCGCGCAGTTGCTCGGCAACAAAGAGCATAAAGTGCTCAACGTGCTCGGGCTTGCCGCGGAAGCCGCGACGCAGACGGCAGTTTTGCGTAGCGATGCCGGCGGGGCAGGTATCCTGCTGGCAGTCGCGCTGCATGAGGCAGCCCATGGAGATGAGCGGCATGGTCGCAAAGCCAAACTCCTCGGCACCCAACAGGCAGGCAACGGCGACATCGGTACCGTCCATGAGCTTGCCGTCGGCCTCGAGCACCACGCGCGAGCGCAGGCCGTTTTGCAGCAGCGTCTGCTGGGCCTCGGCAAGACCGAGCTCCAGCGGCAGACCGGCGTGCCAGATCGAATCGCGCGCCGCAGCACCGGAGCCGCCGTTGTGGCCGCTGATCAAAATCTTGTCGGCGGCACCCTTGGCCACACCGGTGGCGATGGTGCCGACGCCGGCCTCGCTGACCAGCTTGACCGACACGCGTGCGCCGGGGTTGGCGTTCTTAAGGTCAAAGATCAGCTCTGCCAGGTCCTCGATGGAGTAGATGTCGTGGTGCGGCGGAGGCGAGATCAGGCCGATGCCGGGCGTGGACTGACGGACCTCGGCAATCCAGGGGTAGACCTTCTTGCCGGGCAGGTGGCCACCCTCGCCAGGCTTGGCGCCCTGGGCCATCTTGATCTGAATCTCGAAGGCGCTGCACAGGTAGCGGCTCGTCACGCCAAAGCGCGCGCTTGCCACCTGCTTGATGGCGGAGTTCTTGGAGTCACCGTTAGCCAGCGGGGTCTCGCGGCGCGGATCCTCGCCGCCCTCGCCGGAGTTGGAACGGCCGTGCAGGCGGTTCATGGCGATGGCCATGCACTCGTGTGCCTCTTTGCTGATGGAACCGTACGACATGGCGCCGGTGTTAAAGCGGCGGACGATGTTGAGCGCGGGCTCCACCTCGTCGAGCGAAACCGGCGTGCGGCCGCTGGCATTAAAGTCGAGCAAGTCGCGCAGGCGCACGGCACGGCCGGTGCGGTGCAGGCGGGCGCTGTACTCCTTAAAGGTGTCGTAGCTGTCCTCACGGCAGGCGGTCTGCAGCAAGTAGACAGTCTGCGGATCGATGAGGTGATCCTCGCCACCGAGCGGGCGCCACTTGGTCAGGCCCAACGTGGGCAGCTGATCGGGAGCCGGGCTCTTAAGGATAGCGAGCGCGGCGTCATAGCGCTCATTTTGCTCGCGCTCAACGTCCTCGACACCCATACCGCCCACACGGCTCACCGTGCCGGCGAAGTACGCGTTGACGAACTCCGGCGTAAAGCCAACGGCCTCGAAGATCTGCGCGGAGTGGTAGCTCTGCACCGTGGAGATGCCCATCTTGGACATGATGGAGACGATGCCCGCCGTCGCGGCCTTGTTGTAATTGGCGATGCCCTGCTCGGCCGTCACGTCCAGGTCGCCGCGTGCCGCCAGATTGCGGATGCACGCATGCGCGTTGTACGGGTAGATGCCGCTTGCGGAGTAGCCCACCAGCGCCGCAAAGTCGTGCGGAGACACGGCATCGCCGCACTCCACCACGATATCGGCAAAGGTGCGCACGCCGGCACGGATCAGGTGGTTGTGCACGCAGCCCACGGCGAGCAGCGACGGCACGGGCACCTCGCCCGCTCCGGCGCGATCGCTCAGCACCACGATGTTCACGCCATCGCGAACCGCGGCCTCGACGTCTTCGGCAAGCTGCTTGAGCGCAGCCTGCAGCGCGCCCTCACCCGCGTCGCGGCGGTACACGGCACGGAAACGGCGGGTCTTAAAGCCCACGCGGTCGATGGCGCAGATACGCTCGAACTCCTCCTCGCTCAGCAGTGGGCGCTCCAAGCGCACCAGCTGACAGGCCGTACGGGAGTCCTCGAGCAGGTTGCCGTGGTTGCCCAGGTAGAGCGTGGTCGAGGTGACCATATGCTCGCGAAGGGCGTCGATGGGCGGGTTCGTGACCTGAGCGAACAGCTGATAGAAGTAGTCGTAGAACGAACGCGTCTTCTTGGACAGGCAGGCCAGCGGCGCGTCGATGCCCATCGAGGCGAGCGGGGCCTTGCCCTGCTGGGCCATGGGACGCACGACCTCGTCGACGTCATCCCAGTGATAGCCGAGCTTGGCCATGCGCACGGCGGCAGGCACCTCGGCATCCTCGGCGGGCGCGGGCGCGGCGGACTTGTCGAGCGCGTCGACGGTCAGCGTCTCCTCGGCAATCCAGTCGCGGTAGGGCTTTTCCCTGGCATAGCGGGCGCGCAACTCGTCGTTGTAGATGACACGCCCGCGGGCAAAGTCGACCTCGAGCATCTGGCCCGGCCCTAGACAGCCGCTCGTCAGGATGTTCTCGGGGCTCACCTCGATGGTGCCCACCTCGCTTGCCAGCATAAAGCGACCGTCGCGCGTCACATAGTAGCGGGCGGGACGCAGGCCGTTACGGTCGAGGGCGGCGCCCAGCGTGCGACCGTCGGTAAAGGCGATGGCCGCCGGGCCATCCCACGGCTCCATGAGCATGGATTGGTAAGCGTCGTAGGCGCGGCGCTCCTCACTCAGGCTGTCGTTGTGGTCCCACGGCTCGGGCAGCAACATGGACGCGGCACGCGTGAGCGGGCGACCGTTCATGACCAGGAACTCGAGCACGTTATCCAGAATCGCGGAGTCGGAGCCCTCGCGGTTGATGATGGGCATCACGCGCTCAAGATCGTGCTGCAGCACGGGGCTGTACAGGTTGGGTTCGCGGGCGCGAATCCAGTTGACGTTGCCCTTGAGGGTATTGATCTCGCCGTTGTGGATGATAAAGCGGTTGGGATGTGCGCGCTCCCAGCTGGGTGTGGTGTTGGTGGAGTAGCGCGAGTGGACGAGCGCCACGGCCGTTTTGACGGCGGCGTCGTTGAGGTCGATGAAGAAGCGGCGCATCTGCGTGGCCACAAGCATGCCTTTGTACACGATGGTGCGCGAGCTCATGGAGCAGACGTAGAAAATCTTGTCGCGCAGGGCAAACTCGGCGTCGGCCTTCTTCTCGATGGTGCGGCGGCACACGTACAGGCGGCGCTCGAATGCGTCGCCGGCCGGCGTGTCGTCGGGGCGGCCCAGAAAGGCCTGCAGGATGGTAGGCATGCAGGCGCGGGCCGTCTCGCCCAGGTCGTGCGGGTCGACGGGCACCTCGCGCCAAAAGAGCAGCGGCACGCCGGCCTCGGCGCAGCCCTCCTCAAACACGCGACGGGCATCCTCTACGCCCTTGTCGTCCTGCGGGAAGAACAGCATGGCCACGCCATAGTCGCCCTCTGCCGGCAGAATCTGGCCGCACTTTTGGGCCTCTTTACGGAAAAAGTGATGCGGAACCTGGAACAGGATGCCGGCGCCGTCGCCGGTGTTCTTCTCGAGTCCGGTGCCGCCGCGGTGCTCCAAGTTGACCAGAATGGACAGTGCGTCGTCCAGGATCTGGTGATGGCGCTCGCCGTTGATATCGGCAAGCGCGCCGATGCCACATGCATCGTGGTCGAATTCGGGGCGATAAAGGCCCTGCTGCTGAGCGAAATCTGCCTGCATCGCGATCCTCCCCTAGATTATTAGACAGTCATTTGAATAGGCATACTAGGAGCATCGCCGGCCCGTTGTGTTTCCCACCCGTTTCGAAACAATCGCGTAACGCACGCCCTACGAGTGGGTGTCGCCGACCTCAAGGGCGACAACAAGGACCCCAGGTTCGGCCCGTAAGCTCACCGCTTCAAACATCTCAATCTGTAACAGGAAGACCCAATTTTGGCGCCTAGATGTTACAGATTGAGATTTTCTGCAGGACGGTTTTGGTTTGTCTCAATCTGTAACACGAAGGGCCGGTTTTTGCAGCCAACTGTTACAGATCGAGATTTTCCATAGGACCATTTCTTCCTGTCTCGATCTGTAACACCTAGGTCCAATTTCCATCCCTAGTTGTTACAGATCAAGACATTTCGGCAGCCCCCTTCATCATCCTATTCAAATACAACAATTTTGTTAGTCTTGGTTAACTTTTTAGCCTAAAACGGGTATCCTTTGCGGCGTCAAACAAACGGCACGCATGCCGTGCCACATTAAGGAGGCCCCTATGGCAAACCAGACAGACCGGCAGACGATCCAACTCGTCCTTATCCGCCACGGAGAGTCGGAGTGGAACAAACTCAACCTGTTCACCGGCTGGACCGACGTAGAGCTCACCGACACGGGCCGCGAAGAAGCCGCCGCAGGCGGTCGAGCCCTCAAAGAAGCCGGTTTCGACTTTGACGTCTGCTACACTTCGCGCCTCAAGCGCGCGATCCACACCCTCAACATCGTGCTCGGCCAAATGGATCGCGAGTGGCTGCCCGTCATCAAATCCTGGAAGCTCAACGAGCGCCACTACGGCGCGTTGCAGGGTCTCAACAAGGCCGATGCCGCGGCGGAGCACGGCGACGAACAGGTGCTCATCTGGCGCCGCTCCTTCGATATCTGCCCGCCGGCACTCGAGCCGAACGACGCGCGCGATCCCCACACCCAGGAGCAATACCGTGATGTCGCACCCGACCAGCTGCCCTACACCGAGTGCCTCAAGGACACGATAGCCCGTGCCTGGCCTTATTTCGAAGACGAGATTCGCCCCCAGATGCTCGCCGGCAAGCGCGTACTCATCGCCGCACACGGCAACTCCCTGCGCTCTCTCGTCATGAAGTTCGAGCACCTCACGCCCGAGGAGATCCTCAAGGTCAACATCCCCACCGGCGTGCCGCTCGTCTACACCTTCGATGCCGATTTCAACGTCCTCGACAAGCGCTACATCGGCGACCCGGCAACCATCGCCGCCAAGATCGACGCCGTGGCCAATCAGGGCAAAGCGCACAAGTAGCCCCAACCCAAACCCGACGCGTGGCGCCGCACGACCCAGATGCGACGCCACGCCGCCCATACACAGGAGCGCACCATGCTCAACCATCTCAAACAACACTTTGGCTCCCGACGCACCGGTGGTCACGGAGGCCTAGACATTGCGCGGCACATCGGCCCCGGGCTGCTCGTGACCGTCGGCTTTATTGACCCGGGCAACTGGGCCTCCAATATGGCCGCGGGCTCGCAGTTTGGCTACGCGCTGCTGTGGATCGTCACACTGTCCACGATTATGCTCATTGTGCTGCAGCACAACGCGGCGCACTTGGGCATCGCCACGGGCGCCTGCCTTGCCGAGGCCACGACCCGCTTTCTCCCCCGCTTCGTTGGGCGCACGGTGCTCGCCAGTGCCTACCTCGCGACCATCGCCACCGCCATGGCCGAGATCCTGGGCGGCGCGATTGCGCTCCAGATGCTCTTTGGACTGCCCGTGCGTGCCGGCTGCGTCATCGTGGCAGCAGTATCGATGGCGATGCTCATGACGAGCTCCTACAAGCGTGCCGAGCGCTGGATTATCGCCTTCGTAGGCGTGGTAGGACTCTCGTTTTTGGCCGAGCTTGCACTAGTCAAGGTCGACTGGCCGCAAGCCGCCGCAAGCTGGATCACGCCCAGTATGCCCACTGGCTCTGCCGCGATTATCGTGAGTGTCCTGGGTGCGGTCGTTATGCCCCACAACCTCTTTCTACACTCCGAGGTCATCCAATCCATGCATTTCGAAGGCCAAGGCGAGCAGGTTATCGAAGAGCGTCTGCGCTATGAGCTCTTCGACACGCTCTTTTCGATGGGCGTGGGCTGGGCAATCAACTCGGCCATGGTCATCCTGGCCGCAACGACCTTCTTTGCGCACGGCATGGTCGTAGACGACCTCGCCGTCGCAACGGCCACACTCTCCCCCATTCTGGGCCCAGCAAGCTCGACAATCTTTGCGGTGGCGCTGCTGTTTGCGGGCCTCTCGAGTAGTGTGACGGCAGGCATGGCGGCAGGCACCATCACCGCGGGCATGTTCGACGAGGAATACGACATCCACGACCGACATTCCTCGATCGGGGTGGCGGCCTGTTTCGTCGGCGCAGTGGCGGCGTGTCTGGTCGTCCCAAATCCTTTTGAAGGTCTCATCTGGAGCCAGGCGCTGCTGTCGCTTCAGCTGCCGATCACGGTATTCGTGCTTATACGGCTCACCAGCTCACACCGCGTCATGGGCAAATACGCCAACTCGCGCCCGCTCAACGCGTTGCTCGTAGGAATCGGCGTCATCGTAACGGTTCTCGACATCGTGCTGCTAACGGGGATGTAATTGGGATGGCGTGACTGTCCAGGTATAACGTCTCAATCTGTAACACGTAAGGCCGTTTTAAACCGTCAGATAAATCAAAAGGGCCCCGGCCGAGAATTCGACCGGGGCCCTTGGACAGAGCTCTGTATGGCTAATCGCCGTGTGTCTACGAGTTACTCCTCGACGACCTCAAACTCATCGGGGCCGACGCCGCAGACCGGGCATACGTAATCCTCGGGCAGCTCGGGCGTGTCGACCTCAACCTCGTAACCGCAAACGGTGCACACGAACTTATAGGTCTTCTCCTCCTCAGCCATGATGTTCTCCTCTCGAACGCGACTGGTGATGTACTTCGTTTATTAGTATAGATTCTCAATAATATAATGCAAGTATTTTTAGAACATTTCTAGCCTTGATACGACGAAGCCTTGGGCGGCGTCTTGCCCTTCAAGACCTTGTGATAGTAGTCATAGGTCAGCGGGGCCTCGCCGCTCAAGCGCTCGGCGTCCTCCACCTCGCCGATAAAGAGCAGGTGCGTGCCCACATCCACGGTATCAATCAGACGGCAGCTAAACAGCGCCGCCGCGTGCTCGGGCACATAGGGCATGCCCAGAGTGGTCTCGTGGGTCTCGTACTTGGCAAACTTGTCGTAATCGCTGCTGGTGCGAAAGCCAAAGTTGCCAATGTAGAGCATATCGGCCGTCTGATCGATCACGGTCAGCGCAAAGGCCTTAGCCGATACGATTACGCCGGACGTGACATTTTCCTTGTTCACGGCAATCGAGATGCGCGGCGGGGCGGATGTCACCTGCACCGCTGTGTTGATAACGCAGCCGGCACGCAGCCCGTCCGCCGCGGCGCTCACCACGTACAGGCCACTCGGCATGGTAAAGAACGCAGTTTTGTCCATAACGATCACTCCCCTAGCTCGGGTTGGAACCTCATGGATGTATGTACCCACAAAAAAGGCGGCACCCATAACGGACGCCGCCTTTGAGGCATATGTGTCAGAACAGTAAGAAAGATGAGACACCCGCAGTTGCGGTGAAATAGGGACTGAATAGCCCCTCAAACAGGCAAAACAGTCCGTATTCCACCGCGACTCATACAGAGTGCCTAGCGGTTGCGCTCTTTGAGGGCGCGGTCGATCTCGCGTTGGACATCACGCTTGGCCATGTCCTCGCGCTTGTCGTAGAGCTTCTTGCCGCGACCCAGACCCAGCAGCAGCTTTACGCGGCCGTCGGTATTAAAGTAGAGCTCCAACGGAACCAGCGCATAACCACGGTTGCGAAGTTTGCCGTCAAGAAAGTCGATCTCCTTACGGTGCAGCAGCAGACGACGCCGACGGTCGGGATCGCGATTCCACACGCCACCATGGCTATAAGGATGGATATGCAGGCCGACGAGCCAGCACTCGCCGCCACGAATCAGCGCAAAAGTGTCAGTGATCTGACAGGCGCGCTCGCGAATCGACTTGACCTCGGTGCCGCTCAGTTCAATGCCGCACTCAAAGGTCTCATCGATAAAGTACTCGTGATGTGCCGAGCGATTCTTGGAAATGAGCTTGCGTTCACGCTTACTGGGCATCGCCGGCCTCCTTGGCGCCATCGGCGTTTGAGCCCACAGCCTCGCGCTTTGCCTTGCGCTCGGCATTGAGCTCAGCATCGCTCTCGCGCACCAGTTTGATAATCGCCGCGCAGGCTTCCTCGCCCACCAAGTCGCGAGCACGCACCGTCAGGCGCGTCGCCTCCTGCTTGTCGCCGTCGCTTGCAGCATCGGTCGCGCACATAATCAGGCAGATGGCAATCTCGGCCGAAGGTGAGGTCGGAACGCCCTGCAACGCCAGCTCGCCCATCACGTGCTCGTCGCTCTCCTCGGCGGCATTCGGATAGGTAGTATGGATCTTGTTGAGCAGGCGCGTCGTATGCGTATCGTTGGGCGCCAGGCGCAGCGCCAGACGCGCGCAGCCCACGGCAGCCGAAACGTTCTCGGTCTCGGGCTCCAAGAAGTACTGGCCTAGATTGGCGTAAGCGCGGGCGGCGCACTTGCCATCGCTTGCACGCTCCAGCACTGAGAACGAGAGCGATGCCCATTCCTGCTTGTCTTCGAGTGCGCGGAACAGCTCGGCCAAATCCAAGCGATAGTTGCAGTTCATGGGGTCCCAACGCACAGCCTGCATCAGGGCATTACGAGCGCTCACATAATCCTGCTGGCGAATGTAGGCAAACGCCATATCAGAGTACAGGCGGTCAAACGGCACCTCGACCTGCACGAGCTCGCGCGGATCCTTCTCCACGCGGCGATAGGCCAAGCGCTCAAACTTGCTATCAAAGCTAAAGTATTGGCGCTTCTCCTCCGTCTTGCACTCAGCGTCGATATACTCCTCGGCGAGCTCCACCAGGCGCTCCAGCAGCGGCGTCGCCGTAGCCAGGTCGCCCTGCGCCAGATAGTTCTCGGCATACGTGATGTCTTGCAAGCTGATGGGCAGGTCCATGACAACTCCTCGGTCCAGGCGGCAGACTCAACGCGCCTTAAACATCGGTCAATACACAAAACCCGGGTCTCTTGCGAGGCCCGGGCGTTCAATTTTGGTAGCCCGTACCAGATTCGAACTGGTGATCTCCGCCTTGAGAGGGCGGCGTCCTAAACCGCTAGACGAACGGGCCATATGTAGCAAATGCAATGGCTGGGATGGAGGGAGTCGAACCCCCATTGACGGAACCAGAATCCGCTGTCCTGCCATTAGACGACATCCCAATGACTGCATCGCTGCGCTCGGCTGTGCCTTTGCGCAAGAAAGAAATATACGGGAAGTCCCGCCGTGACGCAAGCCCTAATTTTGACTTTTTTGAAATTCAGTCAAATACGGCCAACACGTGAAGGACCTGTGAAGCACCAGCGACACGTACGGCGCCAAAGCCCGTAAAACATCCCACATCTACCGCTGGTAGATTACAACAATGCAGCACTCACGGCTGATGGCACAATCGAACCGTCATCATTGCACGGATATCGAGGCACCATGGACGAAGAGCTTGATTACCTATGGGAGACCCTGGGCCTCGAGATCACTGCTGACCTTTGGCCCGAACGAGACAAAATCCATCCCACACTGCGCCCCGCCATCACGGTGATGCAGGCAAAATACCGCCGTGCATCCTTTTTGATCATGCGGGTGTCATGGCACGCGGGACTCCCCGACCTTAAGCGAATCCAGGCAAGCCTCGTCGAGCTGTCCGGTATGCCGACCGTCATATCCGAGGCGCACCTGGAGCAGCGCCAGCGCGAGCGACTGCAACAGCAGCGGATTCCCTTTATCTGCCCCGGCATTCAGGCATATCTGCCCTTTATGGACGAAGAGTACTGGAGCGGCAAGCCCAACAAGCACGTAAAGGTCTACGATCCGCACGAATGGGCACAGCTCGAGGATTGAGCCGAGCGAGCCCGCCGATGGAAAACACGTCCCGCCCTGAGCACTCAAAACGGGTCGCACTTTCCGCAGCTGCTACAGCAACGCCTCGGCCCAAGCCGCTTCCCTAAAGCCGGGAATCGCAAAGTCGTCGCCCACCAGCAGCGGACGCTTGACCAGCATGCCGTCGGTCGCCAGCAGCTCGTAGCACTCCCGATCCGTCATGCCCGCATCCAGACGCGCCTTCAGGCCCAGCTCTCGATATTTCATGCCCGACGAATTAAAGAAGCGCCGCACCGGCAGCCCCGAACGGGCAATCCAGGTCGCAAGCTCATCAGCCGTGGGATTGTCCAAAACGATATCGCGGTCGATATACTCTACCCCATGTTCGTCCAGCCATGCCTTGGCCTTCTTACAGGTCGAGCACTTGGGATATTCAACAAACAACACCGCCATGGGATTTCCTTTCTTAGAGAAAACAGGTGTCTGGAAAACTGCACATCGACGACCACTCGCGATTGCAGCCGTTATTGTAGTCAATGTCGAAGCATAGGCAGTCGCGATGTCTCGTCTTAAGGCTAGCGCCTCGCATGGGCACCGATCGGCCGAGTCGCATGGCGCACCAACGCCGCCGCCAGCAATACCAACAGCATGGCGGTGACATAGCCCGCAGCGTCGAATCCTAAATCGATAACGTCGAAATGCCTTCCGGGAACAAAGATCTTATGCACCTGATCGCCAACGGAGCAGGCGGCGCAAAAGAGCAATACGGGCACGCAACGGGAGCATACGCTCCACGGACGCCTGGAAAAGCAAACCACGACCACGGAGGCGAACAATCCGACGAAGAAAAACTCTACGGTATGGGCAACGCGACGGACGTTTGTGCCCACCCACATGCGAATGGAAGCAAGTCGGCCAGACCGGACATTCGAGGCAGTCGAATCGGCGCCCCCGGTCATTCCGTACTCCGTCTGGGCTTCACCCGTGGCATCGACAGCCTGAACGCCCGTAGCCTGGCCCTCCACCACACGCGCGGTGGACTCGCTCAGCAACGACGTCTCCACCGCATTTTGCTCCGTCAGCACCCAGATACCCGCCAGCGTTGCAGCGAACAGAACGATCGCGGTCAAACCGATTATTTGTTTTACTCGCGCCAAGGGCCAACCTCCTTTTTTGAATATCAGCGAGTGTAGTCCCAAATGGCATCGTCACCGTATCAAAATTTGAATCGCAACAGGAAGCGACAAAGCGACGCAAACCCCCTACCCCGCCTCGCGCATCCAGCGATCGAACGTCCCCACGCACACGCCCAGGCACTTTGCTGCCTGGCTGCGGGTAATATCGCCTGCCTCATAGCTATCGCGCACCAGCTCAAACTGAGGAGGGCACGGCTTGCGAGGTCGACCGAAACGGACCCCTCGCGCCCGCGCCGCTGCAATTCCCTCCGCTTGGCGCCGATGGATATTCTCGCGCTCCACCTGCGCCACGTAGCTCAGCAGTTGCAGCACAATATCGGCAATCAGGACGTTGGTCACATCCGGCGCGCCGCTGGCCCTAGCGCGCGTGTCAAGCAATGGCATGTCCAACACCACAATGGCAACCCCGAGTTCCTTGGTAATGCGTCGCCATTCCTCAAGAATCTCGGAGTAATTACGGCCAAGTCGGTCGATAGAAAGCACCACCAGCACGTCCCCGTCTCCCAGGACGTGCAGCAGCTCGCGATAACGCGGTCGATCGAAGTCCTTGCCGCTCGCATGGTCGGCATAAATATTCGCCGAGCCCACGCCATAGGCGCCCAGCGCATCCAGCTGCCGATTCAGATTCTGATCGCGCGAACTCACCCGCGCATAACCGTACACCGTCGCCATCTCATCCCCGCTTTCTTGTAAACCTGCCAAAAGGGACAGGTTTATTTTGGTAGGTTTTACCTCTCAAACAGCAGGTAAGCGGGCGGCCGAGCAGACGGCAAGGTAGTCACGATTCAAATGCGGAGGGCGGTCCCGAAAGGCCGCCCTCCGCTCCCCCACCATGAGTCGGGATTTGGCTAATGGATAAGCTTAAAGTCCAAGTGCCCACGCGTGGTATTGACGCGCGAGACCTCGACAATCACGCGCTGACCCAGTTCATAGCGAGTCCCCGTGTCGGCGCCCGTCAGCGTAAGCGCGTCCTCGTCGAACTCGAACCACTCGTTGCCCAGGCTCTTGATCGAAACCAAGCCTTCGACCTGCGTTAGGTCCAAGCGCACAAAGAGGCCCATGCTGCTAACCCACGAGACGGTTCCGGCATAGCGCTCGCCCAGACGGTCCTCATAGTACTGGGCGATCTTGATCTTTTGCGTCGCATGGCTGGCGGCATCTGCCGCGCGCTCGGCATCGCTGCATGCGCGGCAGATCTGCGGCAGAATGCGCGGCAGCGACTCGCGCCCCTTGCCGATCAGCCGCGGCGTACGGACCAAGGCGTCCTTGCCGCCGAGCTGCTCATAGGCCAACTGCAGTTTGAGCACGCGGTGCACCACCAGATCGGGGTAGCGACGGATGGGACTCGTAAAGTGACAGTAGCACGGCGCGGCGAGCGCAAAGTGGCCCTCGTTGCGCGGCTTGTACAGCGCGCGCTGCATGCTGCGCAGAAGCAGCGCGTTAACGAGCGGTGCGTTGGCCGTACCGGCGGCAGCATCGACTGCAGCCTGCAGCTCATCGGGGCTCCCCAGGGCAATACCGGCAGCACGACGATCGTCGATGATGCCTAGCTGCGCCAGCGCAACGGCGGCACCGTGCAGGCTATCGGGGCTCGGATCCTCATGCACGCGATAGCAGGCCTCAATATCACGGTCTGCCAGCCACTCTGCAACGCACTCGTTGGCGAGCAGCATGGCTTCCTCGATAAGCGACGTGGCACACGAACGCTCACGCGCCACAATCTGCACGGGTACTCCGTCCTCATCCAATAGAGCGCGAATCTCGGCCGTGTCAAAATCAACTGAGCCGCGGGCGCGACGAATACGACGGCGAAGTTCGGCGAGTTCGTTGGCGGCGACAAGGAAATCGCCGAGGTCGACGTTGTAGCCGCGGGCGGCCTCCTCGCACGCAAGACCGCGCTCAAGCGCTTCCTCGCGCGAGGTTTCGGCAGCCGCAACATCCTCGGCCGCACCCTCCAGCACCGAATACTCAACCGCACCGGCACGCACCAGCAGCGCCTCGGCGCCATCATAGTCCATACGCACACGCGAGCGAATCACGCTGGGGTACGGATCGTAATGCCGCACGCGGCCCTGCGCATCGAGCTCGATATCGACGGTAAACGCCAGGCGGTCCTCGTCAGGGCGAAGCGAGCACAGGTCACAGGACAGGCGTTCGGGCAGCATGGGAAGCACGCGATCGGCCAGATACACCGATGTCGTGCGATGACGAGCCTCAAGATCGATATGCCCGTCCCAAGCCACATAGTGTGAAACGTCGGCGATATGCACACCCAGCTTGTAGCCACCCTCGGGCGTGCGCTCCAGCGAAATGGCATCGTCAAAGTCGCGCGCGTCGACTGGGTCGATCGTGATGACAAAGCGGTCGCGCAGATCGCGGCGGAGCGGGTCCTTAAGCGCCGCGGACACATCGAGCGAAAGCCCCTCGGCCTCGTCCAGCGCGGCCTCGGGATAGCTATCGGTATAGCCGTAACGCGCCATCACATATTGAACGCCCAAATCGGGCGCGTCATCTCCGCCAATGCGGCGTTCGATCGTCACGGTACCCGATTCCAGACGCGTCGGGTAGGTCAAAATGCGCGCGACAACGGCATCACCCGGGTGAACGCCCAGACGATCCGCCGAGGTATCCTCGGGCAGAATGAAGAAGTCGGCCTTCAAACGCGAATCGAGCGGCTCAATCACACCGAGCGGACCGGCGGTCTGGTACGTACCCACTACGCTTATGGCTGCGCGCTCAACCACACCCTCGATCACGGCGCGCCGCTCACCGTGCGGGCTGTTCTTAATGCTCACGGCAACGGTATCGCCGTCCATGATCTCACGCTTGCCGCGACCCATGACCTTGTAGTCGCCATTCTCGGTTATGACATAGGCACTGTGCTCATGGAGCTGCACGCGCCCGGTCAGGCTCGGACGGCGTTCGCTGCGCACCGGCCCGCGCTTATTGCGAGCTCCACGCTTATGCTTGTTATTGCGCCCCATGGCGCCTCCTAACTATCGATTGCGAACTCCAAAGAGTCTACCCAAATGATTCGCTTTCCTGCCGTCCCCTAGGGATCAAAAAACGGGCCGCCCCATAAGAGACGACCCGTTGGAAGGGATGAATTCCAGGCATGCCTACACGCGCAGGTAGCGACGCATGGCGATGGCAGAACCAAAGAGGCCGATAATCACGCCGACCAGAATCAGCGCAGCATAGGTCACCAGGTAGTACTGCATCGGCAGGGCAAACGACATCCAGCCGATGCTCTCCTGCAGACGCGGAATCATCAGATTGCGCAGCAGCTCCAGAACGTCGATGGAAAGCAGCGAGCCCAAAATGGCCTGCAGTACGCCCTCGGTGATAAACGGGCCGCGAATGAAGCCGTTGCTGGCGCCGACCAGACGCATAATCGCAATCTCACGACGACGCGCCGTGATGGATAGGCGAATCGTGTTGTTGATGAAGATGAAAGCGATAAAGGTCAGAAGGCCAACGAGCACCACGGCGGCGATGCGGATGTAGTTGGTCACCTGGAACAGGCGGCTCACTTCCTCCTGACCGTACAGCACGCTCGCGTTGACGTCCCCGTCATCCGCGATCTTCTGGAAATCGGCATCCTTCTTGAGCTTCTCTGCCGTGCTCTCGACCTTGGACGGATCGTCCATCTCAATTGCAAACGAAGCCGGCAGCGGGTTCTGTCCATCAAGCGCGCTCATGGTGGCGTCGGCGTTGCCCGACATCTTGCTCGTATACTCGGCCAGCGCGTCGTCCTTGTCCTTATAGGTCACGGACTTGACGTTATTCCACGTCTTAAGCTCGGCCTCAAAAGCCTGAACATCGGCCTGATCGGCGTCATCACTAATGAACGCGTTGATGACAACCTGATCCTCGACGGTACCGATCACGGAGTTCAGCATCGCGGAGCCCATGATGAACAGGCCGATGATAAACAGCGAAAGGAAGATCGTGATGACGGCGCCGAGCGAGGTAGTCCAGTTACGGAAGAAGTGGCTGATTGCCTCTTTGAAGGAGTAGCCCACGTTAGTTGGTGCCATAGTTGCCGTAACCTCCCCTCTCCTGGTCGCGGATAACGTGGCCGCCCTCAAGGGCGATCACGCGACGGTGCATGCTATCGACCATCTCGCGGTCGTGCGTGGCGACGATCACGGTGGTGCCGGTGCGGTTAATACGCTCGAGCAGCTTCATGATGCCCAGTGAGATCGCCGGGTCGAGGTTGCCCGTCGGCTCGTCGCAGATCAGCAGCGGCGGACGGTTGACCATAGCGCGGGCGACGGCAACGCGCTGCTGCTCGCCACCGGAAAGCTGGTCGGGCAGCGAGTCCATCTGATCGGCCAGACCGACCAGACGCAGCACCTCGGGCACCTGGCTGCGAATGACGCCCTTGGGCTTGCCGATGCACTGAAGGGCAAACGCCACGTTTTCGTAGGCGGTCTTTTGCGGCAGAAGCTTAAAGTCCTGGAACACGGCGCCAATCTGGCGGCGCAGGAACGGAACCTTGCGGTTCTTGATCTTCATGAGGTCCTGACCGGCAACCAGGATGCGACCGCTCGTCGGCTTGACGTCGCGGTTGAGCGTCGACAGCAGCGTGGTCTTACCCGAGCCGGAGTGACCGACCAGGAAGACAAACTCGCCCGGATAGATCTCGATGTTGATGTCGTCGAGTGCAGGCTTGTTGGGCTGTGCCGGATAGATCTTGGTGACATGCTCCATAAGGATGACGGGCTCGACACCGGCCTGCTTGGCCATCTTCTTGCGGCTGGCCTGCGGATCGATGGGCGCAAACACCGACGTAAAATCGGGGTTGTTGAGCGCGTTATCGAGGCTTGCGACCTCGGCGGCCTGATCGCTCTCGACCACCGGGGCAGCAGGCTGCGTGGGGTCGGGAATAGCGGCAAAGAGACCGGACTGCGCAGGCTGAGGAGCCGGCGTCGCAGGGGCCAAGGGGTCGGGAATGCCGGCCATGGTAGGCTGCGGCGTGGCGGCGCCAGCCTGAGGCTGCTCCACGCGAGCGGTCACGGCCTGAACGGGCTCAAAACCCGCCGTGCCAGAAAGCGCGACATCGCTGGTTGGATTGTAGGCAAAGGGATCGGATGCCGGCTGTGCCTGATCTGCCGGCTGAACGGGGGCCTGAGCAACAGGCTGGCCCTCTGAATCCGGAGTGGCGAAACGACTGCCCTGGACGCCTGTCTGCGTCTTGGGGGCATCATCGCCCGCACCGGAGGTACGGAAGTGGTTACCCACTGGTGCTCCTTATCGTCGTGCGTTTAAACTACATGAGCGCTTAATATTTTAGCAGCATTAGCTTTGCTGCACATAAGAAGCATGGCCGTGTTTGGGTCCCTCCGGCCGGACACAGGGTTGCTTTCCAAATCGTCCTCGGACATGTCGGAGCCTCCGCTGCGCACTACGTGCGGCGGGGGCTCCTCCGTCCTGCGGAAAGATTTGGAAAGCAACCCTGTGTCCGGCCTGCGGCCACTAGGGGGCCGACGCACCAGCTTGAGATGCCGTGCACACAAAGTTGGGAGGGTCTGAATTGCACTTTGCTGGTCTGGGCCCGTTTCCCGGAGAAAGCCCTTACTTGGTGCGGGCCTAATTTGTTTGTTGCCGACAAAAAACAGGGGCGTCCTCTTTGAGGACGCCCCTGTTATGGATTGCATACGGTTGCTGAAGCGATACTTTGCCTCGTCTTGTCCTAGGCCAAGAACTCCTTGGTGGTCGCCATGATGTTGGCGGCGTCCAGGCCGTACTTGTGCAGGAGCTCGGCACCCGGGCCAGACTCACCGAAGGTGTCGTTGACGCCGATCTTCTTGAGCGGCGTCGGGCACTGCTCGCACAGGACGTCGGCAACGGCGCTGCCCAGGCCACCGATCACAGAGTGCTCCTCGACGGTCACGACGTGGCCGGTCTTGGTGGCGCTCTTGACGATCAGGTCGGCATCGATGGGCTTGATGGTGTGCATGTTGATGACCTCGGCATCGATGCCCTCGGCAGCAAGCTGCTCAGCGGCCTCGAGCGCCTCGCCGACCATCAGGCCGCAGGCGATGATGGTGACGTCGGTGCCCTCGCGCATGACGATGCCCTTGCCCACCTCGAACTTGTAGGTCTCGGGGTCGTTGATAACCGGCGAGGCCAGACGGGCGAAGCGCATGTACACGGGGCCGTCGCACTCGTAGGCGGCGCGCGTCACGGCACGGGCCTCGATGTCGTCGGCGGGAACGATCACGGTCATGCCGGGGATGACGCGCATGAGGGCGATATCCTCGCAGCACTGGTGCGTGGCGCCATCCTCGCCCACCGAGATACCGGCGTGCGTGGCACCGATCTTAACGTTAAGGTGCGGATAGCCGATGGAGTTGCGGACCTGCTCAAAGGCGCGGCCGGCGGCAAACATGGCAAAGCTGCTCGCGAAGGCGACGCGGCCGGTGGTTGCGATACCGGCGGCAACACCCATCAGGTTGCTCTCGGCGATGCCCACATCGAAGAAGCGGTCGGGGCAGGCGGCCTTAAACTTGCCGGTCTGCGTGGCGGCGGCCAAGTCGGCGTCGAGGACCACAAAGTCATCGTGCTCGTTGGCGAGCTCGACGAGGGCCTCGCCGTAGCTTACGCGCGTGGCGATTTTCTTGACGTCTGCCATCCTAGAGCTCCTCTCCGGCGGCCGTGAGCTCTGCCATGGCCTGCTCAAACTGTTCATCGTTGGGGGCCTTACCGTGCCAACCCACCTGGTTCTCCATAAAGGAGACGCCCTTGCCCTTCGTGGTCTCAGCGATAATGGCGGTCGGCTGACCCTTGGTGGCGCGGGCCTCGGCAAAGGCGGCGCGGATCTGGTCGAAGTCGTTGCCGTCGGCGAGCTCCACCACATGGAACTTGAAGGCGCGGAACTTGTCGGCGAGCGGCATGGGGTCGTTGACCTCCTCGACGGGGCCATCGATCTGCAGGCCGTTATGGTCGACGATCACGCAGAGGTTGTCGAGCTGCTGGTTGCCGGCAAACATGGCGGCCTCCCAGACCTGGCCCTCCTCGCTCTCGCCATCGCCCAGCAGGGCGTACGTGCGGTAAGTATCGCCCCAGTGCTTGGCGGCAACCGCCATGCCCACGGCGGCGGAGATGCCCTGGCCCAGCGAGCCGGTGGACATATCGACGCCCGGAGTGTCGTTCATGTTGGGATGGCCCTGCAGGTGACTGCCGATGTGGCGCAGCGTCTCGAGATCCTCCTTGGGGAAGAATCCGCGCTCGGCGAGCACGGCGTACAGACCAGGCGCGCAGTGACCCTTGGAAAGCACGAAGCGATCGCGGTCGGCCTTGCGGGGGTCGGCAGGGTCGACGTTCATTTCCTCAAAGTACAGATAGGTCATGATGTCGGCAGCGCCGAGCGAACCGCCCGGATGGCCGGACTTGGCAGCGTGCACGCCGGTGACGATGCCCTTCCTTACCTCGTTGGCAACCTTTTTGAGCTCTTCGTCGCTCATTGTGCCTTCCTTTCATCCTCATTAGACAAAATGCGCACGGCACCGAAGGTAATCCCAACACAGCCGCAATGCACGTACGTCATTCATTATGCTGGAAACTGATGGCTTTACCAGAGTTTTTATCATTATTTGAACAATTTAGCAGGCAGAACCGCTGATGAAACGGTTTATCAATGTGAACGTCTTTTGGATGGAACGCGATCGACCCTACGCGCTAATGTCCTTGAATCCCTCGCCGAAGGCTTCCGTAACGTCAGCGACCGTCACGATGGCGTGAGGATCGCGCTCGCGCACGATCGTCTTGAGGGTATTGAGCTCTCGACGGCTCACGATGACCATAATCACCGGCTTCTCGGCACCCGAATACATGCCAGTCGCCTTAAACTTGGTACAACCACGACCCAGACCATACATGATATCGGCAGCGATATCAGGGAACTTGTCCGAGATGATGAGTACCATACGGCGTTTGTTGCCACCATCGACCACGGCATCGATCACGTAGCCGCTAATGACCATCGAAAGGCCTGCATACAGTGCGTTTTCGATTGAAAAGACCGGAGCCGACAGCGCACACACGGCAACATCGATCGCCATGACGGTCGAGCCCACCGGCAGCGAGGTGTTACGCGAGATGATTTGGCCAATCGTGTCCGAGCCGCCGGTGTTGGCGCCGGCGCGCAACACCATGCCGTAACCGATGCCCGTAATAATGCCGCCCCACATGGCAGGGAGCATCAGGTCCGCATCCGCCAGAGGTGCTACAAACGGGGCGAACAGATCGGTAAAGAAGCCCAGCAGCACAAAGCCCGTCGCGGTCTGCACCACGTAGAACATGCCGCCCTCGCGCATAACGACCAGCAACAGCAAGGCGTTCATCACGATCGTCTGAATACCAACGGGAAGTGACAGGCCGCGCGTTGCGCCGACCGCCTGGATAATGGTGGCAAGGCCCGTAACGCCACCGGCAGCAAGGCCGTTGGGAATCAAAAACAGGTCGGTCGCAATAGCGGCCAGAGCGCACCCCAACATAATCTGGGGCAGGTCGTGAAAGAAGTTCATCGAAAGAATGCGCTTGATGTCCAGACGATATGCCATGCTGCCTCCCTCAAAAAAGCGCACCCCATCGGATGCGCTTTGAACTTCTTCTTGTATTCGATTCTACCGATTCGCCGGACAAAAACCACCCCTGCGCAGGGTTTGCTCTGGATACAAAACCACACTGCTCGGAGGGTTTTAATCCATTTCCACATAAACCCGGGCGGTTTAAGCAGACGGGGTCTCCGCGTCAGCGTTGCCGGTAGCCCAGCGATGGTAGCCAATAACAAACGGGTCCAGGTCGCCATCGTCAAGAACGGCCTCGACATTGCTGGTCTCCACACCCGAGCGCAGATCCTTGACCATCTGGTACGGGTAGAGCACGTAGCTGCGAATCTGGTTGCCGAAACCAATCGTGGTCTTGGGTCCGCGAATCTCATCGAGCGCCTCGGCACGCTTCTCGAGCTCAATCTCGTACAGGCGAGCCTTGAGGATCTGCATGCACGCGGCCTTGTTCTGGATCTGGCTGCGCTCGTTTTGGCAGGTGACCACAATGCCGCTGGGGAAATGCGTCACGCGCACGGCGGAGTCGGTGGTGTTAACGCCCTGGCCGCCCGGGCCGCTCGCGTGGTACACGTCCACGCGGATGTCATCGGGACTGATCTCGATGTCGATATCATCGGGTAGCACGGGGATGACCTCGACGCCGGCAAACGTGGTCTGGCGGCGCTTCTTGTCGTCGGTGGGGCTGATGCGAACCAAGCGGTGGACGCCGGCCTCGGCGCGCAGCATGCCAAATGCGTCCTTGCCCTCGACAGTAAAGGTCGCGCGGTCGATGCCGATGACCTCGGCTGCGGGACAGTCGTTGATGGTGACCTTCCAGCCGCGACGCTGGCAGTACTTCATGTACATCTTAAAGAGCATGAAGGTCCAGTCCTGGGCCTCCAGACCACCCTGTCCGGGCTTGATGGTCACAATGGCATCGCCGTGATCGAACTCACCGGTAAACCAGCTCGAAAGCTCAAGCTCATCGATGGCACGGGCCAGGCGCTCAGCCGTGGCTGTAGCCTCCTCGCGAAGGGCGACGGCGTCGGGGTCATCCCCCATCTCCTCGGCAAGCTCCAGCGCGGCGCGGGCATCGGAAAGCTCGCCGCGCGCGGTGTCCACGGCAGCGATATCTTCCTTGGTACGCGCGATCTCCTCCATGGTGGCACGGGCGGCGTCGGCGTCATCCCAAAAGCCAGGGGCAACACTTTTGGCCTCGAGCTCGGTCACACGGGTACGCTTCTCGTCCAGGTGGAGATACGACTCGACCTCGCCGAGCCGGTCCGCGAACGCGTCCAGCTCGGCGGGCGTTATCTCTAAAGCCTCAGCCATTAACGATTCCTGCCGTGGCAGTACTTAAACTTCTTGCCGCTACCGCAGGGGCACGGGTCGTTGCGGCCCACGTTGACGTACGGATCGTCGCTCTCGGACTTGCGATAGGTGGTCACCTTGCCACCGTTGTTGACGGCAGCCGGACCACCCTGGACAGCCGTGCGGGCCTGCACCTGCGCCTGCTTGCGCAGCACCGAGTCGCCGTTGTCACCATCGACCTCGGCAGGACCGGAAAAGCGCGCACCCTCGAGCGCGGGCTCCTCCTTGTGCTCCACGGCACGCGGGGCAGCCTTGATCTCGATGCGCAGAACCGTACGCAGGTAATCCTCGTACATGGTGTCGACGAGCATCTGGAACGCGCCGTAGGCCTCGGTCTTGTACTCGACCAGCGGGTCGCGCTGGCCAAAGCCGCGCAGGCCGATGCCGGTCTTGAGGTAGTCCATCTCCTGCAGGTAGTTCATCCAGCGGGTATCGATGACGCGCAGCATGACCTGGGTGTTGAGTTCGCGCATCAGGTCCTCGCCCAAGCGCTCGGCCTTCATGTTGTAGCACTTCTCTACGTAAGCCAGGACATCGGCAGCCAGGGCCTCATAATCCTCGTCGGGGAACTTCGGCGTATCGATGTGGCCGGTGAGCTCCACAACCCACTTGCGCAGGCCCTCCAGGTCGCGCTCGCCATCGTGACTGTCCTTGGTGCAGAACTCCTGCACGCAGCGGTACACGGTGTCGTGCATGACCTCGGTGATGTGGTCGGTCAGGTCCTTGCCGTCCAGAATCTTATTGCGCTCGGCGTAGATGACCTGCCGCTGCTTGTTCATGACGTCGTCGTACTCAAGGACGCTCTTACGCATGGAGAAGTTGATGCTCTCGACCTTGTGCTGGGCGCTCTCGACGGCCTTGGAGATGATCTTGTGCTGGATGGGCATGTCGTCGCCCATGTCGGCCGTGACCATCATCTTGGAGACGCGGTCCATCTTGTCGCCGCCGAACAGGCGCATGAGGTCGTCCTCGAGCGACAGGTAGAACTGGGTCTCGCCCGGATCGCCCTGACGGCCGGAGCGGCCGCGCAGCTGGTTGTCGATACGACGGGACTCATGGCGCTCGGTGCCGATGACGGTCAGGCCACCGGCGGCAAGCACGCGCTCGCGCTCGGCCTTGCAAGTCTCCTTGGCCTCGGTGTTAAACTGCTCGAGCTGCTCGGGCGTCACGTCCTCCATGGTCAGGCCCTCGTACTCCAGGCGCTCGCGCACCAACTCGTCGGGGTTGCCGCCCAGCAAGATGTCGGTACCACGGCCGGCCATGTTGGTGGCGATGGTCACGGCGCCATAGCGACCAGCCTGGGCCACGATATGGGCCTCGCGTTCATGGTGCTTGGCGTTGAGGACCTCGTGTGCGATGCCGCGCTTGGTAAGGGCGGCGGACAGCTTCTCGGAGCTCTCGATGGAGACGGTGCCCACCAGGACCGGCTGGCCCTTGGCGTGGCGACGCTCGACATCGTCGGCGACGGCGTTGTACTTGGCCTGAATGGTGCGGTACACCAGGTCCTCGTGGTCCACGCGCTGCACGGGCTTGTTGGAGGGGATAACCTCGACGGGCAGCTTGTAGATCTCGCGGAACTCGGCATCCTCGGTAAGTGCCGTGCCGGTCATGCCGGAGAGCTTGTCATACAGACGGAAGTAGTTCTGCAGGGTGATGGTGGCCAGGGTCTGGTTCTCCTCGCGTACGAGCACGCCCTCTTTGGCCTCGATGGCCTGGTGCAGGCCCTCGGAGTAACGGCGGCCTTCCATAATGCGGCCGGTGAACTCGTCGACGATCTTGACCTCGCCGTTGGTGACCACGTACTGCTTATCGCGGTGGAACATGTACTGGGCCTTCAGCGCCTGCTGCAGGTGGTTGACCAGCTGGCCGGAGAGATCGGCATAGATGTCATCGATACCCAGGCGGCGCTCGATTTTCTTAAGGCCGCGCTCGGTGGCGGCAATGGTGTGCTTGGCCTCGTCCATGACATAGTCGCCCGTGGGTTCAACGTCCTCGGTGGCGGTAAGCATGTCGTGCGACACGTCCTCGCCGCGCTCAAGGCCACGCACGGCACGCGCGAAGTCCTTGTAGGTACTGGCGGACTTGGTGCCAGCGCCCGAGATGATGAGCGGCGTTCTGGCCTCATCGATCAGGATGGAGTCAACCTCGTCGACGATGGCGTAGTTGTGGCCGCGCTGCACGCGCTGCTCGGGACGGGTAACCATGTTGTCGCGCAGGTAATCAAAGCCGAACTCGGAGTTGGTACCGTAGGTGACGTCGGCCTGGTAGGCCGGGCGCTTGAGCTCGAGCGGCATGTTGTTCTGGAGCAGACCGACGGTCATGCCCAGGTACTTATAGATGCGGCCCATCCACTCGGAGTCACGCTTGGCAAGGTAATCATTGACAGTAACGACGTGCACGCCCTTGCCGGCAATAGCGTTGAGATAGCCGGCCAACGTGGAGACGAGGGTCTTACCTTCGCCGGTCTTCATCTCGGCGATGTGGCCCTCGTGCAGTGCCATGGCGCCAATGAGCTGCACGTCAAAGTGGCGCATACCCATGGTGCGCTTGGAAGCCTCACGCACGGTGGCAAAGGCCTCGGGGAGCATGTCGTCGAGCGACTCGCCGTTGGCGTAACGCTCGCGGAACTTATCGGTCTGGCCGCGAAGCTCCTCCTCGGTCATCTTCTCAAACTGGGGCTCAAGACCGTTGATCTGGTCGACGATCTTGTAGTAGCGCTTAAGGTCCTTATCGGATCCAAAGGACAGCAGCTTTGACATGAATCCCATGTGGTTTTCCTTTTTGGCCATCGCCCACGCCGTGCAGCTGCGGGCGAGTTAAACACAGATGATTGTACTTTAGCCAAACAAGACGCGGCCTATACGGTCGACCTCGACCGCCACGTAATAACTACGACCAACCTGCCACAATGGGACAGGTTAATTATGCCAGGTTTTATCTGGGCAAACGCTGCCTCTCTGCCATTTGGTGCAATGGAGGCAGGTTGGTTTGCACCGATAAAAAGAAAAGGGCCGCGCACCCAAACGGATGCACGGCCCTTATGCCATGAATGCGAGCGATTCCTCGGCGAGCTATTTACTCAGCAGCCTCGGTGGTCTCGGCCTCGGCAGCGGCCTCCTCGACGGGAGCCTCTGCGGGAGCCTCGGCGGCCTGCTTGGCAGCCTCCTCGGCAAACTTAGCAGCACGCTTGGCCTTCTCGGCAGCCTTAGCCTCAGCGGCGGCCTTGCGAGCGGCCTCGGCCTCAGCAGCCTTGGCAGCCTTGGCAGCCTTGGCCTCCTCGGCCTTCTTGAGCTGGGCGGCAGCGGCGCCACCGAACTTGTCGGCGAAGCGCTGGACGCGTCCACCGGTGTCGACGAACTTCTGCTGGCCGGTGTAGAACGGGTGGCACTCGTTGCAAAGCTCGACCTTCATCTCGGACACGGTAGCGTGCGTCTTGAAGGTGTTGCCGCAGGAGCACGTCACCGTGCACTCGACATACTGGGGATGGATACCCTGCTTCATGGTAGGACTCCTTATTGGTCAGGCGCTGGTTACCGATCAGCGCATAAGGCGTCTTGGTTTCCGACCAAGACAACAAACTCGGCTATGGTACCACGGCACCACGTGTCCCACAAAAGGTTCACGGCCTTTCCGCTCAATGTGTTCGGCTGAGATCGGAAATCAACCCAACACGAGCCGGACACGCGCCAGACGGCTCTTCCCCGTACGGCCTTCCCCCTTACGCTCATGTTGCAGGCATGTAACGCCGCAGCGAGCGCGCCTTTTTTGCGCCAGACAGGTACAATGATGAACACTGTACCGTAGCGGAGCGCCCCGCGCGCGCCGCAATCACGCGAAAGGGTTTCCCATGGCCGAGATCTCGTCCTCCCGTATCGTCATCACCGTCCTTGGCAAGAACCGCCCCGGCATCGTCGCCGGCGTCACCCGTGTTCTGGGCGAGGCCAACGTCGACATCCGCGACATTACGCAGTCCATTATCGAGGACATCTTCACCATGACCATGCTGGCCGATACCGCCGAGTCCAAGCTCGACTTCGCCGAGCTGCAGAAGGCGCTGGCCGAGGCCGGCGAGCTTTCGGGCGTCAACGTGTCCATCCAGCGCGAGGACGTCTTCAACTTTATGTACCGCCTGTAGCGAGCAAGCCGCTCGGGGCAGCTTGACGTCATATCGTCCAAGCGCGCGGCCCCAAAGCGGACCGGAGAGGAGCGCGCATGGCCTACGACGCCAAGAAAATCTACTACCGCTTCGACGATCACCTGAGCCGTCTGGTTCTGGATTACGAGGCGAGCCGTCAGATTTCGCCCGAAAGCGAAAACCTCTACCACGGCCTGCCGACCGCCCCGTACGACGAGGACCTGTTCGTAGAGCACAATGTCAAGCGCGGCCTACGCAATGCCGACGGCTCGGGCGTGGTCGCGGGTCTCACTCGTATCTCGGATGTGCACGGCTACAACAAGGTCGACGGAAAGGTCGTGCCCGATCAGGGCAAGCTCACGCTTCGCGGCTACAGCATCGAGGATCTGGTCAACAATGCCCAGGCCGAGAATCGCTACGGCTACGAGGAAGTCGCCTATCTGCTTATCACGGGTTCGCTCCCTAACAAGGAAGAGCTCGACGGCTTTTGCGAGCGCCTGGGCGCCTTTAGACATCTGAGCGACGAGTACGTTAAAGAGTTCCCGATGACCACGGTGTCGTCGAGCATCATGAACGTGCTCCAGCGCGCCGTACTGCTGCTCTACGCCTTCGATGCCGAACCAGACGTGATCACGCCCGAGCATGAAATCGACGTCGCCATTTCCATGCTCGCACGTCTCCCGCGCATCGCCGCCTTCGCACACATGGCCTCGGTCGCCAAGCTTCGCGGCTCCGAGGTTCACGTGCCGCACCCCACGCCCGGTCTCTCCACCGCCGAGACCATCCTACAGGTCCTGCGCGGTGGCATGGCATTCACCCGCGATGAGGCGATGCTGCTCGACGTGATGCTCATGCTGCATGCAGAGCACGGCGGCGGCAACAACTCCACGTTTGCTTGCCGCGTGCTGTCCTCCTCGGCCACCGACCCGTATTCCGCTTATGCCGCGGCCATCGGCTCGCTCAAGGGCCCGCGCCACGGCGGTGCCAATGCCAAGGTCGTGTCTATGCACGAGGACATCCGCGCGCATGTCTCCAACTGGGAGGACGAGGACGAGGTCGCGGCCTACCTGGGCAAGATCCTCGACAAGCAGGCCTTCGACGGCACGGGTCTCATCTACGGCATGGGCCACGCCGTCTACACGCTGAGCGACCCGCGCGCCGAGGTGTGCCGCCGTTACGCGCGCACACTTGCCGCCAAGAAGGACCTGGGCGATGAGTTCGCGCTCATCGAGCGCATTGAGCGCCTGGCACCGCAGGTGATGCGCGACCACGGCATGACCAAGCCCATCTGCGCGAACATCGACCTGTACACGGGCTTTATCTACAAGATGCTCGGCGTACCCGAGACGCTTTTTACGCCGCTATTCGCCGTCGCCCGCATGGCCGGCTGGTCGGCACACCGCATGGAAGAGCTCTTCTGCGCGCACCGTATTATTCGCCCGGCCTATCGTCCGGTGATCGAGCCGCTGGAGTACAAGCCGCTCGCCGACCGCTAGGACGCGGACCGTTATAGAACTCGAGCGTGGCCAGGGCATCACCGCCCTCGGCCACGCTTTTTATGCCAGTAGAAAGGGCTGCATCAAATGATTGTGTTTTCCGATATGGATGGGACGCTGCTGACGAGCGATAAGCAAATGAGCGATGCCACCTGGGCGATGCTCGACGAGCTCGCACGTCGTGGCATCGAGTTTGTACCGTGCACGGGACGTCCGCTGTCGGGCATCTTTGAGCCCATCCTCGCCCACCCCGCCGTGCACTATGCCGTCTGCGCTAATGGCGCCAGTATCTGGCAGCTCGACGACGATGTGCCCACCGACGCCTCGCGCGCCACGTGCATTTTGAGCCGTCCGCTCGATCGCGGCATCGCCCACCGCATCTATCGCATCGCCGCCGGCCATGACGTCACCTTCGATATCTTCGCGGATGGGCAGTGCTTCCTCCCCCGCTCGCTATACGGGCGTCTGGATGAGTTCTGCGGCGGCGACCCCCACATCGCGGCTTCGCTCAAGCGCACACGAACGCCGATCGACATGAATATCGACAGCAAGATCGACGAGGTCGAGACGCTCGAACGCATCGCCATGTACTGGCACGACCCGGCCGATCGCGATGCCATCGCGGCGGTGCTCGACACGCTCGGAGGCATTGAGGTCACGC
The DNA here is from genome assembly GCF_015553355.1 of Collinsella aerofaciens. Classification (GTDB taxonomy): domain Bacteria; phylum Actinomycetota; class Coriobacteriia; order Coriobacteriales; family Coriobacteriaceae; genus Collinsella; species Collinsella aerofaciens_V. The sequence goes on from NZ_JADNGN010000001.1 coordinate 123,011, forward strand.
GTTCGTACGCCATGAATATCGAAGTCATGGGTGAAGGCGCCACCAAGGGTACGGCCCTCACGTGGCTATGCGAGCACCTGGGCGAGCGTCTCGCCAACGCCTGGGCGTTCGGCGACAACATCAACGACATCCCCATGCTGCAGGCAGCGGGCCACGGCATGGCCATGATCAACGCCGAGCCCGAAGATCGCGAGGCCGCCGACGCCATCACCGAATACGACAACGACCACGACGGCGTCGCCCGCGCCATCATGACCGCCCTCGCCTAGTCATTGGCCAGTCATCGGGAACGTTCTTGAATGACTAGTCGTTGGGGACAGTCTTCGCAAAAAGCTGCAAGGACTGGCCCCCACTGCCGGCGGAAAAGGAACGTCCCCAACTGCCGGATCAGGCGAGGCTCTCCAAAACGTGGCGGAGCTCCTGCTGGACGGCGTGGTCGCGGTTGCGCCCCACCACGCGATCGGCAACGGCCTTGAGCGCGGGGCGTGCATTTTCCATCGCACAACCCGTGCCGACAAAGCGAATGATCTCGTAGTCGTTCATCGAGTCGCCAAACGCCATAACCTCATCGCGCCCAATGCCATAATGCTCCGCGAGCTGTGCGATACCCGAAGCCTTCGACACGCCGGGCTGCATAGCATCGATCCACGCGTTACCCGAAGGCGCAAAAGTAAAGAGCTGACCGAGTTCGCGCTGCAGCACGTACGCACTGTCCATAACGGCACCGTCGTCGCAAAAGATACTCGCTTTGATGATCTTTACGCTGGGATCGGGCAGCTCCCAAATGCGCTCGGCATTGGGAAGGTCCTTATCGACCTCACGCACGAACTTGCACTCGTCATCGAGCAGGAAGGACTTGGTTCGGTCAAAAAGCGCAAGATGCAGATTGGGAAACGTCGCGACAGCCTGGGCGAGCCTTCGAATCGCCAGGTGTGAATACACCTCACGGTCTACCATTTTGCCGTCGGCGAAGACCTGGGCGCCGTTGGCGGCGACAAAGTCCATCTTGTCGCGAACGGGCGCAAAGAACTCGCACAGGCGATCGTAGCGACGACCTGACGATGCGGCGAAATGCACGCCATGCTCGTGTAGCGCTAGAATCAGTTCGTAGGTCTCGGGAGGCACCTGGCCGTTTTCGTCAAGCAACGTGCCGTCCATATCGGATGCAATCAGTTTAAACATAGAAAAGCTCCCTTCGGGCTTGATGGAATCGGACGTATATCCGATTCCAACGTACCCAAAGGGAGCTCAGATAAGACTCCGCGGGCGCAAACGTTACAAGGACCTAGCAAATAGCTCACACATGCCAAAGGCCTCATGGTCGCGGCGTCAGGCGACACGTCAAAGAGTGTCCCCGACGACTAATCGTTGAAGAACATCCCCGATGACTAGTCGGCGTAGGTGAAGGTGGTGACGTCGAACATGCCCTCGGCGCGGATGCGGAGCGTCGGGATCACCGGCAGGGGCAGGAAGATGATGCCCATGATGGGGTCGAGCGGCGGCTCGATACCCATGGCGCGCGCCTTGACCATAAAGTCGTCGTGCTGCGCGGCGACATCCTCGGCCGTGCCCTCGCTCATAAGGCCACCGAGCGCCAGCGGAATGCGCGCCACGACCTCGCCGTTGCGCACCAGCACGTGGCCGCCCTGGCCCACGGCCTCAACGGCAGCCATCATATCCGCCGCATTGTCGCCCACCACGCACACGTTGTGCGAGTCGTGGCCAATCGTGGAGGCAATGGCGCCACCCGTGATGGTAAAGCCGCGCACCCAGCCGCGACCGATATGCTTGCCAACCAAGCCCAGACCCGCGGGGCCGTCACTGTCGGCGCCCTCGGCCTGCAGCGACACGCCGCGGCCGTGGCGCTCAATCAGCATAATGCGGCGCAGGCCCTCGGCACTCTCGGGGCGAGCCACGCCCGTGATGGCCTTACCCGGTACCACGTCAATCACGGCCTCGCCCGGCTTAAAGGCATAGTCGAACACGTCGAGCGATAGCTTCGGCAGCTTAACGGAAGCACGCAGCTCATCGGCAAGCGCTGCGACCTCGGCCATCTCGGGTGCAATCTCGCCCACAAAGGTGCCGTCCTGCGCCACCAGAGCACCGGCGGCATATACGCGATGCGGAGCCGTGGCAAACGTCAGGTCATTGAGCACCAGCAGGTCGGCACGTTTGCCCGGGGCAATCGCACCGCGTAGCTCGTGTGGGTCGCGGCAGCCGTGATCTAGCCCAAACGCCTCAGCCGTGGAAAGGGACGCCATAGAGATGGCGACCACCGGGTCGACGCCGGCCTCGATGGCCACGCGGCAGGCGTTGTCGATCATGCCGGTCGAAAGCGCGTCGGAGGGAGCGCGGTCGTCGGTCGCAAAGCAGCAGCGGCGGGCGCGGGCGGGGTTTTCCAGCAGCATCGGAGACAGGTTGGCCAGGTCATGGCTGCACGTGCCCTCACGCAGCATCACATACATGCCGCGGGACAGTTTATCGAGCGCCTCCTCGGGAATCGTTGACTCGTGGTCAGCGATAATACCCGCCGCGGCATAGGCGTTGAGGTCCTTGCCGGCAACGAGCGGCGCGTGGCCGTCAACCTGCTTGGACGGCGTCTGGTTGGCAGCATCGATGCGAGCACAGGTCTCGGGGTCGGCCATAAAGACGCCCGGCAGGTTCATCATCTCGCCCAGGCCAAAAACATCGCCCGGATGCTCGGCAAAAAACGCCTGCATGTCAGCGGCGGTAATCACAGCGCCCGCTTGCTCATCGGGCAGCGCGGGCACGCACGAGGGCATCATGTACTTGATGGAAATGGGCGCGCGGCGACCGTCCTCGATCATAAAGTGCAGGCCGTCCAGGCCCGCCACGTTGGCGATCTCGTGACTGTCGGCAATGGCGGTGGTAGTACCGCGCGTCGCGGCCATGCGAGCATACTCGGCGGGGCGGATGTTCGAGGACTCGATATGCAAGTGTCCGTCAATAAAACCGGGGGCAAGATAGTAGCCCTGGCAGTCGACGACCTCAGTTGCCTCGTAGGTGCCAGCGGCATCGTCGCGACCATCGTAGAGCACGCCGACGATCACACCGTCCTTGACGGCAACGCTACCGGGCGCCACGCGCTGACCGTACACGTCGACGATTTGCGCATTGGTAAACAGCGTATCGACGGGTACGCGACCCTCGGCGGCCTCGATCACAGACCTCATGACCTCAACGGACATACATTCTCCTTTAACCGTAGAAAACAGCTGCGGAGCGGACAGGCCTTCACCGCAGCAAGCCAATAGCCATTGTATGCCCAAAAGAAAGTCCCGCTAACACCCCTTCCGCTTAACGGCACCGCCAAATGATCCCTCCGTCCCCAAGGGATCGTCGTAACCAAAAAGGCCGCAGTCGGGAATCCCGGCTGCGGCCTTGCTGCACTTGTGAGGTCAACTTGCTCGTTAGACCAATTTAAAGCCCTTGCGCTTGCCTACGGAGAGGGTGTCGCCCAGCTTGAGGGCGCTGGGATCGATGTTATAGCTCTTGGGAGCCACAGCCTTGCCGTTGATCTTGACGCCGCCGCCGTCGATGTCGCGGCGGGCCTGACCGGCGCTGGCCGAAAGGCCCAGGTCCTTGAGCAGGCCGGCGAGGTAAATCTGGCCCTCGTCGTTGACGGTCAGCTCAACGTGCTTCTCGGGGAAGTCGGCAAGCTGGCCCTCCTTGAACACACGGTCGAACTCGGCCTGGGCCTCGTCGCCGGCGCCGGCGCCGTGGTAGGTATCGCACAGGTCGCGGCCCAGAGCGCGCTTGAGCTCGTAGGGGTCGGCAGAACCGTCGGCCAGGGCGGCGTCGATCTTGTCGACCTCGGCCGGGGCGAACGAGCTGGCCAGACGATAGTACTTGCCGATCATCTCGTCGGGGATGGACATGGTCTTGCCGAACATATCCTTGGGAGCGTCGGTCAGGCCGATGTAGTTGCCATAGGACTTGGACATCTTGCGCACGCCGTCGGTGCCCTCGAGCAGCGGCATGGTGAGCGCGATCTGCGGCTCCATGCCCATCTTCTCCATGAGCTCGCGACCAGCGAGCAGGTTGAAGAGCTGGTCGGTGCCGCCCATCTCCACGTCGGCCTTGATCTGAACGGAGTCGAAGGCCTGCATCACGGGATACAGGAACTCATGCAGGGCGATCGGCGTCTGAGACTGGTAGCGCTTGGTAAAGTCATCGCGCTCAAGAATGCGGGCGACGGTGAACTTGGAGCACACCTGAAGCAGACCGGCCAGATCCATCGAAAGGATCCAGTCGCCGTTGTGCACGATGGTGGTCTTCTCGGGATCCAGGATCTTCATGGCCTGGCTCACATAGGTCTCGGCATTGGCCTCAATCTGCTCCTGCGAAAGCTGCGGACGGGTGGAATTCTTGCCCGAAGGGTCGCCAATCAGCGCGGTACCGTTGCCGATGATGAGGGTGACGTTGTGGCCCAGGTCCTGGAACTGACGCATCTTGCGCAGCGGCACAGCGTGGCCCAGGTGCAGGTCGGGGCTGGTGGGGTCGACGCCGAGCTTGATGTTGAGGGGCTCGCCCTTCTCAAGCTTCTTGCGAAGGTCGGCCTCGGGAACGATCTGCGCGGCGCCCGAGGTGATGATACGCATTTGCTCGTCAACAGACAGCATTGGGTATCCTCCTTTTGCTATAGCACCCTCGCCGAAAACGGCGGTGCTGGAAGTCCATAAACTCTCTTATGATAACAAACTGACGCGACGCGGCACTTACGACAGGAAAATCCTCGTCCTGCCGCATGCGTCAATGGCAACTGGCAGACGTGTACCGTCACGCTCGACCAGATAGCGTACCTGCCGACGACGCAAGCAGTCGCGGCAACGGACCTGCCCCGTCGCATCGGTGGCGCAGACGCCCTCGGCAGTCAGCAGGCAGTGCTCGCACACCATGAGCTCGGGACGGTCGGCGTCGACAGGCCCCAAGACACCGGGACAAGCGGCAAGCTCGGCAACACGCTCCGCATCATTGCTGAGCAACTCGGCCGACAAGTACACCCGCCCCGCCCCGAGTCCGCGCAGCCAGGTAAGCGTGACCCGATTCGCGCAGAACACCGGCGCCGCCACGTCAAACGTCATGCCCAGCTCGCGAGCGATCACCACCTGTCCCAGGTTGCGGCAGACGACGCGCCCGGCACGCTGCATAAGCGAGCGGGTCCGGTCAGCGTCACCCGTGCGGCACACCTCGTCCAGCACCACAACGGCGTCGGACAAATCGAGTTCTCCGCGCGGATCGGCATCCATCAGCTGCCAAGCAAAAACCATGTGAGCGGGAACCGCGCGCTCCACCAACTCCGTCGACGCACCGCCATCCACCGCAACGTCCTCAAAGGGCAGCACCTCAACGGCGCGCGCAACGGGCGCAATCGCATCCGCCTCGGCCCGCATGCACTCCAACACCGCCGCCGTCTGATCCAACACGCCGGCGCTGCGAATCAGGTATACCTCGCAGCCCGTGTCCACCTTACGCTTGCAATGCACGACGACGCGCTTCCCCGCCGCGGCATCCACCGGGCAGGGCACCTGCGGCCAGCGCTTGGGCACATCGGGACGCGCGTCGGCACCCGGATAGAACCGAATCTCGAGCGTGTCACCCGCCGCCACGGCAGCATCGAGCTCAACGGTCACCTCTTCGTGGCCCACAGCGACCAAGCGCCCCACGCGCACGCCCTGGTTAATTGCACGCTCAAAGCTCATCAGCTCGGCACCCGAACGCCCTCGCAGGTACGCATCGGTAAACCCACGGTTAAACGACCTTCCCAGCTCGCGCTCAAGCTCTTCCACGGCACCGGAGTCCCACGCGCCGTCGCGCAGCATATCGAGCGCCCGGCGCCAAACCCGCACCACGTTGAATACGTAATCGGGGTTCTTCATGCGCCCCTCGATCTTGAGCGACGCAACGCCGGCATCTACAAGCTCGGGCAGATGCGCAATACCCAGATAGTCATGCGGACACAGCAGGCGATCCCCCTCGACGGCGACAACGCTCTGTCCCGCCTCGTCCACTAGGTCATACGCCAGACGGCACGGCTGTGTGCAGTCGCCGCGCATTGCCGATCGTCCACGCCGCAGGGCCGAGAACTCGCACGCCCCCGAATAGCCGATGCAAATCGCACCGTGGCAGAATACCTCGATGGGCACGCCCGTGGCACAGAGCGCCGCAATCTCGTCGACCGTCAGCTCGCGCGCCGTCGTCACGCGCACGACCCCCAACTCATCGGCGGCAAGCCGCACGGCGCCTTCGCTATGAGCGCCCGCCTGCGTAGACAGGTGAATCTCGACCCCGGGAATCGCCGCGCTCAGCGCGCAGGCCAACCCGGCATCGGCCACAATCAGAGCATCGGCGCCCAGCTCCAGTGCATGAGCTCCCAACGCCACCGCGTCGGACAACTCATCGTCAAACACGAACACGTTGAGCGTCACGTACACACGCACGCCATGGGCATGCGCCACGGCGCAGCCGCGCGCAAACTCGTCATCCGTAAAGCCATGGGCGCTCACACGGGCGTTAAAGCCGCCCAACCCCGCATAGATGGCATCGGCGCCCGCGGCGATGGCCGCAAGCATCTGGTCGAGTCCGCCCGCCGGCGCCAGCAACTCGGGCAGCGCCGCACCGGCAGCATCCAATCCAGTCTCGTATTGTCCGCTCGGCCCCATCGCCCGAATCGCCATCGGCAAACTCCTTACCAAGGTATGCATTCACTCTGAAAAATGCCGTCTTCCAGCATACACGAGGCCTCGCGCGCCCCGTTTGGTTTATCGTGTAATAACTTATGTCCATCCTGCCCCGACGGCACATCCACCGTCCGGCACGACATACCTGGAGGTCAATATATGGGTCCTCGCCAACGACAGGGACACAGCCGTTCAAAGACGCACGCCCTGCCCATAATCCTGCTCTCGTTTTTGGGCTTTCTGCTGATTGCGGGCGTGGCGTTTGGCATCGGCATGGTCGGCAACGTCAACCGCTGGCTGTCCGATCTGCCCGACTACACCGACGCCAACGCGTATCTGGTGAGTGAGCCCACCGAGATCGTCGACTGCAACGGCAACAAGATCGCGAGCTTCTACACGCAAAACCGCAAGTCCATCACCAAGGACGAGGTCTCCCCCTACGTGCTGCAGGGCACCGTTGACGTCGAGGACGAGCGCTTCTACGAGCACGGCGGTATCGACCTGTGGGGTATCGCGCGTGCTGCGGTGGCAACCCTCGGCGGCGGGCACGAAGGCGCCTCGACTATCACCCAGCAGCTTGTGCGCAACACCATCCTGCAGGAGGAGCAGTTCGACTCGACCATTGAGCGTAAGGTGCGCGAGGCCTACATCGCCATCAAGATGGAGGACATGTACTCCAAAGACGAGATCCTCATGATGTACCTCAACACCATCTATTACGGCCACGGCGCCTACGGCATCGAGGCCGCAGCCGAGACCTATCTGTCCAAGAGCGCCGCCGACCTCACCCTGAGCGAGGCCGCGCTACTCATCGGCCTTCCCAACTCGCCTTCGCAGTACGACCCCACGGTCAATCCCGATCTGGCACTGTCCCGCCGCAACAAGGTTCTCGACAACATGCTGCGCCTGGGCCACATCACCCAGGAGGAGCACGATGCCGCACAGGCCGAGGCCATCACCCTCAACGTGACCGAAATCTCGGGCAGCGGCGTCGACGTATACTCGCAGCCCTACTTTGTCTCCTACGTCAAGCAGCTGCTGGAGCAGGAGTTCTCGACCGACGTGCTCTTTAAGGGCGGCCTGACCGTCAAGACCACCATCGACCCCACGATGCAGCAGGTGGCAGAGAATGCCGTCCGCGAGCAGCTCGACACGCTCTCGCTTGACGGCCTGGACATGGGCATGGTCGTCGTCGACCCCAAGACCGGCTACATCAAGTGCATGGTGGGCGGCTACGACTACAACGCCGACGAGAACCACGTAAACCATGCCACGGCCAAGCGTCCCGTCGGCTCCACCTTTAAGGCCTTTACGCTGGCAACTGCCATCCAAAACGGCATGAACCCCAACGTCACCCTCAACTGCAACTCGCCGCTCAAGGCCAAGGGCACCACAACCGAGGTACAAAACTACGCCAATCAAAGCTACGGCACCATCACGCTTAAGCAGGCGACGGCATACTCCTCCAACACCGGCTACATCCAGGTGGCGGAAGCCGTCGGCAACAGCAAGATCATCTCGCTCGTCAAAAAGCTCGGCATCGACCCCGCCAAGGACAACATCGAGGACGTTCCCGTCATGACCCTCGGCACCGGCTCGATCTCGCCGCTCGAGATGGCCGCCGCCTACGCGACGTTTGCCAACGGCGGCTACTATCGCCAGCCGATCGCCATCACCGAGATTGACTCTCGTACCGGTTCGGTGCTGTACCAGCACACCGACAATCCCTCACAGGTGCTTACCGAGGGCGAGGCCGCCGCGGTCACCGATGTTCTGTCCGGCGTCATGAAGGGCAGCGGTACGGGTGCTGCCGGCGCCCTGAGTGTCAACCAGCCCTATGCCGGCAAGACGGGCACCACCGACAACACCACCAACCTGTGGTTCTGCGGCTATACCCCGCAGCTGGCATGCGCCCTGTGGACCGGCTATTCCGCGGGCGAGATCCCCATCCAAAAGTACGGCACGGACCTGCTGGGCGACAGCACCAACCTGCCTGTCTTTAAGCGGTTTATGAACACCGTTCTGACCGGTACCGAGCGCGAGGAGTTTGCGACCGGAACGGCGCCCACCTACAAGAACAACAGCGTCTGGAAGTTCTACGGCACCAACAACACCAAGAAGTCGGAGAACGACGACAAGGACGAGGACGAGGACGAAGAGGAAGAGGAAACCACCACAACGACTACCACGACGACCACGACCACCGAGACCACGGGCGGCGACACCACCGGCGGCACCGGTACGACCGGTGGCTCGACGGGCGGCTCCACTGGTGGTTCGACCGGCGGCGATGGCGGCACGCCTACGCCTACGCCTACGCCTACACCCACTCCCGACCCCTCGCCCACGCCTGACGATACGGTCGGCTAGAAATCATCCGGCCATAAGCAACAAGGCCCCCGAGCAGCTTATTGAACTGCTCGGGGGCCTTTTAATTTGAAACGACCAGGCGGGCGGTCTTTATACCGGCAAACAAAAAAGGGGTACCGACCAACGTCGATACCCCCTTACAAGCCACCATGTCACGCACACAGTGCCGAGCGCACGACCCGCACGCCTACTTGCGAGAATTGCTCAGCTTATTGATCAGCGCCTCAAGACGCTCGCCGTCCTCGGCCGTCTGGGCAATAACCAAAATCGTATCGTTGCCGGCAAGCGAGCCAAGCACATCGGGCAACTCTGCCGCATCAACGGCGGCGGCGATGCCGGAAGCCGTGCCAGGCTGAGCCTTGATCATGACCAGATTATCGGTACGTAGAACGCCCGTTACGAGCTCGGAAACCATACGCTGCAGGTGCAGGTCCTCTGCCAGAACATAGATACCCTCAGGGAGCTTACGCAGCCCCATGTCGGCAATATCGCGAGAGACAGTCGCCTGCGTGCAATCAAAGCCCATAGCGCGGAGCTCATCGACCAGCACGCGCTGCGTACGGACGTCCTTATTGCGCACAATATCTCTAATGGCATCCTGGCGCCCATTGCGTTTTTTAGCCATACAAACCCTCTCTCCAAAAGATGGCGGAGACAATCAATCAGTGATTGAATAGTTTAACGCTATTTGAAGGCTTTTGTGTATAAGAACGCATTACGAAACAATTCTATGCAAGTTTGTTTCGTAATGAGCCGTTTAGGCGGTTTTTGCGCCCGTCCGGTTAAGAAAAGCTGCCAGATGCGTACACATCACGCAGCGCGCGGGCTTGGCGCTGGCAATCGGCCCAAACAACAGACCGAGTCCCCGATGGTTGTCCTTGAGCGCGGCGACCATCTGACGGGTTCGAGGCGCATCGAGCATATCACGCATGCGGGCGGAACGCTCGATTGACGACAACCCATGCGGGCTCAGGCACAAATTCTCGATGCAGGCGACCAGTCCGGCAAAGTAGAACTTTTGGCTTGCCAGCTTGAGCCGACCACCGCTATCTGCTTCCGAGAGTGAGTCCGCAAGCTCGTCGAGTGCTCGGATGTCATCGGATACCTTGGCATACATGGTGGGATCAAAGGCATCTGTAAGCTTAGGTGCCACCGCGTGGAAACAAGCGTCGCCGCAGCCGGACACGAATCGTGCCTGCGAGAGCGCATAAGCCATAAACTCAACCGTACGGTACGCCTTGCCGCGCGACAGGCATGCCTCAAACAGCGAGCGGCTGTACATCACGCCAGAGGTCTGAACGACAAGGCCGCCTAAAATCAACTGGGGCAGCCCGGTCACCATCGAGGATTTGCTATCAATGGAAATATGAGCAGCATCCAAGACGCGCGAATGGCGCTCTCGATGTGCATCATAGCGGTCGAGCGACACCGTGGGGAGCACTATGTCTGCCGTAGTATCGCACGCGATATCGACCATCTTGGAAAGGGACTGCGGAGCAAACCACTCATCGGCGTTCATAGCGATGATTTGAGAGCCACGCGAGGCAGCAAAACCGGCACGAAGGCAAGCACCGCGCTTCGCGTCCTCGACGTCAATCAAATCAATATGGATGTCCCTGTCGGCAGCAACCTGAAGCGAATGGCGCACACCGGGCGCAGCATCGCGGCAGACAACGACAATCTGCAAATCGTAGAGGTCTTGGTTCTGGATACTCTCGAGCGCACGCATCGCATAGCTGGGCGAACCTTCTACCACAAGGATCACCGAAAGTCGCGGATGCGAGCCACGTCGAACCAAGTTATCCGTCCTCTCGACAGCAATGAATCAAACCGTGGTTCATGGTACACCCCATAAATAAAAGCAATGAGACACCGGTTGCACTGCACGCCAAGAACAGATGTTGCACACGCGCAGCCCACAGATGACAGATGCCGACGAACGGCGCGTCAAGCCCTCCCCTAGTCGAGCACGACAAGCTCGGCGGGATCGTAATCCACGCCCATAAACGTAAGGCCGCAGGCAGGAGCCGTGGGGCCCGCAGCGGTACGATCGCAAGCATCGATGACCTCGCGCATCCACTCGGGTTTACGGCGATGCATGCCAATCTCGACAAGCGTGCCAACGATCGTACGGACCATCGAATGCAGAAACGCATTGCCCTCGATGGTAAACGTCAGGATGTCCTCGCCAAACGCAACCTCATGGCCAAACTCGGCCCGCATCACGCAGCGGTGCGTGGGCTTGCCCACGGCAGACGCCACCTTGCAAAAGCTCTTGAAGTCCTGCTCGCCCAGCAGCGCGGGACAGGCCGCAGACATCGCCTCAACATCCAATGGGTAGCGATGCCACCACACCGCACCGCGCGAAAGCACAGGGCGCGCGTCGCGATCGGCAATACGGTACGTATACGTACGGGAACGCGCGTCAAAGCGTGCAGAAAAGCCCTTACGGGCCCTGTAGACCTCGTTTATGGCGATATCTTTAGGCAGCAGGGCATCCATAGCCCGCAGCCACCTACGGCGCGTAAGGGCGAGCTCAGCGTCCGTTACGGGCACGCTGATGTACTGAGCCACGGCATGCACGCCGGCATCGGTACGACCTGCGCACGTCAGATCGATCGGGCGGCGAAGCAGCGTCTCAATGGCTCGACGTAGCTCACCCGCAACCGTCGTCTGTCCCGGCTGCTCGGCAAATCCGCTATACGACGAGCCATCATAGGCCACGCGAAATACGAGTGTGGCGTCAAGCTCGGAAATCGAATTGAAATCAGACGGCGCAGTCATGGGCGCTCCCAACAAACAAGCAACGGTATCGCGACAAAAAAAGAGGGGTACGCGAACGTACCCCTCGAATATAGCCTATGTAGACGGAATGTCTACTCAGCGCTCTCCTCGGCAGCAGTCTCCTCGACAGCCTCGACCTTCTTGGGAGCAGCGGCCTTCTTGGGGGCCGGAGCAGCCTTCTTGGCCTTAGGCGTGCAAGGCTCGGTGACGAGCTCCATGATAACGATGGGAGCGTTGTCACCCTTACGGTTGCCGAGCTTCATGATGCGGGTGTAACCGCCGTTGCGGTCCTGCCACATGCCCTGGGCAGCCTTGTCGAAGATCTCGGCAACGAGCTGCTTATCGCCGAGCTTGGCGATGGCCAAACGACGAGAGTGCAGGTCGCCCTTCTTGGCCCAGGTGATGATCGGATCGACGACCGAACGCAGCGCCTTAGCGCGGGTCTCGGTGGTCTTGATGCGGTCGTTCTCGAAGAGGGCCTTAGCAAGGCTCTTCTTCATGGCCTTGGTGTGGCTCGCATCGGTGCCGAGCTTCAGGCCCTTCTTAACGTTGTGACGCATGGTCTAGTTTCTCCTCAAATATGCGAAGCATTAAGCCTTCAGGCTCAGGCCCATGGACTCAAGCTTGTCCTTCACTTCCTCGATCGACTTAACACCGAAGTTACGGATGTTGAGCAGATCGTTCTCCGAGAACTCAACGAGCTGACGGACCGAGTGAATGCTGGCGCGCTTAAGACAGTTGTAGGAACGGACAGAAAGGTCCAGATCCTCGATCTGCTTGTCCAGCTCGGCGTTGTCGTTGGTGACCTCGGGAGCGAAGATCGAAGCCTCCTCCTCGACCTCGGGGGTCTCGGCAAGGTTCATAAAGGCGGCCATATGCTGGTTGATGATATTGGCAGCCTGGACCACGGCGTCGCGCGGGGCGATGGAGCCGTTGGTCTCGATCTCGAGGACAAGGCGGTCGTAGTCGGTGTGCTGACCGACACGGCAAGCCTCAACGAGCTTGGCGCAACGGGAAACCGGCGAGTACAGCGAGTCGACGTGGATCACACCGATGGGATCGTTGTCGCGCTTGTTGGCCTCGCCAGAAACATAGCCGCGGCCATAGCCGATGCGCATGCTCATGGTGAGATGGCCACCCTCGGTGAGCGTAGCAATGTGCTGCTCGGGGTTGACCAGCTCAAACTCGGACGGAATAAAGAAGTCCGCACCGGTGACCTCGCAGGGGCCGTCAACCGAGATGGTGGCGGTCGCCTCGTCGGTCGTGCCGAGAGCCCTGAAGACAAGACCCTTGACATTCAGGACGATGTCGGTGACATCCTCGACCATGTTAGGGATGGTCATGAACTCGTGCTGCGCACCATCGATCTGAATAGCCTCGACGGCGGCACCCTCGAGCGAGGACAGAAGAACGCGACGAAGGGAGTTACCCAGCGTATCGCCGTAACCACGCTCGAGCGGCTCGACGGAGACACGAGCAGACGTCTCGTTGATCTCTTCGACCTGAACCTGAGGCCTAATGAATTCTGACATGTATTACCTCCAGCCTCAGCAGCCCGGATGGACTACTTAGAGTAGAGCTCGACGATGAGCTGCTCGTTGATATCACCGCTGATCTGCTCACGCGTCGGCAGAGCGAGCACGTTACCAGACAGCTTCTCGATATCGACCTCGAGCCAGCCAGGGACCTCAAAGCGCTCGGAGGAAATCAGGGCCTCCTTGATGGGGAGGAGGTCACGGAACTTCTCGCCGACAGCGACGACGTCGCCGGCCTTGACGCGGTAGGACGGGATGTCCACGCGCTTGCCGTTCACGGTGAAGTGACCGTGACGGACGGACTGACGAGCCTCTTTGCGGGTGCGGGCGAAGCCAAGACGGAAGACGACGTTGTCGAGGCGAGACTCAAGAATGATCATGAGGTTCTCACCGGTGACGCCGTTCATCTTACGGGCCTTGTTGAAGTAGCCGTGGAACTGCTTCTCCAGAACGCCATAGATGAACTTGACCTTCTGCTTCTCGCGCAGCTGCATGCCGTACTCAGATTCCTTGCGACGGCGCTTGGGCTGACGGATAGATTCCTTCTTGCTGCTGTAACCGAGCTCAGCGGGATCGATCCCGAGCTGACGGCAGCGCTTAAGAACAGGAGTCCTGTCGATTGCCATATTGATACGATCCTTTCAGTTACACGCGGCGACGCTTCTTGGGGCGGCAGCCGTTGTGCGGAATGGGGGTCTTGTCCTGGATGCTCGAGACCTCGAGGCCAGCAGCCTGGAGGGAGCGGATGGCGGTCTCACGACCGGAGCCGGGGCCCTTGACGAAGACGGAAACCTTCTTCATACCGTGCTCCATGGCCTGCTTGGCAGCAGCCTCGGCAGCCATCTGGGCAGCGAACGGCGTGGACTTACGGGAGCCCTTGAAGCCCACCTGGCCAGCCGACTTCCAGGAAATGACGTTGCCCTGGGGATCGGTGATCGAAACGATCGTGTTGTTGAACGTAGAACGAATGTGAGCCTGGCCCACGGAAATGTTCTTACGGTCCGCGCGCTTCAGACGGGCAGCGCGAACGTTCTTCTTAGCAGTAGCCATCTATCTAGCGCTCCTTATTTCTTCTTCTTAGCACCGATCTGACGCTTCGGGCCCTTGCGGGTACGAGCGTTAGTGTGGGTGCGCTGGCCGCGGACCGGGAGGCCCTTGCGGTGACGAAGGCCGCGGTTGCAGCCGATGTCCATAAGGCGCTTGACGTTCTGGTTGCGCTCACGGCGGAGGTCGCCCTCAACCATGATCTGGTTCTTATCGATATAATCGCGGATGGCGTTAACCTCATCCTCGGTGAGGTCCTTAACGCGCGTATCCACGTTAACGTTGCACTCGACGCAAATCTTCGTCGCAGTGGTGCGGCCGATGCCGTAAATGTAGGTCAGACCGATCTCAACGCGCTTCTCACGCGGGAGGTCGACACCATTAATACGGGCCAACGTAGTCTCCTCTCTTAACCCTGACGCTGCTTATGACGGGGGTTCTCGCAAATGACGAGGACCTTGCCATGGCGCCTAATGATTTTGCACTTATCGCACATCTTCTTGACCGAAGGACGTACCTTCATCGTTCTTCCTTTCGGTAGCGCTCAAACTACTTCCCTACTATCTACTCGCCCAGCCGCAGGCGTTTAAAACTATGGCTGGTCTTCACACACAATCCGACCGTAGGTTGAGCTAAGCCTGCAGTCGGAAATGGAGTGCGTGTATGCGTGCCGCTATTTGTAGCGATAGGTGATGCGGCCGCGGGTCAGGTCGTACGGGGAAAGCTCCACGACAACCCTGTCACCGGGGAGAATACGGATGTAATTCATTCGGATCTTGCCAGAAATGTTGCACAGAACCGAATGACCGTTCTCGAGCTCGACCTTAAACATGGCGTTGGGCAACGGTTCCTTTACCGTACCCTCGAGCTCAATTGCGTCTTCCTTCTTCACAAGCAATCATCTTTCTCTAGAAAACGACAGCGATTGAGTATTCTACAACACGTATGCACGCATCGTAATAACTTCGTAATGGCTCCACAACTAAATGGAACTTGTTACATTTCTCCGCCTTGGAGGGAGCACCAAGCACCTTGGGCATCCGTGGTGAGAATCACCGGACCGTCATTGGTAATGGCGACGGTGTTCTCGTAGTGCGCGGCGGGCAGGTGATCGTTGGTCGTAACAATCCAACCGTCGGAGCCCGTGCTCACATGGTTGGAACCCATCGCAACCATCGGCTCGATGGCAATGACCATGCCGGCCTGGAGGCGAACGCCCCTCCCCTTCTTTCCATAGTTAGGAACGTTGGGGTCCTCGTGCATCACGCGGCCAATGCCATGGCCTACATAATCACGAAGCACACCGTAACCGTGAGACTCGGCGAGGGACTGAACGGCATAACCGACGTCCCCGATATGGTTACCGGGAACAGCCTGCTCGATGGCAGCCTTAAGGCAATCGCGCGTGACCTCGCACAAAGCCTTGGCTTCGGGCGTGGGGGTGCCGACGAAAAACGTCCAAGCGTTATCGCCGACCCAACCGTCGACAACGGCTCCCGTATCGATGGAGATGATATCGCCATCGCGCAGGATCATGTCGGGGTTGGGAATACCGTGGACCACGGCATCGTTGATCGATGCGCAAATGGTCCCCGGGAACCCGCCGTAACCCTTAAAGGCCGGGGTGCCGCCATGCATGCGGATAATCTGCTCCGCGAGCTGATCGAGCTCAAAGGTGGAAACGCCGGGGCGCACCATGGCTCCAACGTGGCGGAGCGCCATCTTAGATAGCGCTCCTGCCTTCTTCATCTGCTCGATTTGCGTTGCAGACTTAATCTTGATCATAGACCGAGAGCCTCTTTGACATCCCCGTACACGGTCTCGCGAGCCTGGTCACCGTTGACCGACTTGAGCAGACCCTGGCCACGATAGTAGTCGACGAGCGGGCTCGTGGACTTCTCGTAGACGTCGAGACGGTTCTTGATGGTCTCGGGCTTGTCGTCGTCGCGCTGATACATCTCGCCGCCACACTTGGGGCAGGTAGCATCGGCAGCGGTGCCGGTGTAACCGCATGCGCGGCAGGTGCGACGCGAAGACAGACGATCGATAATGACCTCGGGGGCCACATCGACCAGAAGGGCGCAGTCGATCTCGCGACCCATGGCGGAGAGCTCGGAATCGAGCGTCACAGCCTGGGCGGTGTTGCGCGGGAAGCCGTCGAGGATGAAGCCCTGCTGGGCGTCATCGGCGGCAAGGCGCTCCTTGACAAGGTCGATCACGAGCTGGTCGGGAACGAGCTCGCCAGCGTCCATGTACTTCTTAGCCTGAATACCAAGCTCGGTGCCACCCTTGACGGCAGCACGCAGCAGGTCGCCCGTGGAAATGTGGGCGACGCCAAACTCGGCGACGAGCTCCTGTGCGACGGTGCCCTTACCGGCACCCGGAGCTCCGAGCAATACGAGGTTCATGAGCAATCCTCCTCTAGCCTATTTAAAGAATCCATCGTAATCATACATCTTGATCTGGCCTTCGAGCTTATCGACCGTGTCGAGCACGACGCCGACCATGATGAGGATGGACGTGCCGCCAAATGCCTGGATCAGATGGTTACCCGTGAAGGAGAAGATGATCGAAGGCACGATGGCGATGAGCGCCAAAAAGACAGCGCTGGGAAGCGTGATCTTGTTGAGCGCGTTCTTGATGTAGGCCGCGGTAGCCCTACCCGGACGCACGCCCGGAATAAAGCCGCCCTGCTTCTTAAGGTTATCGGCCGTGTCATCGGGGTTGAACACCATGGAGGTGTAGAAGTACGCGAAGAACACGATGAGGACAACGTTAAGCACCCAGTTGAGCCAACCGGTCGAAAGCGCGGAGGCAACTGCCTGAATCCAGCCGATGCCGGGGAAGAACACGGCAATCTGAGCCGGGAAGTACAGCAGCGCCGAAGCGAAGATGATCGGCACGACACCCGCGGTGTTGACCTTGATGGGCAGGTAGGTGGTCTGGCCACCCATCATGCGACGGCCCACGACGCGCTTAGCGTAGGAGACCGGGATGCGGCGCTGGCCGCGCTCAAGGAAAACAATCAGCGGGATAACCAGCAGGATGATGGCGCAGATGATCACCATGGTGATGATGCCACCGGCATTGCCCTCGGTGCTGGAGAAGATAGCCTGCGGCAGACCGGCCATGATGTTCGCGAAGATGATCAGCGACATGCCATTGCCGATACCGCGCTGGGTGATGAGCTCACCAATCCACATGATCAGCATGGCGCCCGCGGTGAGCGTACCGACGATCATGAGGTCGAAGATGATCTCGGGAGCGCCGGCGCCATTGAAGCTGATGCCGAAGCTCTTAAAGAGGAAGAGGTAACCCACGGAGTTGAGGATTGCCAGAGCCAGGGTGAGGTAACGCGAATACTGCGTAATCTTGGTCTGACCGACCTCGCCCTCGCGGGCAAGCTCATGCAGGGAAGGCACGACGGCCTGGAGCATCTGGAGGATGATCGAGCTGGTGATGTAAGGCATGATGCCCAGCGAAAACACCGACACATAGCTCAACGCGCCGCCAGAGAAAAGATTCAGGAGGGCCATAGCACCTGCGGCGACCGAATTGTTATCGGTCGAGAAAAGGCCCAGCATCCCCTGGAAGGGAATGCCGGGCACAGGAACGTGCGCACCAATGCGGTACACGACGAGCATAGCTATGGTAAAAAGAATCTTTTCGCGCAATTCTTTGATGCGGAAAGCATTCTTAAGACCATTTAGCACGGCAGCTCGACCTTTCCGCCGGCGGCCTCGATCTTGGCCTGCGCAGAAGCGCTGACCTTGTCGACCTTGACCGTGAACTTCTTGGTGAGCTCACCATTGCCGAGCACCTTGACGGGCTCGAACTCGCTCTTGGTGATGCGAGCGGCCTTAAGAGCGGCACCGTCGATCACAGCGCCGTCCTCGAACTTACGCTCGAGACGCTCAACGTTAACGGCGGTGTACTCGATACGACGGGGGTTGCGGAAGCCCGGAAGCTTGGGCAGGCGCATAGCCAGCGGAGTCTGGCCACCCTCGAAGCCGGCACCCTTGGTGCCGCCAGAGCGGGAACCCTGGCCCTTCTGGCCGCGGCCAGAAGTGGTGCCGTGACCCGAAGAATTGCCACGGCCGACGCGCTTGCGGTTCTTGGTGGAACCGGGCGCGGGAGTAAGATCGTGAAGCTGCATTTGCTACTCCTCTACAATCTCGACAAGGTGCTTGACCTTGAAGATCATGCCGCGGACGGACTCGTTGTCAGCAATCTCGCGAACCTCGCGGATCCTGTGGAGACCGAGGGCACGGACAGTACGGACCTGGTCCTGCTTGCAACCGTTGGTGCTGCGGACCTGCTTGATCTTGATGGTGTCAGCCATGCTTAGTTCTCCTTACCGACGAACATCTCGGAGACCGTCAGGCCACGGCGAGCCGCGACGTCCTCAGGGCTGGAGAGCTCCTTGAGGCCCTCGACGGCAGCCTTGATGATGTTGAGGCCGTTGTCGGTACCGAGGGACTTGGACAGGACGTTCTTGATGCCAGCAAGCTCAAAGAGGGGACGCACAGCGCCGCCGGCGATAACGCCGGTACCCTCGACAGCGGGCTTGATGATGATGCGGCCGGCACCAAAGTGGCCGAGAACCTCGTGCGGGATGGTGCCCTGCTCGGTCACCGGCACGTGGAACATGTTCTTCTTGGCATCGAGAGATGCCTTGGAGATGGCCATGGGCACCTCAGCGGACTTGCCCATGCCAACGCCGACGTTGCCCTTGCCGTCGCCAACGACGACGAGAGCGACGAGGCTCATGCGACGACCACCCTTGACGGTCTTCGACACGCGGTTGATGTAAACGACGCGCTCCTCGAACTCGGAGGCCTCGCGCTGCTGCTTCTGATTACGAGCCATGTGCTACATACCTCCTAGAACTCGAGACCGGCGGCACGAGCACCGTCGGCGAGGGCCTTGACGCGGCCATGGTAGATACGGCCACCGCGATCGAAGGCGACCTTGGTGATGCCGGCCTCGATGGCGCGCTTGCCAACGAGCTGACCGACCTTCTCCGCAGCCTCCTTGTTCGAGGTGTGGGTGCCCTTGAACTCGGCCTCGAGGGTCGAGGCAGAGACGAGCGTCAGGCTGGAGCCCTTGCTGTCGTCGACGATCTGGGCATAGATGTTGGCGTTAGTACGGGTCACGCGAAGACGCGGACGCTCGGAGGTACCCGAGACCTTGCCGCGAACACGACGCTGACGACGCTTGAGGCCTTCCAGCTTCGCCTTATGCTTGTTCATACGTAAACTCCTAAAAAGGTTGATCTTGCCAGCACCTGACGGGGTGCTGGTCTTATGCGAGTGAGTCGGTTACGACTACTTGGCGGCCTTACCCAGCTTGCGGCGGATGTGCTCGCCAACGTAGTGGATACCCTTGCCCTTGTAAGGCTCGGGAGGACGATGGCCGCGGATCTCAGCGGCGATCTGACCGACCTGCTGCTTGTTAATACCCTTGACGTTCACGTGGGTGTTGTCGGGAACCTCGAAGGTGATGCCCTCGGGAGCCTCGACGATCACGGGGTGCGAGAAGCCCAGGGAGAACTCGAGGTTCTTGCCCTTCTGCTGCACGCGGTAACCGACGCCGGCGAGCTCGAGCTTCTTCTCGAAGCCCTCGGAAACGCCAACAACCATGTTGTGGATGAGAGCGCGGGTGAGGCCGTGGCGGGCACGGGTCTCACGCTCGTCGTCGGGACGGGAAACGGTGAGGACGTTGTCCTCGACGTTGATAGCGAGCTTCTCAAAGACATCGAGCTCGAGCTGGCCCTTGGGGCCCTTGACGACAACGTTGTTGCCGTTGACTGCCACTTCGACTCCGGCGGGAATCTGGACAGGCTTATTACCGATACGAGACACGGTGATCTCCTTTCCTTCTACCTACCGAGCGAATTACCAGACGTAAGCGATGATCTCGCCGCCGACGTTGTGCTTGCGAGCATCGCGGTCGGTCATGACGCCATGGCTGGTGGAAATAATGGCGGTACCAAGGCCACCGCGGACGCGGGGCATGTCGGCAACGCCGGTGTACTTACGCAGGCCCGGCTTGGAAATGCGGCGGATGCCGTTGATGACCTTAGCCTTCTTGGAACCATACTTAAGCGTGATGTGCAGAGTCTTCTGGGGAACGGTGTCCTCGACATCGTAGCCCTCGATGTAGCCCTCCTCGTGCAGAACACGAGCGATCTCGACGAGCTTCTTGCTGCTCGGCATGGAGACCGTGGCCTTGTTCACAGAGTTAGCGTTACGGATGCGCGTAAGCATATCTGCGATCGGGTCTGTAAGGTTCATACAGATTCTCCTTCGTTCTTGATGAACACGTGCTCTTGGTTCTTCGCCGCCCTTAACGGCAAAGCCTTTTTAGCGCGTTTTCCCTGTTCCAAACTGATGCTTGAAACGCTGGTAGTGACTTACCAGCTGGCCTTCTTAACGCCGGGAAGCTCGCCCTTGAGTGCAAGCTCGCGGAAGCAGACACGGCACAGGCCGAACTTGCGGTACACAGAGTGCGGACGGCCGCAGCGCTGGCAGCGCGTGTACTCACGAGTAGAGAACTTCTGCTTGCGATTGCACTTGACGATCATCGATGTCTTAGCCACTTATATCCTCCTCACATAGAGTATTGTTCGCCCCAAGCGCCGCCCCCTTGTGGGAACGGCGCTTATAGGGCAGGTGAACCTATTTCTTGAACGGGAAACCGAAGGCGTCCAGAAGGGCCTTGGCCTCCTCATCGGTGTTGGCGGTGGTCACGAAAGTGATGTCCATACCGCGCTGGTGATCGACGGAGTCGAAGTCGATCTCGGGGAAGATGAGCTGCTCGGTGACGCCCATGGAGAAGTTACCACGGCCGTCGAAGCTCTTGGCGGAGATGCCGCGGAAGTCGCGGATACGGGGGATCGCGACGGAGGTCAGACGATCGAAGAACTCCCACATACGGTCGCCACGCAGGGTAACCTTGCAGCCGATCGGCATACCAGCGCGCAGGCGGAAGGTAGCGATGGACTTGCGGGCACGGGTGATCATCGGCTGCTGGCCGGTGATGGCGCGCAGGTCGCGCACGGCACCGTCGATGGCCTTGGAATCGGTAGCGGCCTCGCCGACACCCATGTTCACGACGATCTTCTCAAACTTGGGGATCATCATGACGTTCTCGTACTGGAACTTGTCCTGAAGCTGCTGCTTGACCTCGTTGTTGTACTTGGTCTTCAGACGCGGCACATACTTCTCTTCTGCCATTGTTCACTCCTTCTTGGGGTTTTAAGCACGGGGCGTGGCCACGATGGGTTGTCCTCGTGCCTCCTGGCTGCATCCGCGCCGCTCATGGCATTTCGCGGTTTGGACTCGACGCAGCAGGAGCCGACAAAACAATCGGTACTATACGCGCATCGGGAGCGTATTTCCAGAAAAACCTCGTCTGCCTGCACAACTCCACAACTCCCCCGCACATATTGATCCCTAGGGGACGGAGGAAAATGGCAGTTGCGGTGAATTAGGGACTGTTTGACGGCTTAACAGGCTTAAACAGTCCGTATTTCACCGCAACTCATATATGGGGATGCGATTAGCGCTTGCGGGGGACGAGCTTGGTGCGGCGCAGGTGAATCATCTCGGCAGCGATGGAGATGGCGATCTCCTCGGGGTCCTCGGCCTCGATGGCGACACCGATCGGCAGGTGCAGCTCGTCGATTTGCTCCTGCGTAAAGCCCTCCTGCTCCAGGCGGGCGCGCACAAAGGCCGTCTTGCGGCGCGAACCCAGGCAACCCAGATAGGCAGGCTTGGCACGCATGGCCTGAATCACCACGTCGATATCGGACTTGTGACCTGCTGTGGCGACGACCACTAGGTCGCGCGGGCCGATGGGGCACTGCTCGCCCAGGTTCTTGTAGTCGACCAGACGACGGTCGTAGACACCGGGCACCCATTCGGGGGTCAGCGTGCCGGGGCGGTCGTCGCAAGCCACGACGGCAAAGCCCGCCGCCGTGAGCACCCGCGCCGTCGCAGCACCCACGTGGCCGCAGCCAAAGATATAGGTCAGGCCCTCGGGGCAGAGCGTCTCGATGTGCGCCGCGGGAATCTCGGAGGCCGCGTTGGTGTAGGTGACCTTACTCCCCTCCTCCACCAGCGAAAGCTCGGGGCAGCCTGCAATGGTATGGCGCGATGCCTCGCCATGGTACTCGGCCACATCGCCCTCGAGCGCGCTCGCGATAAACGGCTCAAAGTCGATGACGAAGTCGCCGATGCGTCGATACGCCAAGACGTCGGCAATCTCCTGGAACAACGTTGCCTTGGTCGCGTCCAGGTGCAGGTAGCACAGGCAGATGGCTCCGCCGCAGATCATACCGGTATCGGAGTTCTCGCCGCCCATGGTGTAGCGGACCAGACGCGACTGTCCCGCGCTCAGGAGCTCGCGTGCCTCATCCAGCGCAAAGAGCTCAATCTTGCCGCCGCCGATAGTGCCCGCCTGGCTTCCATCGGCAAAGACAGTCATCCATGCGCCCACACCGCGCGGCGATGACCCCGCCGTACCGGCCACGACCACGAGCTCGCACGTCTCGCCAGCACGCAGGGCGGCAAGCGCCGCATTCACCACATCGAGCTTTTCCATTGCCGCCTTCTATCCTCTAAAGACACCGGTAAGCATAGCGAGTGCCTCGAGCACGCCGCCTCCGACCGACGTCGCCTTGTCCGAAATATAGTTGATATAGCTGGCATCGCCGCGCGGATCGACATCAGCGCATTTAAAGCCCTCAGTCACCTGAACGCCGTCGGCCAAAAGGCCGCGCAAGCAGCCGTCAATCTGCGTGACCATGGGAGTATCGTCCGCATAGCCAATCACGTCACCGGCGTGCACGATGTCGCCGATGGTGCGGTCAGATCGAAACACGCCGGCGGCGGGGCTGTGGATAACACGCTCCTTGCCATAGCCGGCGATAATGCCCGGCACGCCCGTGTTGGGCTGGGGCGAACCTTGGGTAATGACACGGCCGAGAAAATGCCCGCGCATGGTCTCGACCACGGCGTCGCAGTCAACCGGCGCGGTAAAGCCCGGCCCCACGGCGATGACGACAGGCGCCATATCACGCGCGGTGCCCAAGTTGCGCTTGGCCAGAATCGCGTCGACCACGGCAGCGGGTTTCAGTTCGTCGAGCATCTTGGCCTGGGGGTCTACCACGACGGCGACATCTCCAGCCTCGGTAATCGCCAGCGCCTCGGCCGGCGTCTGCGCCAAGCGAGCGCGAATGCCCTCGACCTGGACCTCGCCCAGGCGAATGGCCTCGCAAAAACTGATTGTGCGGCGGATGCACGTGGGAACCGCGATATCGGCCATAACGACCGACACGCCAGCGCGTACCAAACGGGCGGCGACGCCCGTGGCGATATCGCCGGCGCCGCGAACATAAACGAGCATTCCCGGGGCACCTCCCTGTGCTACGGTTTGAGCAGAGCAAAAGCGGTTCGACCGCTACTCTGATGATTATTTATTATCACAGTATTATACGGCGGTGAACAGATGGAAACAGTTAGCGGCAATCTTGCCTCGGCGCTCAGGATCGAGCCGGGCATTACCGCGATTATCGGCAGTGGCGGCAAGTCGACGCTGCTGAAAACGCTGGGTCTCGAGCTCATGCGCGCTGGCGGCCGCGTGCTCCTCTGTACCACCACGCACATGTTTCCCGTCGCCGGCGTGCCATGGGGCGGGTCGAGCCGTCGCCTGGACGCCGCGCCTTGGAAGCCGGGGACCCTACATGTTCCCGGCTGCACCTGCGAGGCATGCGCGGGACTTGTCCGCGGAAGTATCTGCCAGGCGGGTGTTTTGAACCCGGAGACAGGCAAGCTCTCCGCCCCCGCCGAGCCGCTCAACGAGCTGGCGCAGCGCTTTGACTACGTCCTGGCCGAGGCGGACGGCAGCAAGCGGCTCCCGCTCAAGGCCCACGCCCCGTGGGAGCCGGTCGTTCCCGCCGGCACGGCCAACGTCATCTGGCTCGTCGGCGCCTCGGGGCTCGGCAAGCCCATCAACGAAGCCGTCCACCGCCCCGAGCTCTTTTGCGAGCGTTGCGGCTGCGAGCTCACCGACATCGCCACGCCCGAGCGCGTCGCCCAGGTGCTCAATTCCGAGATGCAGGCGCTGGGACTCAGCACCGCACGCGTCATGCTCAACCAAGTCGACGCACTCAGCGACCCCACGATGGCCGACCGCTTCGAGGCAGCCCTCGGCCGCCCCGTCGTCGCCAGCAGCCTCCGATAGCCGGCGCTGCCCCAGCAGACCTATAAGTTGCGGTGAAATAGTTCCCGAAACGGCCTATTTGGCGGCTAAACAGGAACTATTCCACCGCAACTGCGGAGGGGAATCCGGTGATCTTCCTGCTAGCGGGGGACGTAGCGGCCGGGTTGGGCTCCGGTGGGCTCGCCGTCGCGCGCAGCCAGTACGCCGTTCACAAACACGGCCTTGGCGCGGCCGTGCGCCTCAAAGCCCTCGAGCGGCGTGTAGTCCACGGCCTGATGCTGCGTCGCGGCGCTAATCGTCCAGCGCGCCTTGGGATCCCACACGCACACGTCGGCATCGGCGCCCTCGGCAAGACAGCCCTTGTGCGGATACATGCCAAAGACGCGCGCCGGGTTCTCGCTCATCAGGCGGCACAGATCCTCGGGACCCAGCTGTCCCTCAAAGCTCGTAGCGATCGCGACGGGGCGATGCTCCACGCCGGGTCCGCCGTTGGGAATCGCGCGGAAGTCGTCGCGCCCGCGGTCCTTTTGCCCGTGCAGGTTAAAGCTACAGTGGTCGGTCGTAATCGTATCGATCTCGCCGGCCACAAGCGCCTCGCACAGTGCCGCACGGTCGCCGGCATGGCGCAGCGGCGGACTCATCACGTACTTGGCGCCCGCAAAGCCGTCCTCGCCCTGCTCCAGATAGCAGGTGTCGTCGAGCATCAGATACTGAGGGCATGTCTCGACATAGATGTTCTTCTGCCCGCGCGCTTTGGCAGCGCGAATGGCCTCGAGCCCCAGCTTGGTCGAAAGGTGCACCACGTTGACCGGAGCGTCCCCGGCCAAGTGCGCCAGATACAGCAGGCGGCTCACGGCCTCGGCCTCACACACGTCCGGACGGCTGAGCGCATGGCCCTCGGGCCCGTGGATACCCTGCTCAAACACGCGCTTCTGCAGCGCGTTGACCAACGTGCCGTTCTCGCAATGCACGCACAGGATACCGCCCACGCGCTTGAGCTCCTCCAGCACCTCGAGCGTCTCGGCATCGTCCAGGCGCAGATGGTCGTAGGCAAAGTAGGTCTTAAACGACGACACGCCCGCCTCGCGCATGGCCGAAAGATCGGCGCGGTTGCGCTCATTCCACTCGGCAAGCGCCATATGGAAGGCATAGTTGGCGGTGCAGGTGCCGTCGGCGCGATGATGCCACTCGGCCAAGGCATCGGGCATGGTCACGCCGCGATCGGCCGTCGCGTAGTCCACAATGGTCGTCGTGCCGCCGCAGGCAGCCGCGCGCGTGCCGGTCTCAAAGCTATCGGCTGTCCAATCCATGCCGGTCCAGCACTGCATGTGCGTGTGCCCATCGATAAAGCCCGGGAACACCCAGCAGCCCGCAGCATCCTCGACGGTATCGCCCTCGGCCGGCTCAATCGCCGCGGCAATCCGCACGATCTTATCGCCATCCATGGCAAGATCGGCGCGGCGAAGCCCCTGGGGCGTCACGAGTGCGCCGTTTTTGATGATGATCATAATTGCTCCTTATTGATTGATGCAGTTGGCCACGCGATCAAAATACGAGCAGGCGGCGATATGCTCCGTTATGCGTCGCTGTCCCTTGACGGTATCGACGTCCCACAGCTCGTAGGCACGCGCCTCGACCAGCACCACGTCGGTACGGTCCTTGAGGATCGAACCGCCGCCGTCCTTACCCTCAAGACACATAAGTGCATCGAACAGTTCCGCCGGAAAGAGCACCGGGCTCGAAGGCTCACCGTTGCACGCAAGACGCACCGGATGCTTGCGGCCACGCTCGTCAAATGCACGAACCATAGCCTCAAAAGAATCCGAACTCACGAGCGGCTGGTCGCCCGGCAAAAAGAGGCAACCTTTCCAGTTGCGTTCGACTCCCCACGAAAGGCCCGCACGGACGCTTTCGCTGCGCAGCTCGCCATCGTGCAGCACGCACGGGCAATGCTTGTCATCACAAATCTGAGCGACCTCGGGCCAACGCGTCGAAACCACAACGTCAAAGCCCCGGGGAACCGAATCAATGGTCCGGGCAATCAGCGGCTCGCCATAGATATCGGCGAGCATCTTGTTAGAGCCAAATCGCTTGCCCTCGCCCGAAGCCATAATGACACAACCAAGTTTCATGGCGATACCTCCCCTGAAACCATCGTACCCATAACTCGCGTCGCGGGGCATCTACATCGAAAGCGCTTATCCCGCACGCCCACGATGCAAAAAGGGGCACCCCGCCGGTTGGCAGAGCGCCCCCTTTACATGGCTTACCTCAACCCAGCTTTAGGCCTGGAACCAACGGGCGGTGTTGCGCTCGTCGAGGGCCTTGAGGGTAGCGGCGGGATCGGCAACCTTCTGCAGGAACATCATGGCTGCGATGGCGTACGGCTTGTAGCTGGCCTCCTTGTACATGCCCACGCGGTGCATGTCGAAGACGTCGGCGTTGACCTCGCCGTGCTCGCAGGAGACACCGGAGATGTCGGCGGGCAGCGGATGCATAAAGATGGTGTCTTGGCCGTTGGCGGTCTTCTCCATGAGCTCGGTCGTAGAGCACCAATCCTGATGCGTGGCGTTCTGAGCGAGCAGCTCCTTCTCGAGTGCAGCGATGCCGGCGTCGTCGCCCTCGGCGTACAGGTTGGTGCGCTTCTCCATGGCGGCAAACGGAGCCCAGCTCTTCGGGATCACGATGTCGGCGCCCTCGAAGGCCTCGGCCATGGTGTTGACCTGCTTAAAGGTGGTGCCGGACTCGGCGGCATAACCCTTGGCGCGCTCGACGACCTCGGGCATGAGGTCGTAGCCCTCGGGGTGGGCCAAGGTGACGTCCATGCCAAAACGGGGCAGCAGGCTGATCAGCGACTGCGGGCAGGACAGCGGCTTGCCGTAAGAGGGCGAGTAGGCCCAGGTGACGGCAACCTTTTTGCCCTTGAGGTTCTCAAGACCGCCAAACTCGTTGATGAGGTAGAGCATGTCGGCAGAGGACTGCGTGGGGTGATCGGAGTCGGACTGCAGGGAGATGAGCGTGGGACGGTGATCCAGAACGCCGTCCTCGTAGGCCTGCTGGACAGACTCGGAGACCTCGGCCATGTAGGCGTCGCCCTTGCCGATGTACATGTCGTCGCGGATGCCGATGACGTCGGCCATGAAGGAGATCATGGTAGCGGTCTCGCGGACGGTCTCGCCGTGAGCGATCTGGGACTTCTTCTCGTCCAGGTCCTGCAGCTCAAGGCCGAGCAGGTTGGCTGCCTTAGAGAAGGAGAAGCGCGTACGGGTGGAGTTGTCACGGAACAGGGAGACGGCCAGACCCGAATCGAAGATCTTGGACGAAACGTTGTTCTCGCGCAGCTCGCGCAGGGCGTCGGCGACGATGTAGAGCGCCTTGAGCTCATCGGTGGTCTTATCCCAGGTGTGCAGGAAGTCGCTGCCGTACATGCCCTTAAAATCGAGGCCGTTCAGCTGCTCGACGAGCTCGGTAAACTTGGCGTCCATGTAAATATCCTTTCCAAAGATGAAACGATTGCAATGAGTAGATGTGCTCCGGCATGCGCGTGTGGCTAGAACATGCAGAGCACTATGACGAGGACCCGCTACCGTCGAGGAAGCATGGGAGATAACGACCGCGGGCCCCAAGTCAACAGGGGGTGCCGGGGACACGAGCTGTCCCCGGCTCAACAAGATCGAGGAATGGGACTAATCGATCTTGTTGTTGGTCAGACCGGCGCGGAACACGGTGGCGTCGCCATCGGCCTGGCTCGGATCGTAGAGGTTCAGGGCAGCCACATACATGGCGGCAGCGGTGACCAGGTCGTCCTTGTAGGTGACCTCGTTGGGAGCGTGAGCCTGAGACTCGGCACCCGGGCCGAAGCCGACGCAGGGGATGCCATAGCGGCCCTGGATGGAAACGCAGTTCGTGGAGAAGGTCCACTTGTCGCACAGCGGGCGACCGGTGCGCTTGTCCATGCTGGGCTCGCAGCCGATGCGCTCGTCACCGAACATGGCCTTGTGGGCGTCGACGAGGGCCTTGACGTGCGGAGCGGTCTCCTTGTTGATCCACGTGGGGAAGTAAGCCTCGGTCTCGTAGACCTCGCCGGTCCAGGACGGACGGTCGTACATGTACATGGAGACCTTCACGTCGTCGCCGTACTTCTTGGCGGCCGGCAGGTTACGGATCTCGTCCAGGCAGGACTCCCAGGTCTCACCGGCGGTCATGCGACGGTCGATGGAGATGGCGCAGGAGTCAGCGACAGCGCAGCGGCTGGGGCTGGTGTAGAAGATCTGGCTGACGGTGCAGGTGCCGCGGCCCAGGAAGCGGGCGTCCTCGAAGTGCTCGGGGTTGTACTTGGGGTCGAGCATCTTGACGAGGCCCTTGATGTCGGTCGACTCGTCACAGCCGTTGTTGTTGAGGGCGCGGACGTCGGCGATGATGTCGGCCATCTTGTAGATGGCGTTGTCGCCGCGGTCGGGAGCGGAGCCGTGGCAGGAGGTGCCGTGAACGTCGACGCGGATCTCCATGCGGCCGCGGTGACCGCGATAGATGCCGCCGTCGGTGGGCTCGGTGGAAATGACGAACTCGGGCTTAATGCCGTCCTTGTTGTAGATGTACTGCCAGCACATGCCGTCGCAGTCCTCTTCCTGGACGGTGCCGACGACCATGATCTTGTAGCCCTCGGGGATGAGGCCCATGTCCTTCATCATCTTGGCAGCATAGGTAGCAGAAGCCATGCCGCCCTCCTGGTCGGAGCCGCCGCGGCCGTAGATGATCTCGTCGGTTTCGTAGCCCTCATAGGGATCGGCATCCCAGTTCTCGATGTTGCCGATACCGACGGTGTCGATGTGGGAGTCGATGGCGATGATCTTGTCGCCCTCGCCCATAAAGCCCATAACGTTGCCCAGGCCGTCGACCTTGACCTCGTCATAGCCAAGGCTCTCCATCTCGGCCTTGATGCAGGCAACAACCTCACCCTCCTCGCAGGACTCAGAGGGGTGAGAGATCATAGCGCGCAGAAAGCGAGTCATATCAGCACGATGAGACCCAGCAGCAGCCTTGATTGCGTCGAAATCGAGTTCTTTAGCCATTGTTCATAACCTTTCAAACGAAGGAATCTACCTGTGAGGTGGCGGAGCGATACCTATTTACTCCGCCCCAACGATTAGCAAGTGGGATATTCGCCTTCCCAAACAATGCGGCGATACTGGTCGGGATCCGTATCGCCCTCGGTGGAGAAGCAGAGCACGGAGCTCGTCTTGTCCAGGCCGATGAGTTCCTTGAGCTCAGCGTACTCGGGATCGAGCATGAGGGTCTCGACCAGGCCGGTGGTCACAGCGCCGGACTCGCCGGAAATGACGCGCGGGTCGCCCTTCTCGGGAGCGCCCAGGGTGCGCATGCCGCGAGCGGTGACCCAGTCGGGGCAGGACACGAAGGCGGTGGTGTGGTTGCGCAGGATATCCCAGCCCAGGATGTTGGGCTCGCCGCAGCACAGGCCGGCCATGATGGAGGGCATGTCGCCGTCCACGATGCGCGGATCGCCGTCGCCGGCGGCAGCGCCCTTGTACAGGCAGGCGGCAGGAGCGCACTCGACCACGACGAAGGTGGGCGGGTTATCGGGATACAGGTTGGTGAAGTAGCCCACCACGGCGCCGGCAAGCGAACCCACGCCAGCCTGGACAAAGACGTGCGTCGGACGGTTGATGGCCATCTCGCGCAGCTGCTCGGCAGCCTCGGAAGCCATGGTGCCGTAGCCCTCCATGATCCAAGACGGAATCTTCTCGTAGCCCTCCCACGCGGTGTCCTGAACGATGACGCCGCGCTCGCAGGCGTCGGCCTCGGCGGCGGCCATGCGCACGCACTCGTCGTAGTTGACCTCTTCGATGGTCACCGTGGCGCCCTCGGCGGCGATGTTATCGAAGCGGGGCTTGGTGGAACCCTTGGGCATGTGCACGACGGCCTTCTGGCCCAGCTTGTTGGCAGCCCATGCCACGCCGCGGCCATGGTTGCCGTCGGTGGCGGTAAAGAAGGTGGCCTGGCCAAAGTCCTCGGCCAGCTGATCGGAGGTCAGGTAATCGAAGGTGCAGTCGGCAACGTCCTTGCCGGTCTCGTCGGCAATGTAGTTGGCCATGGCAAACGAGCCGCCCAGAACCTTAAAGGCGTTGAGGCCAAAGCGATAGCTCTCGTCCTTAACGCACAGGTTGGAAAGGCCCAGGCGCGCAGCCTGACCATCCAGGCGGGCAAGCGGAGTGACAGTATATTGCGGGAACGACTGGTGGAAGGCGCGGGCCTTCTTCACGTGGTCGAGGCTCATGATTCCCAAGTGCTTGTCATCGCTCTTGGGCATCGTGTTGCCCGCCCACTGGATCTTATCGGCCATACGGCGAACTCCTTAAGTCCTCTCTTGCCGGCCCCCGCATACGCGTTTCAGCCCATTCCCATTCATGCGACTGAACTTTTATGTGGATGCCAAACAAAAAGTTTGTTAGCACTGTTCTATCACACTTTTTGATTGGTATACCTAACAAATTGTTTGTTGCCGTAATCGGTATCTTTTCGCCGCCGAACGGTCACATAACGCAGCGACACTTTCGTTATTTGCGAACAAGTGGGGTTTATGGCAAAGTGAGCCCAAACTAATTTTTAGGAAGGCACCCATGACCCCCGCACAGATTGAGTTTTACAAGCGCCTTGCACACGGCCTGGCGCTCCAGTTTGGCCCCAACTGCGAAGTCGTCGTCCACGACTTGGAGACCGAGGACGTGGACCACTCCATCGTAGTGATCGAAAACGGCCACGTCAGCGGGCGCAAACTGGGTGACGGCCCCAGCCATATTGTGCTTGAGTCCATGCACGAGGGCACCACCGACGTGCACGACCGCGAGCCATACCTCACCAAAACTGCCGATGGCAAGCTGCTCAAGTCCTCGACCATCTTTATCCGCAACGACGAGGGCAAGCCCGTCGGCATTTTGGGCATCAACTTTGACATTACGCTTATGAAGGCTTTTGAGCGTTCGCTCGACGCCTTTACCGGCACCGGCGGCACGGGCTATACCGAGCCCGAGCCCATTACCAAGAACATCGGCGACCTGCTCGAGGACCTGCTGCACGAGTGCGAGCAGTTTGTGGGCAAGCCCGCGGCACTCATGACCAAAGACGAGCGCATTCGTGCCATTGGCTATCTCGACCGTCGCGGTGCCTTCCTCATTTCCAAGTCGAGCGAGCGCGCCTGCGAGTTCTTTGGCATCTCCAAGTACAGCTTCTATAGCTACCTCAATGAGGCCAAGGCGGCGGCCGGCGACAAGTAGGCACTCGCCTGGATTGCCCCTCCCCTTTTGGG
This sequence comes from Collinsella aerofaciens, assembly GCF_015553355.1. Classification (GTDB taxonomy): domain Bacteria; phylum Actinomycetota; class Coriobacteriia; order Coriobacteriales; family Coriobacteriaceae; genus Collinsella; species Collinsella aerofaciens_V. Next base: position 154,996 of record NZ_JADNGN010000001.1, read on the forward strand.
CGCGAGTTCTGGAAAGCACGAATCCAAGACCGAGCCGCTTGGGAAGTTCCATATAATCGATGTCATTAGTATTTCGAAAGGATGGGACAGAATGGCGTTGAGCAAGGCATCATGCACCGGTCGCGGATTGATTCCGGCAATTGGTGGACATGTGCACCGCATGTTCGATGAGGGTGAAGACGACCTGTTTTCGCTGAGCCTTGACGATGTGATGGATGATCGCCCGTGGACCGCCGACGAACTCATGGGCGGCGGGGCTCGCCCGTCAAACCCCAATCCCGCACTTGCGCCTAAGCCCGCATCTGCGCCGACTCCTGCGCAGTCGGCTGTTTCGACGCCCGCGCCTACACCCGCACCCACTTCGGCGCCCACGCCCGCTCCCCGCCCCGCAAGCGACCCGTCCGAGACGGCGGCATTTCTCGCAGCAGCGACGCAGGGCAAATCGGCCGACAGCACTGTTATGTACAGCGCCCAGCAGTTGCCTGTTCCTGCGGCACGCAAGCCTCCGGTCACAAGGCTCGATGAGCCCGTTGCCCATCAGGTTGTCCACGATTCCTGGGCTGCAGCCGATCTGGATGAGACCTCTACCGGCATGCCGGCGCTCGATGTTCCAGTTAACCCGCTTTTTGCCGCCAACACGAGCGCCGCGGGCTATGAGGGCGGTGCGGCATATTCCGATTATTCCGATGGCTATGCTGGCACCGGTCGCATCGAGACCGAGGATTATGGCACCGCATCGAGCGATTATCTCAACGATCCGTACGCTGCCACGCCTGCACCGGAATATGACCCGGAGGCCGCGTCCGCACCGGCGTATACCAAAAGCACGGGCGAAGAGCGCTTCGCCGATTATTACGCCGAGGAAAAGGCGCTGCGTTTCTCGGAATTTCCGCAGGCAGTCAAGGTTGCCTTTATCGCCATTGTCATTGCCCTGCTCGGCGCCATTGCGTTTGAGGGATTCCAGCTGTTCCGCGGCCCCACCGCGTCCGAATCGGCAACGCAGCAAAAAGAGGACGACAACCAGTACCTGGACATCAACACCCTCAAGGGCGACCCCAACGACGGGGACGACGAGTAGCGAGGGCTGAAGGCGGCCGCAGGATCCCGCATCCAGCACCGGCTTCTAAGTGCTGTTTTGTCATCCAGCTACACTTTTCCGAAGTTTTAAGGTGCCTATTTCGACTCTTTTCCGTACTTTTACACGGCTGATTTCGACACTTTTCCGAATGAAAGCCGAATAATCACTTGGAAAACCAACGCCGTTCACGCGTCATTTCGCAGGCGGCGCTTGATTTCTGTCCGTGCGCGCTGATAGACTCCATCTTGCCCGCAAGGAGCGGGCGCGTTTTATCCAGAGTCGGGGTAGAGAGTTGGCTCCACGATCCCGACGCCAACCGGCCAAGAGGCACGGTGGCCCTGCCAACATCGATGAAAGGAGTCCGTATGGACAATTTCTCCGTGCGCAGTGAGCGCAACTTCCACAACCTGGTCGCACAGCCAAAACGCATGCATCTTCTGGACAAGCCGAACGGCTACGCCTCGGCCATGGTCAAGAGCAGTCTCTCCCACCAGATGCGCTTTACGGTGCAGCAGCTCGAGGAAGAGCTCCGTGCCGCCGGCGGCCCGCACGTACTGCAGATCAGGCTGTCCGGCGACAACTCGCGCGAGCCGTCCAGCTGGAAGCTCTTCGCCGACGGCGTATGCGTTGCGGACGGATCTGGCACCTTTGCCCGTGAGTGCTTCTGCGAGGGAGCCAAGGTGTTCCTGGATCTGTGTCGCGATGCCGTCGAGACTGCCGAACTGCGCCAGCGGAGCCAGAGGGAGTATGAGCTGCTGAGTGCCACCCGCGGGATTGCGGGGGGTGTAGGAACAGAAGCCTCATGACGGTGGCCTCAGCTGGAATGACGTATCGCTCGATGAATGATCTCAACAACGTAGCCGATGCGCCGCATTTCACCTCAAAGGCATTGAGCGATCGGGAGACGTCCAGCATTTCTTTGATATCCCCAATTGATTGTTCCGAGAAAGTCTCTTCATGTCCTTATAATCGCCCTTACGAGAAACGTGGACGAGACAGGCGTCCATATGCCGTCTCTAAACTAACGAGCCGTTCGCGGAAAGAACATCTGGCTAGCATGGGCCAAAGATATACTGGTATCGCTGCAACAATTATGGAAGATCGGCACCACCAATGACCTCCTTGAAATTCTCCAGGCGCTTCGCGCTTAGCCTGCTCGCCTCGCTGTCCACCACCGTAGCGCTTGCTTTGCCCTCAACCGCCCTAGCCGCGTCGGACCCGAACCCGCCCAGCATCTCCAACGTGACGATATCCGCGACGACAGTCACGGCCGGCTCCACGCTGCATGTCGGCTATAGCGTCGATGACCCTGACGGGGTACGGTCCGTCACGCCCATAGTCGAAGTCGTTGTCGAAAACGATACCGGAGACCATGGAATCAGTTCCCGTCTCGCCTTCTCGTCGACCGGCAACACGACCGCGGGCTTCGATATCTCCACCTCCCCGAGCGACCGGCCCTGCAGGTACCGGATCATCGGCCTCGGCGTGACCGATAGTCTTGGATGGGTTACCGATGTCTACGACACGACGTATGCCGAGGAGAAGGGGCTCGACTGTCCGACCTTCACCACCGACCCCCTCGAGTATGAGGTGACCGAGGGACCCGAGGACCAAAACCCGCCGACCGTGTCCTCCGTGTCGCTCTCGAGCAGGGAGGTCGCAACCGGTGCCGACTTCCACATCTCTTGGACCGTCTCCGATGCCGACGGCGTTCGTTCCGTTTCCCCCATACTGCGGCAGGGCTGGGAGAATTCGGACGACGGCTGCTCTGTTTCGTCAGCCTATTATCACGGAGGCTCGTCTATCGACGGGTTTGACCTCACATTCGACAGCAATAGGATCGGAAGGCACAGGCTGATCGGCCTTTCGGTCACCGATGGCCTAGGGTTCGAGACCGATGTGTACGAGAGTTCCTACGCCAGGGCCAACGGCATTTCGGGCGCGACTTTCTCGGTTGGCGACCCGAGCGAGCTGTGCTTCGAGGTGACCGGCAGCGCGATCGACCGGAACCCGCCCACGGTCTCGAACGTTTCCATCTCCGCGAAGAGGGTCCCCGTCGGCGGGATCCTCCGTATCTATTGCAATGTAGGCGACGCGGACGGCGTAAAGTCTGTCTCCCCGATCCTCGGCGACCCCGGCTATGTCGAGGACCCGAACTCTTTAAAGACCCGCAAAACGTTGAGCTGCAGCTACGATGCGGCAAGGGGCTATATCGAAATCGAGTTCCCCACGTCGCTCTCGATGGGCTCGTTTGAAATCCAAGCCCTCGCGGTCCTCGACAAGACGGGCCACGAGACCTTCGTCTACAGCTCCGCCTACGCCGAGCGTAACGGCAAGACCGGCGTTCAGACCTTTGATGTCGACGACGCGGGGGACGTCACCTTCGACGTGACCGCTCCGCTGTATGCCGCCACCAAGGGCGACGGGCAGGCGTATGCAAAGGACGGCGAGGCCGGTCTGACCTTCCGCTTCAGCGGTCCTCTCGATGAGTTCACGCGTCTCCTCGTGGACGGAACTGAGGTCTCCGCCGAGAACTACACCGCAACCAGGGGCAGCACGATTATCGAGCTCAGGCCGTCCTACCTGGACACGCTCGCCGCCGGCGGACACACCGTCACGGCCGTCTGGAAGGACGGGACGGCAACCGATGCGTCCTTCACCGTGGAGGGGAAGGCCCAAGGGGAGCAGGCGGGCGGAAAGACCGACGTAGATTCACCCGGCGACAACAAAAGTGATCCTGCCACTCCTGAAAAGGACGCCGACGAGGCGGCTACAAAAAAGTCGGGACGCACGACAGCCGATGAACCAAATCTCGCTGCAACCGGCGACTCCACTTGGATGGCCAGCATCGCATTGGCCATGGCGGCCACGACCTGCTTCACGGCAGCGAGAAGGCTTGAGCCCAAGCAGCATAGGCACGAACAGTAGCTCAAAGCGAACTCAACTGGGAAGGGCAGATGGATAGCCGTCCTTCTCTTATAATCAACCCAATCCGCTGAAATGCAATCAGTTAACGAGTTTCGCCAGACGCTCGGCCTCTACCTCGCTCTAGCAAGCCACCAGGCGATGAGATAATGCCCACGACTATCAACGTAAGCAAGGAGCGCGCTATGGCAGACAACGAGACCAAACCCTCGGCGAACGACGGCCGAGAGGAGCTCGTGGCAAAACAGCTCGCATCGACCAAAATCCACCTCGCGCTCACTCAGAAGCGGGTGGACGTCTCCGGCGCCATCAAGCTACCGCTCGAGCGAATTCCCCAACTCGGCGTGGCGTTCGCCTCGCTCCCCTCGATGTTTCGCACCGTCACCAACACGGTGAGCGTGCCCACGCTGCTCCAGGCGACTGACAAATATGGTAACCCGCTCGATCCGTCGAAACTCAACTCGTTCAAGGACGGCAGCGGTCTCACAGGGGGCTACCGCGACGCCGCCAAGGGCCTTGGGCAGGCGCGCTTCCACGTAGTCGAGGGCGACATCGCCACGAGCGTCACGCAGGTGCCTTACGATCCAACATCGCTATTCATGGCAGCCGCAATCGCGCAGATAAACCAAAAGCTCGACTCCATCCAGGAGTCCGTCGACGAAATGTTCGAGTACATGCGTCAGCGCGACAAGGCCAACATGCGTGGCAGCCTCAAGACGCTCGCAGACATCCTCAACGGTTACGGACTCAACTACGGCAACGCCACCTACATGGCAAACGCCCATATGAAGGTGCTCGACATCAAGCAGTCGTCCGCGCAGGACATGGAACTCTTCCGCTCGCAGGCACAGGCAGATCTGAAAAAGAAAGGGTTCATCGAGGTGCGAGACGGCTTGGGCAGACGCCTCGACAAGGTGCTCGACTACCTCAAAGACTGCCAGCTCGCCACCTACATCCACGCGTTCTCGCTGTTCCTCGAACCCATGCTCGCCCAGAACTTCGAGCCCGCAAAGCTCGCGGACGCCACTGCGAAGATCGAGGCTGATTCGATCGCGTACCGCGAGCTCTACACCGACTGCTACAACGCACTCGAAGCGGGGGCTGTCGACACCGTCGATGCGGCACTGCTGGGCGGTATCGCGTCCGCGGGCAAATTGCTCGGTCACGCCATCGCAAAGACCCCCGTGGGCGACCATACACTCATCGACGAGGCGCCCGAAGGCGCAGGAGAGAGCATCGGAAAGTTCAACGACAAGCAATCCGAGAAACTCCTCGAAAAGCTCCATCAGGCAAAGACGCCCGACGTCACGCCGTTCAAGCAGAGCGTAAAGGAGATCGACACCCTCTACAACCGCCCCGCGCAGATCGCCGTGGACGCCGAGAACGTCTACATCTTGCCTGCCAAGCAGCAGGAAGAGTAACGATACGCGACAGGCACGCGCCATGCAGACAGCTAACGCCCCTACCTTCCCGCCGCCTTCAGCTTCAGCAGCAGGTCGCCCAGCTCGGGGCACTTGCTAGAAAGGCGCGTCTGAGCTCGCTCGCCCATCCCCCACCGCTGGCGGACTTCCTGGGCGCGCGGGCTCACGCGGTAGTCCCCGTCCATCACCTGCTTGAGCAGCTTGGCGGTCACGCGCGCATCGGCAAGGGCGCTGTGGGCGTGACCCGTCGGCTCGTCGAACTCGATGCCAAACCACGTCGCCGCGTCACTCAAAGAGACGCACCCGTGGCTGCCCACGTCCATGATCGAGGTGTAAAACGCCTGCAGGTCGGCCCAGTCCGTAGGAAATGCGGAAAGATCAATGTGCTTTGCCTGGCACTCGGTCAAAAGCTGTCGACGGTCCGCCCCGCTCCAGCAAACCACCTGTGCGGAGTAGCGACCGATCCAATCGCTGAGCCTTTTGATTACCATGTAGAGCGGATCGGCCATCGCAGTGTCCACGGCCGATATCCCCGTAAGCTCGCGGACGGAAAACGCAACGCCTTCGGTAAATTCCGTCTGCACAAACTGCGAGAACTCGCCCATAACGTTGCCGTGGTAATCGAGCTTGACGGCGCCGACCTCGATAATCTCATTGCGCAGCCCACGTCGCTGGCGCTGCTTTGGCACCGGCGCAAACTCAAAGTCCAGCACAATCTGGCGCGCAAAGTTCGTCGTATCGATAGCCGAGATATCCGGCGTCTTTTTGTCTGGCACGGTCAGGGCCTTTCTCCGTCAACTGCCGCTCGTTACATAGGCGGCTACATTGCCGTAAGGATAGGAACCCGTGCGGACATGAAAGCGGGACGCAATATACCATGCGCCAAGCACACGCCATGCAGACGGCCCCAAGAGAGTCGACCGCTCTATTCAAATGCATGAAAAAGATTTAGGCCCGGTGACTTGAATCAGCGGTCATCCCGGGCCCATCAGAGCTCGTAGAGCTCTTGGTTGCTTTGGTCTTGCTCTTCACGGCGCTTATCGAACTTTCCGAGGCACTCAAGCAGCATTCGAAGCATAACAAGTCGCTGCCATTAAGGCACTGACCTCTTGACCAAGCAACGGCGCTGCCCAGCTCCACTCTACTTGGGCTGCCGTCGATTTTATTTTACCCGCGGACGCCAGGTCTAACAAATGGATTTTCGGTAATGGAAGCACGGCGCCCCGCAAAACCACTACGTCCCAAGTGCCGCCAAGGGGATCACTGCCACGCCATCGTCGCGTGTGTTGGCAGTGCTTCCCTTTCCAACCACAACCGCCAAAAACGCCGGCGCGGCATTCTGGGCGGCAGGATTGGAGAGCACTTTCCTCTCCAGCGCCTTAAGATTTCTCGCTCCATCGTCTGCTTTCGCATCACTCAGCTTGACCTCGATGGCTCCCCAGCGCCCGTCGTGCTCAACGATCAGATCGACCTCAAGGCCCTTCTCATCTCAGAAATAATGGACACTGTTGTCGACACCGCCGTAGGTGGAAAGGAACACGCGCACGTCGCGCAGAACGAGGTTCTCAAAGAGCATCCCCAACGTTTGCATATCGCCAAGCAACCGCCCAGGGGTAGCCCCCAGCAACGCCGCCGCAAGTGACGGGTCACAGAAGTAGCGCTTGGGGCGCACGCGAACGCGGGCCATCGAGCGCACATACTGGCTTGCTCTCTCGCACAAGCTCGTCCGAAAACCCAAGGTTTGCAGGTCACCGCTCCTGCAGCACCAGCGGGCGACGTCATCCTGCGAAATTACGCCATTCTCAATGCAGTTTTTACGCCGTTTTCATTGTAGGTTTTACGCTCGGCATCCTTGGCGCGGCGCTTGCTCAACCACCGGACCAGCGAATTGCCCGGATTCTGGGACGTGCTTTCCGCCAAAGGGAAAGCGCGTCCCATTCCGAGCATCACATCAGAGCGCGCTTGGTTATTTCCGCTCGCACATCTCGGCAAACGAAATCAGCTTGGCATCTCCCCTGCTCGCCGCAGCTTCCTGACATCCTTGCGTAAAGCCACGCTTCGAAAAGATCACGTAGCTTTTATGCTGCCGCCTAAAGAGCTCGCTTCGGTACACGAGCTTTTCCAGAACATCCTCGCCTACCGGTTCATTGCGCCATTTGCACTCCGCAAACAGCGCATCGCCCTCGCCATCGTCAACAATCAAGTCGATTTCTTCCTGCGTATGCGTACGATTATCCGTCCCCCACCAGCGCCCGACGCTCGCCGGAACCACATCGAGCTGGCCCGCCCGCGCGAGTTCGTACACGTATTGTCTGCATATGAGCTCAAAGACCGTACCCATGTAATCCGATACGTACGGCTCAATGCGCTTATACGCCATCTCGGCCATATCGTTTTGAATCAGCCCGATGTTCTGCGGAACAAACTTGTACCAGAACCTAAACATCTGATCGCTCAGCAGATACACGGCTCGCTTATTGCTCGTCTCGTTTAGGGGCAGCTCGCGCTCGACAATCCCAAGCGACGCCAGCTTATCCACATAGCTCTTTACGTTGCTCGCAGGGATTCCCGTAGAGCTCGCAATCTCCGAGATCTTCGAGCGCCCCTGAGCAATTGCTTGCACGATTGCATCATATTGCTCGGGATTGCGGCACTCTTGCAATAGCAGGTTACTCGGCTCCTCAAAGAGATAGCCCGTAGGAGTAAGAAAAAGACGTTTGATGTTGTCCTTGAGCGGTGCGGCAGGATCGACTTTCTCGATATATGCAGGAATGCCGCCCGTCATGCCATAGCAAACTGCAGCGTCTTCGCGACCCATGCTCTGCCACAGGCCGAGGGTCGTCATAAAATCGAGCGGCAAGATCTTAAACTGGGCCGTACGCCTACCGTATAGTGGGCTCTCGTAGCCCAACACCTGTTCCTCCATAAACGAAAGAGACGAGCCGCACAGGATAAGCATGAGCTTGGTCTCTTTGTACAAGTGATCGATCTTGTCTTGCAGCAACGAGCTGATCTCGGGATTCGATTGGGCGAGATAGGGATACTCGTCAATCACAACAATCAAACGTTCCGTGCGAGCCATGGTGGCCAATGCATCGAACGCCTCGTCAAAACTACGAAACGACACGCCTGCAGCACCAACCGAACCCGCAAGTATCGCCTGGCTAAAGCCGTGCAGGTTTGCCTCTGCATTGGTACGACGAGCTTGAAAGTAAATAGCCCTCTTGCCTTGGATGAACTCTGTGATAAGGCGCGTTTTACCCACGCGACGGCGGCCGTAAATCACAGGCATCTCAAAGGAGCCCGTGCCATACAGTCGATTGAGCTCGGACATTTCCGCTGTTCTTCCGATAAACATAGGGCCATCCTTCCTTTACGTTATAGCTAGCTATATTATACCTTCCTATAATATAGCTAGCTATAACGTAATTCGACAGGCAGCGCACGCAAAAGGGGCGGTACACCACCGCACGTGGACCGTTCCGGAAAATGCATCCCGTTCTGGAGCCAAAACTGGGCCGTAGTTTCCGCCAAGCATCCCATCCGGAAAGCGTGTCCCGTTCTGAGTGGCAATTCCGGGACACAGTTTCCGCATGCGGCCCGTTGGGAAAGTTCATCCCGCTCTGAAGGCTCGTTCCGGGATGCAATTTCCGTTTGAGGCCCGATCTGGAAACGGCATCCCACTCTGAGGCCGAAATCTGGGGTGTAGTTTCCGCTTGAAGGGCTGTCCGGAAAGCGCGTCCCATTCCGAGTGGCAATTCCGGGTCACAGTTTCCGCAGATACAAGGCGACAGTCCGCCGCCCTTATCACATGCCTTCAAATATGCGATCCAGAAACACAAAACAGCAGATAGAATGCTCTTTTTCAAAAAGTACACGTCCCGAAACTTACCAAGACTTCATATCCAGTTACCGTTCACGGTCGCCGATTACCGCCCACCGATTCAAACAAGAAATATGTTGCCAAAAGCAGGTCATCTACCTGCATGGTTAGATTTTGGTCAGCTTTTGGTCAGCTGAGCGGCAAGTTCCAGCTGATACGTTTTTGCTAACCAAAAGGAGGCGGTAGCTCATGACCCATTGCAATGACCAGCTCATCGACCAACTGCTCACTCAAGCCGAACAAGAGGGGCGCTGCCTGATTCCCCCGAGCACGGCGATCCGAAAAGCGCTCCTTCGGCGCACCGGCGGCACGGTTGTCTCGCCCATGCCGGGGTTGTTTGCGCGAAAAACGCGCTGGGATGAACTCAACCGAGCGCAACGCCATTGCGAAATCCTCCGCGCCCTTGCGATCATCCACCCCGATTGGACGTTCTGCTCGTTTTCGGCCGCCTGTCTGCTGGGGCTCGAGGTCTCGTGGCGACACCTGAATGTCGTGCATGTCTGCAGTACCACCAAGCCGTCGGCTCGTCCGGGCGCACATATTCAGCGGCACCAGATTGAGCCGGCCGGAGCAAAACGCAGAGCCGGCATATCGGTAACGCCGCCCATCCAAACGGTTACAGATTGCCTGTTGCAGACCGGTTTTGCCGACGGTATGCCCATTGCCGATTCGGCGATCTCAAAGCTCGTCCTTGTGCGGGAACAGCTGATGGAGGCCGTCGAGCAACGAGCAACTGCCCGCAATGGTCGCGCGATTCGTACGGCTCTCACAACGCTTCGATATGCCGACGCCCGCGCCGAGAGCGGCGGGGAATCGGTCGCCCGAGCCGTCATGATCGAGACGGGCTTTGCGCCCGATTGGCTTCAATACGAGCTGACGGACCCCTTCAATTCGGCCAAGCCCATACGAACGGACTTTGCCTGGGAGCGCCAGGCGCGGGAACTCACGCTGGGCGAGCTCGACGGGCTCATCAAATATACCGACCAGACCATGCTGGCCGGACGCACCACCGCCGAGGCGCTCGTTGCCGAACGACAGCGCGAGGCGCACCTATCGCTCTACGGTCACCCTCTGCTGCGCTTTACCATCAGCGAGGTCCGCTCGGCAGGAGTGCTCGCCAAAAAGCTACAGACGGCAGGCATCCGGCAGACCGCGCTGCCGACATGGCTCAACGAGGTGGACCTGTAGGAGCTGTTGAGCTTATGCCCGCCTGCCCATCAAACTGGGGCACACTTTCCAGTTGGCGGCACCGCGGAAACCATATCTCAGATTGAGTGCTCAGAATGGGATGCGCCTTCCATATGGCATACCTAGCGGAAACCGTGTCCCGGAATCAAGGCCCAGAACGGGACACGCTTTCCGGCTGAAGCGCCCAGCGGAAACTGCATCCCGGAATAGACGCTCAAACTGGGACGCAATTTCCGCTGAGGTTCCATCCGGAAACTGTGTCCCACTCCGAGCGTCAATTCTGGGATGAACTTTCCGCCAGAGGGTTCAGCCGGAAACGGCATCCCACTCTGAAGCGAAATTCTGGGACGCAGTTTCCGCATGCGGAGGCGCTCCAAACAAAAGGCCCCGACTCACGATGGAGCTGGGGCCAAAGGTGCAGCATATGCAGTTGATGTTGAGCGCGAACAGCTCGTCAGCAATGACCGTCCGCGCTCTACCCTACCCGCGGTGACGGGCGCGGCTGTACGGCGTATCCACCATGGGCAGATCTGGACGCAGCTTGCCGTCAAACGCGCGATAGGCGTTCTGCACGGCGGGCGCCGTGGGGATCGTTGCGATCTCGCCGATGCCCTTGCCGCCGTATGCCACGGGCAGCAGCTCGTCCTTCTCCACGTAGATGGCGTGGATATCCGGAATCTCGGGCGCACGGAACAGCCCGAGCGTACCGTACCTTGCCTGGGGTACGCAGTCCTTGAGCAGCCAGTCCTCGGTAAGCGCATAGCCCATCCCCATGAGCACGCCGCCTTCGATCTGACCCTGGATGGAGATGGGGTTGACCACCTTGCCGGAATCGTGCGCAGCATAGACCTCGCTCACGCGGCCGTCATCATCCAGAATGACCACATGCGTGGCAAAACCGTAGCAGATGTGGCTCTTGGGATTGGGAACGTCGGCACCCAGTTTGTCGGTCGGCTCCAGGTACACGTAGCCAAACTCGCGGCCCTCGAGCGCCTTGATGGCAGCCGCGGGATCCTGAGGATGCATACCCTGGCCGGCAACGAGTTCCTGTGCGCGCAGCTGATAGGCGCGACCGTCGTCGTACTCGATCTTGACGCCATCACCATGCGCACTCACAGGAGCCTCGGGTGCGGACTTGCCGGCCTCGATGTCAAGCATGGCATCGCGCAGCAGGAAGGCGGCGCCGCGCACGGCCTCGCCGGTCACGACCGTCTGACGCGAGCCAGACGTGGTGCCGGAGTCGGGTGCGTTCTCGGTGGAGCACTCGCCATTGGCAATGCAGCTCAGCGGCAGACCGCAGGCCTCGGCAACGTCCTGCAAAAAGACGGTGTTGCAGCCTTGGCCGATGTCGGACGTGGCGGCGTAGACCACGGCGCGGCCATCCTCGACGCGAATCTTGCAGCGGCCGGCATCGGGCAGGCCCACGCCCACACCGGCGTTCTTCATGGCGCAGGCGATACCGGCGTGTCCGGGATGCGCGTAGTAGGCATCCTTGACCTCGAGCAGCGTCTCCTTAAGCGCCGTGGAGCAGTCGGCAATCTGGCCGTTGGGCAGAACCTCGCCCGGCTCGATAGCGTTACGGTAGCGAATCTCCCACGGATCCAGGCCGACTTTCTCGGCCAGCAGGTCGATCAGGCTCTCGAGCGCAAACTCGGACTGGCACACGCCAAAGCCTCGGTACGCGCCGGCGGGCGGGTTGTTGGTGTAGTAGCCAAAGCCGCGGATGTCGGTGTTCTGGTACTTGTAAGGGCCAACGGCATGCGTGCAGGCGCGCTCGAGCACCGGACCGCACAGCGACGCGTAGGCGCCGGTGTCAAAGTTGATCTCGCAGTCCAGACCGGTAAAGTTGCCCTCGGCGTCGCAACCCAACGTAAAGGTGCCGTCCATGGCATGACGCTTGGGATGGAACGCGAGCGACTCGGCACGTGTAAGCTTGCACTTCACAGGACGCTGGAACTTATATGCGGCGAGCGCAGCCAGGTGCTGGATGGACACGTCTTCCTTGCCGCCAAAGCCGCCGCCCACGAGCATGGTCTCGACGACCACGCGCTCGGGTTCGTTATCCCAGCCAAACATGTGGGCACACTCTTTGCGCGTGTCGTAGGCACCCTGGTCGGTCGATTGCACCTTGACGCCGTTCTTGTACGGGAAGGCGACGGCGCACTCGGGCTCCAAGAAGGCATGCTCGGTAAAGGGCGTGGTAAAGCGCTGCGTCACGGTAAACGCGCTCTCTGCCAGCGCCTTGGCGGCATCGCCGCGCGTCACGTGACGGCTCTGGCACACGTTGTCCTTGAGCTCCACCGTGTTGCCAAAGGCAAAGAAGCTGTCGTGCAGGCGCGGTGCGTCGGCGGCCTTGGCCTCGGCGATGTTGCGCACAGGCTCCAGAGGCTCGTAATCGATCTTGACGAGCTTATTGGCCTTCTCGAGCGTCGCCTCGTCCTCAGCGACCACCAGCACAATGGCATCGCCCACGCAGCGGGTGATATCACCTTGGGCGATCATGACGTCCCAGTCCTGGATAAGGTGGCCGACCTGGTTGACCGGCACGTCCTCGGCGCGCAGGATGCCCACCACACCGGGCAGGGCCTCGGCCTTGGAGGTATCGATGGAGAGCACACGGGCGCGCGGATACTTGGAGCGCACGGCGCTGGCATAGGTCAGGCCCGGCTGATCGAGCTCGTCGATGTCGTCGGGATACTTGCCCTCGCCGAGCACCTTCTTGCGCACGTCGATGCGGAAGGCTCGCTTGCCCACGCCGTAGTCATCGCCGCGCTCCAGATCCTCGTCGATCTGCTTTTCGCCGCGGAGCACCGCAGCTGCCAGCGAAATGCCCTCGATAATCTTCTTGTAGCCGGTGCAACGGCAGACGTTACCGCGGATGGCGTACTTGATCTGCTCCTCGGTGGGCTCGGGGTCCTCGGCGATGAGCGCCGCACCCGCCATGACCATGCCGGGGATGCAAAAGCCGCACTGCACGGCGCCCACGGCGCCAAAGGCGTACACAAAGGCCTCGCGCACGTCCTCGGGCAGGCCCTCGACGGTCACGATGTTGCGACCGGCGGCAAGCGCGGTGGTCAGCACGCACGCCTTGACGGCCGCACCGTCCACATGGATGGTGCAGGTACCGCACGCGCCCTCGGAGCAGCCGTCCTTGGCGGAATGGATATGCAGGTCGTCGCGCAGGTAGCGCAGCAACGGTTTGTTTTGGGTCGTCGTGCACTCGACGCCGTTAACGGTAAAAGTGAATTCCTGTGCCATGGTGATTCCCTTCTACACGCCGGCGGCAATGCCGGTGCGGTCGTGGATGGCGCCATGCGGGCAGACGACGGCGCACATGCCGCACGACAGGCAGTCCGCGCCGTCGATATGGGCGCAGTTGTCCTCGATGCGGATAGCGCCGGCAGGGCACTTTTTGGCGCACATGCCGCAACCGATGCAGCTCGTGTCGCAGATCTTGCGCGCAATGGCGCCCTTATCGGTGTTGTTGCAGCGCACCAGAATGTTCTGATAGCCGGGAACAAAGGCAATCACGCGCTGTGGACACGCCATGCCGCACAGGCCACAGCCCGTGCACTTGGAGCGATCCACGCGGGCGATGCCATCGGCCAACGCAATGGCGCCGTGAGGGCAGGCCGTGACGCAGGCGCCACAGCCAATGCAGCCTTCGCTGCAGCGGGCGTCGCCGCCTGCGGAGGCACAACCGCTTCCGCAGGCAACGTAGGCCACGTTATGTTGAATGGATTTAGCCATAAGAGACTCGCCTATTTCTTAAGAAGGTACGAATAGTTGTCGCGCACGGCCTTGATGGTCAGGCGGACGGCCTCGGGAAGGCCGGTGTTGACGGCATCGACCGAGACGGTGCGGACCGTGCCGGCGACGCGGACCTTAAAGTGATCCTCGTCCACGGCCAGGAAGCCCTCGTTCTCGGAGTTCTCCATGTCCTGCTCGCTCCAGAACAGGGTGAGCTTGTCCTTGTAGGGACGACCCTCCTGGTAGGGGCAGAACACGGCGCAGTTGCCGCACTCATTGCACATGCCGTCGACATGGACGACCTGATGCTTGGCCAGGCCCGGCACCTTGATGGCAACGTTGGCGCGGTTGGGGCACACGTCACAGCAGACCTCGCACACCGAACCGCAGCCCAGGCAGCGGGTCTTGGTGCAGTTGCGCTTGTCGCGGCACAGCGACCCCTTGCGCTCGTAGCAGGTGCCCTCGCGGCCGGCCTGCTCGTTGCAGTCGGCGTACTTGTTAAAGTCCACGCCGGCGATGGCGCGGGCGACTTCGGCGGCGTCGGCAATAGCCTCGACCACGGTGGCCGGACCGCGACGGCAATCGCCTGCAGCCCAGACGCCCTCGACGCCGGTGGAGGTGGCGGCAAGGCGGCCACGACGGTCGTGCTCGACGCCCGCAGCATCGTACAGGCTGGCATCGATGCCCTCGCCCACGGCGCAGATCACCGTGGTGGCGGGAAGCTCGACGGTCTCGCCCGTGGCGACGGGGCTGCGACGGCCGCTTGCATCCGGCTCGCCAAGCTCCATAACGTCACAGGTCAGCACGGCGCCGTTAAGTACCTTGGGCGCCAGCAGTTCGCAGAACTCAACGCCGTCGGCAAGAGCAAGATCGAGCTCTTCCTCGTCGGCGGGCATCTGCTTCTTGGTACGGCGATACACCAGGCGCACGTTCTTCACGCCGGCCAGGCGCCTGGCCACGCGGGCCGCGTCCATGGCGGTGTTGCCGGCGCCAATAACCACGACGTCCTCGCCCAGCTCGAGCTTCTCGCCCTTCTTGGCGGTCTCGAGGAACTCCAGCACGTCGAGCTCGGCACCCTCGCCCAAGCCCGCAGAGCCGGGCATCCAGGCACCGGTGGCCACGACCACGTCGGTAAAGCCCTGGGCCTTGAGCTCTTCAATGGAATCCACGCGAGCGTTGAGCTGAACCTTGGCACCAAAGGCCAGGCAAAGCTCGGCGTCGTGCGAGATATCGTCGCTGGCGATACGGAACTCGGGGATCACGTGACGGACCACGCCGCCGAGCGAATCGCGGGCCTCAAAGATGGTGACGGGCACGCCGGCGCGCGTCAGGAAGAACGCCGTCGCCAGACCGGCCGGGCCGCCGCCGATAACGGCAACGTTGCGCTCGCCGTCGTTGGCGATGGCCTGGGCGCGCAGCTTGGGCAGCACGGCGGTCATGGCCTCGCGGGCGGCCTTGAGCTTGCTGGCGCGAATCTGGGCGCCCTCGGGCTCGTAGAATGCGCGCTCGCAGGCACGGCCGCAGGGATGCGGGCAGATGGTGCCGGTGATGAACGGCAGGGCGTTGCGCTCGATGATGATGTTGAGTGCGTCCTCGTAGCGGCCCTCGTCAACAGCCGCCAGGTAGGCGGGAATATCCTGCTGGATGGGGCAGCTCGTGCGGCACGGCGTGGTAAAGCAGTCGGAAAGCGGGCTCTTGCCGGCGACCTTGCGGTCGGGCAGCGGGCGCAGCGGCTTCTTGTAGAGCGGGTTGGTGAGCGAGTCGACCTGGATCGCGGTCACGGCCTCGAGCGAGACGCCCGCGAACGGCTTGCCATCCAGGTCGGTAAACTCGCCAGCCATCTGGCTAAAGCGCTCGTAGCCACCGGGCTTGAGCACGTCGGTCGCCAGGGTAACGGGCCAAATGCCGGCATCGTACAGGGCGCGGATGTTGTAGACCGTGGCACCGCCAGAGTAGCTGATGCGCAGCTTGCCATCGAACTGCTCAGTAATGCGGCGGGCAGCCTCGATGGTCAGCGAGAACAGCGAACGGCCCGACATGTACATCTCGGTGGAGGGCAGCTCGTTTCTCGTCACGTCGACGGGGAACGTGTTGGTGAGCTTGACGCCAAACTCAAGACCGCGCTCGGCGCACAGGGCAATCAGGCGCTCGAACATAGGCACGGCATCGGCCCACTGCAGGTCCTCGCGGAAGTGCGTGTCATCGAAGACGATATAGTCAAAGCCCAGCTCGTTGAGGCGCTGGCGGGCAAACTCATAGCCCAGCAGCGTGGGGTTGCACTTGATGTAGGTATTGAGGCCCTTCTCGGTGATGAGGTAGGTCGCGATGCGCTCAATCTCCGCCGGCGGGCAGCCATGCAGCGTAGACTCGGTAATGGAGTTGGAGACGCGTGCCGGAATGGACTCGACAAACGCGGCGTCGACATGCTCAAACTTGTCCAGGTTGGCGAGAGCCCATGCGCGGCACTCGTTCCAGACGTCGGAGCCGCTGGCATCCTTCATGCCCTCGATGTAGGCATCGACCTTGGGGCTCTTGATGCCCTCCAGGTCATAACCCACGGACATGTTGAAGACAAAGCCGTCCGGGCTTCCCAGGCCGTACTCGCGAGCGATCAGATGGCAGGCGAACCATGCCTTCACGTACTCGGCAAAGGCCTGCGGAACCTCAAGCTCAGTCGACCACTCGCAGTTGTAGCACTCGTCCTGTGCCACAATGCAGGGCTTGTTCACACACTTGGAGAGCTCCTCGCCGTCCATGACCTGAACGGTCTTGAGCTCAAAAAAGCGAGAACCGGCCACGTAGGACGCCACGATGTTCTGGGCAAGCTGCGTGTTGGGGCCAGCGGCCGGGCCAAACGGGGTCTCGATGCGCTCGTCAAAAATGGGAAGCGCACCCTCCTGGTTGGTCGTGACCATCTTGCGCACGCCAAAGATGGCGTCCTGGGTCTTGTGCTCCTCGATGATCCAGTTCATCAGCTGCGAAAACGGGATCGGCCTCATGATGTCGCTCATAGTGAGCTCCTCTCTGTAACGCCCGGCGAGACCGCGCGGCGGGCGCAAATACGGTGTAGCGCTAGCACAGCGCCGGCGACCCCGCGGAGGTCGCCTATACGCGCGTCGGATGCGACGAAACATCCGACGCGCGTGAATCTACTTGTTATTAGTAGGTGCGATCGTTGAGCGTGCTCCAGAGCTTCTTGGACTCAGCCATGGTCCACGCATTGATCTTTTCCTCATCAATGCCCACAAACTCGCGATCCTTGTACAGGACGCGGCCGTTGATGATGGTGGTGCGGCAGTTTTTGCCCATCATGCCAAAGAGCATGTGGCCGTCGATGTTCTCCTCGCTCAGCGGCGTAAAGGGCTTGTAGTCCATAACGATGACGTCGGCGGCGGCGCCGGCCTCGAGCACGCCGAGTTTGCGATCGAAGTACTTGCTCGCCATCTTGGCGTTGTTCTCAAACAGCATGGTCATGGCCTCGCACCAGCCCACGTTGGGCATGGCGGCGTTGTGGCGCTGAATGATCAGGAAGACCTTGAGGCTCTCGAGCATATCGTGGGTGTAGGCGTCGGTGCCCATGCACACGGGGATACCGCGGCGGAAGAACTCGAGCACGGGGGCGCAGCCCACGGCGTTGCCCATATTGGATTCGGGGTTGTTGACGAGCCAGGTGCCGGACTCCTTGACGATATCCATCTCGGCAGGCGTCACGTGGATGCAGTGGCCGAGCATGGTGTCGGGACCCAGCAGGTTGTGCTGCAGTAGGCGCTCGACGGGGCTGATGCCGCCGCGGTTGAGGCGGGAGTCCCACACGTCGTTCATGCCCTCGCACACATGGATGTGGAAGCCGGTCAGACCGTTGTTGGCCTCGGCCATCTTGTCCATGGTCTCGTCCGAAAGCGTAAAGGTGGCATGTCCGCCAAACATGGCGGCGATCATGTGGTTGTCGTTATCGCGACGCTCCTTGGCGGCCCACTGGGCAAACTCGGCGTTCTCGGCAATGGCCTGGTCGCATTTTTCCTGGCCGCGGCGATCGGAGACCTCGTAGCACAGGCACGAACGCATGCCCAGCTCCTGAGCTGCATCCTTAATGGTAAAGAGGCTTCCCGGGATCTCGCAGAAGCTCGCATGGTGATCGAAGATCGTGGTGACGCCATCGCGGATGGAGTCAAGGATTGTGGCATAGGCGCTGGCCTTGGTGCCGTCGAGTGTCAGGTTGTCGTCGATCTTCCACCACTGCTGCTCAAGATTCTCCAGGAAGTTAGTGGGGTTGCAGCCCTTAATGGCAAGGCCGCGGGCCAGACCCGAGTAGATGTGGGTGTGGCAGTTGATGAGTCCGGGCATGATGAGGTTGCCCCGGGCGTCGACGTACTCGGCATCCGGGTACTTGGCCTTGAGCTCGCACTCGGGGCCCACTTCGACGATCGTATCTCCGTCAATGGCGACCGCACCGTTTGGAATGAACGGGGTCTGAGCGTTGCGGGTAAAGACGGAACCGTTAGCGACCAGAAGCATTAATGCTCCCTTCAGCATCAGGGGCGGGGTTTGACACCTCTGACATGGCGGAGTGCGAAGCGCCGGCCTACACCGGAAACGGGCCCTCTCCCGTCAACGCTTCACCAAAGGGACAAACCCTTTGAAGTGCGGCTTGGCGCCGCATGACGTCGGCGGACGAGGCGATGCGTCCGCCGACGAATAGCACCGAATTGGTTACTTCTTGCTCTCGGGCAGGACCAGATCAACAGCGGCATCCTTGGCGGCATCGATGTGCTGAGCCACGACCGGCGTCTGCGGAAGGATCAGGTTGAGCACGATGGCCATGATGGCGGTGGGGGTCACGGCGTTGGAGCCGATGACGGTGGACACCCAGGTGGGCATGCCCTCGCCGGCGAGGCAGCCGCTGGCCATCCAAATACCCAGGCCAAAGACGACGGAGGTGCCGACGATAGTGGTAGTGCGCTGCGTGAGGCCCTCGCGGGTGAACATGCGCACGCCGTTCATGGTGATGGTGCCAAAGACGCCGACGGTCGCGCCGCCGATGACGGGCTGCGGGATAGCGGAAAGGACGGCAGAGAGCTGCGGGAACAGACCGGCGATGGCAAAGACGGCCGCGATGATCACAAAGACCCACTTGTTGACGACCTTGTTGGAGCAGATGATGCCCACGTTCTGGCCAAGGGCGCTGGTGGGAAGACCGCCCAGCAGGCCGCCGACCATAGAAGTGAGGCCCTGGGACACGATAGCGCCAGAGAGCTCGCGCTCGGTGGGCATACGGTCGATGGAGCCCAGGCAGGCGGCGGAGACGTCACCGATAACCTGGATGGCAACCATGGGGAACACGACGGCGAGGGTAATGCAGACCTCGGGATCAAACTCGAGCGCGTAGGGCATGAGCTTGGGAAGGGCGAAGACCTGAGCGGTGGCGACGCTGGAGAAGTCGATCATGCCAAAGGGGATCGAAACGATCATGCCAACGATCATGCCAAAGAACACGGATCCCAGCTTGAGCGTGCCCTTGCCAAAGTTGGCGAGCGCAAAGACCACGGCGAAGGTGATAAGAGCGACGCACCAGGCCTGCGGGGTGCCCCACAGCGGCGTACCCATACCGCCGGCCATATACTTGACGGCCGTGGGATACAGCGAAACGCCGATGGAGAAGATGACCGTACCGGTCACGACGGGCGGGAACAGCCACTTGATCTTGCTGTAGGCCAGACCAAAGAGGACCGCGACGGCGCCGCCGACGATCTCGCCACCCAGCAGCGCACCAAAGCTAAAGCCCGAGGCACCCATGGCCTGCAGGGCCGGCAGGAACGCGAACGAAACGCCCATGACGATGGGCAGGCCGCCGCCGATGCGACGGAAGGGAGCGAAGGCCTGAAGGGCCGTATCGATCGCCGAAAGAATGAGGGCGACCTGGATGATGTCGGTGCTCTGCTGGCTATTAAAGCCGTAGACGCCGGCCATGATGACCGCCGGGGTAATGATGCCGGCAAACGATGCCAGTACGTGCTGAAGGGCACACGGGATCATTTCCTTAACGGGAGGCATGCCTTCGCGAGTGAACAGGGCTTCAGTGCCGTTCGTAACCGTCTCCTGGGTCATTTGACCACCAATCCTCGAAGTAGTTGTTTTCGCATCTAACGCTCTATTGTGACGCAGTGCGGGGTTGAGGTTGTGCCTTCATTGCATATCGTATTAAAGATGATTCTCATTCTCAATAATAATTTTTTGTTATCAGACTATTCTTCAGCTGAAATAACGCATTTCCGCAGGTCAGGAAAGTGTTTGGTCAAAATAACATCTAACATTTCTTTTGGTCAACCGTTTACCGCTAAATTCCTACCGTTCGTCTGCATTACGCAATGTACCTGCGGATATACGAGATGATGGGCAGCGTGTTACCATGAGAAAAAATTGTTATGAACATTTCCGATTTCACCCAAAGGAGTTGCCCGTGAACGAGACCGTACGCCGCTTTTTGCCGATGGTCGATTTCCTGGAGCAGATACTCGGTAAGAACAGCGAGATCGTGCTGCACGATTTCTCGGATCCCGACCACGCCATCGTCGATATTCGCAACGGCATCGTGAGTGGCCGCAAGGTCGGCGGTCCCGCCACCGATCTGGCGCTCAAGATCATGCACGACCCCAAGTATCGCGACCTGCCGTTTATTACGGGCTACGAGGGCCGCGGCGCCGGAGGCAAGACGCTGGAGTCCGCGACGTTCTTTATCCGCGAGGATGACGAGATCGTCGGTATGCTCTGCGTCAACACCGACCTCTCGACCGTACGCTCCATCAACGCCATGGCGCAGCAGCTCATGGCGTGCTTCGACGCGGCGCCAACGCGCACGGAGCCCGCCCCTATCGAGGTCGAAAGCCTTTCGGAGTCCACACAGGAGCTCATCGACCGCAGCATTGCCGAGTTGCTGAGCGCGCGTGGGCTGGATGTAGCGTCGCTTGGTCAGAGCGACCGCGTGGACGTCATTCGCCACCTCAACGGCAACGGGGTGTTCATGCTCAAGGGCGCTGTTGCCTGCGCCGCCACCGCGCTGGGCATCTCGGAGCCCAGCGTCTACCGCTACCTGCAAAAAGTCCGAAAGGAAGGCTAACGAGCAAAATGAAGCGCGGCTCCACAAGCGATCCGTCACTTAACAAAAGACCCTGCAGCTCGCACTGCAGGGTCTTTTTGCATGTCATGTTTAGTTGTGGCCAACGCCTTAGAGAGCGGCAACGACCTCGATCTCGACCAGACCGCCAGCCGGAAGGGCGGCAACCTGGAAGGCGCTGCGCGCGGGGAACGGGGCCTCAAACTTGGAGGCGTAGATCTCGTTCACGGCGGCGAAGTCGGCGATGTCGGCCAGGTAGACCGTGGTCTTGACGACATCGGCAAAGGTAGCGCCGGCAGCGGTCAGCAGGGCCTCGACGTTGGCGAGGGACTGCTTGGCCTGGGCCTCGACGCCCTCGGGCATCTTGCCGGTCGCGGGATCGATGCCCAGCTGGCCGGACAGGAACACCATGTTGTCGGCCTGGATACCGGGGGAATACGGGCCGATGGCTGCGGGTGCGTTATCGGAAGACACGACGGTCTTGCTCATGTTTTTCTCCTTACGATCAATTGAGAGAGCGTGAGCGCGGTGTTCACACCGGGAGGCACAGTTCGGTCTGAACACCGCGCTTGATTGGGATAGTACTCAAGGTTTCTGTTTGATGCAAGAATATTATCAGCTTGCGAGAATATTTTATCGCCCAACGGTTTCCCCGAACCGCTGAACGGTTCTCATGTGGAGCAGCCAGTCCAAGCTGCTGAAGACTTTGTCCTGCTTAGGCTGCGGGCATCGTCCATCGCAGCGACGCCACTATACTTTTGAATATCTGAGCATTTTGAAAGGCAGGATATGACCGCAACCGCCAGCCGAACCACTAACCGCAGGCCCGAGCTTTTGGCCCCCGCCGGAGGCCCGGAGCCCTTTGCCGCCGCGCTCGCCGCCGGGGCAGACGCCATCTACTGCGGCATGGGCAGCTTCAACGCCCGCCGCAAGGCAACCAACTTTACCGACGAGGCCTTTGAGCAAGCCTGCCGCGCCGCGCATCTAGCCGGGTCGCGCGTCTACGTCACGGTCAACATCGTCATCAAGCAGTCCGAGATGGGCGATGCACTGCAGCTCATTCATCGCTGCTCCACGCTGGGCGCCGATGCCTTCATTATCCAGGACTGGGGTCTGTTCTTTGAGGTCAAGCGCACCATGCCCGGCATCGAGACACATATCTCGACCCAGGCGAACATCCACGACGACCGCGGAACCCTTTGGTGCCGTGAGCAGGGCGCCGACCGCGTGACTCTCTCGCGCGAGCTCTCCATCGACGAAATCGCCGCCATTCACGACGCCGCGCCCGATGTGGACCTTGAGGTCTTCAGCCATGGCGCCATCTGCTTTTGCTACTCGGGCCTATGCCTGCTCTCGAGTTTTGCCATGGCGGGCCGCTCGGCCAACCGCGGCATGTGCGCTCAGCCCTGTCGCCTGCCTTACGAGCTGATCAACGAGAACGGCCGCTCGCTCTCCCCCGCCGGTCGCGGGCGCGCGCTGTGCCCGCGCGACACCAACACGTCGCAGCTTGTTCGCCGTCTGTATGACGCCGGCGCCGCATCGCTCAAGCTCGAGGGCCGCATGAAGGCGCCCGATTACGTGTACTCCATCGTTGATGTGTATCGTCATCAGATCGACGACATGCTGGCCGGGGTCGCCGTAGATAAGGACGAGGACGCCGCTCGCCAGCGCCAACTCAAGCGCTGCTTTAACCGCGACTTTACGCACGCCTATCAGGACGGCACCTCGGGCGACGAGATGATGAGTTACGAGCGCTCCAACAACCGCGGCCAGATTGTGGGCACGGTGCTGGGCAGCCGTCTGGCCAACCGCGACGTGCGCGGGCTCAAACCCGACGACCGTCGTCGCCGCGCCGCCATCGCCCGCATTGAGTTGTTTGAGCCCGTGGGCAAGGGCGACCTGCTGGAGCTTCGTCACGACAATGAGTTTGACCAGTTCCTGACCACCATCGCTGCCGAGGATGCCGCTGCCGGCGACATCATCGAGTGCCGCGTGCCCCGCAGCATGCCCGAGGGCTGCCGCGTCCGCGTGATTCGCAGTCAGCGCGCCATCGACGCCGCCGGCGCCGCGCTCAAGCGCGATGTGCTGCGCCGCCGAGCTGTTGACGTGTCCGTCGTGGCGCGCCTGGGCGAGCCGTTTACCGTTACGCTCACCTGCTGCGACGACCCTTCGCTTACGGCCACTGCCACGGGCTTTACCGTCGAGGCTGCCAAGACCCGCGCCGTCGAGGCATCCGATCTGGTTGAGCACGTCGGGCGCATGGGCTCCTCTCCCTTTGAGGCCGCAAGCTTTGACGTTTCGCTCGACGCCGGCTGCGGTATGGGCTTTTCCGCCGTGCACAAGGTGCGCGCCGCCGCTTGTAAGGCGCTGGAAGAGGCCATTCTGGCACCGTACGAGGAGCGCGCGAAAACGCTCGAGCTGCCGGCGATTGTAACCAGTGATTCCCGCCCCGCGCCCGAGCACTACCGCGATGAGCCGCAGATCTGCGCCACCGTCACCTCGCTCGAGGCCGCCGAGGCCGCTCGTGCCGAGGGTGTAACGCGCATCTACATGACCACCGACGCGCTCGATGCGGCCGAGCTCTCCCCCGCCGATGCATTTGAGCAGGGCATCGTACCCGTGCTCGATGAGGTCTGCCGCGCCGTTGACCACGTACGCGTCGACCCGTGGGTTGTTGCCGGCGCCACGGTCGCTATTGGCAACATCTCTGAGCTTGCCCTGGCCGCCCAGGTTGGCGCCACGGCCGAGATTCGCTCTTGCCTGCCGGTGCACAACACGCCCTGCATGGAGGCGCTTGCCGAGCGCGGAGCCGGTGCGTTTTGGCTCTCGCCCGAGATCACACTCGACGAGATTGTCTCGCTCGGCGCCGCTGCGCCCGCGGCTCTGGGCATCACCGTCTTTGGCCGCCCGCGCGTTATGACGAGCGAGCACTGCATCCTGCAGGTGGCCAATGGCTGCATCCACGATTGCGCCAACTGCCGCCTGCGCGCCCGCAAGCTGTCGCTCAAGAATATCGACGGCAAGGTCATGCCCGTGCGCACCGACATCCATGGCCGCTCTCGCTTGTACGACGCCTACCCCATCGACCTTACGCCGCAGGTACCGCAGTTGCTCGACGCCGGCGTCCGTCGTCTCATGGTAGACGGAACGCTGCTCGAGACAGATGAGGTGGGCCGTGCCGTCGCCCGCGTCCGTCGTGCCATCGAAGCAGCGCATGCCGGCCGCAAGCCCGCCGCCCGCCTGCGCGGGGCGACCTCGGGCTGCATGTTTGTGGGAATCAGCTAACCGAAAGGCTTACACGTGAACGAAGAACCTCAAGTCCTCTACTGCGACGCCTGGCTCATGGCCATCGACAAGCCCGCTGGCATGATCGTCCACGGTGACGGCACCGGCGAGCGCACACTTACCGACTACGCTAGCGACCTTTTGCTGGCGATGGGCGACGGCTTTGCCGCGACTGACATGCAGCCGCTCAACCGCCTGGACCGCAACACCACCGGCGTGGTGTTGTTCTCGCTCGACAAGCAGACGCAGCCCGCTTTTGACCAGATGATCATCGACCACGCATTCGAAAAGCACTATCTGGCGCTCGCCGAGGGCAAGATCGACTGGAACGAAAAGCTCATCGACAAGCCCATCGCCCGCGACCGCCACGACAGCCGCAAGATGCGCGTTGGCGCCAGCGGCAAGCCGTCTCAGACGCGCGTCAAGGTACTCAAACGTCTTAAGAGCCGTCGTGGCCTGCCCGCGCGCTCGTATATCGATGTCGAGCTACTCACCGGCCGCAAGCATCAGATTCGCGTGCACCTGGCGAGTGAGCGTCATCCCCTGGTTGGCGACGACCTGTACGGAACGCCGCGCCCCTGCGGCCTCATGCTCCATGCCCATAGCGTGTCCTTTACGCATCCCGTAACCGGCGAGCACATCCACATCGAAGCCCCCTGCCCCTGGGAGCCCTAAACCACCACAAAGGGGACAGGCACCTTTGTGGTGGTTTTGCCGCAATGGCTCAGCCGCGGTCCCAAAACGTCTCGATCTGTAACAGTTAGAACCCATTTTCCGGTCTATCTGTTACAGATCGAGACATTCGAATCCCCCTCAAGGGAAAATCTCAATCTGTAACAGTAACTCGGCAAAATCAGCCTCAGATGTTATAGATTTAGACAAACCACCAGCGTCGCCCCAAGCAATCTCAATCTGTAACATCTAACCCACTTTTAACGGTCTAGTTGTTATAGACTTAGACAAAACCGGCAGACAACGAAAGCGGCAACGCCCGTAATGGACGTTGCCGCTTTTCTATTGAGAAAAACTAAATGGTTTTGACCTTGCCCCGCCGCTAGACCGTGACGACGTTGTCCATTGCCCGGTACTTGGCTGGGACCTCGCCTGCGGTAATAATCGTTGCGTCGCGGAAGTCCGCGAACTTGACGGGCGCCACCATGCCAAATTTGCTGGCATCCGAGATTACGAAGCGTTTGGCCGTATGGCGCATCGAGATGCGCTTGACCTGTGCCTCCTCGATATCGGGCGTCGTAAAGCCCTGCTCGGCGGCAATGCCGTTGGAACCCCAAAAGCCGCAGTTGAAGTTGTAGCGGTCTAGAGTTGCCAAGGCATCGGGGCCAACGAGCGCCTCGGTCTCGGGTTTGAGCTCGCCGCCCAGCACCACGGTACGCATGCCGCGCAAAGCGAGATGCTGAGCATGGAGCACGGAATCAGTCACATAGGTGACCCTTTCGAGATGCGGAAGATGCTCGATGAGCCTGAGCGTCGTCGAACCCGAATCGATGTACACAAAGCTCTCGGGCTCCACCAGCGCCGCCGCACGGGCGCAGATACGTTCCTTGTCGTCGTTATGGAGATCGCTGCGCTCATTAAGCGTCAGGTCGCGCGTCACGTGCGCGCGCTCAAGGCTTGTCGCCCCACCGTGCACCTTGGCGATACGGTGTGCGCGATTGAGCGTCTGCAGGTCGCGCCGAATGGTAGACGCCGTCACGCCCAGGGCCTCAGCAAGCTCCGGTACGGTTACCGAGCCCGTCTGCTGCACCATCGACACGATTGCGTTGAGCCTATCTTCCGCAAGCATCGCTTACTCCTCCTCGGGGTACACGACTCCCCAATCGGCGCGAAGCTTGGTCATAAGCTCCATAACATCAGAAGCATAATCCAGAAGCTCGCGCTTGGAGTCGTCGCCGGCAACGGCCTTCTCAAGATCGGCCATCTCATAACACAGGGCGTAAGCCTCGGTGCCTGCGTGGACCTCCTCGCGGTGGCCGTCCGCAGTCCACACGATGGTCGCGTGATCGGCACGCGGATATTCGTTGACCTCGATGTAGCACTTGTCAAAGCTGATGACCGAGCGCTTGGGCTGCTTGGAGTGGAGCGTAAGGCTCACGACGCCCAGCTGCTGCTCGGCATTGCGGCAGACGATGCCGCCCGCAACATCGACGCCAGTCTCGCAGGTGTTGCCTAGAGACACGACCTCGGCGGGCTGGCTCGCCATAAACAGGCGCATGACGGACAGGGCATACACACCAATATCGAGCATGGCACCGCCGGCAAGGTTGCGATTGTAGAAACGGTTGGTCAGGTCGCCGTACTCCTTGTAGCTACCAAAGTTAAGCTGAGCGAGGTTCATGCGGCCGAACTCGCCGGCATCCATGCGGCGGCGCAGCTCTTGATACAAGGGCATGTGGAGCACCGTGGTAGCGTCCATAAGGACCACGTTGTGCTCGGCGGCAATGGAACGGGCCTCATCGAGTTCAGCGGAATTGAGGGTAATGGCTTTCTCGCAGAGCACGTGCTTGCCGGCGGCCAGCGCGTCACGCAGATAGGTGATATGCGTGTTGTGCGGCGTGGTGATATAGACGGCGTCGATGCCCGGATCGGCGTAGAGGTCCTCAACCGTTTCATAGACCTTCTCGATGCCATACTGCTCGGCAAAAGCCTGAGCCTTGGACAGCGTACAGTTGGCGACGCCCGCAAGCTTGCGGCCGGCAAGAGCGAGAGACTGGGCCATCTGGTTGGCGATAACGCCGCACCCGATCACAGCCCAACGAAGCTCGGGAGCCGTAAAAATATCGTCGGGGAACTGCTTGTCCTGGACCGAAGCGAACGCTGCCTTGGCGGCTGCCGCGGCGTCGAGCGGAGCCTGCTTGGAATCTACCATATGTGCCTCCTGAATCATGGAGCGTCTTGCAATTCTGCCGTTTCCATATTCGCACAAATACGCGCGTGCATGCTCGTATTTGCGTATTTATTTGCTTTACAGTCATTATTTAGCCATAGTTTACACATGTTTGCGCGAGTACACGCAGTATCGCGCAATGGTATGCGCGTAAATGCGCATGCAACGATCCGTCTTAAACATAAGGGAGCGGGACACCAAAACCCTAAAAGACAGAGTAGGCCGTAATACTCCACCCCTCTGGGGGGGGCATCAGACATCAAGGGACTGTCCCAAACTGCCGACAAAAAAGGAATGTCCCAAGCTGCCGGCACCTGGGGACGTTCCCCATGTAACGCTTTCTATGCAAGACTGTCCCCAACGACTAGTTGTTTAAGAACGCCCCCAACGACTAGTACGACCACTCATTTAAGTCTGTCCCCAATGAGTAGGGATAGAAAAAGGCCCGGGTGCCTTGGGGCATCCGGGCCTTTGCTAGCAACTTGATGTTGCGGGGCAGCTTAGAACTTGTGGCCGCACTTCTTGCAGACGCGCAGCTTGTTCTTGCCGTCCTTCTCGTGACCGACGCGGGTAACCTTACCGCACTCGGGGCAAACGAGATTGACGTTGGAGGCGTCGATAGGAGCCTCCTGCGAAACGATGCCGCCCTGCTGGTTGGCAGCGTTGGGCTTGACGGCCTTCTTGACGACCGAAACGCCCTCGACAACGACCTTGTTCTCGGCGGGGAGAGCACGCAGGACAACGCCCTGCTTGCCGCGATCCTTACCAGAGAGAACCTGGACCTTATCGCCCTTCTTGATATACATATATCTCCCCTAACTACAGAGTCTCGGGAGCGAGCGAGACGATCTTCATGTACTTCTTGTCACGAAGCTCGCGAGCGACGGGCCCGAAGATACGGGTACCGACGGGCGAACCATCGTTGTTGATGACAACGCAGGCGTTCTCATCAAAGCGAATGTAGGAGCCATCCTTGCGGCGGATCTCCTTAACGGTGCGAACGACGACGCAACGGACAACGTCCTTCTTCTTGACGTTGGCGCCAGGGGTAGCCTCCTGGACAGCACCGATGAACACATCGCCGATGCCTGCATAACGACGCTTGGAACCGCCAAGCACCTTGATGCAGCGAATCTTGCGAGCGCCGGAGTTGTCGGCGACGTTCAGCATGGTTTGCATCTGAATCATGGTAGATGTTCCTCCGAACTAAGAACCGAAGAGAGGTGCGCAGCCTTTATACGGCCCGTGGTATGCAAGCCAGGCATACGCACATCTTCGGAAACGTACAAGTCGTAAGAGCGACTGCTTATTTAGCGCGCTCGACGACCTCGATGAGGCGCCAACGCTTCATCTTGGACATAGGACGGGTCTCCATAACGCGGACGGTATCGCCCACGCCAGCCGTGCACTCCTCGTCGTGAGCGTGCAGCTTCTTGGAGCTGGTCATCATCTTGCCGTACTTGGGGTGACGCTTGCGCTCGGTGATGGTGACAACAATGGTCTTGGCACCGGAGACGGAGGTAACGACACCCGTACGGACCTTACGCGAGTTACGCGAATCAGTCATGTTCTCTCCTTAGGTCCTACTCGGCGACAGCGGACTTCTCCGCTGCGATCTCGCGGGCGCGCTGCTCCGTGAGGACGCGAGCGATGTCCTTCTTCACGGTGTTGACGCGAGCGGTGTTGTCCAGCTGGCTGGTGGCCATCTGGAAACGAAGGTTAAAGAGCTCGGCGCGCATTTCCTTCAGCTTCTCAACGAGCTGAGCGTCCGAGAGCTCACGAATCTCTGCGGGCTTCATTAGTTCTCCTCCTTGGCGGCGGCGTCCTCAGCAGCCCACTTGGCCTCGAGAGCGGCCTCCTCAGCCATTTCCTTCTCGATGCGCTGCTCAGCGTTCTTGGCAACCACAATCTTGGTCTTGATGGGGAGCTTGTGCTGAGCAAGACGCAGAGCCTCGCGAGCGACCTCCTCGGGCACGCCCTTGACCTCGAACATGATGCGGCCGGGCTTGACGACGGCCACCCACTCCTCGGGGTTGCCCTTACCAGAACCCATGCGAGTCTCGGCAGGCTTCTTGGTGATGGGCTTATCGGGGAAGATCGTGATGTAGACACGACCGCCACGCTTCATGTAGCGGGTCATGGCAATACGAGCGGCCTCGATCTGACGGTTGGTGATCCAATGGGCCTCGAGAGCCTGGATACCAAACTCGCCGAAATGCAGCTCGGTATTACCCTTGGCCTGGCCCTTCATGGAGCCACGCTGCACCTTGCGGTGAAGAATACGCTTAGGGGCAAGCACTACTGACCCCTCCTCTCGGAGTTACGACGACGAGGACGGGAAGAGCCCTCGAGTGCAGGGTTGGGAACAGGCTGGCCCGGGAGCTTCTCGCCCAGGTAGATCCAGACCTTCACGCCGCAAGCACCCATGGTGGTGCTGGCGACAGCCGTGCCGTAGTCGATCTTGGCACGGAGGGTGTGCAGAGGCACGCGACCCTCGCGGTACCACTCACGACGGCCCATCTCGGCACCGCCGAGACGACCGGAGCACTGGATACGGATGCCCTTAGCGCCGGCCTTGCGGGCGGACTGGACAGCCTTACGCATAGCGCGACGGAAGGCAACGCGGCCCTCGAGCTGCTCGGCGATAGACTGAGCAACGAGGTTGGCGTCGAGCTCGGGTCGCTTGATCTCGACAACGTCGACGGAGAGCTGGCCCTTGGAGACCCCAGCGACCTTCTCGAGCTCGGTGCGGAGGGTATCGATCTCGGCACCCTTCTTACCGATGACAACGCCGGGGCGAGCGGTGAGGATGATGACCTTCACCTTGTCGCCAGCGCGCTCGATCTCGACACGGGAGACAGCTGCGCGGGAAAGACGCTTCTCGAGGTACTTGCGGATCTCGAGATCGTTACCGAGGGTCTTAGCGTAATCCTTCTCTGCGAACCAGCGGGAGCGCCAGTTCTCGGTGATGCCAAGACGGAAGCCGGTGGGGTAGACTTTCTGACCCATACAGCTTTACGCCTCCTTTCGAGGAGCAACGACGACGGTGATGTGGGAAGTACGCTTCAGAATACGAGAAGCGGAACCCTTGGCGCGGGGACGGATGCGCTTAAGCGTCGGACCCTCGTCAACATAGGCAGCGGCGACAACCAGGTTGTCGGCACGCAGACCGTTGTTGTTCTCGGCGTTCGCAACGGCGGAACGGAGAACCTTCTCGACATCCACGGCGACGGCGCGGTCGCAGAAGTGGAGGATGTCGAAGGCCTGAGCGACAGGCTTGCGGCGGATCAGATCGACCACCAGGCGGGCCTTGCTGGGGGAAACACGCACGTACTTAGCGACGGCGCGAACCTCGGTGGCCTCAGTTTCAATAGACTTAGTTGCCATTTACGGTTAACCCCCTATTTGGCCTTGTGGCCACGGAACGTACGAGTCGGCGCGAACTCGCCGAGCTTGTGACCAACCATGGACTCGGTAACATACACGGGCACATGCTTGCGGCCGTCGTGGACGGCGATGGTGTGACCAACCATCTCGGGGAAGATGGTGGACGCGCGGGACCAGGTCTTCACGACGTCCTTCTTGCCAGCCTCGTTCATCGCGGTGATACGCGAGAGAAGGCGAGTCTCCACGAACGGGCCCTTTTTGAGACTTCTGCTCATAAGTGCTTTCTCCTAAAACTCGGTATCCGAAATTACTTCTTACGGCGACGAATGATGTGCTGGTTCGAGACCTTCTTCTTCTTGCGCGTACGAAGGCCCTTCGTCGGCTTACCCCAGGGGGTAACAGAGGGACGACCAGAGGTGTGGTTCTTGCCCTCGCCACCGCCGTGCGGGTGGTCGACAGGGTTCATGACGGTACCGCGGACGGTCGGGCGCACGTTCATGTGACGCTTACGGCCGGCCTTGCCGATGACGATGTTGGAGTGATCGGCGTTGCCGACCTCACCGACGGTGGCGCGGCAGGTAACGAGGATGCGGCGCATCTCGGAGGAAGGCATACGGACGATAGCGTACTTGCCCTCCTTACCCATCAGCTGGCAGGAGTTACCGGCGGAACGGGCGATAGCAGCGCCCTTGCCCGGCTGGAACTCGACGGCGTGGATGAGCGTACCGACGGGGATGTCGGCGAGGGGCAGAGCGTTGCCCGGTTTGATGTCGGCGTCAGAACCGGACATGATGGTCTGACCGACCTCGAGGCCCTTGGGGGCCAGGATGTAGCGCTTCTCACCGTCAGCGTAGTGCAGCAGAGCGATGCGAGCGGAACGGTTCGGATCGTACTCGATCGTGGCAACCTTGGCGGGCACGCCGTCCTTGTTGCGCTTGAAGTCGATCACGCGGTAACGACGCTTCACGCCGCCGCCCTGGTGGCGGGTGGTGATGCGGCCGTTGTTGTTACGACCGGCCTTCTTGGGCAGGGGCTCGAGAAGAGACTTCTCGGGCTTGGTGCAGGTGATCTCGGAGAAGTCGGAGATCGTCTGCCAACGCCTACCAGCGGAGGTCGGCTTAAGGTGCTTTACAGCCATTACAATCCCTTTCAATAGGAATCCGTTAGCCATCGCAGACAGGGATTCGAGGTTCTGCCTCGGGTGCGATGACACCGGACGTATACACGGTTCCGGGCGTGTCCATTTTATACACCCAAAACCTTGAGCTCCCGCCTCCCCTATTTGGGAGGCATGAGCTCACTCAACAGCAGCGAGTCTTAGGCCTGGTTGCCAAAGACCTCGATGGTGTCGCCCTCGGCCAGCGTGACGATGGCCTTCTTCCAAGAACGGGTCTTGCCGGCGACATAGCGCACGCGCTTGGTCTTGGGCTTGACCGTCAGGGTGTTCACGCGAACGACCTTGACGCCGAAGATCTCCTCGACAGCGTCCTTGATCTGATACTTGTTAGCATCCTTGGCGACCTCGAACGTGTACTTGTTCAGCTCCATGCCGGAGAAGGAACGCTCGGACACGATCGGACGGATGATGATCTCGTGGGCGGTCATTTATGCAAGCACCTCCCCGAAGTGAACGGCGATGTCGGCGGGCATCAGCACAGCGTTGTTGTTGACGAGATCGTAGGTGTTGGCCTCGTCAGCGGTGATGATGAACGTCTTGGGAATGTTGCGGAACGACAGGTAGGCGTTGACGTCCTCATCGCGAACGATGATGGTCAGACGCTTGCCCTCAAGGCCGAGAGCCTTGAGCATGGCGACGGCAGCCTTGGTGGAAGGCTTCTCGAAGCCGTAGTCGTCGACGAGCACGAGCTCGCCATCGGCCAGCTTGGCGGACAGCGCGGAGCGCATAGCCAGCTTGACCTCCTTGTTGTTCATACGCTTAGCGTAGGAACGGGGCTTGGGGGCGAAGACAACGCCACCGTGACGCCACTGGGCAGCACGGATGGAACCCTGGCGGGCACGGCCGGTGCCCTTCTGACGCCAAGGCTTCTTGCCGCCACCGGAAACCTCAGAGCGACCCTTAGCAGACTGGGTGCCCTGACGCCAAGAGGCCATCTGGCACTTGACGATGTGGTGCATAACGTGGATGTTCGGCTCGATGCCGTACACCTCAGCGGCGAGCTCGGCCTCGGCGACCTTCTTGCCCTCGCTGTTCTTTACTTCAAACTTTGCCATTTAAGTGTTCTCCTTGGTATGACGCTGGGCTAAATGGGCTGGGCCCTTAGGCCATACGGATGGCGACGAGACCATTCTTGGCACCCGGGACAGCGCCCTTGACCAAGATGAGGTTCTGCTCGGCATCGATGCGGACAACGGAAAGGTTCTTGACGGTAACGCGCTCGTTACCCATGTGACCGGCCATCTTGACGCCCTTGAGGACGCGCGCAGGATAGGCGCACTGACCGATAGAACCGGGGTGACGCTGGAAGTGAGAACCATGCGTCATAGGACCGCGGCGCTGACCCCAGCGCTTGATGCGACCCTGGAAGCCCTTACCCTTGGAGGTACCGATGACGTCGACCTTCTCGACATCAGCGAAATCAGCGACGGTGACGACCTCGCCGACCTTGTGCTCCTCGCCGTTCTCGACGCGGACCTCACGAAGGAAGCGGACAGGCTCGACGCCAGCCTTGGCGAAGTGACCAGCCATGGGCTTGTTCACGTTCTTGGCCTTGATGTCGCCGAAACCGATCTGGACGGCGTCATAGCCGTCGGTTGCCTGAGTTTTAACCTGCGAGACAGCGCAGGGGCCAGCCTGGATGACCGTGACGGGAACGACGTTATCGTTCTCGTCCCAAACCTGGGTCATGCCAATCTTGCGGCCGAGAATCATGCTGATCAAGATATGATCCCAACTCTCGCGTGGTCTTGGGACAATGCGTACACCACCGAGCGTACGCCCCTAGAGGACCACTACTTACACGACGTGCTCCCCAGCCTTGTATTTCGCCCGGACTACCTGACAACCCTATTAAGCAGGCATTTTGTCCAGCCAGAATACTCCCCTGGTTTCACACAGCTGTTTAGTATACACGGCTGCGGGCGTATCCATCGAGATTCATATTTCACTCACATTGTTTACGCAGGTAAAGTGCGTGGCACGTTCCCAGTGTGCTAAACCTTGCTCGCTCAGGCTAATGACTTTGTTGGGGGTCCACTATTTGCTGGAGGGTGAACTTACATTGATGAGGCTCGCCTTCTGCTTGTGGCTTTGCCTCATCGAAATCGAAGATCATGATGGCGCAATTGGGGAGTTTTGTTGGGAGCTCGAAGCCCTCTGGGGCTGCAGCCTTGATGAATTGGCGGCTGACGCTGCCGTGGCTTACTGCTAGAAGGGTTTCGATGCCCTCGGAGCCCATGATATTGGTGAGGGTGTCTACCATGCGCTCTTGCAGTGCCTGGCTTCCTTCTCCTCCGAATGGGATTAAGTCCTCGCCCGGATCCCAGACGTCAGTGGGCAGGGCGTCGTGAGGGCCTTCTTCGAAGGTTCCGTAGCAGCGTTCGATGATGCCTTCGCAGGGCTCGACTGCTGCGTCCGGGCCGAGGAGTTCGGTTGCGACGAGCTGAGCTGTGTCCATGGCTCGGCCTAGGGGCGAAGAGACCACTTTATCGGGGACGACGCCGTGGCCCTTGAGCCATGCGGCTGCCATTCCCGCTTGTTTGTGGCCCAGGTCGGTCAGCGGTGAATCGCAGCGGCCCTGGACCAGCTTTTTGACGTTGAACTCCGTCTGACCGTGGCGGAGTAGATACAGCTTCTTCATGCTCTCCCCTTCTGCATAACCTGCTTTGCCGGCACAGCCTTACTCGTGGGTATGTCCTACGTAGTCTTCGTCGATCGTAATCTTGGCAATCGACTTTGGATATTCCGATTCGACCCGTTGTGCCAGCGCGTGCTTTAAGTCTTCGGCACTCATTTGCAGATCCGAGGGACGCACGCAGTCAAAAATCACGTTGGTGTGCGTGGGGCCCGGCACGCAGCGCAAATCATGAATCGAAAGGCGGCTATCGATCTCTTGAGCCATAGCGTTGATGCGCAAGCGCATGCTCGCCACCTTTGGATCGTCGGTCACGATGGGGTCGTAGTGAAGTGTGACAATCATGCCGTCTTCGTTCCTAAACGACTGCTCGATGTTATCGAGCGTGTCGTGACTTTCCAGCGGGCTTGCCTCGGCTGCCATCTCAGCGTGAGCGCTTGCGAACTTCCTGCCCGGACCATAATCGTGAACCATAAGGTCGTGAACGCCCAAAACGCCGGGGTAGCTCATGATCTTGTCTCGAATGTGCTTGACCAGCTTAGGATCGGGCGTCTGGCCCAAAAGCGGGCTCACCGTATCCTGGATGAGTTCAAAACCGCTCCAGCCAATATAGGCGCCAACGGCAAGGCCGACCCATGCATCAAGATTGATATGCGTCACCTGGGAAACAATCGCGCACGCCAGCACGGCGCCTGTGGCAAGGACATCGTTCTTGGAATCCTGCGCGGTCGCATGCAGCGTCTCGGACTCAATGCGGTCACCGAGCTTTTGGTTGAGGGCCGCCATCCAGAGCTTTACGACCATCGAAAGCGCCAGGACCGCCACCAGGGCAAGCGAGAACTCGACAGGTTCGGGGTGGATGATGCGCTCAAACGAGGATTTGATAAGCTCAAGGCCGATCAGCAGCACGAGTGCAGCCACGACCAGACCCGAGAGATACTCGTAGCGACCGTGGCCGTAAGGATGCTCGGGGTCGGCCGGCTTGCTCGCCAGCTTAAAGCCCAGCACGCTCACGATATTCGAGCTGGCATCGGACAGGTTGTTCATGGCATCCGCCACGATCGAAACCGATCCCGACAGCACGCCAATTACGCCCTTCGCAGCGCATAGTGCCACATTGGCGAGAATACACACCACGCCCGTCAACGTGCCCACGCGCGCACGGTCGCCCTGCGCACGCTTAACAATCCACTCGACCATCTACATCTGCCCCCACGGTACTACCTATATATCTATTGCTCAAACGGATTGTAGTGTAGCCACTTTATCCCCCAGATACAAAAAAGGCCGCAACCCACACGGGCCACGGCCTTGGAATGTGGCAAAGGAATCGTCCTTGTGTCGCACAGGTTTACGCGCTTACTTCGGCCACGCTCTTCGAGGTTTCGGGTGAATCGGCTCCGTCCCCCATCGTCTGTCCCTTCGCCGGCACCACGCCAAAGCAGTAGCTCAGCGCCGCAGACACCGCAAATGCCACACCGCCGGCAGCACAGCACCATAGCAGGTTCGAGATGCCGCCCGTGGCAAAGCCAATGACCATGAGGACATTCGTCATGCCGATGGTATAGGCCGTAACGTGGCCCGCGGCTGCAACAAGGCCTCCGACGGCACCGCCAATGGCCATGCACGTCAGGCACCTGCCATATTTAAAGCCGCAACCGTACAGCGCCGGCTCGCTTACGCCGCCAAGCACGCCCGAGATTGAATAGCCCAGCATGAGGGCCTTCTCGTCCTTATCCGCAACGCGAAGCGACGCACCAAAGGGCATGCCCCAAACGGCAAACGTTGCCATCGTCGCGGCGATCAGAATGCACGAATCCGTTCCCACACTCATAAACTGCGCATAGGCGAGCGATAGGACAACGTTGCTGATGCCCGCAATCTTAAGGAACTCCCAACCCGCGGCAAGCCCCATGAGCGTAAGCAGCGACACGATGCCACCGGAATTGCCAAGCATAAACATAAGCTGTCCCAACAGCATGCCCAGATAGCTGCCCGCCGGCGCCGTAATGCACAGCGAAACCGGAACCATGACGAGCATGGTCGCAAACGGAACGAACGAAAACGCCACGGCCTTAGGGATAACGCGCTTAAAGAAACACTCCACTCGCCATAGCACGGGCACCGAGATGAGAACCGGAATAACAGTCGTCGTGTAATCGTTGACCGGCGCGGGAAGCAGACCATACACGGAAGTCATCGATGCCCCCGTCGTCGACGCGGCATCGACGAGCTTAAGCAGATCGGGCGCAATCAATACGCCGCCCAGCATCATGCCCAGCTGCTCCGAGCAACCGAGCTGGCGAGCGGCCGCCCAACCAAGATAAATGGGCAAAAAGTAGTAGCCGGCGTTATAGAGCCAACTGTAGAACAGGCGATAGATTTCAGAATCGGCAGACCACAGGCCCAGCATGCCTTCGCCCATAATGACAGCGACGGTGCGGAACAACGCCGCGCAGACAATAAACGGCAGCGCCGACATCATGCTTTTGGACAGATAATCGACCACGGCCATGGCGTTTGATGAAACCGACGTTGTAAACGAGGTGTTAGAAACTTGCGACATGGAACGCCTTTCCCAATGTGACATGCGGGCTGCCCCTTTGTCACATCGTGCGGTACCGACCGATTGCGCGGTACTTTTCGTAGCGGAGGTTTGTGAGGGTCGCGTCGTCGAGTTGCCCAAGCGTATCGAAGGCATCAAATGCCGAGGACATGACGACACTGGCGATCTCCTCATGCGACAGGCCCCTATCGTCGACAATGCCGTCGATGATTCCGAGCGCCAACAGATCGGGGGCCGTGAGCTTAAGCGCCTCGGCGGCCTCATTCGCGCGCTCGGTATCCTTCCACAGGATCGATGCACAGGCCTCGGGGCTCACGACCGAATAGGCCGAGCTCGAGAGCATCAGGATGCGGTCGGCCACAGACAGCGCCAGCGCGCCACCAGAGCCGCCCTCGCCTGTCACCACCGAGACAATCGGCGTCTTAAGGCCGCTCATCTCCATGAGATTCTGGGCAATCGCCTCGCCCTGGCCGCGCTCCTCGGCACCGATGCCGCAAAACGCGCCCGAAGTATCGACCAGACACAGAACCGGTCGACCAAACTTTTCGGCCTGGCGCATCAGGCGACGCGCTTTGCGGTAGCCCTCGGGATGTGCCATACCAAAGTTGCGACGCATGCGCTCTTTGGTCGTGGTACCGCGCTCGACGGCGATAACCGTCACGGGTCGCCCGTCTTTCCAGCCAATGCCAGCCACCACGGCGGCGTCGTCGCCAAAGTAACGGTCGCCATGCAGCTCCACAAATCCATCCAGGCCCAGCGAGATCATCTCACCTGCCGTGGCGCGATCTGCCGAGCGGGTCTGCTTGACAATCTCGAGCGCGGTTTTTGGTACGGCCGAGCGCTTGAACAAGTGTCCCAGCTTTTTGCCGCGACGACCCGTATGCACGATCTCATGCGGTGCCCCCAGGCCGGGCGCGTGCCCTTCGTGCAGTGCCAGCAGCTCGCCTACCGTGAGCGCAATCTCGCCACGCGGAACAACGGCATCGCAAAAGCCGTGCTCCAACAAAAACTCGGAGCGCTGGAATCCCTTGGGCAGGCGCTTGTGCATGTTCTGCTCGATCACGCGCGGGCCGGCAAATGCCGTCAGGGCATCGGGCTCGGCCAGGATAATATCGCCCTCCATGGCAAAGCTCGCGGTTACGCCTCCGGTCGTGGGGTCGGTGAGCACCGTGATATACAGACCGCCCGCCTCGCTGTGGCGCCTAACCGCCGCAGAAATCTTGGCCATCTGCATAAGCGATGTCACGCCCTCCTGCATGCGGGCGCCACCCGAAACGGTAAAGCCGACAACCGGCAGCCCCAGGTCGGTCGCGCGCTCAAACGTACGGCAGATCTTCTCGCCCACCACCGAGCCCATCGAGCCCATCATAAAGTTGGCATCCATAAAGAAGAGCGCCGTATCGCAGCCACAAATTTTGCCCCTGCCGCACACGACGGCATCGCGCTCGCCCGAACGCTCGCCAGTGCTCTTGAGCTTGTCGGCATAACCGGGAAACGAGAGGAAGTCCTCCGACGCCAGATTGGCATCCCATTCCTCAAACGTGCCCTCGTCGACCGTCATGCGCATGCGCGCGCGACCGCTCACGCGAAAGTGTTTGCCGCAACGAGGGCAGACCTCGAGGTTGTCGCGCAGGCGCGCCTCATCGATCACACGGCGGCACTCCGGGCACTTGATAAACACGTGGCGCGCGGGAAACTCGGCGCACGACTCGGTCATCGGCCCCTCGAGGACGTTGACCGTCTTCGCTTTTCTATTCATCAGCATAGAGATGCCCCATCAGATCGGTGTGGTACATGCCCGACAAGAACTCATCGTTTGCCAGCACGTCGAGCTGCAGTTCGCTGTTTTCGCTCACGCCCTCAATCACGAGCTCGCCCAGGGCCGAGCGCATCTTGCGAATGGCGCCGTCACGCGTGGGCGCACACACGATGAGCTTGCCGAGCATGGAGTCGTAGTACGGCGGAACTTTAGCACCGGTAAACATGGCGGAATCCCAGCGCACGCGCGGACCACCCGGCACACGCAACGCGGTGACCGTTCCGCATGACGGCAGAAAGTCCGGCGTTTCGGCATTGATGCGGCACTCCATGGCGTGGTTGCGGACCGGCATGTCCTCCTGCTCAAAGGGCAGAGGCTGGCCGGCTGCCACGCGCAGCTGCCACTTGACCAAGTCGGTATCGGTCACAAACTCCGTAACCGGATGCTCCACCTGCAAGCGCGTGTTCATTTCCATAAAGTAGAAATTGCCGTCGTCCGAATACAGGAACTCGATGGTACCGGCTCCTTCGTAGCCGACGGCACGAGCCAGGTCACGCGCTGCCTTGTGCATGCGAGCACGAATGTCGTCGTGTCCGTCGAGGCACGGCGCGGGGCTCTCCTCGATTAGCTTTTGGTTGCGCCGCTGCACCGAGCACTCGCGCTCGCCGAGCGAAAACACATGGCCCTGCTTATCGGCCATAATCTGTACCTCAACGTGATGCGCCGGCGCGACGAACTTCTCCATGTAGCACTCGCCGTCGCCAAAAACGGCCTCGCCCTCGGCGCGTGCTTCAATAAAGGCCTTTGCCGCATCTTCCACGCGCTCGACCTTACGAATACCGCGACCGCCGCCGCCCGCACGCGCCTTAATAAGCACGGGGCAGCCAATGCGCTCAGCCTCGGCCGTTGCCTCCTCGGGACTTTTGAGCAAATCGCAGCCCGGCACGATGGGCACGCCCGCCGCGGCAGCCGTTCGACGTGCGGCGTCCTTGTCGCCCATGCTGTCGATCACCTTGGCCGAAGGACCAACAAACGCCAGGCCATACTTGTCGCAGTCGCGCACGAAGCTCGCCTTCTCGGAGAAAAAGCCATAGCCGGGATGAATTGCCTTAGCTCCCGACTTTACGGCACAGGTGAGCACAGCATCGTCGTTGAGGTAGCTCTCGGCAAGACGCGGACCGCCGATGCAATACGCCTCGTCGGCAAGCTGCACGTGCAGCGCGTCCGCATCGGCCGTGGAATAAACGGCGACGGTCTTGATGCCCATATCGCGGCACGCGCGGATAACACGGACCGCGACTTCGCCGCGGTTGGCGATGAGCACTTTGTCGAACATGAAGCCTTCCTTAACTTTCGTGCATGAGTGCAAAAGACATGTCGGCGCGGCAACAGACCTCACCGTTGACGCTTGCAGTACCCGTCGCAAAGCGGAACGGCCCGCGCGCACGCGTGATGGAGCACACCAGATCCACCGTATCGCCCGGGCGCACCGGACGCTTAAAGCGCACCTTGTCCAGACTCGTGTAGAACGGCGTCGCGCCGCGCGCCTCCTCATCGCCCATCAGCAACACGCAGCAGTTTTGGGCGAGCATCTCGCACTGGATCACGCCGGGGACCACCGGGTTTCCCGGAAAATGCCCCTGCAAAAAGTATTCGTCGCCCGTAATCGTGATCTTGCCGTGGGCCTCGTCGCCCACCAGCTCGGCTTCGTCGAGCAAAAGCATCGGCTCGCGATGCGGTAACAGCTTCTTGAGCTCTTCTTTGTTCATGGATATCACCTATCCGATCCTCATGAGGCAGCTGCCAAACTCCACGAGGTCGCCGTCGGCCACGCAGATCTCGAGCACCTCGCCGTCTGCCTCGGCCGTCACCTCGTTGAGAACCTTCATGGCCTCGATAATGCAGAGGGTCTCGCCGGCCTTGACCTTAGAGCCCACGTGCACAAACGGCTCGTCGCCCGGCGCCGGGGCAGCATAGAAAACGCCGACCATGGGAGCGGTCACCTCGGTGCCCTTGGGCTCCGGTGCGGCGGCAGGTGTCTGCGCGGCGGGCTCCGGTGCGGCAGGCGCGACTGTGGGAGCTGCAACTGGAGCGGCCATAGCGCTCGGCATGGGCATGGGCACGGCAACCGGCTGTGCGGCGCTCGCGCGCTCGAGTTCGACCGCGGTGCCATCGGGCTCCTCAACGCGCACGCGCGTGAGGCCGCGGTCCTCCATAACATCGGCTATCTCGGCAAGTCTTTTGGAATCCATGCTCTAGCTCCTCGTATATCTACGCAGCGCGATGGCGGCGTTGTGCCCGCCAAAGCCTAGGTTGGTCGAAAGCGCCCAGGTAAGGTCGGCGCGAACTGCGCGATTGGGCGTGTAGTCAAGATCGCAGGCGGGATCGGGCGTGCGGTAGTTAATGGTCGGCGGCACCACGCCCTGCTCGAGCGCCATGGCGCAGGCCATGACCTCGATGGCGCCCGTGGCACCGATCATGTGGCCGGTCATCGACTTGGTCGACGAGACGTGCGCGGCGCGCGCCGCGTCCTCGCCGAGCGCACGCTTAATGCCCGCCGTCTCGGACGAATCGTTGAGCTTGGTCGATGTGCCGTGGGCATTGATGTAGAGGCCCTCGGAAGGCCTGACGTCGCCCTCGGTCACCGCCAGCGATATCGCGCGGGCAATGCCGGCAGCCTCGGGATCAGGGCTCGTGATGTGATAGGCATCATCGGTGTTGCCGTAGCCCACGACCTCGGCATAAATGTGCGCACCGCGCGCCTGCGCATGTTCCATGCTCTCGAGCACGAGCACGCAGGCGCCCTCGCCCATCACAAAGCCATCGCGGTCTGCATCGAACGGGCGGCAAGCCGTCGCGGGATCAGGGTTGGTGGTCAATGCGCGGCAGGACGTAAAGCCTGCAATGGCATCGGGGATAATTGCGGCCTCGGCGCCGCCCGCGAGGATCGCGTCGGCATAGCCGTGCTTTATGGCGCGGAACGCCTCGCCCACCGCATGGGCCGAGGTTGCGCACGCGGTCACCACGGGCAGGGTCGGGCCCTTTGCCTTGTGGCGGATTGCGATATTGCCCGATGCCATGTTGGGGATCATCATCGCGATCATATAGGGCGATGCGCGGCGGGGCCCACATTCGGCAATCGTATGGACGTTGTCGACGAGCGTCGTCATGCCGCCCACGCCCGAGCCCACGTAGACGCCCAGGCGCTCGCGATCGATGGCGCCTTCGACATCAAAGCCCGCATCGTGCATGGCTTCGTCCGAAGCCGCCATCGCAAACTGAACACAGGGGTCGAGATGCTTGGCGTCACGCTTGCCAAAGTACTCGTTGCCGTCAAAGCCCTTGACCTCGGCCGCCACCTTGACGGCAAACGCATCGGTATCGAAGTGCGTGATCGGGCCGATGCCGCACGTGCCAGCACACATTGCCGCCCAGGTGGCAAGCGCGGTGTTGCCGAGCGGCGACACGGCACCGATACCGGTGATTGCAACTCTCTGTTCCATCATGGTCTCCTCATCCAAGCCGTTCTTCGGCCCTGGTTTCTACATCGCCATTCCGCCGTCGACGCGCACGACCTCACCCGTAATGTAGGCAGCCGCATCACTCGCCAGAAAGCGCACTACGCCGGCCACCTCCTCAGGGCGCGCCATACGCTTAAGGGGAATCTGCTCCTCGGTTACCGTACGCACCTTCTCCGAGAGCTTTGCCGTCATATCCGTCTCGACAAACCCGGGGGCAACCGCGTTCACTCGTACGCCGCGGGGCGCAAGCTCGCGCGCCACCGCCTTGGTCAGGCCGATCACGCCCGCCTTGGAGGCAGCGTAGTTGGCTTGCCCGGCATTGCCCATCAGGCCCACGACCGAGCTCATGTTGACGACGCAGCCGCCGCGCTGGCGCATAAAGGTCTTGGTGAGCGCGCGCGTCGTGTTAAACGTTCCTTTAAGATTGACATCGAGCACGCGATCGAAGGCGTCATCGCCCATGCGCATGAGCAGGCCATCGCGGGTGATGCCAGCGTTGTTGACGAGCGCCCAAATGGAGCCAAAGTCGTTGAGGACCGCTTCCACGCACGCGTTGACGGCAGCGGGGTCGGCCACGTCGCATTGATATGAGCGCGCCGTGGCGCCAGCCGCCTCGCAGGCGTCGCACGTCTCGCGCGCCGCATCGACGCTGCCGGCATAGACGACGGCGATATCGTAGCCATCCTCCGCCAGACCGATAGCGCAGGCGCGGCCGATACCCCGCGAGCCGCCCGTGACCAGTGCCACGTGACGTGAGTCGTTGCGCTCGAGCGCGCCATTGTTCAAGTTGCCCATGTC
Organism: Collinsella aerofaciens; assembly: GCF_015553355.1. Taxonomy (GTDB): domain Bacteria; phylum Actinomycetota; class Coriobacteriia; order Coriobacteriales; family Coriobacteriaceae; genus Collinsella; species Collinsella aerofaciens_V. The sequence goes on from NZ_JADNGN010000001.1 coordinate 198,382, forward strand.
ATTCCTTTCGGGTTACAGCCCTGTGGACTATGCGAGCTCGTCGGCAATAGCTGCGACCTGCTCGGCCGTCTCGCACGAATACACACGAACGTCGCTCAACGTACGCTTGACCAGGCCGGACAGCGTTTTGCCGGGGCCGACCTCAATAAACGTGTCGATGCCCTGATCCTGCAGAGTATGCAGCGTGTCGACCCAGCGAACGGCATGACTCACCTGGTTGGCCAGCACCTCCGATGCCGTCTGGGGGTCCGCCGGATAGGGCGCCGCTGTCATATTTGCCAAAACAGGAATGAGCAACGGGGACGGCGCGTGACCGGCCTCAATATATGCGGCAAGGCCACAGGCCGCCTCGGCCATATAGGGGCTATGAAATGCACCCGACACCGCGACCTTCATGGCGCGGCCGCCAGCCTCTTTTACTAGGACGTCGAGGGTCTGCAGCGCATCGGGCGCTCCGGCCACAACCGTCTGCTGGGGACTGTTGTAGTTGACCGGCCAGCAGTCCTCGCCGGCCTGCGCAGCCAGGTTCTCGACTTGCGCAGCATCAAGTTTGATGACGGCGCGCATGCCGCCGGGGTGACGCTCGGCCGCCGTGGCCATCAATGCCGCGCGCTCACACACGAGCTCAAAACCCGCTCGCGTATCGAATGCCCCCGCAAAGGTGAGTGCAGCGACCTCGCCCAGCGAGAATCCCGCACAGGCGGCAGGCACCACGCCGCGCTCGCGCAGGGCGACGGCGACAGCCAAGTCGTGCACGAACACGCAAGGCTGCGTGTTCTCGGTCTGCGAGAGCTCCTCCTTGGAGGCGCTCCGGCACTGCTCGCTCGTCCCCGGGCGCACCTCATCGGCAATGGCGAACACCTCGGCAGCCGCCGGCGATGTCTCGATCAAGTCGACGCCCATCGCGGGGTGCTGGGCACCCTGGCCGGCAAACAAAAACGCTACGCCACCCATGCGCACGCACCCTTCAGGACGTGCTCGGCGCCATCGACCAGGTCGTCAACGATTTCGCGTGCGCTCTGGCGCTCGTTGACCATGCCGGCAATCTGTCCACACAAAAACGAACCCTCTTCGTAGTTGCCGTCCTTGGCGGCCTTACGCAGCGCACCGGTTCCCATAGCACCGAGCTCCTCGGCACTCGCGCCGGAACCCTCGCTCTTGGCATAGGCGTTGGTGAAGGGGCTCTTGAGGGCGCGCACTGGATGTCCCGTCGAGCGACCGGTCGCACGCGTCGAAGTGTCGTTGGCCTTCAGGACCATCTCTTTGTACTGCTCCGAGACGGTGCACTCGTCTGCGACCAGAAAGCGCGTACCCACTTGCACGCCTTCGGCGCCCAGCATAAAGGCGGCCGCCACGCCGCGGCCGTCGGCAATACCGCCGGCGGCCACGACGGGAATGTCAACCGCATCGACGACCTGCGGCACCAGTGCCATCGTCGAGGTCTCGCCAATATGGCCGCCCGATTCGGTACCCTCGGCAACAACCGCCGTGGCTCCACGACGTGCCACGAGGCGCGCCAGCGCCACCGAGGCAACGACCGGGATGACCTTGATGCCCGCCTCGTTCCACGCCTTCATGTACTTGGCGGGATTGCCGGCGCCCGTCACGACGACCGGCACTCGCTCGTCAATCACGACCTGCGCGACCTCGTCGGCAAACGGGCTCATGAGCATGACGTTGACGCCAAAGAGCTTATCCGTCTTGGCGCGCAGCTCATGAATCTGGTCGCGAAGCCAGTTGGCGTCGGCGTTCATGGCCGCGATGATGCCTAAGCCACCCGCCTCGGACACTGCGGACGCCAGCGAGGCATCGGCAATCCAGGCCATACCGCCCTGGAACACGGGCTTTTCGATGCCGAGCAGATCGCAGAGAGGAGTCTTGAGCATCTCTACTTCTCCAATGCCGCCTCGACCGTATCGGCGAACTCGCCGACCGTCTTGGGGTTCTCCTCGGTATCGAGCTGGATGCCAAACTCGTCCTCGACGGCAACGAGGATCTCGACGGTGCCCAGGCTGTCGAGACCAATCTCCTCGAGCGTGGACTCGGGCTTCATCTCGACATCGTCAAGACCGGCGGTCTCGCGGATAACGTCGCAAACGCGCTCGAAGGTCTTCTGATCTGCCATGGTAGTTCTCCTTTGTTTGTGCCCTAGGGGCGTTTTTATTTCCTATGTGCGACTACTTCCAACGAAGCAGATAGCCACCTATATCCAGACCGGCGCCAAATCCAACGAGGGCGATGGTGTCGTCCTCATTCAGTGCGTCGGTACGTGCCAGCCGGTCAAGCGCAAAGGGAATGCAGGCGCTCGAAATGTTGCCGGTCTCGCGTAGCGTTCGAACCACGCGCTCGCCTGGCACGCCGAGACGCTTGACCGCCTGACTCAGGATTCGTTCGTTAGCCTGATGGAATACAAAATGATCGATGTCTTCGACCGAAATGCCCGCATCACTCGCAAGCTTATGGACCGTGTCGCAGATGGCGTTGACGCCGAACTTGAACACGCGGCGACCATTCATGGACAGCACGCTCTCGCTATCTGCGGAAGCCTTAAACGGCGAGTTGCCGACCAGACCGGGAACGTGCAACGTCTCGACGTCGGGCGCCGTCGAAAGCTCAACGGCAAGGGGGCTGTCTCCCCCAGCCCCAATCACTGCGGCGCCCGCCCCATCGCCAAAGAGCACGCAGGTGGCGCGGTCGGTCCAGTCGAGCGCGCGCGTCATCTGCTCGGCAGCAACGATAAGCACGCGCTCGGCACGGCCACGGGCGATATAGCACTCGGCGACATCGAGCGCAAATACGAAGCCGGCGCAGGCCGCCGAGACATCGAAGGCAGGGCACGTCGCGCCAAGTCGCTCAGCAACGGCACACGCCTCGGCGGGAACAAGGTGGTCACCCGTCGTCGTCGAGCAGACGATCAGATCCAGCTGGCTCGCGTCGATTCCGGACACCTGGAGTGCCCGCTCGCTCGCCGCTACGGCAAGGTCGTCAAGTGACTCGGTGGTGCAGACGTGGCGGCTCTTGATACCTGTGCGGGTAAAAATCCACTCATCCGAGGTATCGAGGAACTCGGACAGCTCGTCATTGGAAACACTGCGCTTAGGAAGCGCCGAGCCTGTTCCAAGAATCGTGAAACCCATCACTAACCTCCTTTGAGTTGTTGACGTGTTTACATCGACCAAGAGAGGATAGCGCATTTCAGTCATTGTTGACGTGTTAACATTAAATTGTCCAAATGCGACAAAGGCTTCACATTGTGTCTGTCTCTCGACACCATTGCGTTATTCACTTATTCATTAAGGAGGTAGCAGCCGCTATGGATGCTCAATTAACGATAGTCGACGTAACCGGATCGACCAACGATGACCTGCTCGAAGCAGGAAAACAAGGAGCTCCGCACGGCACAGGACTTGCCGCCCGGGCTCAGACAGCAGGACGTGGCCGGCGCGGCCACAAGTGGGATTCAACCGCCGGCAACCTATTGCTTTCGATTGTCCTGCGTCCATGCGTTAATCCTGCAAAGTACTCTGGTCTTGCAGCCGTCAGCGGCCTAGCGGTGCTCGAGGCGCTCGAAAATCAGGGTCTTACAAACGAGATTGGCCTCAAATGGCCCAACGATTTGGTCGCGCGAGGATGCAAGCTCGGCGGCATTCTGGTCGAGGCCGCACGCGATAACGAAGGCAAACCTTTCGCCGTCTGCGGCATTGGCGTCAATGTGAACTACACACCCCAAGAGGTGCCCGATGGCGGCCTGGCGGCAATTGGCCTCTCAGACCTCAACGAGAATGTTCCCGCCGTCGATGTGCTACTCAAGGAGGTCTATCACGCGGTCGTGAACGCTGTAGACACATGGGCAGAGCGTCTCAACGCCATGGAAGAAGACGCCGGACCGCTCGCGCCCGTCCGCGGCGAATATATCGCTCATCTCAATTGGATTGGAGAGCGTGTTACCGCCCGCTCCCCCGCTGGGGACGAGCTGGCGCGAGGCATCTTTCAAACGGTCGACTGCTTTGGTCGCGCGTGCATCGAGACCGAAGACGGCTTGCGATCCTTCCATTTTGAGGAGGCATCGCTGCGTCCCGTGGGCAAATAAGGCGTCACAGCCACCCATTCGGCTGCATTGCCCGGGTCCCCAAGGTCACCATTCAAAACAAAAGAGCCCCGCTACCGTAATAGCAGCGGGGCTCTGTAAGCTATGAGCGATATCGCTTAGAGCTTGATGTCGATGTCGACGCCAGCGGGGAGGTCGAGACGCATGAGCGAATCAACGGTGCCCGAGGTGGGGTCGAGGATGTCGATGAGGCGCTTGTGGGTGCGCATCTCGAACTGCTCACGAGAGTCCTTGTTCACGTGCGGCGAGCGGATAACCGTGTACAGGTTGCGCTCGGTGGGCAGGGGGACAGGACCGGAAACGCGAGCGCCGGTCTTCTGAGCGGTCTCGACGATGAGCTTCGCGGACTGATCGACGACCTCGTGATCATAGCCCTTGAGGCGAATGCGGATCTTCTGGGTAGCCAACTTAAACCTCCAAAGAGTGCGAGAGATGTTCTCGCGGATTACGTAACAGGGAGCTCGAACTTAGGCGTTCTTGCTCATGACCTCGTCCACGATGGACTTGGGCGCGGGCTCATAAGAGTCGAACTGCATCGTGTAGGATGCACGGCCCTGGGTCTGGGAGCGAAGGTCGGTAGCGTAACCGAACATCTCGCCCAGCGGCACCTTGGCACGGATGAGCTTGCTGTTCTTGCGATCCTCCATGCCCTCGATCTTGCCGCGGCGACCGGAGAGGTTGCCCATAACGTCGCCCATGTACTGCTCGGGGGTCTCGACCTCGACAGCCATGATCGGCTCGAGCAGCTGCGGATCGGACTTCTTGAGGGCGTCCTTGATAGCCATGGAACCGGCGATCTTGAAGGCGGCCTCGGAGGAGTCGACCTCGTGGTAAGAACCGTCGAACAGGGTGACCTTAACGTCGAGGACCGGGAAGCCGGCGATAACACCGGTGTTCAGGGCCTCCTGGATGCCCTTGTCGATGGACGGGATGTACTCCTTGGGCACGACGCCGCCGACGATAGCGTTGACGAACTCGTAGCCGAAGCCCTCCTCCATCTTCTCGAGCTTGATGACGGCGTGGCCGTACTGACCGCGACCGCCGGACTGACGGACGAACTTGCCCTCAGCCTTCTCGACGTCGTGACCAGCGGTCTCGCGGTAGGCAACCTGGGGCTTACCAACGTTAGCGTCAACCTTGAACTCACGGAGCAGACGGTCGACGATGATCTCGAGGTGCAGCTCGCCCATGCCGGCGATGATGGTCTGGCCGGTCTCGTGGTTGGTGGACACCTGGAAGGTCGGGTCCTCCTCGGCGAGCTTGGTCAGAGCCAGGGACATCTTGTCCTGCTCGGCCTTGGTCTTGGGCTCGATGGCAACGTCGATAACGGGCTTAGCGAACTCGATCTTCTCGAGGACGATCTCCTTGCCCTCGGCGCACAGGGTGTCGCCGGTGGTGGAGTTCTTGAAGCCGACGCAAGCGACGATGTCGCCGGCGGCAGCGTCGTCACGGTCGATACGCTCGGCGGCGTTCATCTCGAGGATGCGGCCGAGGCGCTCGCGCTGACCGTTGGAAGCGTTGACCACGTAGGAGCCGGACTCGGCGCGGCCGGAGTAAACGCGGACGTAGGTGAGCTTACCGACGAACGGGTCGGTCATGATCTTGAAGACCAGGCCGGAGAAGGGCTCGTCGAAGGAAGGATGACGCTGGATCTCCTCGCTGGTGTCCGGATCGGTACCGGTGACGGCCTCGACGTCGAGCGGGCTGGGCAGGTAGTCGACGACAGCGTCGAGCAGCTCCTGGACGCCCTTGTTCTTGTAGGCGGAGCCCACGAAGACGAGGTTGAGCTCGTTGGCCAGAACGCCCTTGCGCAGAGCAGCCTTGAGCTCCTCGACGGTGAAGTCCTCCTCCATGAGGATCTTCTCCATGAGCTCGTCGTCAAAGCTGGCAGCAGCGTCGAGGAGCTCCTCGCGCTTGGTGGCAGCGATGTCGGCAAACTCAGCCGGGATCTCGTCCATCGGCTCGGGGTAGGTCATGCCCTTCTCGTCGGCCTTGAAGTCCCATGCAGTCATGGTAACGAGGTCGATGACGCCCCAGAAGTTGTCCTCGGCGCCCATCGGGACCTGAGCGGCCACGGCGTTAGCGTCGAGACGATCCTTCATGGTCTCGATAGCGTTGAAGAAGTCAGCGCCCACGCGGTCATACTTGTTGATGAAGGCGATACGGGGGACGTTGAAGGTAGAAGCCTGACGCCAAACGGTCTCAGACTGGGGCTGAACGCCGGCAACGGCGTCGAAGACGGCGACAGCGCCATCGAGGACGCGCAGGCAGCGCTCGACCTCAGCGGTGAAGTCAACGTGGCCCGGGGTGTCGATGATCTGGATGCGGTAGTCCTTACCGTCCTTGTTCCAGAAGCACGTGGTAGCAGCGGAGGTAATGGTTACGCCGCGCTCCTGCTCCTGAACCATCCAGTCCATGGTGGCAGCGCCCTCATGGACCTCACCGATCTTGTGGGTCTTACCGGTGTAGTAAAGAATACGCTCGGTCGTGGTGGTCTTACCAGCATCGATGTGGGCCATGATGCCGATGTTACGGGTATCGGAAAGCTTGTACTTAGGCTTAGCCATGTTAGTTCCTTACCTTAACTTACCAACGATAGTGAGAGAACGCGCGGTTGGCCTCGGCCATCTTGAAGACGTCCTCACGCTTCTTGACGGAAGCGCCCAGGCCGTTGGAAGCGTCGAGGATCTCGTTGGCGAGACGCTCGGCCATGGTCTTCTCCTTGCGAGCGCGGGAGAAGTTGACGATCCAGCGGATACCCAGAGCGGTGGAACGACGGGAGTTGACCTCCATCGGGACCTGATAGGTAGCGCCACCGACACGCTTGGGCTTAACCTCGAGCGTGGGCTTGACGTTGTCCATAGCCTTCTTGAAGGTAGCGAGAGCGTCGCCACCCTCGGACTTCTCGGCAACGATCTCGAAAGCGGTGTAAACGATGCGCTCAGCGGTGGCCTTCTTGCCGTCAAGAAGGACCTTGTTGATGAGCTGAGTCACCAGGCGGTTGTTGTAAACGGCGTCAGGCTGAACCTCACGACGATTAGCTGCTGCACGACGCGGCATGTGAAATCTCCTTAAGTGTCTACCGTGCGGCGCTTAGGCGGCACACGGCGAAAGTATCAAAACGTTATCTGGCTTATTTAGCCTTGGGGCGCTTAGCACCGTACTTGGAACGGGCCTGCATACGGTTCTGGACCGGAGCAGCGTCGTAGGCGCCACGGATGACGTGATAACGGACACCAGGGAGGTCACGGACACGACCGCCGCGGACGAGCACGATGGAGTGCTCCTGCAGGTTGTGGCCCTCACCCGGGATGTAAGCAGTAACTTCGATGCCGTTGACAAGGCGAACACGGGCAACCTTACGAAGAGCCGAGTTCGGCTTCTTGGGGCTCGTGGTGAAGACGCGGGTGCACACGCCGCGCTTCTGGGAGTTGTGCTGCAGAGCAGCGTTCTTGGACTTCTTGGGCACGGAACGACGGCCCTGGCGAACCAGCTGGTTAATAGTAGGCAAAGCGTACTCCTTCTCGAATGATTCCAGCTTTCTGTAAAGTGCAACGGCTTGAATCGAGGGGTCAGCATCCCCCTACGAAACACGCAGTTCGATAGGATACGTGGCGTTAGCTGTGCCGTCAACAGACCACGCCGCCGGGCGTATCCCAAAATGAGCATATTTCCGCAAAGCCTACACAAAAGGAATCCCCTTCTGTGCGCGGGGGCGGATTCCCGGTCCGGGCGGCCCGCTGTTTAAGTTTGCTGCTCTACAGTCCTGCGCAAGACGGAAAGCACATTAAGTGCTTTCCTTTGCGTGCGGAACTCGCGACAAACTTAAACAGCGGGCCGCCCGGACCGGGAATCCGATGTGCTCGTCGGGGCAACGTTACCTGCCAAAAAGGGACAGGTTTATTTTGATCGGTTTTATCTGGGGAAACGTCGCGCTCCAGCGGTAATCTGCTCTCATCTGTCGCATGGAAATCGGCGGCGTTTCCATTTAACGCAAAAGAGGCCGCTTCCCCTAGTAGAAAGCGGCCTCAGACCTTACGAATAGACGATGGTAAAGGGTACTTTTGTTTCGGTCTCCCCTGTTGACGTGCACCTCGTGCCCTCAAGCGTTACTGAGACCACTTGTTCGACATCAATCAACTTCGTTGGCACCCAGATGTTCTCTCCGCTATTGCGCCCATAAGAAAAATATAAGTTGAACACCCCTGCGTCGTCATCTTCGATAATCTGCTCCGATCCATCCTTGTAGCTGACGGTCAGCTTATTATCAACTGCTTCATAGCCCAAATCATCGATGTGCGTCTGGATGGAAAACGGGCTAATCTCAAGAGGCGAGTCACCGGAGCGGAGTTCCTTTGTATCGACGTACGCTCCAATATTGAACTCGGGTGTCGACGCCTCAAACCGCCTCGCACTCTCACCTTCACCCTCGGTCCAGTGGATATTCCAGGTGACCGCATGTTGCAAATCTCGCTCGCGATCCATAGCGGCAAAGTACATCGTGCCATTAATGACAGTATCGCTTGATGTGTCCTTATCAATTGTGCTGCGTGTGTCAGGCCATTCCTCGCCGAACTTCATATCGGGCGTGCCGATGCCCTGTTCTTCTTCACCATAGAGAACAAGTTCGCCAATCTCTGCTGCTGGCTTGTAGTAGTTAACTCCATTTGGATTGGACAACGTAAACGTCACGGCTCCGCAGCCGTTTTGGTCGATTGCCATCTCATGGATATCAAGCGTATAGCCGTTACCCTCGACGGACAGATTAACCTTCTGGACTGTGCCCTCCAGGCTTTGGGGCGCGATGCCATCGCCAAACTCTCTGGTGTAGGTATATTTAGTTCCCGATGAGCCGCCGTTGGTCCAGGTAATGGAATCCCCGTTGCCGTGGTTTCCCCAGGCTGAGGCAAAATAGCTGGAATTGACAACGGCGTAGGCGACCCCTCCGGTCGCCAACACTCCGGCAAGACATCCGATAACCGCAACATAGAGGGGCTTAGCATGACCCCTTTTGCGAAGCGGCTCGCCTTCAGCTGCATTAAGAACGCGATCTGCAAGATCGCTATCGGCTTGGATGGACTCGAAGGCCCGCTTGATTTGATTGGATTTCACGGTCGCCCTCCTCTAGGATGAATTTGAGCTTCGATCGACCGCGAGCTAAACGCGTTCGAACGGTAGCGGCTGGCACATGCAGTAACTCGGCAATCTCTGAGGTCGAAAAGCCCAGATAGTAATAGAGCATGATGGGAACACGGAATCGTTCCGGAAGTCGCATGACGTCTGACAGGACCGCTTTGGTCTCATCCTGCACCGCCGAAAGCGAATCGGCCAGGTTCTCAATATCCTCCACACGCCTCCATGGCTTTCGAAAGAGCGATTTACATTCATTGATCGTGACCCGGATAAGCCAGCGGCGAAGATGTTCCCAACTTTCAAAGTGTCCATCGCTTTTAAGCAACTTAAGAAAGACATCCTGGGCAATATCGTCGGCATCGGCACGATCGCGCAGGTACGTCAATGCGATTCGAAACACGACATCACGGTGATCCTCGACCGCCTGTCTAAATGCTTGTTCTTCCATAATCACCTCCCGGTGACGTTAATGATTCTTGCTGAGGCCCTCACCATAGATACGCTTTGACCGAACGAAATGTTTCAAATTCAAGCAGGAATAACCTACCAAAATAAACCTATCCCCTTTTGGCAGGTTTTCTTCAACAAAAAAGACCCGCTTCCCTGTTGGGAAACGGGTCTTTGGAAGGACGGTTAACGTACTAGGAAATTACTCCTCGTCGTTGTCCTTGGCCTCTTCGGCGTCGTCGGTGTCCACGAGCTGGTTGAGCAGCTCGTCGAGGGAAGCCATGTCCTCGTTGATCGCGCCGTTGGCGGGAGCCTTCTTGTCGTCGATCGGGGCGCCCAGGAGCTCCTCGTCGGCGTCGGCGTGATGCGTCGGAGCGGAGGTACCCAGCAGGATATCGTCCGGACCGTCGGGGCTAAAGACCATCTGCAGCAGCTGCGAGAGGTCTTCCTCGTCGGCAACGTCGTCGTTGTTCTCGAGGATGTAGAGCAGATCGTGGGCCTCGAGGCCGTCACGGAGCTCCTCGATCGCCTTGGCACCGATACCATCGATGCGCAGCAGATCCTCCTCGGACTTGCCGACCAGGTCGCCGACCGTCTCGATGCCGACCTCGCTGAACTTGTTGGTCCAGCGCTGCGACACGCCCAGGTCGTCGAACAGGTACAGGCGAGCCTTCTCGGCGGAGATGGTGTGGCCGTTGCGGGTGAACGAACCGTCAGCACCACCGAACTCGTCGTAGCCGGCCCAGTCGAGCTGCTGCGGGAGCTGCTCGTCCAGGTCCTTGAGCTCAACCGGAGCCCACTCGGGCAGCGACTTGGCGTTGGGCGAAGCCGGGCCGTCGATGTCCACGTAGCCGTCGGCCGTACGATACGTCAGCTTGGCGTTGGCGTACGGCTTGAGGCCGGTACCGGCCGGGATCTTCTTACCGACGATGACGTTGGACTTAAGGTCGAGCAGGTGATCAACCTTGCCCTCGATGGCAGCCTCGGTAAGAACGCCAGCGGTACGGATGAACGAAGCACTCGACAGCCAGGAGTCGATGTTGGACGCGACCTTGAGCGTACCCAGGATGACGGGCTCGGCCACGGGAGCCTGACCGCCCAGACGGGCAACGCGCTCGACCTCGTCGGCGAACTCGTAGCGATCGACGTACTGACCAAGCAGGTACTTGGAGTCGCCGGGGTTGGTGATCTGAACGCGACGCAGCATCTGACGTGCGAGCACCTCGATGTGCTTGTCGTTCAGGTCGACGCCCTGGCTGGTGTAGACGTCCTTGACGCTCTCGACGAAGGTGTGCATCGTCGACTCGATGTCGGTCAGCTTGCGCAGGTTGCGGAAGTTGACGAAGCCCTTGGTAATCTGGTCGCCGGCGCGAACCTCGCAGCCGTCCTCGATCTCGGGCATGAAGCGCACCGAAGCGGGGACGCGACGCTCGTCGAGAACACGGGTGTGATCCTCGGAGTCGGTGAGCGTCAGCACGTACTCGGACTTCTCGGGCTTAATCGAGAGGTGACCGGAGTACGGAGCCAGCTCGGCCTCGCGACCCAGGATCTTCTCGTTGACGTTGCCGACGATATCGAACATACGGCTGACCGTAGGCAGACCCTGCGTAATATCGTCGACGCCAGCGACGCCGCCGGAGTGAATGGTACGCATCGTAAGCTGCGTACCGGGCTCGCCGATGGACTGGGCGGCAATAATGCCGACGGCAGTACCGATGGCGACCGGACGACGGGTGGAAAGATCCCAGCCGTAGCACTTCTGGCACACGCCGTACTTGGAGCGGCAGGTGAGCAGCGCGCGGAGCTTGACCTTCTTGAGGCCTGCATCGACCATCTTCTGGATGTCGGCGACCTTCTCGATGTAGCCGTCCTGCTCAAAGAGCACGGTGCCATCGGGGGCCACGACGTCCTCGATGAAGCAACGGCCGACGAGGTCGGTGTTGAGATCGGTGGTGCCGGGGATGATGAGGTTGTAGGTGACGCCCTCGTGCGTACCGCAGTCCTCCTCGCGGACGATGACGTCCTGGGCCACGTCGACCAGACGACGGGTCAGGTAACCAGAGTCCGAGGTGTGGGATGCGGTATCGACCAGGCCCTTACGGGCGCCGTAGGTCGAAATGAAGTACTCGAGCGGCAGCAGGCCCTCGCGGAAGTTCGCCTTAATGGGAAGGTCGATCGTCTCGCCGGACATGTCTGCCATCAGGCCACGCATGCCGCCGAGCTGACGCAGCTGGGTCTTAGAACCACGGGCGCCGGAGTCGGCCATCATGTACAGCGGGTTCTCCTCGTCGAACATGTCGAGCATGAGCGCTGCAACCTTATCGGTACAAGCGGTCCACTCGTTAACGACTTCGATGTGGCGCTCCGTCTCGTTGATGAAGCCCTCCTCGAAGTACTCGTTGATCTGGTCGACGTTGGCCTGGGCGCGATCGAGCAGCTCCTGCTTCTCGGCAGGGATGAGAGCGTCCCACACCGAGATGGTGAGGCCGGCGCGGGTAGCGTAGTGGAAGCCGGAGTACTTGATGGCGTCGAGGATCGGGCCGACCTTGGCCTCAGGGTAACGATCGCAGCAGTCGGCAACCAGCTTGGCCACATCGCCCTTGACCATCTTGTAGTTCATGAACTCATAGTCTTCGGGCAGGCACTGGCGGTTGAAGATGATGCGGCCGATAGAGGTCTCGAAGCGCGCGGTCTTGTTGCCGGTGACGTCGTAGTCGACAAACTCGTTCTTGCCGTTCTTGACGCGGAAGATACGGGTGCCGTCCTCGTTGATAACGTTGGCATCGGCAGCGGACACGCGGACCTGGATCTTGGCCTGCATGTCGACCTCGGAGCGGCAGTCATAGGCGTGCAGCGCGTCGTCGAAGCTCGAGAACACGTGGTTCTCGCCCGGCAGACCCTCGCGAACCTGGGTGAGGTAGTACACACCGATGATCATGTCCTGCGAAGGGATGTTGACCGGCTTGCCGGATGCCGGCGAGCGCAGGTTGTTCGCAGAGAGCATGAGCACGCGGGCCTCGGCCTGAGCCTGGCTGGACAGCGGCACGTGGACAGACATCTGGTCGCCGTCGAAGTCGGCGTTGAAGGGCGAGCAGACCAGCGGATGCAGGTGGATAGCCTTGCCCTCGACCAGCACCGGCTCAAAGGCCTGGATGGACAGACGGTGCAGGGTCGGTGCACGGTTGAGCAGCACGACGCGGCCGTCAATGACCTCTTCGAGGATGTCCCACACAAAGGTGGCACCTCGGTCGATAGCGCGCTTGGCGCCCTTGATGTTCTCGACCTTGCCGAGCTCGACCAGGCGCTTCATGACGAAGGGCTTGAAGAGCTCCAGCGCCATGGTCTTGGGCAGACCGCACTGGTGCAGCAGCAGCTTGGGGTCGGTAACGATAACCGAACGGCCGGAGTAGTCGACACGCTTACCCAGCAGGTTCTGACGGAAACGACCCTGCTTGCCCTTGAGGGCCTCGGCGAGCGACTTGAGCGGGCGACCGCCACGGCCAGAGACCGGGCGACCACGACGGCCGTTGTCGAACAGGGCGTCCACGGACTCCTGGAGCATGCGCTTCTCGTTGTTCACGATGATCGCAGGGGCGTCCAGGTCGAGCAGGCGCTTGAGTCGGTTGTTACGGTTGATCACGCGACGGTACAGGTCGTTGAGGTCGGACGCGGCGAAGCGGCCGCCGTCAAGCTGGACCATCGGGCGCAAATCGGGCGGAATGACCGGAATGACGTCCAGGATCATGTTCGCGGGGCTGTTGCCGCCCTTCAGGAAGGCGTCAACGACCTCGAGGCGCTTAACGGCCTTCTCGCGCTTCTGCTTCTGTGAGTCCTCGTCGGCGATGATGGCCTTGAGCTTCTCGGCCTCGGAAGGGAGGTCGATGGCAGCGAGCAGGTCGCGGACGGCCTCGGCACCCATGCCACCCTTGAAGTACATGGAGTAGTAACGGGTCATCTCACGGAACAGCGGCTCATCGGAAATGAGGTCGCGCTCGCTGAGCTTCATGAAGGCGTTGAAGGCGTCCGTGCGGAGCTGCTTCTCGTCCTTGCACTCTTCCTCGATGTCGACGATGCCAGAGGCGATCTCCTCGGGGGTCAGCGGCTCCTCGTCGGAGAACTCGTCAAAGTTCTCGGGGTTGCCCTGCTCCTTGAGGGACTCGATCTGGCGGGCGCACTCGGCATCGATCTCTTCCAGATCGGCGGCGAGCTCCTCGCGCAGGTCGTCGGCGTCGGCCTCGCGAGCCTCGTAGTCAACCTCGGTGATGATGTAGCTGGCAAAGTACAGAACCTTCTCGAGGTCCTTGGACTTGATGTCGAGCATACGGCTCATCGGGAAGCTCGTGGGGCTCTTGAAGTACCAGATGTGGGACACGGGAGCGGCGAGCTCGATGTGGCCCATGCGGTCGCGACGCACCTTGGCCGAGGTGACCTCGACGCCGCAGCGCTCGCAGACGATGCCCTTAAAGCGGATGCCCTTGTATTTGCCGCAGGAGCACTCCCAGTCCTTGGCGGGACCGAAGATCTTCTCGCAGAACAGGCCGTCCTTCTCGGGCTTGAGGGTACGGTAATTGATGGTCTCCGGCTTCTTGACCTCACCGTGCGACCAGGAACGGATCTGGTCGGCGGAGGCAAGGGAGATCTTTACCGAGTCAAAATCAGTAGCTTCGAAATCTGCCACAGTCAACTACTCCTTATCAGTGGTCGTGGCGGCGACAGCCTCGGGTGCCTCGGCGGTCTCGGCATCCTGGGCCTCGACGTCGGCGTCAACGCCGGCGAGCGCAGCCAGGTCGTCGAGAGCGGAGGTCTCCTCGGCGGTCACAGGGGCGGAGGCGTCCTCGTCGGCATCGTGCATGGGCTCGATGTCCAGTGCGAGCGAACGAATCTCCTTGACGAGAACCTTGAAGGACTCGGGGATACCCGGAACCGGGACGTTCTCGCCCTTGACGATGGACTCGTAGGTCTTGACGCGGCCCACGGTATCGTCGGACTTGACGGTCAGGATCTCCTGCAGGACGTTGGACGCACCGTACGCGTACAGTGCCCAAACTTCCATCTCGCCGAAGCGCTGGCCGCCGAACTGGGCCTTGCCGCCCAGAGGCTGCTGGGTAACCAAGCTGTAAGGGCCGGTCGAACGGGCGTGGATCTTGTCGTCGACCATGTGGCCGAGCTTGAGGATGTAGGACGTACCCACGGTAATGGGCTCGCGGAACTCCTCGCCGGTGCGGCCGTCGAACAGGCGGGTCTTGCCGCGCTCGTCAAGCTGGGTGACGAACTCGGGGCGCATGTGATCGCCAAAGGCAGCGGTGGCCTTGTTGAGCATGTTCTTGTTGGCACGACGAATGACCTCGGCGATCTCGTCCTCCTTGGCGCCGTCGAAGACGGGCGTCGCGGTGAAGAACGGACCGGGGACGTACTTGTCGGAGTCGGCCTGCTCGGTATCCCAACCGCACGCAGCAGCCCAGCCAAGGTGGCACTCGAGCAGCTGGCCGACGTTCATACGCGAAGGAACGCCCAGCGGGTTGAGGATAACGTCGATCGGGGTACCGTCAGCCATGTAGGGCATGTCCTCGACCGGCAGAACGTTACAAATAACACCCTTGTTGCCGTGGCGGCCGGCAATCTTATCGCCCTGCTGGATCTTACGACGCTGGGCGACGTAGACGCGCACCTGCTCGTTGACGCCGGGGGCCAGGTCGTCGCCGTTCTCGCGGCTAAAGCGGACGACGTCGATGACGCGGCCGTAAGCGCCGTGAGGCATCTTAAGGGAGGTGTCGCGGACATCGTGGGCCTTGGCACCGAAGATAGCGCGCAGCAGGCGCTCCTCGGCGGTCAGAGCGCTCTCGCCCTTGGGGGTAACCTTGCCGACCAGGATGTCGCCAGGGCCGACCTCGGCGCCGATGCGGATGATGCCGTCCTCGTCGAGGTTGGCAAGCATGTCCTCGGAGAGGTTCGGGATCTCGCGGGTGATCTCCTCGGGGCCGAGCTTGGTGTCGCGGGCATCGATCTCGTGACGGGTGATGTTGATGGTCGTCAGCAGGTCCTCGGCCACCAGGCGCTCGGACACGACGATACCGTCCTCGTAGTTAAAGCCTTCCCACGGCATATAGGCCACGGTGAGGTTTTGGCCCAGTGCGAGCTCGCCATGATCGGTCGAGGGACCGTCGGCCAGAGGCTCGCCCTGCTCAACAGTGTCACCGACGCGCACGAGCGGACGGTGGTTGATGCAGGTGGACTGGTTGGAGCGCTGGTACTTGGCCAGGTGATACTCGTCCATGCCGCCGGCATGCTTGACGATGATCTTGGCGGCGTCGGCAAAGATGACCTCGCCGGCGTTCTTGGCCAGGGTGACCTCGCCGGAGTCCAGAGCGGCGCGACGCTCCATGCCGGTACCGACATAGGGAGCGGCGGGGTGAACCAGCGGCACGGCCTGACGCTGCATGTTAGCGCCCATCAGCGTACGCTTGGCGTCGTCGTGCTCCAGGAACGGAATCAGCGTTGCTGCGACGGAGAGCATCTGACGCGGCGAGACGTCCATGTAGTCGACGTCCTCGACAGGCACGTCGGCGGGAGCGCCGAAGGAGCCGTCGAAGTCGCGGGTACGGGCGATCACGGTGTGCGGACGGACGATCTTGCCCTCGGCATCGGTCGTGATGAACTCGTTGGTCTTGGGATCGAGCGGCGTGTTGGCCGGCGCGATGACGTGCTTCTCTTCCTCGTCAGCGGTCATCCAGTCGATCTGGTCGGTGGCAACGCCGTTCTCGACGCGACGGAACGGGGCCTCGATGAAGCCATACTCGTTGACGCGGGCGTAGAGGGCGAGCGAGCCGATCAGGCCGATGTTGGGGCCTTCGGGGGTCTCGATCGGGCACATGCGGCTGTAGTGCGAATTGTGAACGTCGCGGACGGCCGTCGGCACGTTGGTGCGGCGGCTGGAGCCGGACTTGTGGCCGGCAAGACCACCAGGGCCGAGTGCGGACAGACGGCGCTTGTGGGTCAGACCGGTCAGGGGGTTCGCCTGGTCCATGAACTGCGAGAGCTGCGAGGAACCGAAGAACTCCTTGATGGAGGCCACGATCGGGCGGATGTTGATGAGCGACTGCGGGGTGATCTCGTCGATGTCCTGGGAGCTCATGCGCTCACGGACGACGCGCTCCATACGGCTCATGCCGATACGGAACTGGTTGGCGACGAGCTCGCCGACGGTACGGATGCGGCGGTTGCCAAAGTGGTCGATGTCGTCGACCTTGAAGCCCTGCTCGCCGGCAGCGAGGGACAGGAGGTAGCGCAGCGTCGCGACGATATCCTCGTCGGTGAGCACCGTGACCTCTTCCTCGGTGGTGAGGTTGAGCTTCTTGTTGACCTTGTAACGACCGACGCGGGCCAGGTCGTAGCGCTGCGGGTTAAAGAGCAGACCCTCGAGCAGGCTGCGGGAAGCGTCCACGGTGGGAGGCTCGCCCGGGCGCAGGCGACGGTAGATCTCGATGAGGGCGTCCTCGCGAGTGAGGGCGGTATCGCGCTCCAGGGTGCGCTTGATCACATCGGAGTTGCCGAGCAGCTCGATGATGTCGTCGTTGGTGACGGCGATGCCAAGGGCGCGCAGGAACATCGTGGCGCTCTGCTTGCGCTTACGGTCGATGGAGACCATGAGCTGATCGCGCTTGTCGACCTCAAACTCAAGCCAGGCACCGCGGGACGGGATGATCTGGGCCTTGTAGATCTGCTTGCCCGAATCCATCTCGGAGCTGTAGTACACGCCCGGGGAGCGGACGAGCTGCGAGACGACGATACGCTCAGTACCGTTGATGATGAAGGTGCCCTGATCAGTCATCATGGGGAAGTCGCCCATAAAGACGAGCTGCTCCTTGATCTCGCCGGTCTCCTTGTTGGTGAGACGGACGTCGGTCAGAAGCGGAGCCTGATAGGTCATATCCTTCTCGCGGCACTCCTCGACGGTGTGCGCGGGGTCGCCAAACTGATGCTCGCCGAAGGTAACCTCGAGAACATGGTTCTGGCTCTGGATGGGGCTGGATTCCTTGAACGCCTCACGAAGGCCCTCGTCCTTAAAACGCTCAAAGGATTCCCTTTGAACAGAGATAAGGTTGGGGAGCTCCATGGCCTCCGGGATTTTCCCGAAGCTGACGCGCTTGCGCTCAGTGGCAGTGTATGCGTAGGTCACCAGGTTTTTCCTCCTTCACGGAAATGCTCGGTGGGTTGGCGAGGCATAGCTTCGCCAGTTATCGCAACCTAATAGTTTATCAGGTACCGACCGTTGGGCAAGAAAAGCCTTGACGCGATTGAGTTTTTGGAGTAGCAAAGTTTTTCATCAGAGAATACGCAGGTAGACATATGTGTAGCGAACACATGTTCATATATTTTCTGTGAACGGAGGACTGGCAATCGCAGTTCTTATAAAAAACGGGCGCGAACCGAAGTCCGCACCCGTAAATGTCGATGGCCGAAGGCTTATTTGCACATCAAACCGCCGCGCTCGTCGATGGCGTCCCAGAAGGCGTCGGCAAAGCGAGGGTCGCTTGCGGCCATAAGGGCATTGGTTGCCATCCAGCCAGACGGGGTACCGGTGTCGTAACCCGAAAGCGGATCGATGACGACGGCGTACATGGCCTCACGGTCGAGCGAGCGTGCCATGGCATCGGTCAGCTGAATCTCGCCGCCCTTGCCGGCCTGCTGATCGGCAAGCAGGTCCATGACCAGCGGGCTGAGCAGGTAGCGGCCGACGATGTAGAGGTTGGAGGGAGCCTCCTCGGCAGAGGGCTTCTCGACCAGGCCGGAAACACGCCACACCGAGCCGGGCTCGTCATCGGCAGCGTCATCGGCGCCGTCAAGCGAACCCACGCGCTCGCCGGCAATCACACCGTAGCGGCTGACTTCCTCGGGAGCGCACGCGGCAACGGCGATAACAGAAGCACCGCCGTGCTCCTTGGAGACGGCAAGCATCTTATCGCAGATGTCGCGGTTGGGAACAACGTAGTCGCCCAGAAGAACCAGGAAGTTCTCTCCCGCCACGGCGTCGGCAGCCGAACGGATAGCGTGGCCCAGGCCCTTGGGCTCATATTGATAGCGGAAGTCGACCGGCATACCGCCCGCATGGGCAACGGCATCGGCGTAGGCGTCCTTGCCGCGCTCGCGAAGCAGGTTCTCGAGCGAACGGTCGGGCTGGAAGTAGCTCAGCAGCTCGGGCTTGCCGGGAGAGGTGACGATGATGGCGTCGTCGACCTCTTCGGGAGCAAGCGCCTCCTCAACGACATACTGGATGACGGGCTTGTCGAGCACCGGCAGCATCTCTTTGGGCGTGCACTTGGTGCCCGGCAGAAAACGCGTGCCAAGACCGGCGGCGGGGATGATTGCCTTCATATTATTCAAGGATCCTTTCGCAGGCGCAAATGCGCCCTGTGCGTGCAGCGCAAGCGCCGCAGACCAAATTGCGTTTCATCGTATGTTAACGCCGGGAGCCGGTATCGCCGCAGGCAAATGCGATTCTTCAGCAGGTCAACGCAAATTATTGCAGAAATGATGGGGTTGCTCCAGCCATAAGGCCACCAGCTTGCGTGTGAGACAAACAAGAGATCGTGCAGATTCGCAGCGTTCCAGAGCAAAATCAGAACCACCCTTAAAAGGGTGGTTTGCTCTTAGGGTATAACCCACGGGCCCCGGGCTCGCGTCTAAAGGCGCGGGCCCGGACTTCGTCCAGGCCTAGTGCATCTTGACCCGTGGCGCGCCGGTCGAACCGGCAGCATTACCCCCTCTTGAAGGGGTCCTCGTACTCCTTCACGCTCAGCTTGTCCAGCGCGATGTCGTGGGACTCCTGCTCCCTGATGTACTTGGCGATCGTCGCCTCGTTCAGGCCGACGGTGGACACGTAGTAGCCCTCCGCCCAGAACTTCCTGTTGCCGAACTTGTACTTGAGGTTGGCGTGCCTGTCGAATATCATCAGCGAGCTCTTCCCCTTCAGGTAGCCCATGACGCTCGCGACGCTGTACTTCGGCGGGATCGCCA
>NZ_JADNGN010000020.1 GCF_015553355.1 Collinsella aerofaciens
GGGTATCGGGTTCCCACATTCATCCGTACATGTACGGATGAATGTGGGAGGTGTTCGGATGAAGTCGATAATCAAGGTGCCAGTTGTGCCTGGCTTTTGGAGCGGCATTGCCGATTGTTCAAAATGTCATTCGTGGGTAGAATAGTGTCGACGGCAGCCCAAGTTCTGGAAAGCTGGGCAGCGCCGTTGCTTGGATTAAGGGGTCAACGCCTTAGCGGCGGCGACCCCTTTTACGTTGCTTCGAACGTTGCTTGAGTGCCTCGGAAAGCCCGACGAGCGCCGTGGAGAACGAGACCAAAGCGGTCAGAAGTCTCACGAAATCAATCAGATCGGTCATGGGCATCACCTCCCATCAGATGGAGGGCGTTGCCCGGCACATGGAACTGCCGCCAACAGTATCAATTCTATCAAAGCGCAGTTAGATATGCGAATGTTTGTTCGTATTTCAAGAGACCAGCGTCACCTGTGACAAAGGGGCTGTCCCTTTGTCACATTATTCGATTACGGTGCAGGAATTCTGCTTGTGCATGGTGGCAAGCATGTGTTTGGGAACGGCGTGGACCATGCAACTGCCGATGGTCGCGCTCGCGGCGGCCTTAGCTGCATCGCTAGCGTTTTTGGTCGCGTAGCTGTGGCGGAAACGCTTGAGCATGGCAATGTCGTTGCCGCCGTCGCCGTAGACCGCGACCTCGTCCTCGGCAATGCCGTAGTAGCCCGCCAGCCAGGCCACGCTCTCGCCCTTGTTGCATGCCACATCCGTGATCTCAAACATCACCGGGTCAAACGGCGCGTTGACCACGCGGTCCGAGCGCTCGGCCAAATACGCCTTAAGGTCGCGCTCCAGCTCGGGCGAGATCACACGGCAATTGATCTTGCACACATCGTGGCGCAGGATGTCACCGATCGACTGGTCGAAATATTGCTCCTCGTGATACCCGCCACGTGCACGCATGCCACGCATCACGATACGCTTGATAGGACTGTCCTTTTTAAAGCCCGCCTGATGCATCTCGAACGAGCCGCTCGAGAACATGCCATCGGGCGTGGAGCAATCAAAGCAAATGTCCGGGAACTCCTTGAGCAGCTCCTCGGTGATCTGCGGATCGATGGTCCAGGTCTTGAGCACCTCGCCATGACTGTCGCGCACAATGGAGCCGTTAGAGCAGCAGGCATCGAGCGCCAGCCCCGTAAAGCCATGTTCGCCGATCGGCAACGTCGAGCGCCCGGTCGCAGGAACCACATGCAGGCCAGCCTCGGTCAGCTCGCGAATGGCACGGCGGATGGTCCCATCCGCCTCATGCAGGGCGTTCAGCAGCGTTCCGTCTAAGTCACTCGCAAACATCTTGATCATGGATACGCCTCTCCTTCGTCTGCACGATATTGTAGACGAAGGAGAGGCATGCCTAAACAATGCCGTCCCGGCGCGGCGTGCCACTGTCTCCACAAATTCACGGTCCCCCAGCGCCTTAAGACATTCGCCATAAGCGACTTTTCAGCCGATTAAACAGCGCCGTCGTCGACGTCAGCACCGCCAACATGCCTGCGAATACAATCGCCGGAGCCCATCGATCATATGCAAGCCCGTAAACCAATTGGCCAATAGGCGTTGCACAGGAAAGTGTCATATAAACGAGTGCCAGCACTTTTCCGCAGAGTTCCTTTGGCGCTGACCG
Organism: Collinsella aerofaciens; assembly: GCF_015553355.1. GTDB lineage: Bacteria > Actinomycetota > Coriobacteriia > Coriobacteriales > Coriobacteriaceae > Collinsella > Collinsella aerofaciens_V. Next base: position 1,674 of record NZ_JADNGN010000020.1, read on the forward strand.
CTGAACAAATGAAACGATTCCGACCGATGCAATGCTTGCCCACGCCATGACCCATGCCGAGCCGGCCGCAAGCGCGGCAAACGCTAATTCATCAGGACCGCTCAGTAGCGTGACAATAATCGGTACGACTCCAAAACAAATCATCGCAACATATCGACATATGCCCTTGAAGGAAAAACGATGCGGCCAAATACCGACCAAACCACTGCCGACAAAACCACCTAAGCCCATAGCCACCTCAATAATCCCAACAAAGGATGACTGCATTCCGAGATGCTTTGCAACAATAACGGGAGCACCAATCGTTAACCCAACTAACGCAAGGTTCAAAATAGCCGCAAGCAAAAACACAACGAGCAATGATGCGTTTTGAAACAGGTACCGAATCGACTCCCGAAAATCGCTTCGGCATGTCGAGCAAGTCGTACCGTCCCCTGTCATTCCAGATGAGGCATTTTGCTTGAGTGCGCCCCCGAACAGCAGGGCTGACATCGCAAACGTCAACGCCGCGGTTTCGCATAGAGCATCGATACCAAAGCACCCATAGACTGCCGTCCCGACTACAGGCCCCAAGATATTGCTCGCCATGGTTACCTGCGAGACCAACGCTGTGGCACGCTCAACCTTTTCTTGGCCCATCATGTGCACCGTCTCAATTTGAAGCATCGGTTTCAGCAGCGATTGGATGCCATATTGGACGCAAAGCATTGCTGCCACGACAACCGCAAGAGGCAGCGAACACTTCATGGGGATAAACAGCAGTGATGCAGCCATCAGAACAATGCCGAGCACCACAAGAACCCCGCGATGTCTCCCGTGATCCGCCAAGATTCCGCCAGCCGGAGTCGCAAGCACGCCCGGCACGAACGCTATCGCCGCGACAGCACCATATAACGTTGACGAGCCGCTGCAATCGAACAAGTAAAGCGGGCACGCAAAGCACAGTGCCGACAACATCGAATACGCGCACAGCTGTGCAACAAGAAGACCGAAAAGCCTGATAGATCGCACTGTTTTTTGCGCCAACGAGACATTGCTCCTCCGCATTCCAGCCATAAGCCTGCCCCCTATACATACCATTAGTATGTATTTAATGACTTGAAAAGGGCAGCCGTGGCTACCCTTACAAATCAATTACATACCGTCAGTATCTATATTACCACCCAGCACGGTTCCATACGTCCCAAATCTGAGCCGTTGTCTGGAGCACTTCATTACCCAAATCGAGCCCCACCGCGGCCGCCATCTGCGCCAAACATTGCGCGCGAGCGAGCATTCGATCCTTGGTCTCGAGCGGACGGAACAGCGGCAGCAGCCAAAGATTCGCCAACAACGATACGGCCTCAGCCGCTTCGCGCGGGCATTTGCACGCAATGGAGCCGTCGGCGATGCCCTCCTCGATCACTGGCAAAAGACAGCCATCGGCCGACTCGTCGAACGAGCCCTGGTACTGCATCGCCAGTAGACGCGAGCTTTTTACCGGATCTGCCGCAGGATGCATGCGTGCCCATAGCTCAATTTGCGGAACGACAGACTCGGGCGCGTACAGTCGCTTGAGCTTTTGGGCTCCCGTCATATTGCCAGCACCGAGTGTCGCGCGGCGGCGCTCAACAATCGGAGCCATTGCCCGATCAAATGCGGCGTTGAAAATCTCTTCTTTGCTCTTAAAGTGATGATAGACAGCACCCTTGGTCATGCCATCGAGGCGGTCGACGATATCTTGAATGCTCGTCCCCTCATAACCCTGTGCGCAGAATAGCTCCAGCGCCGCGTCGAGAATCTTCGCGACTGTCTCCTCGGGATATTTATTACGCCCCATAATCTGTCCATCCGCAACGCAAGTCTTGTGCCTCATTGCAGTATTTTAACGTTGCGGATGGCAGGCGGTCGATTCTACACCGCGGCGGGGCCGTGTTCGCCGGTACGGATGCGGATAACCTCCTCGACCGGCTCGACCCAGATCTTGCCGTCGCCGACGGCTCCGGTGCGAGCAGCGTTGCAGATAATCTCGACAATGCCGTCGACATGCTCATCGGCACAAATGAGCGTGAACTGCACCTTAGGGATCGTGTTGACAAGCAACTCGTTGCCGCGCACGTATTCCTTCCAGCCATGCTGTGCGCCGCAGCCCTGCACCTGGTTAATAGTCATGCCACGAACATCGGCAGCAAACAGCGCGTCTTTGAGAACCTCAAGCTTCTCGGCACGAACGATCGCCGTAATTTTCTTCATAGTGAACTCCTCTCTTATAAGAGTTGGTCTGACAGAACGTTAGAAACCGCTAGTCCAGACCACTAAACGAAGGGTACGCACTTTCGCCGTGCTGACTCGCGTCCAAGCCCAGCGCCTCGTCGGCCTCGTCCACACGCAGGCTGCCGTGGAACAGCGCCTTGACCACCGCGGCGATCACTAAATCGAGTACCAGCACAATAGCGACCGTCACCACAATGCCCAAAATCTGCGAGATGAGCAGCGACATGTCGCCCGTGTAGAACAGGCCGCCCTTACCGGTCCACGAGAGCTCCGGCACACAGAACAGGCCCGTGAGCACGCCGCCCAAGATGCCGCCGATACCGTGGCAGCCAAACGCGTCGAGCGCGTCGTCGTAGTCGAACTTGGTCTTGAGATGGCTGATGGCCAAGTAGCAGACGGGCGACACGATCAGGCCCATGACCAGCGCCGCCCACGGCTCGACAAAGCCCGCGCCCGGCGTGACCACCACAAGGCCCGCAACCAGACCGGTGCTGGCACCCACCAGCGTGGGACGACCGGTGTGCACGCACTCGACGGCAAGCCACGAGACCATACCTGCCGCACTGGCCGTCACGGTGTTGAGGATGGCGAGTGCCGCCACGGCGTCGGCCTTAAACTCGCTGCCGCCGTTAAAGCCAAACCAGCCAAACCAAAGCAGCCCGGCGCCCAGCGCCACAAACGGCACGTTATGCGGACGATAGCTCACCATGCCAAAGCCGCGACGACGGCCGAGCATTAAGCAGAGAATCAGGCCCGTGAGACCGGACGAAATGTGCACCACGTCGCCGCCGGCAAAGTCGAGTGCGCCGATGATGTCGCCGATAAAGGAGCCATCGCCGCCCCAGACCATGTGGGCGAGCGGCGCATAGACCACGAGCAGCCAAATGCCCAGGAAGGCCGTCATGGCACCAAACTTAACGCGGCCGGCCAGGCTGCCCGTGACGATAGCTGCCGTGATCATGGCAAACGCCATTTGGAAGGCGATGTTGATGATTTGAGGGTAGACGGCACCGTCCGCGGCATTGCCCTCGGCCGCCTGCAGCACCTGGTTGAGCACCGGCAGGCACAGCAGCTGGTCAAGGCCTCCAATAAACGGGCTGGAACCGTCGCCGCCGTAGGCCAGTGACCAGCCGGCAACAATCCACAGCACACCAACCAGGCCAATGGCGCCAAAGCACATAAGCATGGTGTTGATGACATTTTTGCGCCTGGACAGGCCGCCATAGAAAAACGCCAGGCCCGGTGTCATTAAAAACACGAGCATGGTGCAGATGAGCATAAACGTTGTCGGTCCCGTATCGAACATTCGCTCCCCCTTGATCGCATGAACGTTGTCGGCGCCCATAATGCGGCCGAGGGGCAACTGGTGTAGACCAGATACGGCGTTGTTAAACGCGGCGTTGTCGAATGGAAACGGTGCCGCAATCTTGGAAACGGCGCGGCAACGGGCGCGAACCGTACGGGAAATACGCGAGCAAGGGAGCCGCGAGGGCGCTCGTCCCGGCTAGCGCCGAAACAGCTCGTGGGCGCGGTCGCGAAGGTCGGTGGCACGAATGACGCCCTCGTAGCGGTTGATGTGCAAGCGCGGGAAAGCATTGAAGAAGCGCAGGTCGCGACGGCTGAGCGACACACTCGGCACCGGACGGCTTGCGCGCATGCCGGCACGGAGACGGGCGAGCGACGGACGAGGCACGCTCGGCGCGGCATCGGCCACGCGGCGAGCAGCGAGTGCCAGGCCGCGAGCACCATCCGAGATAAACGTCGGCATCGAAGCCTTCTCACGCAGGGCATCGAGCGCCGCATCGCCCAGTTCCGCCAGCCACGCGTTAACGGCGCGGCTTCGGATATGCGTCTGCGCCACCGAGTCAATCGTCGAATCGGGAATGCGCTCGAGCATGGAGTCGGACGCGTCGGCAAGCGACTCATTGATGCGGTCGGCAAGGTCGGCACGCACACGCTCCAGCTGATCGGACAGGCGGCGCCAGCTGGCCAGCGAGCAAATCGCATCGACGATCATTGCAACTGCAACGACAAAGGCGGCCAAACGAACAATCAAGACCGGCAGATGGGCGAGCAGGCCCAACACCGCCGGTTCCACTACGCGACAAATGCACAACGAACCCAAGCCAAACGCGCAGGCCCAGTACAGACAGATGCGGCCATGCAAATTAAACGGCAGGTGCGAATAATCCCAAAAGCGCGCGCCCGTTGTTTTTTCCAACAGCACGCCTACGCTGTACTCAATCACGCTGCATACAAGCGCTGCAGCGACAAACTGGCTCGACGCGTCAGGAATTCCGCGCAACAGCAGCCAGCAGGCAATGCCGCCCGCGCCATAGATGGGGCAGCACGGCCCCAGCAAAAAGCCGCTATTGGCAAATCGTCCGTGATTGAGCATGGCGCAGACCGTCGATTCCCACACCCAGCCGCAAAAACCGTAGAAGGCAAACGAGAGCACCAGTGCCGAAAGCGGGCAGGCGGCAAGCGTCGCGCCGCCAAATGCCATGTCGATCGTGGTTCCCAACGTCTACCCTCTCCTCTTTTCACTCGATTCGCTGCTCGCGCCATCGTCCGCCTCGTCCTTGCGCCGCAGACGGCCGGCGACCGTCTCGCGCAGCGCGCACCATTTATCCGCCAGGCACACAATCCATGCCTCACGACACGTCGGTGGCACCGGCACCAGCGGAAACATATGCCGCACGATAATATTCCGCTCGCGCGGCGTCAGCTCGAAATCCTCCTCCGCACGTGCCAGGGCAAAAAACGGGTGGCGGAAGCCATGCAGCCGATGGCTTGGGTCGGGATCGTGCCAGTCATAGAGAAAGTAATCGTGTAACAGGGCTCCGCGCAGCAACGAGGCACGGTCGACCGAAATGCCAGCACGGCCCAAGTGCTCGGCAAAGGACAGGCTCGCCCGCGCTACCGAAGTCACGTGCGCATAGACCGTCACGTCACCATGTTGGATAAACTCGCGCGTCAGATCCAAACGGCCCGCCTGGGCCAGCTGACGGGCGGCATAGTCGACCTCGTGCGCGATTCTCTCGGCACGAACGGCATCGGACATGCTGCCTCCTTCCAGCGGCTCACGGCGGCAAGCCACGGCCTGCACGCATTGAATAGAATCATCATTGAATCTACCAGTATGGCATCGGACAAAACGTTTTGCTCCGCCAGTTGGCGAATTACCGCGCCGCCGTCACATATCAAACGCCAAAATGTGCGAGACTGTCTTGTGCAATTGCGCCGGCCGAGGGAGTGCCGGTGCACGATTCTCATGGAGTAACCCACAACGATGCTGCTTACGCAAACGACAACGCCCGAGGACGTCAAGGCTCTCGATCGCGCCGAGCTTCCGCAGCTCTGCGGCGAGATTCGCCACGCCATCCTCGAAAGCTCCGCCGCTGTCGGCGGACACGTTGCCCCCAATCTGGGCGTCGTTGAGCTCACGGTTGCGCTTCATCGCGTGTTTAACTCCCCCATCGACAAGATTGTCTTTGACGTTTCGCACCAGACCTACGCCCACAAGGCGCTAACCGGGCGCGCGTACACTTATATCGATCCGGAGCGTTATGGAGAGGCCTCTGGCTTTGCCAATCCCGACGAGTCCGAGCATGACCTGTTTGCCATGGGCCACACCTCGACCTCGGTGAGCTTGGGCTGCGGCCTTGCCCACGCGCGCGACCTGGCGGGTGACACGTATAACGTCATTACCGTTATTGGCGACGGCTCGCTTTCGGGCGGCCTGGCGTTTGAGGGCTTTAACAATGCCGCCGAGCTCGACAGCAACCTGATCATCATCGTCAACGATAACGACCAGTCCATCGCCGAGAACCACGGTGGCCTCTATCGCAATCTGGCCGAGCTGCGCGCCAGCAACGGCACCTGTGAGCGCAACGTTTTCCGCGCGATGGGGCTCGACTACCGCTATCTGGACGCCGGTAACGATGTGTTGGCTCTCGTCGACGCGCTGCAGGAACTGCGCAATATCGATCACCCCATCGTGCTGCACGTCTCCACCGCCAAGGGCAAGGGCTTTGAGCCAGCCCAGAGCGACCCGGAGCGCTGGCACCACGTGGGTCCGTTTGACATGGCGACTGGGCGCAAGCTCTGCCCGGGTCATCCGAGCGAGCCTGCGCCGCGCACCTATGCCGACATTACGGGCGAGGCGCTCAGCGCCGCCATCGAGCGTGATCCGCAGGTCGTGGGCATCACGGCCGCCACGCCCTACATCATGGGCTTCACACCCGAGCTTCGCGCTGCCGCCGGCAAACAGTTCGTCGATGTGGGCATTGCCGAGGAGCACGCCGTGACCTTTGCCACCGCGCTTGCGCGCTCGGGCGCCAAGCCAGTCTTTGGTGTGTACGGCACATTTTTGCAGCGCGCCTACGACGAACTGTGGCACGACCTGTGCCTCAACGATGCCCCCGCAACCATCTTGGTATTTGGTGCGTCGATCTTTGGCACCACATCCGAGACGCACCTCTCGTTCTTTGATATTTCCATGCTGGGCGGTCTTCCCAACATGCGCTACTTGGCGCCGGCGTGCATGGAGGAATACCTGTCCATGCTGAGCTGGTCGCTCGACCATCGCGAGCATCCCGCGGCGATCCGCGTACCGGGTATTGGCCTGGTAAGCCGCCCCGATCTGGCGCCTGCCGAGGACACCGATTACGGCGTTGCGCGCTACGACGTCGTACGCCAGGGCCGCGACGTTGCCGTGCTCGCGCTTGGCGATTTCTTTGAGCTGGGCGAGCGCGTGGCAAACCGCTTGGCCGCCGAGTACGGCATCGAGGCCACGCTCGTCAACCCGCGCTTTGCAACCGAACTCGACCGCGCGTTCCTCGACAGCCTTGCCACCAAGCATCGCGTTGTCGTCACCCTCGAGGACGGCATCTTGGACGGCGGCTGGGGCGAGCGCGTGGCATGTTATCTGGCATGCACGCCATTGCGCACGCGCACCTTCGGCATCGCCAAGGGCTTCCCCGACCGCTACGACCCCAACGAGCTGCTCGCTCAGAACGGCATGACGGTCGAGAACATGGCCGCCGAAGCCGTGAGACTACTCAACGAGTAAGAAAACCTCCGCAAGGAAAGCACCCCTACGGAGGTTTTTGTTTTCGCGGCGCGATTATCTCAATCTGTAACATCTACGGCCCGAATTCCCGTCTAACTGTTACAGATCTAGACAAGACGTCTTAGTCCCTGACCTTTGTCTCAATCTGTAACAGATAGAGACCTCTTGGCCGTCCAGATGTTACAGATTGAGACATTCGAATTCCCCTAAGGAGATAATCTCGATCTGTAACAGTTACTCGGCAAAAACGGCTGCAGATGTTACAAATTGAGACAAAGCAGCAAGGTAGTTAGCGGTAGCTGTTCTTGAGAATCTCGACGACGTCGGGGTCGGTCAGCGTCACGGGGTCGTGGCTGAACAGGACGCCGTTGGTCGTCAGGGCATTGTGCGCAATGGCCGGCAGCTCTTTGTCCGCAATCCCCCACTCACTCATGGCAAGGTCGGCCACATGGCAGGCCTCCATCAGGCGTGTGAGCTCAACTACAAAATCGTGCGGATCGCTGGCGGTAGCATTGCCCATCAGGCGTGCCATGTCGATATAGCGCTCGGGCACGGCGCCGTGATCGATCATCCAGGTGTGATAGGCACGGGCAATCATGATGAGGCCGGCGCCGTGCGGCAAGTCGTGATGATGCGCACTCATGCCATGCTCGAGACCATGCGAGCCCGTGGTGCCCGAGGCATCCATGGCATAGCCGCCGAGCGTGTTGGCAAACGCGAGGCTCGAGCGCGCCTCCAGGTCATCGCCATTATTGACGCACGCAGGCAGTGCCGAGGCGGCACGGCGGATGCCTTCGCGGCAAACCATGTCACCCATGGGCGTGTTGGTATTTGAGATGTAGCACTCAACGCAATGGAACAGGGCGTCGAATCCCTGATAGGCGCTCAGACGTGCCGGGACGCTCACCATGAGCTCGGGATCGACGACCGAAAGCACCGGAAACAGGCGCGGATCGCCCAGACGAAGCTTCTCGTCATTGTCCTCGCAGGACAGGACACCGCCTGCATCGACCTCGGAGCCGGTACCCGCCGTGGTGGTCACGCAGACAAGCGGCAGCGGATCGTTGGGGATCGGTAGGCCGAGCGCAGTGCCCCCATTCACAAAGTCCCAGATGTCACCGGGGCACTCGTTGCCCTCGGCATCGATATGCGGGTTGGCTGCCACCGTGCAGATGCCCTTGCTGCCGTCCATGACCGAACCACCGCCGAGCGCCAGGACAAAGTCGCAGCCATGGGTGCGCGCCATCCAGCCACCCGCGTTGACAGTCTCGCGCAGCGGGTTGGGCTCAATACGGTCGAACAGCTCGTACGCCACGCCGGCACGGTCGAGCTCCGCCTCCACGCGCTGCAGATATCCAAAGCGCTTAACCGAATTGCCGCCGGTGGTAACGATGAGCGCTTTGGTGCCGGGAAGCTTCTGCGTGCCCAGCTCGCCCAACTTGCCCGCGCCAAACAACACCTTGGTCGGTGCGAAAAACGAATAACCGTTCATACGCGATCTCCTTACTTTTATATGCGTCGCGTTGCCGCCATTATAGCGACCGCTGCGAGCGCCTGCCCCAGCTAAAAGGTAGCGTTCCAACTGCAATAACCGACGTTTGTCCAGATAAAACCTGCCAAAATAAACCTGTCCCTTTTTGGCAGGTAGAATAACCCATAAGGTAAGTATGTTTCTGAGTTATTTCGTGTTGACCCATCTGAGCGCAATAGGGTATAACTCTACTCAACCACTAGGATTTTTTTGAGAAAGGTGTTCTCCTATGAGCAAGAACCTCTCCCAGCAGGTCGTTCTCGACCGCCGCGGCTTTGTCGCCGCCACCTTCGCAACCGTTGCCGGCCTTGGTCTTGCCGGCTGCTCCGACACCAGCGCCGAGGCCGACAAGGGCTCCGCCGCCTCTTCCAAGAGCCCTGATGACACCAAGGCTTCCACCACGCTCGACGCCAAGGCATTCGACAAGCTCGTCGACAACGGCCCCAAGGCCGACGACGACGCCATCGCCGCCAGCACCTGGGCCACGGCCGTCAAGAATGCCGGCGTCTTTAAGATCGGCAGCGTCCAGACCTCCACGCTCTTCTCCCTCCTCAACGAGAAGGATGGCAAGACCCGCGGCTTCGATGCCGGCATCGCACAGCTCCTGTCCAACTACATCCTGGGCGAGAACAAGATCGAGATCACGCAGGTGACCTCCGACACGCGCGAGTCCGTGCTGCAGAATGGCCAGGTCGACGCCGTCTTTGCCACCTACACCATCACCGATGAGCGCAAGAAGCTCGTCTCCTTCGCCGGCCCCTACTATTACACGCAGCAGGCCATCCTGGTGCTCGCCGACAACGACGACATCAAGAGCGTCGACGACCTGGCCGATAAGAACGTCGCCGTCCAGTCCGGCTCCAACGGCCCCGCTATCCTGGAGGAGTTTGCCCCCAAGGCCAGCCAGCAGGAATTCAAGACCGACGAGGAGGCCCGCCAGGCACTCCAGCAGGGCCGCGTTGACGCCTACGTCATCGATAACAACATGCAGCAGAGCTCCCTGGTCCGCGAGCCCGGTAAGTACAAGATCGCCGGCAAGCCCTTCGGCAACAAGGAACCCTACGGCATCGGCCTGCCGCTTGATTCCGACGGCGTCGCCTTTGTCAACGACTTCCTTAAGAAGATTGAGGACGACGGCACCTGGACCAAGCTGTGGCAGATCTGCATCGGCGACCGTACGGGCGACACCAATGTTCCTGAGCTGCCCGAGGTCGGCGCCTAGGCAGCGAGCCTGGTAACGGCCGCAACGAAACCATACGGAAACGCACGATGTGCTTTATTGCGGTAAACTGTTTCCTCACTGAGTTGTCGGGGCTTCCGTACACACGGGAGCCCCTTTCCTTATCGGCGGGAGGTCCGCATGAGTCTCTCCGAACTCTGGTCGCTTTATGGCCAGAACTATATCGACGCGCTGCTAGCAACCTGGGGCATGACGCTTGAGTCATTTGCCATCGCCATGGTGCTGGCCGTTGCCGTCACCGTGATGCGCGTGTCGCCGCTCAAGCCGCTGCGCGTCTTTGGCGACCTGTATGTCCAGGTGTTCCGTAACATCCCCGGCATCGCACTGCTTATCATCGTCGTCTACGCGCTGCCGCCGCTCAAGGTCGTCCTGCCCTATCGCACCTGCGTTATCGTCGCCACGGTCCTTTTGGGCTCGGCCTTTGGCTCCGAAAACTATATGAGCGGCATCAACACCGTCGGCGTCGGCCAGGTGGAAGCCGCCCGCTCGCTGGGCATGAGCTTTAGTCGTATCCTCGCCAAGATCGTGATTCCGCAGGCACTGCGTTCGAGCGTGCTGCCCATGACCAACCTCTTTATCGCCGTCATGCTCACCACCGCGCTCGGCAGCCAGGTGCCGCTTAAACCGCAGGAGCTCACCGGCGTGGTGAGCTACATCAACACGCGCTCACTCGGCGGCGTCGCCGCGTTCTTTATCTCGGCGCTCGGCTACCTGGGCACGGCCTTTGTGGTGAGCCACATTGGCAACTACATCGATAAGAAGGTGAGGATCCTCCGATGAGCAAGCACTCCACCTCCGCGCTCACCATGCGCGATGCGCTCTACGAGGCTCCCGGCCCCAGGATGCGCGCCAAGATTCGCATCGGCACCGCCATCTCACTTGTTGCCGTCGCCGCGCTCGTCGCCCTCGTGTTGCAGCGCTTTTATGTGACCGGCCAGCTTTCGGTCCACTATTGGTATTTCTTTACGCACCTCACCACCTGGAAGTTCTTGCTTGCCGGCTTTGAGGGCACCGTTAAAGTCGCACTCACCGCTGGCGCCATCGCGCTGGTGCTGGGCTTAGCCCTTATGCTCGGCCGCACCAGCGACATTAAGCCGCTGCAGCTGGTCTGCCGCGTGCTTACCGACTTCTTCCGCGGCGTGCCGAGCCTGCTGTTTATCTACTTCTTCTTTTTGGTGCTGCCCCAGTATAAGATCTCGCTGCCGTCGTTTTGGATGCTCACGCTGCCTGTCGCACTCGCTGCGGCCGGCGTGCTGGCCGAGATTTTCCGCGCCGGCGTCAATGCCGTGCCGCGCGGTCAGGTCGAGGCAGCCCAGGCGCTCGGTCTCTCCAAGGCCAAAATCACCTTTAAAATCGTGTTGCCGCAGGCTATTCGGTTTATCATTCCGTCGTTGATTTCACAGCTTGTAGTCGTAGTCAAAGACACCACCGTCGCCTATGTGGTGAGCTACCCCGACCTCATGCAAAACGCCCGCGTGCTCATTACCAACTACGACGCCCTCGTGTCGGTCTACCTGGTTATCGCGGTCATCTACATCCTCATCAACGTCGCGATCAACAAGGCCGCTGTCTATGTTTCGCACAAGACCGGCGCGGCCATCATCCGCTAACGCTTTACCATTTCGAGTCATAAGGAGCCGAGTACCATGGCACAGAGCACCTCTTCCACCGGCAATCAGCCGCTGATCGAGCTCAGACACGTCGATAAGCACTATGGCGATCTGCACGTCCTCAACGACATCAATCTCTCGGTCGACCGCGGCGAGGTCGTCGTCGTGATCGGGCCCTCGGGCTCGGGCAAGTCGACCATGTGCCGCACCATCAACCGCTTGGAAACCATCGACTCGGGCGAAATCCTCATCGAGGGCGAGCCTCTGCCGCAGGAAGGCAAAGACCTTGCCCGCATGCGCGCCGAGTTGGGCATGGTGTTCCAACAGTTCAACCTGTTCGCACATATGACGGTGCTGCAGAACGTCATGCTGGGACCGGTCGACGTGCTGGGCGTGTCCAAGGAGGAGGCTCGTGAGCGCGCCATGGACCTGCTGAGCCGCGTGGGCGTGGCCGAGCAGGCCGACAAGGTGCCCGCACAGCTTTCGGGCGGCCAGCAGCAGCGCGTGGCCATCGCCCGTTCACTTGCTATGCAGCCCAAGGCCATGCTCTTTGACGAACCCACGAGCGCCCTTGACCCCGAAATGATCAACGAGGTGCTCGAGGTCATGGTCCGTCTGGCCCAGCAGGGCATGACGATGATCGTCATTACGCACGAGATGAACTTTGCCCGCCGCGTGGCCGATCGCGTCGTCTTTATGGCCGACGGCAGGATCGTGGAAACCGGCACGCCCGACGAGTTCTTCGACCATCCCCAGACCAAGCGTGCCCAGGACTTCCTCAATTCCATCAAGGGCCACTAACCAGCTACCCCGTGGGACAAATCCATCGGAAGCGTTGTCCCACGTCTCTCATGCGCCCTGTCACCTTCAGATTCGAAAGCAACACCTATGATCGGAACCTGTACTTCCTCGTCCTATACCCCGCATGTCGACGTCGACCCCGCCGACCGTCCGCTCATCCTGGTGGCGCCGCGTTGGGAAGAGGCAAAGCCGTTTTTAAGCGAGACGCTCTCCCCCAACGAGGAAATCGCAAGCGTCTTTGTCGATGCCATCCTTGCCGCCGGCGGCCTGCCGCTGCAGATGTCCATCACCGAGGACATTGAGGTCATCCGTCATTACGTCGATATCGCCGACGGCATCGCCATTCCCGGCGGCCCGGACGTCAACCCCAAACGTTGGGGCGACGAGCGTCCTTACGATCCCACGCTGTGCTGCGAGATTCGCGACCGTTTTGAGTTTAAGCTGGTTAACGAGGTGCTTCGCGCCAAGAAGCCGCTCTTTACCACCTGCCGCGGCACGCAGCTGCTCAACGTCGCCACTGGCGGCACCCTGTGCATGGACGTGCCGAGCCTGGGCGCTCGCGAGGGCCGCACGCAGTGGCGCCACACCCACGTGCTCAACGACCCCGTGCATCCCGTCGAAGTCGTGCCGGGTTCGCTGTTGGAGCGCGCGGTTGGCGGGCACAGGCTGATCCAGACCAACTCCGCACACCACTGCTGCGTCGAGCGTCTGGGTAAAAGCACGCGCTTGGTCGCCAAGGCAACCGACGGCGTTCCCGAGTGCATCGAAGTCGAAGGCCAGCCGTTCTGTCTGGGCGTGCAATGGCACCCTGAGTACACGTGGAAGACACTCGAGACCGACTTTAACCTGTGGAAGTCGTTTGTCGAGGCAGCGGCAAAGGTTAAGCAGGCTCGCTAGCTCGCGAACCGCATAACAGATAAGGGCGCCCCGCCGGCCACATGGTCCGGCGGGGCGCCCTTTTGCCTATACGCGGCAGGCACACAGCCCAAGGCTCACAGCCTCTTACTCGGCCGCCTCGCGCAGAGCCGACATCGTAGCCGCATATTGCTGCTGCAACGCATGCATCCCCTCGCGGGCGCCGTCAACGGCATCAGCGCCGCGCAGCGCTTCGGTTACCACGACCGCCGGCTCGTACAGATTATCGAATCCCAGGTTCTGGCTCACGCCCTTGAGCGTGTGCGCTGCCATAAACGCACTCTCGGCGTCTCCTGCCGCCATGGCAGCCTCCAGCTTGTCCATGCTCTCGTCATCCAAAAACTTGAGGGCAAAGCGGGCAAGCATTTCCCCGCCCATCAGCCGAGCGCACGCGTCGTCATAATTAGCGCCGATCTTCTCATACGCCTCACGCATGGAAATCATGGATTAAAAACTCCTTTGGTCAAACTAAATCGTGGGAAACGCGACGACGTCGGCGGGGCGTGCCAACGTCTCGGCAATTTGGTCTTGCACCTCGAGCAGGCAATCGAGCAGCAGCGGGTTAAAGGTGCCGCACTTACCGTCCAGGATCATCTGGATCGCCTCCTCGTGCGGGATAGCGTCCTTGTACACGCGCACGCTCGTCAGTGCATCGTACACGTCAGCCACCGAAACCACCTGCGCGGCGATGGGAATTTCGTCGCCCTTAAGGCCATCGGGATAACCCTTGCCGTCCCAGCGCTCGTGATGCCAACGCGCAATCTGGTACGCATATTCCATAAGCGCATTGCCGGCGTGATGGCTGCCCAGCTCGAGCAGCATGTTGGCGCCAATCGTGGTATGCGTCTTCATAATCTCGAATTCCTCGGGCGTGAGGCGCCCGGGCTTGTTGAGGATCGCATCGTCAATCGACATCTTGCCGATATCGTGCAGCGCCGAAGCCAGGGCGATCGTGGAGCGTTCCTCATTGTCGAGGGAGATCGTGCCGCTACGCTGGACCAGATAGCCAAGCAGCAGCTCGGTCAGCTTTTCGATGTTCGTAACGTGCCTACCGCTCTCGCCGTTGCGAAGCTCCATGACGCCGGCCATGATGTCGATGAGCATGCGACTGTTCTTGACGCGCTCGTTGTACTGTTGGGACAGCAGGTTCGTCAGGCGGCGCTGTTTGGCGTACAGGCGGATGGTGTTGCTTACGCGGCGGCGCACGACACGGGAGTCAAACGGGCGGTTGATATAGTCTGAGGCGCCCAGCTCGTACGCGCGCAGAACCGCATCATCGGAATCTTCGCTCGAAATCATGATGACAGGCAGATTATCGATACCCGATCGGCGCGACAGATCGGCCAGCACCTCAAAGCCGCTTATGCCCGGCATCACAATGTCCAGCAGCACGAGCGACAACTCATCGCCATAGCGGTCGACCATGTCGAGCGCCGCACGACCGTTATCGGCCTCGAGGATGCAATGCTCGTCCTTGAGCATCTCGCTGAGAATGGCTCGGTTCATCTCGGAGTCATCGGCGATAAGCACCAAAGGCTTTTCGCTTTGGAAGGCCTCGATGGAATCGGCATCGGTCACGACCGTACCGGCTTTTGCCTTAGCGCGGCTCAGTAACTGAGCAGCGCGGCCAACGCCCTCATCGACCGTCTCGCCATGAATGCGAACGCCACCAACACATGCCGTCAAGCTCACGTACTCATGGCCCGGAATAATCGTGGAATGAACGGCATCGGACACCTGATGCAGGCGACGGGTGAAGTCATCGGAGGGAATATTGGGCATGACAACCACAAACTTGTCGCAGCCATAGCGCACAAGCTCGTCAGTCGAACGGATTCCGCTGCGTATGGCTGTCGCCACAGCACCGAGCGCAAGGTCGCCGGCATGACGGCCACACGTATCGTTGAAGGCCCTAAAATCATCAACGTCGATCATCGCAACGCCGGCATTCATGCGGGCGCTGCGAAGCTTTTCCTCGTAATATCGGCGATTGCGCACGCTCGTCAGCACGTCGGTGTAGACAAGGTCCTCTTCCGCGGCCTCTTGCTCATCAATCGGACGCACCATCAGCAAGACGTGAGGCTCGCCCTCGACCTTCAGAGGGCGTAGACGGGCGCGGTACTCAGTGCCATCATTGAGCAGTTGCTCCGACACCTCATCGGAGTCTGCCAAAGCCTCAAGACTCGACTGACGCAGACAAGGGCAGCGATCGCCGGCGAGCAAGCAGTTAGGCTCACTCTTAATCTGATCGGCCGACAGTAAACGCACCACGGGGTAGGTCTTCGCGACGCGGGCGACCTCGACGGCAGCCTCCTCGTCGGTTAGATTGACCTCGTGAGTATTGAGCATATGGGGCCCTTTCGATAGTTTCGCATGGAGCGGTGGGTTCCAAATGTTACAAGGGTAACACCTTGTCGATGCAGGTAAGTACGTGAATGCTGCCACATTCTTATGAGTTGGCAGACGGCGCGATTGAAGCCGCAGACGCGAGGTTTTGAGCACGTTTGTTAATACGGCCGAAACGTTTGCGGATGAAGCCTGCTTTGGCTATTGCGGATGCTAGAGCCCCAGGATGCCACGGACAGCCCGGGCAGCCGCTGCCGGGCGATCGCGCAGACCGTTATGCGCGCCCGGGATCGTCACGAGAGGGCAATCGAGATATTCGGCAGCCGCTCGCGTGCCAGCCTCGCGGGGCGTGCCAATCGAGAGCTCGCCTAGGAGCACGGCGGCCACCGTTTTCGACGCGCGAACGCTATCCCAATCGGGAACGCAGGTCATAGTAATCCCGTATTCGTTTGCCATGAAACTGCGGCCGTTGCGCAGGGCATGCTTGGCTTCTGCCTCGGTCGTTCCAGGAGCCTCGGGGTCCAAGTCGCCGAGGGCTCCCAAGAAAAGCCGGAGCGCCCTTGAAACCTTTCCAGCCGCAATCATATCGAGCAAAACCGGAGCTGCGCCCATGCCGACGCCTTCGGCCGACACAGCCGGCTCATGCAGAATCGCACGGGCGACGAGATGGGGTTCAGTGCGAAGAAGCTCCAGCGCCACCAACGTACCGGCGCTGTGCGCAAGCACATTTGTCGGAGCGCCAACGTGTTCGATCACGGCCTGCAGGTCGGCGGCCTGAGCGGCAAGATCATAGCTGCCGTCTGCCGCTTCGCTGCTGCCACCACAGCCGCGGCGGTCGTAGGCAATTACGCGGTAGTTGCGGCTGAGCTCACAAGCGATGCCGTCGAAAAATGTGCCGTCAACACAAGCGCCGTGCACGCACACCAAGGCAGGAGTATCAGGCGACACATCCGGGCCGGCATATTCGCGACAGGCAATCGTGGTGCCCGCATTCTCGACCGTAAAATCCATGTTGTGCCCCCATCATCAATGCCCATCCAATTGCACGTCAGTACGGCTGAATGGTCCCGCATTGCCTTACGACTTGTTAACAGATTAACTGTACCCGACCCGAGGCTTTTCATGGCACGGCATCATGAGCGACGTGAAAAAACGAAACTTGTAAAGCAAGAGCCCGCACCTCGCTTTGGAGCCGATGCTATGCTTAGGCGCAATAGTCTTGAGGAGCATATGCCTATGTCTACATTTTTGAATGCCAGCCCCATCTTTGGACCCGTTCGCAGCCGTCGCCTTGGTCTCTCGCTCGGCGTCAACATGATGCCGGCCAGCGGCAAAATCTGCACGTTCGACTGCATTTACTGCGAAAACGGCCTCAACGCCGAGCGCCCCTGCCACGAGCCGTATAACACGGCTGCCGTGGTGCTCGATGCACTCGAGGCAAAGCTGCGCGAGATGGCAGCCGAGGGCGAGCTCCCCGATGTGATCACCTTCGCAGGCAACGGCGAGCCCACCGCCGCACCGGAGTTTCCGCAGGCCATTGCCGGCGCCGTCGCGCTGCGCGACGAGCTTGCCCCAAACTCCAAGATCGCCGTGCTCTCCAACGGCACGCGCGCCGACCGCCCCGAGGTGCACGACGCGCTCATGATGGTCGACGACAACATTCTTAAGCTCGATACCGTCGACCCGGCGTTTATCCAGCTGCTCGACCAGCCCGTTGGCCCCTATGACGTCGAGCACCAGATCGAGACGTTCGCAAGCTTTGACGGTCACGTCATTATCCAGACGATGTTTTTGAGCGGTGAGTACCGGAGCAAGTCTCTCGATAACACCGGCGAGGAGTACGTTGCCCCCTGGCTCGCGGCGCTCGAGCGCATTCGTCCGCAGGAAACGACCATCTACACGGTGGCACGCGAGACGCCGGTCGCCGGCCTTGCCAAAGCAGCGCCCGAGGTGCTCGACGCCATCGCCGCGCGCGTCCAAGCCCTCGGCATCCCCTGCCAGGTGAGCTACTAGCAAAACCACGCAGCAGCTAGTGTCAGCCATCCCGCTCCATCAGTTGCGGTGATATAGTTCCTATTTGTGCTGTTAAACCGCTTAAATCGGAACTATATCACCGCAACTTTTATGGACGCGTGGGTGGGCTATACTAGCTGCGAATGAAAGGAAGTTAGCCATGTATGACAACGGACCCGTGCCCGGCCGCAACGACGCTTGCTGGTGCGGCAGCGGCAAAAAATATAAGAAATGTCATAGCGCCTTTGACGAGCGCCTCGAGCGCCTGTGGGAGGAGGGCTGGGAGGTTCTGCCCCGCGCGCTCTACAAAACGCCCGCCGACATCGAGGGCATCAAGCGCTCCGCCGCCATCAACGTGGGCGTGCTCGACTACATAGGCGAGCGCATCGCCGCAGGCATGACCACCAACCAGATCGACCAGATGATCTACGACTACACCGTCGAGCACGGTGGCACGCCGGCCGACCTTAACTACGAGGGCTATCCCAAGAGCGTGTGCACCTCGATCAACGACGTCGTCTGCCACGGTATCCCCTGCGATGCGGATGTGCTACACGAGGGCGACATCATCAACGTAGACTGCTCCACGATCTTGGACGGTTACTTTAGTGATTCGAGCCGCATGTTCTGCATCGGCGAGGTCTCGGCCGAGCGCCAGCGCCTGGTCGACGTCACCCGTGCCAGCGTGGAGGCGGGTCTGGCAGCCGTCAAGCCATGGCTACCGCTCTCCGTTATGGCCGAGGCTGTGCAAAAGACCGTCGAGGACGCCGGCTTTAGCGTGGTGCGTGAGTACGGCGGACACGGCATCGGTAAGGAGTTCCACGAGGACCCGTTTGTGGGCTTTACCACCGAGGCGCCCGACGTAGACACCATCATGGTGCCAGGCATGGTCTTTACCATCGAGCCCATGGTCAACGCCGGAGCGCCCGATATCAAGATTAGCAAGGGCGACGGCTGGTGCGTGCGCACCAAGGACGGCAGCGATTCGGCCCAGTGCGAGGTGCAGCTCGTGGTGACCGAGGACGGCTACGAGCTGCTGAGCTGGTAGCCGTGGATGCGCCGGATGCTGACAGGCACGCCCGTCTTGCATCCGGCGTTTTATTTGAACATTTTGCCTGATAAAACCCGCCAAAATTAACCTGCCCCCTTTTGGCAGGTCGAGCGGAGAGGACTGCTTGTGAACATCCTGGTTTTGCTGCCCGTCAACGACCGCCATCGCGCAATTCTTGAGTCGAGCGCTCCGGGCGAGGACTTTATCTACACGAGCTCCGACGCCGCCACGCGCGAGCAGGTCGCCGGTGCGGACGTGATCTTAGGTAACATCGACCCTGACATGCTCACGGCATGTGAACATCTCCAGCTGTTGCAATTGCAGACCGCCGGCTATGACGATTACTTGGCCGCCGGCACCGTGCCGGCTGAAGCCAAGCTGTCTTGCTCAATCGGCGCCTACGGTCAGGCTGTGAGCGAGCACATGTTTGCCATGGTCCTTTCCATGATGAAGCGCCTGCCCGGCTACCAGGACTTGCAGCGCGAGCATCGCTGGGAGGATTTGGGCCCGGTTACCTCGCTCAATAACGCCAACGTGCTGGTGCTGGGCGCGGGCGATATCGGCGGCCACTTTGCCACGCTCTGCCGCAGTATGGGTGCGCACGTCCGCGGCATCAAGCGCCATCCGCTCGTCTATCCCATTGTGTTTGAGGACATGGACGGCATGGACGCCCTGTCCGAGCGCCTGGCCGAGGCTGACATCGTCGCTTCCTTTATGCCCAGCACACCCGAGACCCGCGGCCTGGCGAACGCCGAGTTCTTCGCCGCGATGAAACCGGGCGCCTTCTTTGCCAACGGCGGCCGCGGCGACCTTGTGGTCGCCGACGACTTGGTTGCCGCCCTGGAGTCGGGACATCTCGCCGGCGCCGCGGTCGACGTCACCGACCCCGAGCCGCTGCCCGCGACAAGCCCGCTGTGGGATGCACCCAACATGCTCATCACGCCGCACGTCTCCGGCTGGTTCCACCTGGCAGCCACGCTCAACAATGTGGTCGACATTGCCGCAGAGAATCTGCGTCACCTGCAGGCAGGCGAGACCCTGCGCTGCTGGATCGAACATTAGGGTTCCGCCGTTCTAACGAACGGCGGACCGGTCGACGCTACGCGCCGCCCAGAGCGACAATTTGTCATTCAAAAGGCAAGGCATGACCAGAAGGTCTATGCCTTGCCTTTTTCATGCCAACTTGTTCGCTCTGGACATCGCTCGCTGACGCTTGCTCAACCTGCGGTGTCATAACAATTCTGTCCAGCTGTTGGCTTTGCGGCATTTGCCCAGATAAAACCTGCATAATAAACCTGTCCCTTTTAGCAGGTTTTAGAGCTCCACGCTTTCGGCGCCGTTGATGGTTAGGTTTCGCTCGTAGAAAGCCGTGAGGGCGCGAATGGCGTACATCACGTCGCGTACGCCGCCGGTCTCGTAGCTTGAGTGCATGGCCAGCTGCGGCAGGCCCACGTCCACGGCATGCATGCTCGCCTGCATGTTCGACAGGTTGCCGAGCGTGGAGCCACCCGCCATATCGCTCTTGTTGGCGAAGGCCTGCGTGGGCACGTCGGCGTCATCGCAAATAGCCTGGAACACTGCGCGGCTAAAGGCATCGGTGCAGTAATGCTGGTTGGCGGCTTCCTTGATAACGATACCGCCGTTGAGCACAACCTGATTGCGGGCGTCGCACTTCTCGGCGTGGTTGGGGTGCACGGCATGCGCATTGTCGCAGCTCACAAGCATCGAGGCAGCAAGTGCACGATGGTACGACTCGTCGTCAAAGCCCAGCGATCCGTTGATGCGGCGCAGTGCGTCGGCCAAGAACGTCGACATGGCGCCCTGCTTGGTCTCGGAACCAACCTCCTCGTTATCAAAGCAGCAGAAGACCGAGACGTCGCGCGCGTTCTCGGCACCCAAAAATGCCTGCAGTGAGGTGTAGGCGCAGGCCAGGTCGTCGAGCTTGGGCGTCGAGATGAACTCGTCAGCCCAGCCCCAAATGCGCGCATCCTGGCGGTTGACCAGGAACAGATCGCGGCTCAGGATCTGCTCGGGCTCAACGTCCAGTTCGTCGGCAACCAGGGCATCAAAATCGCCCTGCTTAAGCTCACCGGCGCTGATGAGCGGGCACAGGTCGACGGCGCGGTTGGGCGCAAAGCCCTCGTTAACGCCGCGGTTCATATGGATGGCAAGGCTCGGGATAATCGCGACTTCGCGCTCGGTGGCAAGCAGGCGGCTCTCAATACGGTCGCCTTCGCGTACCAACACGCGGCCCGCGAGCGCCAGCGGGCGGTCGAACCAGGTGTAGTCGATCATGCCGCCGTAGGCCTCGGTGTTCAGGCGCAGCGTCTCGCCTGCGCCGTCGAGCTCGGGCACGGCCTTGACCTTAAACGTCGGCGAATCGCTATGCGACGCCGTGAGCTGAAAATGATAGTCACCGGCAACGCCGTCCTCGCCCCACGTCGCGGTCAGGTCCTCGCCCACCTTAAAGGCAATAACGCTCGAGGTATTGCGCTGCGTGTAATAACGCCCGCCCGGCTCGATGTCCCACGCCGCGTTCTCGGGCAGGTAGGTAAAGCCCGCCTCGTCGAGCTCGGCCATAATGGTCGCCGCCGTATGGAACATGCTGGGACATGCCTCGATAAAGTCGATGAGGTCGTTGGCGGCCTCGATATCGTCGGCCGTCACATGCGCGCGCTCGGGCGTTTCCTGATCCGTCATGCTCTCCCCTTTCGCTGGGTTGATGGTCCCCTCCAGCATACCCCGCCACGCCAGCGCCGCACTCTTCATTCCATGTTTAATCCCGCGCCGCTCACCAAGTTGAGCCATCATGCCCGCGCTCCTTTTGCGACAATTACGCTAACAGGACGAGAGGAGCCGTCATGAAGCCACGTAACATTGCCATCGCCTGCGGTGTCGCGGGAGTCGCCGTCGGCCTTGCCGCTGCCACCGGTATCGTTTACCGCAAGCAAATCAAGTCCGCCGCGTCGCTCAAACGCTTGACCGGCTACGCGGATAGCTATGACCTGTACGCAATCGACATCGCCTACGACTACGATCTTGATCGCATCATCGCCGCTGGCGTGCGCGACGACCAGGCCTACATCGATGCCGTGGTGGCGCAGGTGCTGCCCGGTGTGCCGGTACATGTCCAGGCGCCCCAGTTTGCCTGCAGCGCTTTTGTCGCCGTAGATGCCGAAGGCCGCGTGCGCACCGGTCGCAATTACGACTTTAAGGACGACACCTCGGCGCTGCTGGTGCGCAATCACCCACGCGACGGCTATGCCTCCATCGGGTTTGCCGCCCTTAACAACCTGGGCGATAACACTCCGCTTGACTCCGTCGGCGGACGCGCCGCCGCACTCATGGGCCCGTTTGCCCAGCTCGACGGTGTTAACGAATGCGGCGTGTCCATTGCCGTACTCACTCTGGACTCCAAGCCCTGTGACCAGGACACGCAGCGCCCCGTCATCAATACCTCGCTCGCCATCCGCCTGGTGCTCGACCGTGCCGCCACCACGCAAGAAGCTGTCGACCTGCTTTCCGCCTACGACATGCACGCCATGGCAGGACGCGATTACCACTTCTTTATCAACGACGCCGCCGGTGACGCGCGCGTAGTAGAGTGGGATCCGCGCGATCCGGACCGTGCTTTCAAAGCGACTCCTGTACGCCAAGTTACGAACTTCTACGCCTGCTATGGCGACGAAGTGCTGCCCAACCAAAAGAATGGCGAGCTGGGCCATGGTAAAGAGCGCGCCGTCGCAATCGCCGATGTCCTTGACGCCCATGTCGGTGCCCAGGACGAAACGATTGTCTGGAAAGCCCTGCGTGCCGCAGCGCAAGAACCCAATCCGGAAGACATCACCAGCAATACGCAATGGTCGGTCGTCTTTGACAATACCGAACCCGCCGCCGCCATTACGCTGCGCCGCCACTGGGGCGACGTCGACGCCTTCGCACTGTAAGGACCCAGGCTCGTCGACCTTACGCTCGCCTGACGTTGTTTACATTTCTATACGCTTGAGCTAACACGTTTTACCCCCGTATCAACAGTGTGCGGGGGTAAACTTATGCGCATGTTATAACTTGCCCGGAAGGATTCATCATGCTTAGGATCGGTCTTCTTACCAGTGGCGGCGACTGCCAGGCGCTCAACGCCACCATGCGCGGCATTGTCAAAACGCTTATGACCAATAGCGAAGAGCCTATTGAGATCTATGGTTTTGAGGACGGCTACCAGGGCCTTATCTACAGCCGGTTCCGCGTCATGACGCCCGCCGATTTTAGCGGCATCCTTACCCGTGGCGGCACCATCCTGGGCACGAGCCGTACGCCGTTCAAGCGCCTGGATATTCCCGAGGCCGACGGCGTCGAGAAGGTGCCGGCAATGGTCCACACCTATCATAAGCTGCAGCTCGACTGCCTGTTTATGCTGGGCGGCAACGGCTCCACCAAGACCGCCAACCGTCTGCGCGAAGAGGGCCTCAACGTTATCGCCCTGCCTAAGACCATCGATAACGACACCTGGGGCACCGAGCTGACGTTTGGCTTTACGAGCGCCATCGACGTCGCCACCAAGTGCATCGACGACATTCACACCACCGCTTCGAGCCACGGCCGCGTGTTCGTTATCGAGATCATGGGCCACAAGGTTGGCTGGATCCCGCTATACGCCGGCGTCGCGGGCGGCGCGGATGTCATCTTGATTCCCGAGATCCCCTACGACATGGATAACGTCATCAAGACCATCGAGCATCGCATGGAGACCGGCAGCCGCTTTACCATCGTGGCCGTCGCCGAGGGCGCTATCTCCAAGGAGGACGCGGCGCTGTCCAAGAAGGAGTACAAGAAGAAACTCGCCGAGCGCACGAGCCCGTCGATCGTCTACGACATCGCCAAGGAGATCGAGGCCAAGACCGGTCGCGAGACCCGCGTCGCCATCCCCGGCCACACGCAGCGCGGCGGCCAGCCCGACGCCCAGGACCGCATCTTTGCGACCCAGTGCGGCGTCGAGGCCGCGCTTGGCTGCCTGCGCGGCGAGTTTGGCTACATGATCGCCCTGCGTGACGGCAAGATGTGCCACATGCCGCTCGAGGAAGTCGCCGGCAAGCTCAAGTATGTCGACCCCCAGAGTGATCTGGTGCGCGAGGCCAAGGCGCTGGGCATCAGCTTCGGCGACGAATAGCCTCGGCCGAAATCCATCCCATCGAGCCCTCCGACCCCGCCCGACGTATTTCGATTTGGCTCCTCCCTTGACTCCGTCAAAGGTCGCCAATCGAAATCGTCGGGCGGGGTCGGAGGGCCCTTCGTCTACATACTCGCCGAGGCTATTCGTCTTCTTGCTGCGGGTGCCTGGTCTGAAATTAAGTTGCGGTGAAATAGTTCCTGCTTAGCCCGCAAATGGCTGAATTTAGGAACTATTCCACCGCAACTTACTGAGTGGGGCTCTTGGCTGCCACTTCACTGACATTTGTCCTAAAATGGCTGGTCATCAGGGGTTGCTACCGGTAGTTGCGGTAGGGTTGGAGCAGATTCTAACTAGAAATGGTGGTCGCTACTGGTTGTTCTCGGCATACTCGGCTCATTCGATTACGGTCACCACATGAAAGGAACTGCCATGGATCTTGCGATGGCGCAGCGGCTCGTTGATCGCCGCAAGGCTGCCGGGCTTTCTCAGGAGGCGCTTGCCGCCCAGCTGGGTGTGAGTCGTCAGGCTGTCAGTAAATGGGAGCGCAGCGAATCCTCGCCCGATACCGATAACCTTATTGCGCTCGCCGCGCTGTATGGCGTGTCGCTGGATGAGCTGTTGTATGGGGAGGCAGTGGATAGCACTGACGACTCGCAGGCTGATGATGAGGCACAGGGCAGCGGCGCCGGCGCCAAAGCTTCAGATAAGGCTGAAGAGGCTGAGGCTTCTACTGAGCACGCTGATTGCAGCGATAAGCCACTTGTCGATATTTCCCTCGCGCGCGGCATCCACGTTATTGATCCCAACAAGGGCGAAGAGGTTCATGTTGGCTGGAATGGCATCCATGTGGCTAACGAGCGCAAGGGTGAAGAGATCCATGTGGGGCCAGGCGGATTGCATATCGATACGCTTGAGGACGATGGACATAGCGTGCATACCAATGACGACGGCACCGTCACCATCGACGGCGAGACGTTTTCCAGCTGGAAGGAAGCACACGACAAGCTCGACCATCATGGCAAGCATTTCCACACCAAGGTCGGACGTGCATGGAACAAATTCCCCTTCCCCGCGCTTGTCGCCTTCGCCTATCTGGTGCTCGGCATTGTCTACGGCACATGGGCTACGGGACTCTTCCTCGTCTTTCTGATTCCCGTCTATTACGCGCTTGGCGACTTTATCGACCAACGCCACTTATCTAAGCTGATCGATGTCGTCTATTCAGTCAGTGCCGAGGCATGGTTCCTCTACATGTGGCTCTGCCTGGGGCAACCCCATCCCGCCTGGGTAATCCTCATCACCATCCCGGTCGTAAAAGCACTCATACGTTGGTGCCGTAAACAATGGAAGCATCGCAAGCGAGCCTAAACCATCCCAGCCCGACAGCAGCACCCAACTAGTACTCCCCCGCCCATCCCTCCTAAGTTGCGGTGATATAGTTCCGGTTTTAGCCTTGAGTAGTCGAGTTTAGGAACTATTCCACCGCAACTTACGAATGATCGGAGCGGCTACAGCACAAGCGTCGGCGTTCGTTTGATGGTCCGCCACGAAAAGGGGCTATCTACTACGTTTAACTCGATGGGGCCAACCATGACCGCCTTTTTCGAAAATCGACAGGCCTTCTACCTGCGATTTTATTTTTCGTTTTCCCGGCATAGTTGAGGGTATCCAATTAAACGTAGTAGATAGGCCCGTTTTGTGGCATACAACCCATTCAAGCCCAATCTCGAAGGCTAAAGAGAGCCTCTCATCAACGCTTGCGAGCGAAAACCAAATAGAATGAAAGGCAAATGGAAAGCCCGTTTGACGAGCGGAGGACATATGCGCGACGTAGCCGAAAGCGACTGGAAACTGTTTAAGAAAATGCTTCCTCAATGGCAAGAACGTTATATGGAAAAGCTCATCAGCCAGTACGTTGAGATGCTGAACGGCGACAGTGAAGCGTCCAGTAGATTTTGGGCACTAGAAGAGCGCCTCAATCGAGACAAGCTGTCCTCAGGAGCGCTTGCAAACGACATTCGCCGCAGCACAATGCACCGAGAGATAGCCAATTTGCTTATCGACAGCGTGATCACCCTTGACGACCTTGACGGTTTTACCGAGAACATTAAGAGTTATGCGCAACACTGGATTGGACAGTAAGAGCACCGAACGACAAACATCCCCAGCAAAACGGGGCAAACGCCGGGCCACCTAATGGTTGTCCGGCGTTTGCCCAGATAAAACCTACCAAAATAAACCTGTCCCTTTTTAGCAGGTTACTCGGCACTCTTGAGGGCGCCGACCATGTCGATCTTGTTGAGGGTACGATTGGTGGCGAGGTTGACGATAAACGTAAAGCCAAAGGAAAGCACCACGGCGAGCACGTAGCTTAGCGGCTCGACCTCAACATCAAAGTACAGCGACGGCATCTGCAAAATGTACGTAAAACTCTCGGCCAGCAAGCCGCCCAGTGGCACGCCCAGCGCGGCGCCAATTGCCGTGAGGATCAACGTCTCCTTGTTGACGTAATGGTGCACCTCGCCACGGCGGAAACCAAGCACCTTGATGGTCGCCAGCTCGCGCTCGCGCTCGGAGATATTCGTGTTGGACAGCGTAAACACCACCACAAACGACAGGCACGCCGCCATAAAGGTCACGAGCACCACGACGGAATTGATAATAGTGAAGTTCGCCTCAAAGTTCTCCCAATGCTCGGCCGTGCTCGAAATCGAAAGCCAGCCGTCACTCTTAAGCTTCTTGCTAAACGCAATCTGGTCGGCCGACGAACCCTTGAGCAGCGCAAAGATGCCATTGAGGCGAACGCTGCGCCCAAACGCGCGCTCATAGGTGCTCTGCGTCATGTAAAGCGTGTTGCCCAGATAGTTAAGCGAAATGTCGCTGACCTTGACCTTGGCGACGTTGAGTGACGAATCCTGGACGTGCGCCGTATCGCCCGGTTGAATCCCCAGCACCAGCTGTGAACTCTTACTCAGATACACGTCTCCGTCACGCAAAGACAGTGGCTCTTTGGACTCATCCTCAAGGCGAACATAGTCGTCCAGATCGTTCGTGCGGTCATCGGGCACCACGATCAGCTGCACGGTCTCGCTCTTTCCGCCAAACGTAAAGGTAACGTTGTCGGTCATGATCGGCAGCGTCGAAGACACCGTCACGTTAGAATCCTTGGCCGCGCTGCGCTCATCCAATGCCGCGCACGTCTGCGAAAAATCGTCGGGATTGGCAACCGCCAGCAAGTCATAGCGCGTGATATGCCCATACTGCTTGGGCGAAAGCGCGACCGACGTGTCGCGAATACCCATACCGCAGATCACAAGCGCGGTGCAACCCGCGATACCGAAGATGGTCATAAAGGCGCGCTTTTTGTAGCGGAACAGGTTACGTGCTGCCACCTTGTTCAAAAAGCCCATGCGGCGCCAGATAAAGCCGATGCGCTCGAGCAAGATACGCGAGCCGGCGCGCGGGGCCTTGGGGCGCATGAGCGAGGCCGGGGTCTCGGCCATCTCGTGGCGGCAGGCGATAATCGTGGCGCCCACCACGCCCACGGCAAACAGCGCCACCGAAACGATCGAGGACACGATGTCGTACGAAAGCAGCATCTGGGGCAGAGAGTACATGTCGTCGAACACCGTAAACAGGAACAGCGGCAGGCCCACAAATCCGATGATGTTACCGAGCACGCCGCCGATCAGACAAGCCCACAGCGCGTAGTCCACGTATTTGGACAGGATGCGCTCGCGCGAGTAGCCGAGCGCCTTGTACAGGCCAATGAGCGTGCGCTCCTCCTCGACCATACGCGTGGCGGTGGTGAGGCTGATGAGCACGGCGACGATAAAGAAGATGAACGGGAACACCGTGGCGATGGCTTCAATTGACGAGCTATCGCTCTCCACGCTCGAGTAGCTTGCGATATTGCCGCGGTCCTGGATGTACCAGGTGCATTCGCCCAGGTCGGAAAGCTCGGCGCGGGCGTCGGCAAACTGTTGGTCGGCGGCGGCACGGCGCTGGTCCAGGTCGGCTTGTGCCTGCGCACGCTCGTCGCTGCCCTCGGCCATGCGATTGATGTTGTCCTGCTCGATCCCAAAGACCATATTCGCCTGACGCTCAGCCGCGTCCAAGCTCGCCGGCGTATCGGCCGTCAGCTCCTGAGCACGCGCCTTCTCACGCTCCTCGCGGATCTTCTCGATATTGCCCTTGACCTCATTGGTCTTTGCCGCGTAGGCATCCGAATAGGAGTTGAGGCTCTTGACTCCCTCGACGATCACGTGGACCGCGGAGTAGGAAGAAGATGTCGCGGCGTCCTCGCTCACATAGAACTTATAGTCCGCCGCCGAAGCAGCGCGAAAGGCGTTGACTGTCGAGTCGGAGCTCACATCAGTGGGATCGAGGACCTCGGCCGTAATGGTATAATCGCCCGCGGCAAACTGATCCTTGGCGCTTTGGTTCGACGAGCTCGCGTCATTGGCGGCAAAACTCACCGTATCGCCGAGCTTTTTGCCCGAAGCCTTCAGGAACTTCGAAGTCACCGCGACCTCATCGGCGCTCTCGGGCAAATCGCCGTTCACGAGCACCGGCTGATCGATGTTCTCCTTGGAGAGACTTTGCACGACCACGCGCTCGCGCGTTGTGCCCACGGCGGTGTAGGCGGTCTCGGTGTAGATGCCCTCGGCCGTTTCGACGCCATCGACCTCTTGGATGGCGTCGAGATCATCGTCAGTCAGGCCATAGGTCGACTGCACGTTAATGTCATAAACATTCTGCTGGTCAAAGTAAGCGTCGACCGAATCGCACAGATCCTCGCAACCCGCCTTGAGGCCGCACATCACGCTCACGCCGAGCGCGGTGATGACCACGATTGACAAAAAGCGCTTAAGACTGCCTCGGATTGTGCGGTAGATGCCACGGCGAAAAACCGTCGGCACCATATCGTTTGAGCTTTGGGCAGTGCGGTAGGTCGTAAAATCCTGCTCGCGCTCCGTGTTCTGCGCGTCGCGGCGTAGGCTGTTTTGGCGGTCTTGGTCCATGGGCGCTACCACTCGATCGTCTCGATAGGCACGGGATTTTGCTGGACCGTCTCGCTCTCCACGCGACCGTTCTTAAAGCGGATCAGGCGATCGGCCATGGGCGCCAGCGCGGAGTTGTGGGTGATGATGATGACCGTAATGCCCTGCTTGCGGCAAGTGTCCTGCAGCAGCTGCAAGATCTGCTTGCCGGTTTTATAGTCAAGTGCGCCCGTGGGCTCGTCGCACAAAAGCAGCTTGGGGTTCTTTGCCAGTGCGCGGGCAATGGACACGCGCTGCTGCTCGCCGCCCGAAAGCTGCGCGGGGAAGTTGGCGAGGCGCTCACCCAAGCCAACCTGGCAAAGCGTTTGCTCGGCATCGAGCGAATCAGGGCAGATTTGCGCCGCAAGCTCAACATTTTCGAGCGCCGTCAGGTTGGGGACCAGATTGTAGAACTGGAAGACAAAGCCGACGTCGGCGCGGCGGTATTCCACGAGCTGCGCCTCGTTAGCGGAGCTCACATCGCGCCCGTCCACCGTCACGGTGCCGGAAGTCGCCGTATCCATGCCGCCCAGAATGTTGAGCGCCGTGGTCTTGCCGGCACCCGAAGCACCCAAAATGATGGCGAGCTCGCCGCGCTCGACCGTAAAGCTCGCGCCGTCGAGTGCGTGAATGCGGGCGTCGCCCTCGCCGTATGCCTTGATGACGTCTTTGAATTCGATATAAGCCATCGATCGGTTCCCATCTGGTCGGATAACTCTTTAGTATTACCCATTTCGCACCGACTAAAAAGGGACGGGTTTATTTTGGCAGGTTCTATATGGGGAAACGGCAGCTATAGATGAGGCGCCGGGGAGGCAGAGAAATCATCGATGGGGTCAGGCCGACCGCCAAACACAACGCACGCATCTCAATCTGTCAGCCAAATCATTCGAACAGCTGTTCGTTTCTATGATATGATTCAGCTATCTAAGCAGGCCAATACGCAGAAAGGCGGCCAACATGGCGTTCGACTTTAAGAAGGAATGCAAGGAGCTCTACAGACCTGCGAGCAAGCCGAGTATCGTAACTGTCCCGCCTATGAGCTACGTTGCCGTTCGCGGAAAGGGCGACCCAAATACCGAAGGTGGCGAGTATCAAAATGCCCTGCCGCTGCTTTACGGCATCGCCTATACCGTCAAGATGTCAAAGAAAGGCTCAAGGAGTATCGAGGGCTATTTCGACTTTGTGGTACCGCCGCTCGAGGGCTTCTGGTGGCAAGACTCCCCGAGCGGCGACATCGATTATGTACGCAAGGACGATTTCAACTTTATCTCGTGCATCCGCCTGCCCGATTTCGTCACTCAGGATGACTTTGACTGGGCGGTCGCGGAAGCCACGGCCAAAAAGAAACTGGACTTTTCTGCCGTCGAGCTGCTTAAAGTTGACGAGGGTCTCTGCGTTCAATGCATGCATACCGGACCCTACGACAGCGAGCCGGCAACCGTAGACGCCATGCATGAATATGCGACCGAGCAGGGCTATGTCCCCGACTTCTCAGACACCCGTTTACATCACGAAATCTATCTTTCCGATCCACGCAAGTGTGCGCCGGAGAAACTTAAGACTGTGGTTCGTCATCCTATCAAGCGCGCTGAATAGCGTGGAGCGTCATTTCACGCGCTGGGTTTTAAGCCAGCCAACCAGCCGCCTCCTAGGCCGTCCGGTAATTATCTTGACGCGGCCCGTCGCATCTTATAAGTTTGTTTTGCTAAAGCTGGAAAGCCTCTCAACGATGCGCAACTCCAGCTCTTTTTCTATCAAGAGGCTTAATGAAATACCAGAAGTCGCGGATATCCATCAACGAACAAATAGCACTATTGACAGAAAACAAGGGTCTTAAGTGCTCTGATCAAAGCGAACTCGAGCGAGCTTTGGTCGAAGCCAACCACTACAGACTGTCGGCCTACTGGTTTCCCTACAAAACCAAATGCAAGTCCGGGATTACCATCTTTCGCGAAGGCACAACATTCGAAACCATCATCTACACGTATGAATTTGACCGAGCCCTCCGGCAGTTAATGTTTGATGCGGTCGGCAGTGCGGTCGGCAGAATTGAGATCTACCTCAGAAGCAGAATTGCCTATCTTGCCTCTGAGGAACGCGGGCCTTTCTGTTACCCAGATGTCGCCATAACGAGGCTCAACTCGGCATGCCCGTCGAGCTCTGCGCCGCACTGGGCTACGCAGCCGTCTTTGGCAGCGCCACCAATACGCTGCTCGCACCCATCCTTATTGGCTGCGAAGTCTTCGGCTTTGGTAACTTGCCGATGTTCATTATTGTCTGCGTTGTGGCTTACCTGTTCAACATGGATAAGTCCATCTACGCCCTGCAGGAGCGGGCGTAGATCGATGTCCAGGCAGGTGGTCTCAGCCGGAAACGATGTCCCACTCTGAGGCTGTATTCCGGGACACGGTTTCCGCTTGGAACGCCATTCGGAAAGCGCATCCCGCTTTAAAACGGAATTCCGGGACGTAGTTTCCGTCTGAGCCTCCATTCGGAAAGCATGTCCCGTTCTTTCACGGCATCTTGGCTATGCAAAGCGCTCGAGTGTTACTCCTCGTACGCGCCCTCAAGCCGAAGCAGCCACTCCTTGCGATCAAGCCCGCCGGCATATCCGTTAAGCGAGCCGTCGGCCGCCACCACGCGATGGCATGGCACAATAATCGAAACAGGGTTGCGAGCGACCGCGGCCCCCACGGCACGGGGAGACACAACGGGTGTCTCATTTCCCGGCACACGATGTCGAGCCGCAACACGCTGGGCGATCTCGCCATACGTAGCGACCTCGCCACGCGGAATAGAAAGCAGCTCGTACCAAACTTCACGCTGAAACGCCGTGCCAATCAAATGCAACGGCGGCGTAAACCGAGGTTCCTGCCCTGCAAAATAAGCATTCAGCCAAGCCCACGAACGCTCAAGCACCGAAGAAGCCGCACCATTTGCAGGACTCACCGACGACATGCCGCCAGCACCAGAAACTGCATCGGCGCCTTCAACATGTTCAGGATCTTCTTTGAGAAGCGTGGAGCCAAAATGCTCCTGTCCCTCAAACCAAAGCCCCGTCAGACCGCGGCCATCAGCGGCAAGCAAGATTTCGCCCAAAGGCGAAGCAAACGTCGTCGTGACCACCAGCGGCTCCTTTCAAAACTCCGCAACATAATACCGCGAATTGTGCAGACAACCCCAATCGACCCCAAAGTCACCCAAGGCAGCAGGCGCGCAGCGCCGAGGCCGCCGCCGGGACCAGGGCCCGCAACAGCCACGCGCCCCCACATCAGCCCAGCGGCCTCAACCAACAACGACCCCATCGCAGGCCGCTTGCAGCAGCGTCACCGCAGGCGGGGGCCGGGCTCAGTTTTCAGAACACTCCGCAGACCAGTGTGGCGCCTTGTCCGCGGCTCCGAAGGAGCAGGACAAGGCGCCACACATGGTCGAGGACGTTCTGAAAGCTAAGCCCGGCCCCCGCCGGACAGGCCACACTACTCGCAGAGCAGCTTAGCGATCTGGACGGCGTTAGTTGCCGCGCCCTTACGGATTTGGTCGCCGCAACACCAGAAGGTGATACCGCGCGCGGCCTCGGGGTTGGAGATGTCACGACGCACGCGGCCGACCCAAATCAGGTCCTGGTCGGAGGTGTCCATCGGCATGGGGAAGCGGTCGTGTGCATCCTCGGCAGCCATGTCGTCAACCAGCTTGACGCCCGGAGCGGCAGCGAGCGCAGCGCGAGCCTCCTCGACCGTAATGTCGCGCTCGAACTCGAGCGTAATGCTCTCGGAGTGCGAGCGCAGCACAGGCACGCGCACGCAGGTGCAGTTCACGCGCAGCTCGGGCAGGTGCATGATCTTACGGCCCTCGTTTTGCAGCTTCATCTCCTCAGAGGTAAAGCCCTCCTCCTTGACGCCGCCAATCTGCGGAATCAGGTTGCTCGCCAGCTGGGCGGCAAATGCGCGCGGCTCGGGAATCTCCTCGCCACGGCCCAAGGCAGCAAGCTGCGCTTCGAGCTCGGCCATACCGGGAGCTCCGGCACCAGAAGCCGCCTGATACGTCGAGACGATCATGCGCTTCACGCCGGCAAGCTGATGCAGCGGCCACGTGGGAACCAGGCCGATGATGGTCGCGCAGTTGGGATTGGCGATAAGGCCGTGATGCCATTTGATATCGTCGGCATTGATCTCGGGCACGACCAGCGGCACCTCGGGATCCATGCGGAAGGCGTGGCTGTTGTCGACCACGACGGCTCCGCGCTTGACGGCCTCGGGCAGCAGCTCCTTAGCGATATCGTCGCCGGCAGCGCCGAGCACGATGTCGCAGCCCTCAAAGGCCTCGGGGCAAGCCTCTTCGATCACGATTTGCTCGCCGCGGAACTCAACGGTCTTGCCCGCGGAGCGTGCGCTTGCCAACAGCTTGAGCTTGCCGACCGGGAACTCCTGCTCGTTGAGGCACTCGAGCATCTGGGTGCCCACGGCTCCCGTCGCGCCCAAAATAGCAACCGTGTACTGTTTCATGCTTCCCCCTTTAAAGGTTGTGGCTTTTGCCCGCACGCCGAGCAGGCCGATTATTGTTGCCAGTTTATACAAGAACAGGGCGGGCACGAAACCCGCCCCGTCGAAACGAAACCGAAACGAAACGCCCCGCCGTAGTTTTTTGAGACATGCCCCAAAAATCTACCGAGCAGTCGCTACTTTTTGAGCGCGACCAGAGCGGGATCGACCGGCGCGGGAGCCTCCAGGTCGGAGACCTTCACAATGCCGTTCTCATCGGAGAAGGCACGGTAAATGGTCCGAATCGCTAGGTCGAAGTCCTTCTCCTCGACACCGATAATGATGTTGATCTCGTCACAGCTCTGCGAAATCATACGCACGCTCACGCCGGCCTGGCCAAGCATGCCAAACAGGTGGCCCGAGATACCTGCGCGGCCGCGCAGGTTACGGCCGACGGTCGCGATGAGCGCCAGACCCTCGACAACCTCGATCTCGAGCGGCTCGACCTCCTGCTGAATGTCGCCCACGAGCGAGTACAGCGAATCGTGCACGTCCTGCTCCTGCACCACGGCGCCAAAACGGTCGACACCGGTGGGCATATGCTCGACGGAGACGTCATAGCGTTCGAAGACCGAAAGCGCACGACGCATAAAGCCAACGCGGGGCTTGGTGCGGTCGCGGGCGACGTTGATGGCGACAAAACCGCGCTTGCCGGTCACGCCGGTAATGATGGGCTCTGCCTCGCCCTCATCGGCCGTCTCGCTAATGATGGTGCCGGGGTCCTGCGGCGCATTGGTGTTCTTGATGACCAGCGGAATGCCTGCCTCGCGCACGGGGAACACGGCCTCCTCGTGCAGGACGCTTGCGCCCATGTACGAAAGCTCGCGCAGCTCCTCGTAGGTAACGCGCGCAATGGGCTGGGCCTCGGGAACAATACGCGGATCGGCAGAATAGAAACCCGAGACGTCGGTCCAGTTCTCGTAAAGGTCGGCGCCCAGGCACTTAGCCAAGATCGAGCCCGAGATATCGCCGCCGCCACGATCGAGCAGCTTGATCTGGCCCTCACGCGTCGCACCGTAGAAACCGGGCATAACAAAGCCGCCCTGCTGACCGTACTCCTGCACCAGCTCGGAGGTGCGGTTCATGCTGAGCGTACCGTCGTGATGGAACGCAACGACCGTCGCGGCATCCAAGAACGGCAGGCCCAGATACTCGGCCATCAGGCGAGCGGTGAAGTACTCGCCGCGGCTCACGAGTTCCTCGGTAGAGTAGCCGCCCGAGCGAGCGCGCTCGGCAAAGGCCGCGAACTCCTCGCGGATGGGATAGGTGAGCTCCAGCTCGTCAGCGATATCAAAATAGCGCTGGCCAATGTCCTCGAGCAGCTCCTCGCACGACACGTGATACTTAACGTGCGCGTTAACCAGGTAGAGCAGGTCAGTCACCTTGGTGTCGCCCTTAAAGCGGCGACCGCAGGCAGAAACCACCACAAAACGGCGGGCAGGGTCGGCGTCGACAATGGCCTTAATCTTCTTGAAGTGTTCGGCGTCGGCGACCGACGAGCCGCCAAACTTGGCAATCTTAATCATGGGCTGGAGGTTACCTTTCTAAAAAGCCTCTGCGAACCTATTTTGCGCGCTCTGATACCATGGTTTCACCGATTGGGACCAAGGCATCCGAGGAGCAGTGTTATATGGGAACTTATCATAGTACACGAGGACACACTTTATCGTGCTCAAGTAAGGTGGCAATCCGTACCGGCATCGCTCCCGACGGGGGTTTGTTTGTCTCGGACGAGCTCGGCACCCAGCAGGTCGATATCAGCTCGCTTGCAGATAAATCGTACTTTGAAATCGCTCAAGATGTGTTGGGAATGTTACTGAATGATTACACGACCGAAGAAATTTCGGCGTGTGTCGACGAGGCATACCGCGGCACGTTTGCGAGTGAAGAGGTTACGCCGCTCGTCAAACTCGACGCTGCACCGGGCGCTGACGCCCCTCAGACCTATGTGATGGAGCTCTTTGGCGGCCCCACGAGCGCCTTCAAGGACGTCGCCCTGCAGATGCTCCCCCGCTTGATGGCCCGCACCTCTGCCAAGGACGGCGGCGCCGAGCGCATCATGATCGTCACCGCCACGTCGGGCGACACGGGCAAGGCCGCGCTCGCCGGTTTTGCCGACGCTCCGGGCACGGGTATCACCGTCTTTTATCCCGAGGGCAAGGTCAGCCGCGTGCAGAATCTGCAGATGTCCACGCAGGAGGGCGATAACGTCGCCGTCTGCGGCATCCGCGGCAACTTCGACGATGCCCAGAGCGCCGTCAAGCGCATCTTTGCCGATAAGGAGCTTGCCGAGCGCCTGGAGGCCGCTGGCACGGTGCTTTCGAGCGCCAACTCCATCAACGTTGGCCGCCTGGTACCGCAGGTCGTCTACTACTTTGCCGCCTATGCGCAGCTGCTGCGCGCCGGCGCCATCGAGGCCGGCGATGCCGTGGAGTTCTGCGTGCCGACCGGCAACTTTGGCGATATCCTGGCCGGCTACTATGCCAAGCGCATGGGTCTGCCCGTCGCCAAACTCGTCGTGGCCAGCGACAAGAACAACGTGCTCGCTGACTTCCTGACCACCGGCGTTTACGACCGCAACCGCCCGTTCTTCACGACCATCTCGCCGTCGATGGACATCCTTATTAGCTCCAACCTGGAGCGTATGCTTTATTTCCTGTCCGATGGCGACTGCGAACTCGTTGCCGGCCTTATGGAGCAGCTGGCACAGACTGGTCGCTATGAGGTGCCCGCCGAGCTGCTGGCCAAGATCCAGAGTGTGTTTGGCTGCGGCTGGGCCAGCGAGGACGAGGTCCGCGCTGCTATCAAGAACTGCTGGGATGCAAACGGCTATGTGATCGACCCGCACACCGCTTGCGGCTATCACGTCTTTGAAAAGGTCGCCCCCGCCGAGGGCGCCAAGGCCCGCGTGCTGCTTTCGACCGCCAGCCCCTACAAGTTCCCGCGCGCCTGCTGCGACGCCCTGGGCCTCGACGTTCCCGAGGATGATTTTGAGGCCATGGGTGTACTCGAGCAGGCCACCAATACGGTCGCCCCGACCCAGCTCGCCGAACTCGAGTCCAAGCCCGTCCGCTTCGAAGACGTCTGCGACGTTGCCGACATGGCCAACTACGTAGAGCAGGCTGCAAAAAAGATGGCTACCAACTAAACCCCTTATTAAGCGCCGGCGAAAGCCGGCGCACCTTCTTCCATCAGATAACCCCCGGGATGATGACGAACGTGCACAGCGTGCCTGGCTGTTTAGTTCGTCGCGAGTTCCGCACGCAAAGGAAAGCACTTAATGTGCTTTCCGTCTTGCGCAGGACTGCCCGAGCAGCGAACTAAACAGCCAGGCACGCCAGGAGGACCCACATGATCAAGATCACCGTCCCAGCAACAAGCGCAAACCTAGGCATCGGCTACGACACCCTCGGCATGGCCGTCAGCCTCTACTCGCACTTTACCTTTGAGCGCGCCGACAAGCTCACCATCACGGGCTGCCCCGAGGAATTCCAAAACGAGAACAACCTGGTCTACGTGAGCTTTGTCGATGCGCTGGCCGCATGGGGCGAGCCGGCTTTTCCCGTCGCTATCGACATCCAGACCGACGTGCCCGTCGCCCGCGGCCTGGGTTCCAGCTCCACCTGCGTCGTCGCTGGCATCATGGCGGCCGCCGCGCTGACGGGCCACACCGTCGACCGTGCCGAGCTTGTCCGCATTGCCACCGAGGTCGAGGGCCATCCCGATAACGTCGCCCCTGCCATCCTGGGCGGTGCCGTTTGCTCCTTTACGCCGACTGATTCGCTCCCCCAGTGCCTGCGCTACGAGGTGAGCGATCGCCTGCGTTTTATTACCGTGATTCCGCCCTACGAGGTACACACGAGCGAGGCGCGCAAGGTCGTGCCGCAGGAGATTCCGCTCTCCACCGCCGTGTGGCAGATGGGCCGCATCGCCGGCATGACGCGCGGCCTGGAGACCGGCGACCTTGACCTGATTGCCGCCGCCAACGACGACCGCATCCAGGAGCCCTATCGTCGCCGTCTGATTCCCGACTACAACGCCGTGCGCGACACCTGCCTTAACGGCGGCGCTAAGACCATCTGGATTAGCGGCTCGGGCTCGACCCTCATGGCTGTGACCGACGACACCATCGTGGCAAAGTTCCTGCAGGTCAAGCTGCGCGAGCAGTTCCCCAAGTGCGATACGCATATTCTGACGTGCGACACGGAAGGCGCCCAGATCGAATACCTGTAGTCGCCGTCCCGTATACTCGCCGGGGAGGCCAGGGGCTTTGCCCCCAAATCGTCCTCGGACATGGCAGGACCCCCGCTGCGCACTTCGTGCGGCGGGGGT
>NZ_JADNGN010000021.1 GCF_015553355.1 Collinsella aerofaciens
CCCCGCCGGCCCCGCGCGTGAACGCGTGGTTGAGCTGCCGCGAACAAAACTATGCCGGTTTACGGGGCTGGAGAGCGAACCCCCGACCATACCGAAAATCGCGAAACCAAAACCGCAGGTAGACGGCTTGCCATTTTTTAGAAATCGCAGGTATGGATGAGGGTTCTGACTTTAGCCCCGTAATCCGGCATACTTTTGAAATGGCACCATATCCGTAGCAGCCCCTGATTCCCCGGGGACGGAGGAAAACGGATCATTTTGGCCTCGCGAGGGCGCCCGCGCGACCCGTCCGCCACGAAATGGGCCTATCTACTACGTTTGAGCCGCTGCTCTCAACCATGGCAAAAAACGCAAAAACAAAACCGCAGGTAGAACGCCTGCGGTTTTTCGTGAAACACGGTTATAGCCAGGGGTATCGGGTCAAACGTAGTAGATGGACCAGTTTCGTGGCGGGCATCGCCAACTGATCCCCCGGGGACGGAGGAAAACGGATCATTTTGGCCTGTCGGCTCCGAGTCGCACCTGTTTTCCTGCGAAAACGCCGTGTCTCAACTTTGGTGAGACATTTGTCTCACGCCCAAAACTGAATCTGGAACGTGTGTCACCTGCCCTAATTGTGTCTCATTTCGTAACTTTAGGCTGATGCAAGGTCTGATCCTGCGAGAAGGGAGACACGATGAGCAGGTACACGAGGGGTCTCTTGGCGGTGATACTGGCCGTAGTGCTGGTATTGCCAGCCGCAGCATTCGCCATGCTGCCCGAGGCCAACGCCAGGTCCAGCACAGGAATGGATGGACCGACGGCGAGTGAAAAGATCGTCGACTACGACACCAGCGACCGCTGGAAGTACTGGGCCGGCGGCATTGACGGCAAGGAAACTACAACTCAAAACATCGGCCGAATCTGGACCGACAAGACGGTCAAGGCGGTCAAGGACGGAAAGTCAGATTTCCTGACCACGCTGTCTGCTATCTCCTCGACATCCGATACAACGATTTCCGGCAAGCCGCTCGACATCGTGATGGTGCTGGATGCCTCGGGCTCGATGGATGATGAGATGAGCAGAAGCGACCGTACCAAGCGTATCGATGCGTTGAAGGCGGCCGCCAATAGCTTTATTGACACTATCGCAACGCAAAACGAAAGCATTAAAGATCCGTCCAAGCAGCACAAGGTCGCCATCGTAAAGTTTTCGGGCGAGATGACTAATCAGGTCGGCAACGGCACTTATCGCGAAGGTGGCTACACCTACAACTACTCGCAGACCATGAAGGATCTGACGCTCTGCAGCAAGGGCAAAGGTAAAGGTGCGGAGAGCCTAAAGAGTACGGTCAACCTCATCAGTCCTGCCGGTTCCACGCGCGCCGACTATGGCTTGGAGCTGGCTGATGGGCAATTTTCGTCTCCGTCTGGTCGCGCCGATGCCAAGAAGGTCGTTGTCTTCTTCACGGATGGCTCACCTACGAGTTCTAATGGATTCGAGGCAAGTGTTGCCAATAGCGCCATCAACAGTGCAAAGAGCCTCAAGGCCAATGGCGCCGACATTTACACAATCGGCATCTTTGACGGCGCAGACCCCAGTGCCGAACCCACGGCTGAGGACACAAGCAACGAGAACAAGTTCATGCATGCCGTGTCGAGCAACTATCCGAGCGCCTCGTCAAGCATTACTAATGAGGGCTTCCGTAAAAAGTGGGTCATCGACTATGGTGCACGTGCGGAAAACTCCGGTTACTACAAGTCGGCAACTAGCGCCGCTGAGCTCGAGAAGATCTTCGAAGAGATCTCGGGAAGCATTATCCAGACTGGTTATCCGACCGAAGTCCATGACGGTTATGGCGAGCATGAGTCCGGCTACATCACGTTTACCGACCAGCTGGGCGACTTTATGCAGGTCGACGGCTTTATATACAACGGCACGACGCTTGACAAGCCGACAAAGATCGAGGACAACGTCGACACCTACACATTTGCTGACGATGCCGCGCACCTGGTCATCACCGTTCAGCATGCCAAAAAGGACGAGCCCCGGACCGGCGATATCGTAACGGTCAAGATTCCCGCGTCGCTGATTCCGCTGCGCCACTTTAAGATCACCGATGGTGTACTTACGGTCGACGATACTAAGCCCATCCAGGTGAACTACACCTCGAGCGTTAAGAAAGACGCGCTCAATAACCTGTTTACGCCCGAGAGCGTACCGAGGCTCGAGGACTACATCAAGAGCAATACGACCACCACGGAGAACGACTCAAAGACCGTTAGCTTCTACGCGAACAAGTGGAGCCGTGGCGAGCTGGGCGATACGATCGCGAACTTCGAGCCTG
This sequence comes from Collinsella aerofaciens, assembly GCF_015553355.1. Lineage (GTDB taxonomy): Bacteria > Actinomycetota > Coriobacteriia > Coriobacteriales > Coriobacteriaceae > Collinsella > Collinsella aerofaciens_V. Next base: position 2,328 of record NZ_JADNGN010000021.1, read on the forward strand.
CCGATTCCAACCGCTACTACTATTTCCAGAAGCAGACCCCCATTTACACGGATAGGGACTGCAAGACGCCAGCGAAGGACTCGATCCCGCTGGCTGCCAAGGGCACCTATTACTACAAGGATGAGTTTGAGGTAGCGGGCGAAGGCGGCAAGGTTGAATCCAGTACTGCCGTTATCGAGTTTACCGGCGAAGACGCCGCGAGCTCTGAGGACGCCTTCGTGCGCGACACGAGCGGAAACCTGTCGTTCAAGAAGGGAACCGCACGCCTTGCCTTTATTGACGAACTCCACACCACCAAGAAGAGTGTGGGCGGCAACCGCACCAGTACCGCGGATGACGTGCTCAACCCCAAGTGGAACAACAACGCCACGGAGGTTGACGTTCACCTGGGCAACAACGGCAAGATCAGCTTTGATATAACGCCGGCAACGGTGGATACCAAGGCCGACTTTGGCCTGACCAAGGTGCTCGAGGGCCGCGATTGGACGGCTACCGATGAGTTTAAGTTTGAGCTCTCCGCGACGCCCAAGAATGACGCTCCGATGCCTGCGTCCACGGACGCGACTGTGACCAGGGACAACACGGCTATCGACTTCGGCGAGATCACCTACAACAAGCCGGGTGAGTACACCTATGAGGTCCGCGAGGTCAAGGGCAAGCTGGGTGGCATCACCTACAGCGATAACGTCGCGAAGATTACCGTGAAGGTAACCGTCGATACTGCCGGAAAGCTGACGGCCAAGGTTACAAAGGCCGAGGACAAGGTGTTCACGAACACCTATAGCGCCAAGACGGAAACTCCGCTGACTCTTGAGGCTACCAAGACGCTCACAGGGCGCCCGATGGCCGATGACGAATTCAAGTTTGCGCTGAGCTACGCGGGGCACGACGAGGCTCTGCTAGAGACCACCAACAAGGGTGGCAAGGTTGAGTTCGGTCCGCTGACGTACACGACCAAGTCGCTCGCCAAGCTGGTCGAGGAAGACAAGGCATCGCTTGATGCCAGCTCAGGCAAGCCCACGTGGACCATTCATTACGTCGCTGCCGAGCAGACCGGTGAGCTGCCCGCGGGCATGAGCGCTACCGTGTCGGCAATTGACGCGTATGTGACCGTTGTCGACAACGGCGATGGTACCCTGACGGCGACGGCTGTCTACGGCGATGCCGGCAACGAGTTTGTGAACGCCTACACTGCCGCGCCTGCCGAGGCATCGCTTGTGGGCAAGAAGAATCTGCAGGTTCCTGATGGCCTGACCCCGGCTGACATTGCCGGCAAGTTCACCTTTACCGTGACCGGTGAAGAGGGCGCACCCATGCCCGCGAACGCGAGCGTGACCAATGATGCCAAGGGCAAGGTCGACTTTGGCAAGATTACCTTTACGCTCGACGACCTTAACAAGGCTCTGGGCGAGAAGCCCGAGAAGCGCGAGCACACCTTTACCTACACCGTGACCGAGTCCGGCGAGGTCGCTGGCGTGACCAACGACGCCGAGCCTTCGCATACGGTTTCCTTCACCGTGACCGATGACGGCAAGGGCAAACTGAGCGTGTCCCGCAACCCGGACGGCAACGCGGCATTTACGTTCACCAATACCTACAGCGTGACGCCTGACGAGTTCAGCGTCACCGACCAGATCACCGCGACCAAGGTCCTGACCGGCCGCGACATGGCTGAGGGCGAGTTCTCCTTCGAGCTCGTCGAGGGCGAGGGCAAGGACGCCAAGGTCGTTGCCACCGGCAAGAACGCCGCCGATGGCAAGATCACGATGAGCGCCATCGAGTACACCAAGGCTGGAACGCACACCTACACGCTACGCGAGGTCAAGGGCAACGCCGGCGGTATCACCTACAGCGATGCCAAGTTCACCATCGAGACCACCATCACCGACAACGGCGACGGTACCCTCAAGGCCGAGCATGTCCTGAAGGGCACCGAGCCCGCCGAGTTCAAGAACTCCTACAGTGTGACCCCGATCGACGCAGAGCTCGACTTTGACCTGAGCAAGGCCATTGACGGCCGCGACTGGACGGATGCGGACAAGTTCAGCTTTACCGTCACCGCCCCCGAGGGCACCCCGCTGCCCGATCCCGCAACCGTAACCGTGAGCAAGAAGGACGCGAAGGACGGCATCGCAGCCATCAAGTTCGGCAAGATCCACTACACGGCTGCTGGAACCTACAAGTACGAGATCCGCGAGAACGCGGGCAGCGCGGCAGGCATGACGTATGACGGACATGTCGCGACCGCCGAAGTGACCGTGACTGATAACGGCAAGGGCGTCCTGACCGCCAACGTCACCAAGAAGGAAAACGGACGCTTTACCAACATGTACCGCTCTGAGCTCGATTACGCCGCGGCCGGCGGCCTTAAGCTTAGCAAGGCCCTCTCCGGACGTCCCATGACCGAGGGCCAGTTCACCTTTACCGTGAAGCCCGCCGACGAGGCTTCGGCCAATGCGCTCGGCCTGCTGCCCGGCGCCAACAACTTCCAGTCCCCTGCAACGGCAGAGGCGACGGTCGGTCTGATTGATATTCTGGCGGGCCATGAGGTCAAGTTTACGCAGGCTGACGCCGGCAAGACCTTCAAATATACCGTGGCCGAGAAGAACGACGGCAAGCCCGGTTACACCTACGACAACGCCGAGCGCACGGTGACGATCGTTATCGCCGATGACGGCGCCGGTACGCTTACCGCTACCACGACCGTTTCCGGCGGTCCCGAGGGTACGCATACGACGGTCCACAAGAGCGGTGAGAACAAGGTCGAGAGTGCCCTGGTCCCGTTCCACAACAGTTACAGCGCTACGACCAACACGCCTGGTGGCACCGCTGCTCAGGTCGTTGCCACCAAGACTCTGACCGGTCGCCCGATGGCCGACGGCGAGTTCTGGTTCGGCATCGCCTATCAGGGTGAGCTTGTGGCATACGAAAACCTCAAGCCCAATATCGGCGGGCACGTGAGCTTTGATACGCTGCACTACGACACTAAGATGCTTGCTAATCTTGAGGCTGCTGGGCTTGCTTATCGTACCGATAAGGACGGTAAGCTTGCCTGGACCATTAACTACACGGCCTACGAAGATTTATTCGGGCTGCCGAATGGCGTTTCCGCTACAACGTGGAGCTTTGGCTTTAAGGTTATCGTCGTCGACAACGGTGACGGTACCCTGACGGCAACGGTCGACTACGGCGGCGTCGAGCCCTTGTTCGAGAACGTCTACGGCGCCGAAGCCGTCGATGCCGCGCTCACCGGCATTAAGAAGCTCCAAGCTGCCGAGGGCCTGACCCCGGCTGACATCACGGGCAAGTTCACCTTTACCGTGACCGCCGACGAGTCTGGTGCCCCGATGCCCGAGCGCACGACCGCAACCAACGACGCGGCTGGCAACGTGGACTTTGGCAAGATCCACTTTACGCTCGAGGACCTCAACCGCGCTCTGGGCGTGACGGACGATGCGACCGATAAGGCCGAGGCAGACGAAGCTGACGAAGCCGAGGCCGACGAGGCAGAGGCTGAAGAGGCCGACACCGATGCCAACGCCGACGAGCCCAGCGACGAGCCCGAGCCCGCAGCCCCCACCGCTCCGCGCTCGCACACCTTTACTTACACGGTGACCGAGTCCGGTAGTGCCCCTGGCGTGACCAATGACACCAACGCCACGCGCAAGGTTTCCTACACCGTGTCTGACGACGGTGCCGGGCATCTGAGCGTCAAGCGCGAAGGCGACGACGGTGCTGCCTTCACGTTTACCAACACCTACGGCGTGGCACCTACCGATTCGTCCGTGACCGATCAGGTCAAGACGGTCAAGCGTCTGACCGGCCGCGATCTTGCAGCTGACGAGTTCACGTTTGAGCTGCTCGAGGACGGTGTGGTTGTCGCTAGCGGTACCAACGACGTCAACGGTAACGTTACGCTGAGCCCGATCCGCTACGAGGCACCCGGCACGCACACGTACATGCTGCGCGAGGCTTGCCCCAACGCGCTCGGCCTGTACAAGGGCGTCACCTATGACGGCACGACCTACACCGTCGTGACCACCGTCTCCGACAACGGCGACGGCACGCTGACCGCGACGCACAAGCTCGAGGGAACCACCGAGTCGGCTGGCTTTACCAACAAGTATCACGCCATGCCTACGCAGGTTTCCATCGGCGCTATCAAGGTGCTCGAGGGACGCGAGCTCAAGAAGGACGAGTTTAGCTTTAAGCTCGTTGGCGAGGACGTCGAGTCCACCGTCACCAACGATGCCGACGGCAAGATCAACTTCGACAAGTTCGAGTACGACGAGCCCGGTACGTACGTCTACACCATCAGCGAGGTCAAGGGCGACGAGGCCGGTATGACCTACGACAAGTCCGTCTTTACCGCGACCGTTAACGTGGTCGACGACGGCGAGGGCAACCTCAAGGCGAACGTCGCCTTTACCAAGGGCGACAAGAGCGTCGAGGGTATCGTGTTCAACAACACGTACAAGAAGTCCGAGACGCCCGTGCCGACGCCCGATCCCGGCACGCCCAAGACCGTGACGAACATCGTCAAGACGGTCAAGGGTTTCCTGCCCACCACGGGCGACCAGCAGGCTGCCGCACTGCTCATGGCATTTGTTATCGCCATGGCCGGCGTCGGAGCCCTAGTCTGGGGTATCCGTAAGCGCTAGGCGCGCTGACAGCGCCCGGGGCCAAAAGGCCCCGGGCCGCTGGCGAAAAGCCAAAAATGTAGCCCCCACCCCACCCCCAGCCGCCACGGAGGTATCTCCCTCCTCCGTGGCGGCGCTTTTGTGCGTAGGCGAGAAGGGTTCGCCACGAAACCGGCCCATCTACTACGTTTAGTCCCTTACCCCCAACCATGCTAAAAAACGCGAAAACAAAACCGCAGGTAGTACGCCTGCGGTTTTGTTCAAAATGAAGGTATGGTCAGGGGTATCGAGTCAAACGTAGTAGATGGGCCGATTTCGTGGCGGGCGGTTTCGGCTGATCCATTGGGGACGGAGGAAAACGGCTCATTTTGGTCCCGCGAGGCTGGCGGAGACACTCGTGCAGGGCCGCCCGAACAAAACTATGCCGGTTTACTACGATGAATCCGAGATTCCTGACCACACCCGCATTTTTGCAAATATCGCAAGTGTTCTACCTGCGGTTTTGTAAGTGCGCAATTTGCCGTGGTCGGAGATATGCGGTTCATCGTAGTAAACCGGCATAGTTTTGAAATGGCATCAAATTGGCGGCAGCCAGCGGCTAGCCTCGCAGATAGGCGATGGCGATTTGCGTGCGGTTGCGTAGCCCCATCTTGGCTAGGATTGAGCTGATGTGGTTGCGCACGGTGCCTTCGCCCATGTAGGCGGTGGCGGCGATCTCCTTGTTGTCGAGGCCGCGGGCGATGAGCTCGGCGACTTCGAACTCGCGGTCGGTCAGGCTGGCGAAGGCTGCGGGCCGGCGGGGCGTGCCCGCTTTGACGCCCGTTCCGTCAAAGTCGATGTCCTCGATCGCCTTGCCCTCGAGTATGCGTTTACCGTCCATGACCTGCGCCAACGCCGGCGGAATGGCGGCGACATCGGTTTTGATCAGGTAGCCGCGGGCGCCCAACTTGAGCGCCGACACAATGTACTCGTCATCCGAGAATGTCGTCAGAAACACCACGCGTGCCGCAGGATCGCGCTCAAGAATCTCGCGCGCCGCCGATAGGCCGTCGCGTCCCGGCATCTGAATGTCGAGCAGCGCGATATCGGGTGCGTGTTCGGCATAGAGCGAAACCGCGTCGTTGCCGTTGGCGCCGGTACCCACTACCTCGATCTGCGGCTGGGCGCCCAGGATAATCTTGAGCGAATCGACCACTAAGCGGTCGTCGTCGACAACGATGAGCCTCATCGGTCCTCATCTCCTTGCTGTTTGGGAACGGTGGCAAACACGCGCCAGCCGCCGGCGCCGGCACGCGGGCCGGCGGTAAAGGCGCCGCCAAGCGCCTCGATGCGCTCGCGCATGGAGGCGAGCCCCATGCCCTCTGCAGCGTCGCGGCCGCTTGCGTGGACCCCACCCGCGCCATCGTCGGTAACGACAAGCTGGTAAAACGACGGATGTTCCATGCATCGTACGGTGACGGTCTGGGCGCAAGCGTGGCGCATGGCGTTGGAAAGCGCCTCGCGCAGCACCGCCGCAAAGCAGTTGGCGACGTTAGCGGGCGCATGCTCGGCCAAAACCTCAAGCTCAATCTGCGGACCGCTGTCCGAGCGCGCGCCTTCAATAATGCGTTCGAGCTGCACGGAAAGGTCGACGGCGCTGTCGTTGAGCGCGTGGACGCTGGTGCGCACAAGCTGGAGCGCCTCGTCAACCGTGCGTTTAACGTCGGCGAAATCGGCGGCGACGCCAGGCTCGTCGGCGTGGACCACGCGTAGGGCTTCGGCCTGCAGCGAGGCGCGCGTGAGCTGGTGCCCGGCGTTATCGTGGATCTCGCGCGCGATGCGGGCGCGTTCGGCGAGCGTCGCGAGCTCGACTTCGTAGTCCTGGCGGTCGGCAAGGTCGCGGTTGCGCGCTTCGAGCGCGAGGGCTCGTTCTTGCAGCTCGTCGCGGGTACGGCGCATGCGCTGTTGCTCGCGCTCCAGCTGGGCGGTACGTAGCGATAGCAAGGTGGCGGCAACCGAAAGGATAGCGGTCAGCAGGAGCGTTCGGGTGGTGAACGCGTCGCCGCGAAGGTCCGCGACAAGCGCGCAGACAAACACGGCGCCAATCGCCAGCGCGGGCCAGATGCGTTCACGGCGCACGCGTCGCGCGATGTCATAGAGGGCGAGAGGCGCAAACGGCACAAACGGCGGCACGAAGACAGCCGCGATGATGTAAGCGTAACTTGCGGTCTCGCTTGCGCGGCGCGTGCGTTTCCCCTGTGCGACCTCGGCCAGTGAGGTGGCAATAACGCCAAGGCAAAACGCCGCGACCAGGTGAGCGTCCACAGTAAGGCCCATGGCGGCCGCAATGCAGCACGCCAGCACGATCGATTTGTCGAAAAGCCTGTTCATACGGGTATTGTACGCGATGCCGCGCATGGGGGAGGGACCGCCTGCGCAACCGTGACATTCTTCCCACGCGGCAAAGCGGGGACGTCGGCAGGCCGCACGGCCAAGCTCCGCACTCGTGACAAAGCTCACTGGCGCGCGCCGGCGGCTCCTGCGATGATGCAATCGTACCGGGCCGCAAGCAACAGAGGGGCCGCCTCATGACAGACATCGTCCACGTCGAAAACCTCGTCAAGCGCTACGACGACCTTATCGCGCTCGACCACTTTAACCTCAGCATCGCCCCCGGCGAGATCTTTGGCCTGCTGGGCCCCAACGGCTCGGGCAAGACCACGTCCATCAACTGCATCCTGCAGCTGCTCGCCTACGACAAGGGCACCATCGAGCTGTTCGGCGAGCCCATGACGCCCGCCCGCTACGACCTCAAGCGCCGCATCGGTGTGGTGCCGCAGCAGGTGGCGGTATTCGACGAGCTCACCGTGCGCGAGAATATCGACTATTTCTGCAGCCTTTACGTTAGCGACCGTAAGCGCCGCCGTGCGCTGGTGGACGAGGCGATCGACTTTGTCGGGCTGGGCGACTTTACCAAGTTTCGCCCCGGCAAGCTCTCGGGCGGCCTGGCGCGTCGCCTCAACATCGCCTGCGGCATCGCGCACAAGCCCGAGCTCATCTTCTTTGACGAGCCCACGGTGGCAGTCGACCCGCAGAGTCGCAACGCCATCCTGGAGGGCATCTGCCGCTTGCGCGACGAGGGCGCCACGGTGGTGTATACCAGCCATTATATGGAGGAAGTCGAGCAGATCTGCAGCCGCATCATGATCATGGACGGCGGGCGCGTGCTGGCGCAGGGCACCAACGACGAACTCAAGCGCATGATTCAGATGGGCGAGAAGATCGTGATCGAGGTCGGCGAGGTGCCGAGCGCGGCGCTCGGTGCCGTCGCGAGCCTGCCGCATGTCCTGGACCTGTCGGCGACGGCGGGCCAGCTCACGTTTTCGTGCGAGGCGAGCCCGCATAACCTGACGGACATTCTCGATGCGCTGCGCTCGCATGACGTGGCGCTTGGCCGCATTTATTCCGAGCCGCCGACCCTCAACGACGTGTTCCTCGAGATCACCGGCCGCGAGCTGCGCGACTAGGGGGCAGCCATGTTCAACACCATTATCATTACGGTCAAGACGCTGCTGCGCCGACCGAGTACGTGGGTCTGGGGCGCCCTCTTTCCCATCGCGCTTTCCACGATGTTCATGTTTATGTTTGCGAATCTGAGCTCCGACGGCACGGTCGACCCGGTGCCGGTTGCCGTCATAGCGGACGAGGCCTGGGACGCCTCGACCTTTAAGGACGTGGCGACGTCGCTTGCCAAGGAGAGCGACGATCAGCTGCTCGAGATTCACGAGTGCGACGACGCAGCCGATGCGAACCGTGCGCTTAAGGCCGGCGAGGTCGCGGGCATCTATACGGTCGACGATGCGGGCGCACCCAAGCTCACGTTGCTGTCGAGCTACGACAGCTCGCGTGCGTCGTCGGTGCTCACCGACCGCAGCATTTTGGAGACGGTGGCAAGCTCGTATACACAAAATGCCGAGCTCATGTCCCAGATTGCCCAGGACAACCCGGCGGCGCTCGCCGACCCGGAGGCGGTTGCGCGCGCCCTGTCGCTCGAGGGCAGTACCCGCCGCGTAAGCCTGACACGCACCACACCCGATGGCACGGTCATCTACTATTACGCGCTCTTTGGCCTGGTCGCGATGATGTCTGCCGAGTTTGCCGCCTTGAGCGTCGTCGATCTGCAGCCCAATCTGTCGGGCCTTGGCGCGCGTCGCTGCGTGGGCAGCCTTTCCAAGACGGCGTCGCTGGCCGGCATCTTTGTCGGCTCGTGGCTGGTTTCCTTCGCCTCGATGGCGATCGCAATCGGCTACGTGCGCCTGGTCGTGGGCGTCGACTTTGGCGGGCGCGAGGGGCTGTGTCTGGTGGGCGGCGCCGCTTCCGCGCTTGCCGCCACGGGCCTGGGACTCTTTGTGGGCACACTTCCCGTTAAGGGCGGCAAGGCGTCCAAGTCCGGCATCCTCACGGGCTTTGCTACCACGTGCGCCCTGTTCGCCGGCCTCTACGGCGAGCCGGCGATGGCGCTTGCCGACGACGTCGCCCGCGCCTGCCCGGCCGAGTGCTGGTTCAACCCCGTCAAGCTCATCTGCGACATGTTCAATCGCCTGTATTTCTTTGAGGACCTGGGGCCCTTCGCTGTTCGCGCGGGCGCGCTCGTCCTGATGGCCCTGGTGTTTGTCGCCGCCGCTACGCTGATCTTTGGAAGGAGTCGCTATGAGCACCTTTAAGACCGCGCTTCGCATGGCGCTGGCGCACCCGTTCTACCTGCTCATCTATACGGTGTTCATCTCGCTCATGGGCGTATTCATCGCGGCATCGGTGAGCTGGAACTCGTCGCAGCTCACCGAGTACAAGCCCTACGATGCCAACGTGATCGTGGTCGACCGCGACGACAGCGACCTTTCGCGTGCGCTTACCAAGCATCTGGGTTCGTGTTTTGAGCTGGTCACGGGCATCGGCGACGATACGTACGACCTTGCGGACGCGCTCTCCAAGAGCAACAGCGCCAAGGGCAGCGCCGACTGCGTGTTCTTTATCCCGGAGGGGTTTGAGGACGACCTCGTTGCAGCCGCCCGCGTGGGGGAGTCCCTGCCCAAGCTCGATGTGACCTACGGTGCCGGCACCATGGCGGCGGCGCTTTCGTCTGCCGAGGCTTCGCGTTGGATCTCGCTCGCGGGCGCTGCAGCCGCACTTGAGCCCACTGCCTCCAACGGCGACGTTGCCAAGGCCGCCGAACATGCCGCTGCAAAGCGCGCGGAGGTCCAGATCGAGCGGGTCAAGGTCGACTCGGCTGCTGCCGCCACGCTCGAGTCGTACTTCAACTTTGGCGCGTACGCGATTATCTCGTCGGTCATCGTATCGGTGGGGTTGGTGTTCTCGGGCATGAACGAGCCCGAGCGCGTGCGTCGTATGGATGCCGGCCCAATCTCCGAGCGCCAACGTTCGCTTGCCGTGTTTGCCGCCGCCGCCGTGCTCACCGTCTGCATCTGGTTTGTGTCGAGCATGATGGGCGTCGTGGGCTTTGCCGGCGCGGTCGCCGAGGTCGGCGTGGGCCGTGTGTGCCTGGCACTGGCGGCGACGTTTGCCCTGGCGTGCACGCCGCTGGCCGTTGGCTTTGCCCTTTCGAGCCTGGGTGCGCGCGAGGAGCTGCTCAATGGCGTGGGCAACCTGCTCGGCATGCTCATGACGTTTTTGGGCGGCGCTTGGATGCCGCTGTCGCTGATGGGCCCGGCCGTGCAGACCGTGGCGCACTTTGTGCCGACATATTGGGTGAACGACGCGATCGGCAAGGCGCTCGCCGCGGACCTGACGTCCACCGTGCTGGGCGACATCGCTTGCGATCTGGGCGTCACAGTGCTCTTTGCCGCGGCCATCGCCGCCGTAGGCCTAGCCCTCGCCCACAACAAATCCCACGCCTAGACACCTACTCATTGGGGACAGACTTAAACGACCAAAAGTATTCATTGGGGACAGACTTAAATGACTAGCCATCGGGGGCAGATAAGGAGCGTCCCCAACTGCCGGGTGGCGAAAGAGCGTCCCTTGTGACTGGTCATTTAAGAACGTCCCCAATGACTAGTCTGAAACAAATCCCCACTCTCGCCCCAAAATAGTTCGCCAAGGTTTACTATTACGCTCATAAAGTAGTACGAGGCTAACAATGGGGGATACCATGGCAACGCGGGAAGCCTATGTCCAGGTTAAGGATCTCAAAAAGCACTACGGCGACGGTGATGCGCGCCTGACGGTACTCGATGGCATCGACACGTCCATCAACCGCGGCGAGATCTGCGTCATGCTGGGCCCCTCGGGCTCGGGCAAGTCGACCTTTCTCAACCTGATCGGCGGCCTGGAGGATGCCGACGGCGGCTCCATCATGGTGGACGGCTGCGACCTCACGGTGCTCAAGCCTACCGACCTGGGTGAGTACCGCCGCCGTGAGCTGGGCTTCGTCTTCCAGTTCTACAATCTGGTGCCCGACCTCACCATCAAGGAGAACATCGAGGTCACGGCGCACCTGTCCAAAAACCCGCTCAATGTCGACGACCTGCTGCGTTCGCTGGGCCTCTACGAGCACCGCAACAAGTTCCCGCGCCAAGTTTCGGGCGGCCAGCAGCAGCGCTGTGCCATCGGCCGCGCGCTCGTCAAAAACCCAGGTCTGCTGCTGTGCGACGAGCCTACGGGCGCGCTCGACTATAAGACGTCCAAGGAAATCCTGCAGCTCATGGAGGATGTCAATCACGAGTACGGCTGCACCATCATCATCGTCACGCACAACGCCGCCATCGCTCGCATGGCCAACCGCGTGCTGCGCCTGCGCGACGGGCGCATCGTCGAGGATGAGCTCAACGAGTCGCCCGTCGCGGCCGCCGAGCTCGATTGGTAGGCGGCGCCATGACACCTCTCGCAAAACGTCTCCCGCGCGAGCTGCGCCGCAATATCGGCAAGTACCTGGGCATCTTTTTGCTTATGTGCGGAAGCATCGCCCTTACCTCGGGCTTTTTGCTCGCGGCGCATTCCATCGGTTGCCTTATCGACGACATGCGCGATGCGTACACGATTGAGGACGGCCGCGTGACCACCTCCTTCGAGGCTACCGACGATCAGCTCAAGGCAGCCGAGGACGCGGCCGACGACGTCGGCGGCGTCACGCTCTACAAGAATTTCTCCATCGACGCCATCATCAAAAAGACCGCCGGCGACGACGGCGCCAAGCGCACGCTGCGCACCTATGCGCACCGCACCAAGGTCGATATCGCGTCCTACTGTGAGGGCAGGCAGCCCAAGACGGACGATGAGGTGGCAATCGACCGCGTCTTCGCCACCAACAACGACCTCGCCGTGGGCGATAAGGTCGAGCTCGAGGGCCGCACCTACACCATCTGCGGCATCATGACCCAGCCCGATAGCCAGGCGCTGTTCCTCAACAATTCGGACTTTACGGTGAACACCATCACCTATGGCGTGGCCGAGGTCACCGACGCCGGCTTTGCCGCGCTTGAGGACGCCGGCGGCGCACCCGCCTACACCTACTCCTTCACCTTTGCCGATCGCGATCTCTCCACCGTGGACCGCACCGATGCGGAGCAGGATATGGTCGAGGCGCTGACCGATGCCGATGCGCGCGTGGATGACCTCATCGACGCCGATTCCAATCAGGGCATTGGCTATGCGCGCGACGACGTGGACGGCGACTCTACGATGTGGATGACGCTGCTCGACATTATCATCGTGATCATGGCGTTTGTCTTTGTGGTCCTTACCGACGCCACCATCGAGGAGGAGAGCGCCATCATCGGCACGCTGCTCGCCAGCGGCTATCGTCGTCGCGAGATTGTGCTGCACTACCTGGCGCTTCCCGCCATCGTAGGCGTGGTCGCGGCGCTGCTGGGCACCGCGCTCGGCATTGCGTTCTTTACCGAGCCTATGCGTAGCCTGTATTACGGCTCGTACAGCCTGCCGCCCTTCCAGGTGTACTGGAGCTGGGAGATCTTTGTGAAGTGCGCCGTGGTTCCCGCTGCCGCGCTCATCCTCATTACACTGGTGGGCCTGCTTCGCAAGATGGGCAAGACGCCGTTGCAGTTCCTTCGCCACGAGGCGAGCGGCAAGTCGGGTACCAAGCGCGGTCTGCAGCTGTCGGAACGCATGGGTTTTGTTTCCCGCTTCCGCTTGCGTATCTTCCTGCGCAACTTGGGCAACTTCGCCACGCTCTTCGTGGGCATTGCATTTGCGTCGCTGCTGCTGCTCTTTGGCCTGGCGATTCTGCCCACGATGACGCACTACGCGGACAACCTCGAGACGAGCCTGGTCGCCGAGCACCAGTACACGCTCAAGGCTCCGCTGGAGCTCGAGGGCACCGCCGAGGAGCGCGAGCAATGGTCAGCACTCGAGCGCTTGCAGTCGGTTGACGGCGCGCTGCTTTCCGCCGCCCAGGATGCCGATGACGAGCTCGATGACGCGGCCGATGCGGCGCAGGCGGCAGCCGATGCCGCGACCGCATCTCCGTCTGCCGAGAGCCTGACCGCAGCGCAGGATGCGCTTGCCAAGGTCCAGGACAAGAAGGATGCGCTTTATGCGCGCCTCGATGACCTTGCCGATGCCCTCGGCTGTGACCGCGACGAGGCTATCGACCTGATCGACAAGGCCTCTAAGATCGACACTGACAACGACGATATCCACCCGGTCAATACGACCGACAACGGCGCGGGCGCAATCGCGCAGGCCGAGAAATATGCCGTTTACCAGCTGCAATACAACCGCGGCGATGGTAATGGCGAGGAGACGATTTCCGTCTACGGCATCTCGCCCGATTCGCGCTATTGGAAAGACCTCAACGTGGGCGATGGGCGCGTCGTCTTTGGCGGCGGTCTGCTCGATAAGTTTGGCTGGAGCGAGGGCCAGAAGGTCACGCTCAGCGACAAGTACGAGGGCGAGCATTATTCCCTTGAGTACGCGGGCAAGGATTGTGCCTGGGGCTCAAAGTCGGACATGAATATCTATATGAGTGTCGACGACTTTAACGAGCTGTTCGGCAACGACGCCGCCTATTTTAACGGCTATGTGAGCAACGAGAAGCTCGACCTCGACGCGCGCTACTTTGCCGGCGACACCACGCCCGACGACATGCGTGCCGTGGGCGACCAGTTCATCGGCATGATGAGCAAAATGATTGGCATGATGGTTGGGCTTGCGGTGTTCATCTTCTTGCTGTTTATGTATCTGCTGACCAAGGCTGTGATCGACCACAGCGCCCGCTCGATCAGCTACATGAAAGTCTTTGGCTATCGCGATAGCGAGATCTCGCATCTGTACATCCGCTCGATCACGCTGTGCGTGGCGGCGTCGCTCGTGCTGAGCCTGCCCGTGATCATCGGCTCGCTCACGGCCATCTTCCGCTCGATGCTGCTCGCCTACAACGGCAATATTGAGATCTACGTGCCCGCTTGGTCTATGGCTGCATGCGTCGGCATTGGCTTTGCGACCTACCTGGTCGTGGCGCTGCTACACACGCGCTCCATCAAGCGCGTGAGCCTGGCCGAGGCCCTCAAGGTGCAGGAGTAGTCATCGGGGACAGTCTTTGCCGATTCGCCGGTTCGCCGGCCGTGCTGGCAAGGACTGTCCCCAGCTGCCGGCAGGAAAGGAACGTCCCTAGCTGCCAGGTGGCGAGGCACTCATTTAAGTCCGTCCCCAATGAGTGGTTTCAGTCATTTAAGTCTGTCCCCAATGACTAGGTGCCGCGCTTGACATTAACTCTGCTTTAACTGGTACCATCCTCTATGTCTGTAACGCCATATAGACCGAGGGGATAGATCTATGACCGCAACTGCACCCGCAGCACCCGCTAAGGTGTACTTCACCAACCTGCGCACGCATGCTCGCGAGAGCCAGCTCGACAAGCTCAAGCGCCTCATCCGTCACGCCGGTATCGAGCAGATCGACTTTGAGAACAAGTTCGTCGCCATCAAGATTCACTTTGGCGAGCTGGGCAACCTGAGCTTTTTGCGCCCCAACTACGCCCGCGCCGTCGCGGACGTCGTGAAGGAGCTGGGCGGCAAGCCCTTCCTCACCGACTGCAATACGCTCTATGTCGGTAGCCGCAAAAACGCGCTCGAGCACATCGATACCGCCTACCAGAACGGCTTTACCCCGTATGCCACGGGTTGCCAGATCATCATTGCCGACGGCCTCAAGGGCACCGACGAGGCGCTCGTCCCGGTCGAGGGCGGCGAGTACGTGCACGAGGCCAAGATCGGTCAGGCGCTCATGGATGCCGATATCGTGATCAGCCTCACCCACTTTAAGGGCCATGAGCAGGCCGGTTTTGGCGGCGCCATGAAGAACCTGGGCATGGGAGGCGGCAGCCGTGCCGGCAAGATGGAGCAGCATGCCGCCGGCAAGCCGAACGTCGCGACCGAGCACTGCGTTGGCTGCCGTGCCTGCGAAAAGATCTGCGCGCACAACGCTATCTCGTTCGACGGCACCCGCGAGCGCGAGCTTGCCAGCGGCGCTACTCGCACGGTGCACGTGGCTGTCATCGACCACGATCGCTGCGTGGGCTGCGGACGCTGCATTGCGGCATGCAACCAGGACTGCATCAAGCCCGGTTATGAGGCCGCGGCCGACGTGCTCAACTGCAAGATTGCCGAGTACACCAAGGCCGTCGTCGACGGCCGCCCGAGCTTCCATATCTCGCTTGCCATGGATATCAGCCCCAACTGCGATTGCCATCCCGAAAACGATACGCCTATCGTCAACGACATCGGCATGTTCGCGAGCTTCGACCCGGTCGCTATCGATCAGGCCTGCGCCGATGCCGTCATGGCATCCGAGCCGCTGCCCAACACCGAGCTCACCGACAGCGCCGCCAAGATGGAGCATAACCACGAGCATCTGGAGGGCGAGCAGGCGCGCGACCCCTTCTGCATCACGCATCCCGATACCGATTGGCGCGCGTGCATCGCGCATGCCGAGAAGATCGGCCTTGGCACGAGCGAGTACGAGCTCATCGAGGTCAAGTAGCGCCTAGCTATTGGACAAAACAAGCGCCTTTGTAGCGCTAGTTGAGCAAAAGCCGCCCGTGAGCACAGCGCCCACGGGCGGTTTTTCAGAAGTGCGGTGAAAAATCGAATACCGCCGACCACAAACCGTTTTTTGGCAACAAAACCCCAGACGTTGCTTTTTGCCTAAAAATTCTTGTCGAGGAAGTCGTCGACCGTGTTCCAGTAGAGCTCGGGGTCAACTTGCGCACTCTTGGCGTGGGTGGCGCCATGGATAGTGAGCTTTTGCTTGACCTTGCTGGCGCACGCGTCGTAGTTTTGGTCGAGCATGCTGTACGGTACAAAGGTGTCCTGGTCGCCGTGGATAAACAGCATGGGAACCGTCGCGTGTTTGAGTTGCTCCACACTGCTCGCCTTATGAAAGTCGTAGCCCGCGCGCACGTTGCACACCAAGTTTGCTACATCGAGCAAGGGAAAGCTGGGCAGGCCGAACACGTCCTTGAGCTGCAGGGAAAACTCGTCCCAAACACTCGTATAACCACAGTCCTCGATAATGCATTTCACGTTTGCAGGCAGAGATTCCCCCGCGACGTTCATAGCGGTTGCTGCACCCATCGATTCGCCAAAGACAAGAATGCGCGCCTGGGGGTCAGCCTGAACGATTTGCTCGATCCATGCGACGATATCGAGGCGCTCGGGCCAGCCCATGCCGATATAGTCGCCGCCGGAGCGCTCGTGGGCGCGGGCGGCAGGCGCGAGCACGTTCATGCCACGGTCGTGGAAGCGCTTGGCGTATCGAGCCATGCCGATGGGCTCGTTGGTATATCCATGCAGGCAGACGGCGTAATCGTGGGTGTTCTCCGAGGCAGTAAAATACCAGGCGGCAAGCTCGGTCCCGTCGTCCGCGGTGAGGTTGCTGCTCTTGCGGTTCTCTTTAAACCATGCCCGCGCCTCGGTATCCTCGGCATCCGGCTGCTCACCTTCTTTGTCGTTCTTGCTATCCTGCATCATCTTCATGGTGTATGGCGCGCGGGGATTCAGCGCGAAGTCAAACAGAAAGTTGCCGGCAAATCCGAGCAGCGCAACGACAACCACCAGTGCAACGATGCCGGCTATCTTGAGCTTTCGATGGGAACGTGCGTTTTGAGCCATGCGGTATTCTCCTATAAGATGTTAATACATCAACATTTAATGCAAGCGCATTATGGACGTTCGCCGTTGATGCGTCAACAGACAAAGAATGGGTAAACAAAGGGTCACGTATGGTGCAAATTTCGCACGTACCTAGACGCTTTGATATAGTGTTGAGAACTCTTTACGTTGGAGGATGTAACCGGCATGTCCGATTCGAGCGACAGTTCTAAGCCGCGACCCAAGACCGCGGCCGTTCCACACTACACGGTGGGCGAGGAGATCATGAACTCCGTCACCCATGGTGTCGGCTGCCTGCTGGGTATCGCGGGCCTGGTGCTCCTGATCGTATTCGCTGCCCTGCGCGGCGGAGGCCCGGCCCACATGGCCGCGGCGATTGTCTATGGTGTCAGCATTATCCTCGAATACCTAGCCTCCACGCTCTACCACGCGATTCAGCCCGCGCGCGCCAAGCGCGTGTTTCGCATCATCGACCACAGCTGCATCTACCTGCTCATTGCGGGCAGCTATACGCCGTTTTGCCTCATCACGCTCGCAAACGACGGCGGCGCTGTGCTGTTCTTTGCCGTATGGGCCATCGCCATCATCGGCATCGCCCTCGAGTGCTTCCTACGCGAGCGCCAGCCGCATTGGGTAAGCGGCCTGGTCTACCTGCTGATGGGCTGGCTCGTTGTCTTTAAGCTGCCCGAACTTGTTGCGCTGCTCAACCCCGTGGCACTTGCCCTGCTCGCCGTCGGCGGCGTGTGCTACACCGCGGGCGTGCCGTTCTATATCGCCAAAAACGTGCGCTATCTGCACAGCGTGTTTCACCTGTGGGTGCTCGCCGGCAGCATCTTCCAGTTCATGGCGGTGATCCTCTTCGTAATCTAGCGACCACGCCTGCGCGCCCGCGTTCTCGTTTGGGCGCCGGTGCAATTGCCGTATCCGCCATCAACGTTTTAACCTGACGTCCCGAATCTTGGAGGTTCGAGAAACTCCCGATGGACATAACCATCTCCCTTATCACCACCCTCGTTTTGACCCTCATCAACGGCTACTTCTCTATGTCCGAGATGGCGCTCACCACGGCCAAGCGCGCCGTGTTGGAGCACGAGGCCGAGGAAGGCGACAAGCGCGCCGAGCGTGCTATTAAGCTGGCTGCCGACTCCGACCAGCTGCTCGCCACCATCCAGGTTGCCATTACGCTCGTGGGCTTCGCCTCGTCCGCCGTCGCCTCGACGAGTCTGTCCGACCCGCTCGCCACGTGGCTCATGAGCTTTGGCATCGCGCCGCTCTCCGCCATCGCGCGCGGCCTGGCGCCGGTCATCATCACCGTCGCGGTCGCCTTCGTGTCCATCGTGATCGGCGAGCTCGTCCCCAAGCGCATCGGCCTGGCCAATGCCGAGGGCGTGTCCAAGCAGGTCGTGGGACCGTTGTCGTTTTTCCAAAAGATCGCCCGTCCGCTCGTGTGGCTGACCGGTGCCTGCTCCGATGGCCTGGCCCGCATTCTGCGCATCAAGAGTGCCGACGATCGTCAGAACGTCTCGGAAGAAGAGATCAAGTACATGGTCTCGGAGCAGGACGACCTGCTCGACGAGGAAAAGCGTATGATCCACGAGATCTTCGACCTGGGCGACACCGTTGCCCGCGAGGTCATGGTGCCGCGCGTGGACACCACCATGTGCGAGGACGACGAGACGGTCGCCGACGTGTTGTCCACCATGCGCCAGACCGGCTTCAGCCGCATCCCCGTCTATCACGAGGACCCCGACAACGTCGCGGGCATCGCGCACATCAAGGACCTGATCCAGCCCGCGCTCGACGGTAAGGGCGACCAGCCCATCGCCGGCTTTTTGCGCGACGCCACCTTTGTGCCCGACACCAAGGACATCCTGCCGCTGCTGTCCGAGATGCAGACCTCGCACGACCAGATCGTGGTCGTCGTGGATGAGTACGGCGGCACGGCCGGCATCATCACCATCGAGGACATCGTCGAGGAGATCGTGGGCGAGATCGAGGACGAGTTCGACCCCGACAACAAGTACCTCACGCGCCTTTCGCGCCGCGAGTGGCTCGTCGATGGGCGTTTTTCGTGCGATGACGCGATTGAGCTTGGTTGGCCGCTCGAGGAAAGCGATGATTATGAGACCATCGCCGGCTGGATCTTGGAGCTTTGCGACTCAGTGCCCGACATCGGAGAGGTGTTTGAGGTCGCGGGGTACAAGTTTAAAGTGCAGTCGATGCGTGGCCAGCGCATCTCGCTCATTCGCGTGATCGCTCCGGCCGAAACCGATAAGAAGGATTCCGAGTCTTCGGTAGACGAGCCGACGACGTCGGGTGCGGGTTCCGCGAATCCGCACGACGGCGACGAGTAGGACAAGGAAGAGTAGGGGAGAGTTATGGCAGGCCTGTTCAACATCCTTAAGGTCACCGTCAGTGAGGACAAGATCTGCGCGCATGTGCTGGTGAACCCCGGCATGCCGCTCATGACCTCGGAGGACATCGAGGCCACGGCGCGCGTGTACTACCTGGTGCCCGCGATTGCCAAGCACCTGTGCCTGGGCGATTCCGGCCGCGAGTTCCAGGACTGCATGGGTCAGACCGAGCTCTGCCACCTGCTGGAGCACGTGACGGTCGAGCTCATGAACGAGACCGGTCTTGCCGGTAGCATCTCGTGCGGCCGCACGCGCGTAAGCGAGCATGACGAGCGTGTCTTTGAGGTCGAGCTTTCGTGCCCCGACGACGCGTTGGCCATCGGTGCGCTGTCGTCGGCCACCTTTATGATGGACTGGGCGTACCTGCACGCCGACCAGCCTGCCCCCGACGTGGACGGTACGGTCGCGGGCCTGCGCAACCTGGTGCTGGGCATGCGCGCCGAGGCCGAGGGCAAGGATCCTCACGAGGCCGTCGCTGCTGCGAACGGCGAAGATGCTGCCGAGGACGAGGGCGCTGACGAGGGCGATGTGCCGGTCGACGCCGAGCTCGTTGCCGATGCGACCGCCGAGCCCGTTCCCGCCGAGCCCCAGGGCGTCCCCAACTTTGACGACGAGCCCCAGGTGGCGATTGATACCGAGGGCGCGGTTGCCGAGAACCACGAGGCCTCCGCTGCCGTCTTTGGCGGTGCTGCGACGGTTCCGGCAGGACCTGCGCATGAGGGCGGCCTGCCGCTCGTGGACGGCGCCGGCGAGGACCCGGGTGCCACGGTGGCCATGCCGGCTATGCCCCAGGAGTAGGCCTACGCGTTTATCACCATCACGTACCTGCGCCTTTGCCGTACGCAGATGAGCGGAGCGGCAAGTGATGCGCTGCGGGTATAATGGACAGCATTCAAACGGTGGGCACCGACGTGCCCGCAGGAGAGGAATGATCATGGGTAAGACTTTCAGCTTTGTCTCCGGCGCACTTTTTGGTGCCGCTGCCGGCGCTATTGTCGGCGTTGCTCTGGCCCCGCGCTCGGGCGCCGAGACCCGCGCCATGGCTGCCGATATCGCCAACGACGCCTGGGACAATTTGCGCGACACCTACGAGCACAGCGCCGAGGAGGCCCGTGCTGCGGTGAATGACTTTGGCCCGATGGTCGACGCCAAGACCGACGACCTGCGCGCCAAGGTCGACCTGGCCCGCGAGCGCATGGACCAGCTACGCGAGCAGCTCAACGACGCCATTTCGGGCGGCAACGTGACGCCTGCCGCCGACGTCGTGGTCGAGAACGCCGTCGAGGCTGATACCGAGGCTGCGGAGCCCTCGACCGAGGCATAATGCGCGCCGGGGATTTTGTCGGCGCCAAGATCTATCGCAAGCCTACTGAGGACAAGCGTACCAAAAAGGACGGCACACCGCGCAGCCCTAAAAAGCTCGGAAAGATTCACTTTCCGGTCTTTACCCCGGGCGGTACGCGCGTGGTCGGCTTTATGGTCCGCCAGTCCGATATCGCGGGTATGATCGAGCGTCCCGACCGATTCGTAGCGCTCGACGCCATTGGTGTCTACGAGGGCGCCATCGCGGTTGACGACGTCAAGGGCACCTACGATACCGCTGCGGCCAAGCGCCTCGACATCAACCTGGACGATTGCATCATCTGGGTCGGTATGGACGTGCGCACGGAATCGGGCGACGTCGTGGGCTATTGCTCGGACGTTGAGTTCAAGCCGCGCTCGGGCATCGTGCAGGCATTCTATGTGACCGCCGGTGCTGCTTCGAGTGTTTTGGTTGGTGACACGCAGGTGCCGCCGACGATGCTGCGCGGCTACGAGAACGGTGCGATGGTCGTCTCGGACGAGGTCAAGTCGCTCGGGTATTCGGGCGGTGCGGCTGCCAAGGCCGCCGAGGCCAGCGTCGTGGTGGGCGACAAGGTCAAAAAGGGCGCCAAGGTGCTCGACGACAAGGGATCGGTTGCCGTGGACAAGGGCAGTCGCGCACTGGGCAAGCAGCTCGGCAAGACGCGCGGCATGTTCAAGGCCTTTAAGGACGAATACCAAAAGGCGAGCGGAGGCTCGTCAAAAGCTACAAAATAGCGACGTACCAAATGATGGGAGGCAAGCCGGAGACCTGTTGCTCCGGCTTGCTGTGTTTATGGGGGAGGGCACATGCGCCAAAACGGATCCAACTTAAACGGGCGTTCGGGTGCGCGTCCGACGGCGCGCCGCGACCTGGGGCAGCTGCCCAGCGGTCAGCGCAAGCGTCACCGTAAGCCCGGCGCGATGTATCTCAACCATAGCCGCGGCTTTAGCGACCGCAGTGCGCGCATCGGCAACAGCCGTACGCCCCGTCGTTCGTCTCGCCTGCCCTACGCGCTCATCGCCGTGGGTTGCGCGCTCGTGCTGTTTATCGCTGCCGTCGTGGGCTACGTCAACCGCAGTGTGGACGTGGAGCTCAACGGCCAGAAGACCGCGGTGCGCGTGGGCTCTACGCTGCAGAATCTCATCGACGAACAGGATTTGACTGACACCTACGATGCAGGCGACCTGCTGGCCGTCGATGACAGCGTGCTCAAGCGCCATGGGGGCGAAAAGCTGTCGGTGAAGGTCGACGGCAAGCGCGTGAAGCAAGGCAAATGGGATAGCCGCGAACTTGAGGGCGGCGAGAAGGTGACGGTCAAGGATGGCCGTAACACCTACGAGAAGCACGAGGTTCAGGCTACGGTTATCGAGCCCAAGCTCAAGGTCGAGGGTACGGGCGCTATCGAGTATGTGCAGACGTGGGGTGTCCAGGGCCGCTCCGAGGTGTGGGTTGGTGAGCAGTCGGGCAAGACGCAAGACCGCGGCGAGGTTGTGCCCGCCACCGATTGCGTTGTTGCGTGCGCCAGCGTGGCGCCCAAGGGCAACAAAAAGTACGTGGCGCTGACGTTTGACGAGGGTCCGAGCGGCGCCACCAAACAGATCTTGCAGGTGCTCAAGGAAAAGGGCGTCACCGCGACGTTCTTCCTTTCGGGCGATGCGGCCGAGGCCTCGCCTGCCACGGCCAAGGCGATTGTCGATGCCGGGTGCGAGATCGGATCCAACAGCTACAGCGACGATTCGCTCAAGGGTCAGGACCGTGAGGCGGTACGCGAACAGATCACGAAAGGCACCGATGCGATTAAGTCGGCGACCGGCGTGAAGACGATGCTGCTGCGTGCTCCCTACGCTGCCTTTGACGAGCAAAACTGGATTGATGCGATGGACCTGGTCTCCGCCGTGGTCTCGTGGAATATTGACTCGGGCGACTGGCTGCTCAACGGTGCCGACGAGCAGGTCTCGACGGTGCTCGATTCGGTGACGCCGGGCAATATCGTGCTGCTCACCGATAGAGACGAATGCGCCGAGCAGACGCTCGAGGCGCTGCCGCAAATTATCGACGGCCTCATTGCCGACGGCTACAAGATCGTGACGCTCAGTGACCTGGTCAAGACGGACACGTCGCTGAGCAAAAAGCTCACCTTGCTGACGAAGGTCACCATGCCCAAGGACGCCGTGTTCCCCCAACTTGCCGAGGACAACGACACCACAGAGTAGTCATTGGGTAGTCGTTTAAGAACGTCCCCAATGGCTATGTCACGGATGCGTCAGTGTTTGGTATGCCTGCAATGTGCAGCGCATAAATTCGATGCCGCAGGGCGATGCTGATGCTATAGTTACTGCGGTTAATGAGGGTCAAGAGAAAGGTTACAGGTGAAATCCAAACCTCGACCATACAGTCGATGACCCCATGCAGGTGCTTTTTGCGCATGCACGGGGTGTAAGCGTCGAGCGGCGTGCCGCCCGCGCATGCGTATACATATCCAGAAGCCCCCGGACGCCGCACGCGCGGCCGCGTCCGGAGGAATAATGATGGGGAGCACCATTGAATTATCTGAGTGAGATGCTCAAATTGCCGGTCTTGGACGTCGACGGCGAAAAGCTCGGCGTGGTCAACGATTTTGGTATTGCTACCGGCGAAGTTTTTCCGCACGTGACGTCGCTCGCGTTCCGCGGACCCGGCAAGACGCCGTTTATGATCAGCTGGCGCAAATGGGTCGACCGTATCGACGAGACGGGCGTACACCTTAAGACGTCGGCTACCGAAATTCGCTTTTCGTACCTGCAACCGACCGAACTCTTGCTTGCCCGTGACGTGCTCAACAAGCAGATTGTCGACACGCAGGGCATGAAGGTCGTGCGCGTCAACGACATCAAGTTTTCCATGTCGGGCGAAAACCAGCTGCGCCTGCTGGGCGCCGAGGTCGGTGCTCGCGGTCTGCTACGCGCCATCAGCCCCGCGCTCGAGCATATCGTCGAAGGCTTTATGAAGCACCTGGGCAAGCCGCTCAGTGAGGACATCATCGCTTGGTCCTACATGGACCTGCTCGACCGCTCGACCAAGAACATTCAACTCTCGGTGTCGCACAAGACGCTCGGTGAGCTGCACCCTGCCGACATCGCCGACATTATCGAGCAGCTCGACCCGCGCCTACGTGCGCAGGTGTTTGCGCAGCTCGATACTGCCCAGGCCGCCGAGGCCATCTCGGAGTTCGATGACGACGAGCTTATGACCGAGATGCTCGAGGGCCTGTCCGACACGGACGCATCGTCGATGCTGGCCATGATGGACCCGGACGATGCAGCTGACCTGATCGACGAGCTCGATTACGAGAAGGCCGAGAAGCTCCTGCGCCTGATGGGCGTCAAGGAGGAGAAGGCGATTCGCAACCTGCTGGGGTATGAGGACAACACCGCCGGCCGCATCATGACCTCGGAGTTTGTCTCCCTGCCCGCCACGGCAACGGTCGGCGATGCCATCGAGGCGATTCGCGAGCTCGACGAGGACTTCGAGAGCGTCTACTACGTCTATACCGAGGATCCGAGCGGCATGCTGACCGGCGTGCTTTCGCTGCGCACGCTGATCGTAGCCGACCGCGACGCCACGCTGGGTCAGCTGGCCTATCGCGACCTGGTCTATGTGTCGCCCGACGAGGACCAGGAAGACGTGACGGACGAGATGACCAAGTACGACCTGGTTGCCATCCCTGTCTGCGACGAGAACCGTCATATCCTGGGTATCGTGACCTTCGACGACGCCATGGACGTTATCGCCGAGGAGCATCAGGAGGACCTGCAGATCGCCGGTGTCGGCTCGGGCGATAGCGCGTCGGACGACTCGACGAACGTGCTCAGCTGGTTCGTGCATCGCCAGTACTGGGTTGTTGTATGGGGCATCGCGTCGTGCATCATGGCGACCGTGCTGGGAACGGCGCTCGGCTCCGCGCATCTGGTGGTGTTCCCCATGTGCGCCATGCCGCTCGTGCTGCTGGCGGCCTCGCGCATGGTGTCGTTCGTCAAGAACTACTTCCTCGAGTACGACGGCCACGACGACGAGCCCAAACCGTACCTGGGATTCTTCTTCCAGAGCACGGGTATGGGCCTGATCCTTTCGCTCGTGACCTACCTGTGCGCGCAGCTGGTGCGCACCGCCGCGTTCCCCGATGCGCCCATGTTTGAGGAGCAGCTCTTTACCGGCTGCTTTAATATCGCTGCCATCATTTGCCTGGTTGGCAACATGAGCGCCGTGATTTACCTGATGGTGCTGTTCTGGCGTGACGAGCATGACCTTAACACGTCGGGCACCGCCATGAACGTTATTGCCGTCATGATCTCGTGCGTAGCGTACTGCGCCGCTGCGGTGCTGCTCACCATGTCGGTCATGGGTTAGGTGGTCGCGTGCAAAATACCAAGCAAAAGTCGGGCACCAAGCAAAAGTTGACCATCGCGGCCATCTTTGGCGCTATGGGTCCCGGTCTGCTGGCGGCGCTTTCGGGCAATGACGCCGGCGGCATTGCAACGTATTCCAGCGCGGGTGCCAGCTATGGCTACAAGATGCTCTGGATGCTTCCCGTCATGACTGTGCTGCTCATCGTGACGCAGGAGACCGCGGCGCGCTGCGGCTGCGTCACGGGCAAGGGCCTGGCATCGCTCATTCGCGAGCGCTTTGGCGTGCGCAAGAGTGTACTTGCTATGGCGGCGCTGTTGATCGCCAACACGGCTGTGACCATTTCGGAGTTTGCGGGCATCGCCAGCGGCCTTGCCCTCTTTGGCGTGCCGGCGAGCATTTCGGTGCCGTTGGTGGCGCTGCTGGTGTGGATGCTTACCATGTCGGGCAGCTTCCAGCGCATCGAGAAGATTCTGCTGCTGGTGAGCTGCGTGTTCGTGACCTATATTGTCGCCGCGTTTATGGCTGGCCCCAACTGGGGTGAGGTCGCGGTCGACCTGGTCGTGCCTAACATTCAAAATGACCCCAGCTACGTGTCGCTCGTGGTCGCAACGATCGGTACCACCATCGCGCCGTGGATGATTTTCTTGGCGCAGAACAACGTGGTCGATAAGAACGCGGGCGAGGACGATATCGTGCTGCAGCGCATCGATACCGTGAGCGGCTCGCTTGCCGCCGATGTCATTGCCGGCTTTATTATCATCACGACCGGTACGGTGTTGTTCCCGGCGGGTATTCAGATTAGCGATGCCGCCGATGCCGCCCGCGCGCTGGAGCCTATTGCGGGTCAGTGGTCCACGGTGCTGTTTGCCTCGGGCCTGGTCGCGGCGAGCTTCTTGGCCGCCTGCGTGCTGCCGGGCGTCACGTCGAGCGCTATCTGCGAGGCATTTGGCTGGGAGCGCGGTGCCGACCGCAGCTGGGACGAGGCCCCGGTCTATCGCGGCATCATTACGGCCATCATTGGCATCTCTGCCGTGCTGGTGCTTATGCCCGGCGTCGATCTGTTCCAGATTATGATGACCTCGCAGGTCATCAATGGCGTGCTGCTGCCTGTGGTTCTGGTGTTCCAGGTGGTTATCGCCGCCGACCGTCACATTATGGGCGCCAACCGCAATGGCCGCGTGTGGAACGTGCTCACTTGGGCGACTATCGCCGTGATTACGGTGCTCACGGCCGTCATGTTTGTCCTGCAGGCGATGGGTTACAGCGCTTAGCGCCTCTTTTGGACTCCAAACAGGCCGCAGCGATGGGCTACGGCCTGTTTTTGTCTGCTATAGGGTGTTAGTTATATGGCAGTGGGCAATAAATGCCAAATATGAGTACTGTTGCTAAGTGAATAGCATTTACATTCAAGAAGATAATAAACATAACCTATAGTATGTTCATTAAAATTGGCTCCAATACGCCTTAAACCAGTCAGGTTGGCTGTCTTAGGGGGTTGTAGGGTTCGCTCGGACGTCATTTTGGGTGGTTTTGCCTGCTACTAAAATGGTAACAGTACTCATATTTGCCCTTTTTTGCCCACAGACCTTTGAGGGTGCGGCGAAAAGGGCTTGTTTTGATTGTTTGGGGCAGGCACGAGGCGCGGAAACGATGTCTGGAGCGACGGAGCGGCCTGGAATTCATCCGTAGAGGTCTTCATTGGCTGCGCCAGGAGTGTCCCTAGGTACCGGCACATAAGGAACGTCCCTAACTGCCGGAGGGGGCGTCTGCCGTGGCAGACGCCCCCTCCGGATGTGGGAAGTTTGCGCTGCAGGTTACTTGTCGGTGCCCAGCTTGTGCGGCTTGAAGGCAAGCGCATTGACGAGTGCGTCGGTGGCAGACTTGACGGCTGCCGGCTGCGGATCGTTGACGTGATCCTCGGGGTGTACGGGCAGGTCCTTCTTGACAGCATCGTGGATCAAGTTGAGGTACTCAGTCACGCCAGTGGTCGATAGGTGCGTGCCATCGCCATCGAACAGGTCGTTGCGGTTAGCACTGTATCCGTACCAATCGATAACGCGCACGTTCTTGTAGCGCGTAGCGGCGTTGGCGATGGCCTGGTTGGTAGAGCCAACCCACGGCTGCGGGCTGCGCGTGTTCACAAACACCACAATACGCCTATCTCCTGCATCGGCCATGATGGCGTCGATCTGGTCGTCGGTTACCAAGCCGTTGGTGCCCAGGGCAAAGACCACGATCTTGCCGGCAAGGTTCTGCTGGATATAGCCCTCAAATGTCGCACGGCCCGCATCGAACTGGCGGCCCTTTTCGGCATCGATATGGCTGTGCGGGAACACGCCGTCAAAGGTGTCCACGGCACGCAGCGACACGGAGTCGCCGATCATAAGCAGATCGTAGGAGCCATCGGGGAAGCCGTCGTTGTCCTTGTCGGTGTCGTCGGCCGCCTGCTGGTCGGTGGGCGCGGTGTTCTTGGCTTCCTTGTTCAGAACTTCGGCGCCCTCGCCGCTCAGCGCAGACGTCTCGGGCACAAAGATCAGGCCGCCCAGTGCAACGACCAACACGACAGCGCAGGCTGCGCAGACAGGGATGTGCGTGCGTGCCCAGTTGGCGGGCGTGGTGGTGCCATCGCGGAATTCGGCGACGGTGCGCCCAAAGGCGCCCTTCCTAAACGGAGTCTCGATAAAGCGATAGCAGCACTCTGCCACGGCGACCACCAACAACACCTGCAAAATGTACTGCCACCACGGCGTATCGTTGATGTTGGCGACCGGGTTCATGAGGAGCAGCAGCGGATAGTGCCACAGGTAGATGCTGTAGGAGCGCTTGCCAACCCACACGAGTGGCTCGGCGGACAGCGCGCGGGCAACCATTCCCTGGGGCTGCACGCAGGCCGCGATGACCATGAGCGTGAGGATCGAGCACAGCAGCGTGCCTCCGCGATACTGGAAGGCGGTGTAGCCGTTGGTGAGCGCGACCATGGCGGCAAGGCCAACCAGACCCACGACGCCCAACACATCGATGGATGCGGGCGAGGACCAAAAACGCACGAGGGCGCTCGGCTGTGCCGGGGCGGTCTCGGCTGCTTCGTCGGCCTTCTCGCCAGGTTTGCCCTCGGCGTTCTTGCCGTGCTTGGCGGCGCCAGCCAGGCGATTGAGCCCCAAACGATGAGCGAGACGCACCGGCGCCAGGTCGCGATCGGGGATAAAGGCCATCCAGGCACCCAGCAGCAGCGAGAACACGCGGGTGTCGGTGCCGTAGTACACGCGGCTGGGGTCGGCGGCAGGGTTGTAAAGCACCATCATGGCTAGGGCAGATACCACGGCAAGGCCCAGAACCACGCGGCGCGTGTTGGGTTTGCTCACATGCATGGATACCATGGCAAACAGCAGTGGCGGCCAAATCAGGTAGAACTGTTCCTCGATGGCAAGCGACCAAAAGTGCGTGAGCGGCGAGGGGTCGCCCAGAGCATTGAAGTACGAGACGTTTTGGGCAATCTGCCACCAGTTGTTGAAGAACAGCAGCGACGGCAGGATGTCGGGGCGCATCTTGGTGAGCATCACGTGGTTAAAGAGAGTGCACAGCGCGCAGGTTACCACCACGACGGTCACCACGGCGGGGACCAGGCGACGGATGCGGCGAATCCAGAAGCTCTTAAGGTCGATGCGTCCGGTCTTAGCGACTTCGTTGAGCAGCAAGCGCGTGATCAGATAGCCCGAAAGCACAAAGAAGATCGTGACGCCAAGCAGGCCGCCCTGCGCCCACGTGAGGTTAAGGTGATAGAGCACCACCGCGACGACGGCGAGCGTACGCAGGCCGTCAAGGGCAGGGATGTAGCGGGATTTGGGGCGAGCAGGCGTCTGCTCCGCGGCGGGAGTGTTGGCGCGGCCCGCGTTGTTGGCAGAAGCACGATGGGGGCTCACGGTGCGTCGCGGTTCGTTGGCACGGCGTTCGCCCTTCACGCGTTCGTGCGGCGCCGGCTCGTTGCCCGTGCGGCGTCGACCGCGCGAGCCCGATTGCGAGAGTTGTTCCATAAAACATCATCCAATGACGAGAATAATCAGCACGCCTTCATTGTAGCTGCCTGCTCCTGTGAATGCTTGCTGCTGGCGCAAGCTCAAGCACGCGTCCACATCAAAGTGAACTAAAGTTATAGGGGGTGCGAGAGCGCACGATCGACGGTTGGCGGTGGGCATAGGGCCCGCAGATGAGGAGGTTTCCATGGCAGATCGCGGCATCGTTGCGGTGTTCGGCAGCATGAACATGGACCTTTCGGTGGCGTGCGAGCGCATACCGCGTGCGGGCGAGACCGTCGGCGGCAGCGGGTTTATCACCAACGCCGGCGGCAAGGGCGCCAATCAGGCTGTAGCTGCCGCGCGTATGGGCGCGTGCGCGCACATGGTCGGCGCGGTCGGTCGCGACGCGTTCGGCGCGTCGCTCGT
Organism: Collinsella aerofaciens; assembly: GCF_015553355.1. Classification (GTDB taxonomy): domain Bacteria; phylum Actinomycetota; class Coriobacteriia; order Coriobacteriales; family Coriobacteriaceae; genus Collinsella; species Collinsella aerofaciens_V. The sequence continues at coordinate 31,677 of NZ_JADNGN010000021.1, forward strand.
GGTGGGGCTCCAAGACGCCGGCGTGGACTGTGACTTTGTAGTGCATCGCGATGACGTGGAGACGGGAACGGCGACCATCATTCGCTGCGAGGGCGACAACCGCATCATACTGTCACCGGGTGCCAACCATGCGCTTGCGGGTGCGGACGTTGCCTGCGCGCTGAGGCGTCTGGTGGCCCATGAGCTCGACGGCGACGCCAGAGAGATTGCCCCGGCTGCCGGAAGCGTCTTTATCGCCCAGGGCGAATGTGACCTTGCGGCGACGGCCGAGGCGCTTGTTTGCGCTCACGAGCTGGGGTTCTATGCGGTCTTTAATCCAGCGCCTGCCTGCGAGCTGCCTGCGGAGGTCTGGTCTGCGGTCGACCTGGTCTGCCCCAACGAGACCGAGTGCCAGGTGCTGACGGGCATTCTGCCCACGGATGACGCGAGTTGCGTCACCGCGCTCAATGCGCTGATCGACAAGGGCGCCGGGGCTGCGGTCATCACGCTGGGCGGCGCCGGCTCGGTTACGCTCGGCGATGGCGGTGAGCTGCTGCGCATGCCGGCACTTTCGAGTACGGTAGTCGATACCACGGCCGCCGGCGATACGTTTATCGGCGCGTTGGCGGCGGCTCGCCTAGAGGGCTTGCCGCTCTTTGAGTGCATGGCTGCGGGTGCTCGCGCCTCGGCAGTGACGGTGTCGCGCCTGGGCGCTCAGCAATCGATTCCCACGCGCGCCGAAGTTGAACATTGGTTTGGTTAAACGATAAAGACGGAGAAGCGGAGTAGAACAATGGCAATCAAGAAGCTGATCCTTGATCTGGATATGGGTGTGGACGATGCGATGGCGCTGGCCTATGCCATCGCGAGCCCCGAGGTGGAGCTCGTGGGCATCACCACGTGCTTTGGCAACGTGCGCGTCGAGCAATCGGCGCACAATTGCTTGGCGGTGCTCGATCTGCTGGGTCGCCCCGAGGTTCCGGTGTACCTGGGTGCCGACCGTCCTCTGCAGGCGACTGAGCCCTATACGCCGCCGGCGTCCACCGCGCTCATTCACGGCAAGAACGGCATCGGCGGCGCGAGCGTGCCCGCGTCGCCCTACGAGCCGGTGGGGGCGACCTCGGCCGACGGCAACGCTGCGGTCGATTATCTGATCGATGCCGCGCGCGCCTATGGTCCCGATCTGGTCTACGTAGCGACTGGCCCGCTCTCCAACCTGGCGCTCGCCCTGGAGCGCGATGCGGCGGCGATGATGTCCATCGGCCGCGTGGTCGTGATGGGCGGCGCCCTTACCGTGCCCGGCAACGTGAGCGCGGGTGCCGAGGCCAATATGGCGAGCGACCCCGAGGCAGCCGACGCGGTGCTGCGCTCGGGCCGTAAGCTCACCATGGTGGGTTTGGACGTGACGCATCGCGTGGTGCTCACACGCCGCGACATTGCCGGCTGGACGGGCTCGGGCACTATGGCCGGTTGCGCGTTTGCGAGCATGGTCGAGCACTACATTGGCTCGTACGAAATGAACGCGCCCTACCTGGGCGGCTGCGCGCTGCACGATCCGCTGGCCGTTGCCGTGGCGATCGACCCCACGCTCGTAGGTGCGCTCGGCTGCAACCTGCGTGTTGATCTGCTGGGCGAGTACCGCGGTCGCACCATCTGCGATGAGCGCCGCCTGTCCGATCCGGACAAGAGCGCGCTTGTGGCACTGACCGTGGATGCTCCGCGCTTCCTGTCCGAGTTCAAGACACGTATGGCCCGCGTCTTGGGCTAAGTTGTCTTTTTGGGACGGGGCTTTTTGACTGGTATGATTGGTGCGACCAATCGAACCAGCTAAAAGAGCCCCGTCCCAATTTGACTATCGAGAGGATCTGCCATGGAGCGCATCGCCAGCTTTTCCGTTGATCATCTGCTGCTTGAGCCCGGCGTGTATGTGAGCCGCATCGACCGCGATCCGGCGACCGGTGCCGCCGTCACCACGTTTGACCTGCGCCTGACCACGCCCAACAAGGAGCCGGTCATGAACACCGCCGAGTGCCACACCATCGAGCACCTGGGCGCGACGTTCCTTCGCAATCATGCCGAGTGGTCGAGCCGCATTGTCTACTTTGGCCCCATGGGCTGCCGCACGGGCTTTTACCTGGTTGTCTTTGGCGAGCTGACGAGTGAGAAGGTCTTGCCGCTCGTCCGCGAGCTGTTTGAGTTTGTCGCCGGCTTCGAGGGCGATGTCCCCGGTGCCGCTCCCGAGGAGTGCGGCAACTACCTGGACCAGAACCTCCCCATGGCAAACTGGCTCGCGCGCCGCTATCTCGACCGTGACCTGGCCGATATCGATGAGAAGCACCTGCATTATCAGCAGGCGTAAGTCCCTCGCAGGAATAGCGTTTGTACTAGAAGCGCTCCCGCTCTTTGCGGAGCGCTTTTTTATGCCGAGTGCTCAAAACAGAACAAGATTGTTCTAGAATGTTCATACTGTCACACAAACGAACAGGAGCGAACATGCATATCTACTCTGTCTCTGATCCCGAGTTCAAGTCCTATGGCAACGTTTGGGATAACGTTCCGTCCGAGCTTACGTCGCCCGTGCTCGAGGCACTTGCCTCCACGCCCATCCCCGAGGGCAGCAAGTATGTGGCCTCTGCGCCCGAGCTCGAGGGCGTCAAGGATGCCGACAAGCTTGGCTTTCTCATGTTTGGCGGCCGTCCCTTCCAGCTCGGCTGGTGCAACGGCCACAACACGCAGCTCAACTGCCTGGAGTATCACCGCGCCAGCGAGTTCAACCTGGGTGCACGCGATTTTATCCTGCTCGTGGCGCATCGCTGGGAGATCGAGGACGGCAAGCTCGACACCGCGTGCGTCAAGGCGTTCCGTGTACCGGCCGGTACGCTTGTTGAGGTCTTCAACACCACGCTGCACTACACGCCGTGCATGGTCGACGAAGGCGGCTTCCAGGTGATGGTGGCGCTGCCGGCGGGCACCAACGGCCCGCGCCCCGAGGCCGCAGCCGACATGCCTGCCACCGGTGACAGCTACTGCTACTGGAAGGCCGACAAGTGGGTTCTCTGCCATGCTGACAGCCCCAAGGCAGCCGAGGGCGGCTACGTAGGCCTCATCGGCAAAAACCTCGACATCACCGTGGACTAGCGCATCGCCCCAAACCACCACAAAGGTGCCTGTCCCCTTTGCGGTGGTTTGGGGCGGGCGGATATCGGGAAGTGCCAGACGGGGGAGGCTGCCGGGCGCCTTGCCGTCTGCGGATTTTGGGACATGTGGCCCGCTTTTTGAGCCTGTCTGTCGGTACACTAAAAGCACTATGGGTACCCGCGAGCGACATATCGGCCACGCGGCCGCCCGATCCGCTCCCGTGGCGGATCTCAGGGGCGGCAGGCTCTTCGCCATGCCGCGATTCCTCGTTGGCATAACACATCAGGTGTACCGCCACCGCGTCTTTGCTATCGCCGGTGTCATCACCGCGCTGTTCCTCATGCTTTTGGCAGTCTTGCCGGCGCTGTTCGCCTTCGACCCCAAACTTTCTAACGCCGTGCCCGCCTATAGCGAGGTGTCCGAAGAGGTTGTGGATGCGCTCGTCCATTCGAGCTCTCTCCCGCTGCTTGTCGCCGCAATTATATTTTCGATCTGGGGCGTATCGGTCTATCTGCGCTGTTTGGACTATGTGTTGCGCCGCCGCCTTGTTGCCATCGCCTCCATCTGCGCCCTGTGGATGATCGAAGTCATTCTCAAGTACAAGTCGTTCACGCCGTTCTATGCCACCGTGCTGTGGTACCTGTACTACGTGCCCATGACGCTCATTCCGCTGCTCTACCAGTTGTGTGGTCTGCGCCTTGCGGGCCTGGAGCAACACCGCCTGGGTCGCCGCTACTGCGCTGCGCTGTGGATTACGGCTATCCTGCTTATCGGATTTGTGCTCACCAACGATTTTCACCAGCAGGTCTTCCACTTTGACCGCACAAGCGACACCTGGAGCAACGACTACACGTACGGCTGGGGTTATTTCGCCGTCCTCGTGTGGACGGCCTTTAACTTTGTGGCCTTTTTTATCCTGGTGGGCCGGTCCTCGTCCTTTCGCATCCAACGTTTCTCGGGCACGGCGGCGCTCGTGCTGCTGGGTGGCGCATTCTTTGCCATCTCGTATGCGTTGCGCGTGCCCTGGGCATGGAGGCTCAACTTCTCGCTCGTCTATTGCGTCCTGTGCGTGGTGGCGATGGAAATCTGTCTCGATTGTGGTGTCATTCCGTCGTATCACGACATCGCCGGCATTTTCGACACCTTGCCGCTCGACCTCAAAGTTCTAACGCGCGACCTGCAGGAGGTCTATGCCACGCCGGTGTCAAAGCCAATGCCGGTAGGCGTGCGCGAGGAGTTGCGGACCCAGGAGCACGGCCACGCCCATGCCTTTGCCGTGGCGTCCGATCCCGATGTGATGTACCGTGCCTTTCCACTGCTGGGCGGATCGGCCCTGCTTGCCCAAGACGTGTCGGAGCTCAACGAGCTTAACCGTGAGCTGGCACATCGTCGCATGGAGCTGCAGCGTCAAAACGAGCTGCTCGCCGCCGACTACGACCTTAAGACGCATTTGGCAGATCAAGAGGCCGAGACCTTGCTGGTCCAAGACGTGGACCAGGCGATTGCCCGCGCGCTCGAAGGGATGTACGACCTGCTGAGCTCGCTGCCGCCGTTGACCGACGAGGCGTCTTCGCACGAGCGTTACCGCATGCTGCAGCGCGCAAAGATGCTCGTCGCCTATTGCAAGCGCAAGGGGTCGCTCACGTTGGCACAGCATGGGGAGAGCGGTTTTGATCGCGACCGCATTCAGCTCATTGCCAACGAGCTTGCAAGCGACCTGCGCACCATCGATGTCGATTGCGCCTCGATTATCGCCATACGGCGCCCGATGCACGCCAGTACGGTAAGCGCCCTGTACGACTGCGTGTATGACTTTGCGTTTTTTGCCTACACCACCGACCATCCGGCGCTTATGTATCACTTGGGCGACCATGACCGATGCAGTGTCGAGCTGCGCGCCACGCTTTTTTCCAACGATGATGAAGATCTTTCGCAGACGCCCGCCGCGCAAGAGCTCGAAAGCGCTCTGCAAGGGCGCAACGTGGCATACCGCCTTGAGGGCGAGCCCGGCCAGCTGCGCATGATCGTCTTGATGCCGCGGGCGGGTGAATGACGATGCAGATTTCGCTCATCCTTCCCCAAATCGTTGCGCTCGATGTTGTCTTTGCCCTGGCTGCGTGTCTGCAGACGATCCACGTCCCGCTCATCGCATCGCGCCGCTCGTCCTATAACCGTAAGGTGATTTGTGCCTACGAGGCGAGCCTCGTGCTTCACCTAGTTATTTCGGCGCTCATCTTGTTCGCGTCGTCTGGCTCATATCTGGTGGCGCCGCTTGACGTTTGCGCCAGGGCAATGGGCGGAGTACTGTGGCTCAATGCCGCAATCTTTGCCTATGGCGTGGTGCTTATGGTGCGCTATCGTCGCCCCGTCATGCTGGTCGAGCTGCTGCTTGTTGTCGCCGTTACACCGCCGGTGGTTTTTGCCACGGGCTCGGCGTGGACCGTTGTCCTTATCGCAGAGGGAGCGTTCTTCCTGTTCCGCTCCATCGCGGCGCTCTTGATGGACGTCCGTAACCGCCAGGAGGATATCACCGCGTTCTCGACGATCGAGACCATCAACGTGATTCCCGTGGGCATCCTGTATCTGGACCCGAGGGGCCGTCCGCTGCTCATGAACCGCTGCATGCGCAAAAACCTGGTGGAACTTCATATGCCCACCGATCTAGGTGACATGAGCGGCACATGGAACGACCTGCGCAAACTCAGCATGCAAATGCCCGAAAGCAGTAGGAACCGTGTGCGGATTAATCTGGACCGCTTTGGTGAGGCGCGGGCGGTGGTCGAGGTTTCTCCCGCCGAGATTCGCTTGTTTGTGCACGATGACGTTATGGTTTCGGGCCGCCTCTTTGAGCGCATTATCGGCCTGGATGTAACAGAGTATGCGCATGCTCATGATCGCCTGGCGCAAGCCAACCACCTGCTTGAGCTTGCGGGCCAAGAGCTCCAAGCCCAGATCGAAGAAGTCAAAAAAGTTGCTGACAATGCGGCCTATCTGCGTATGCGCGCTCGCGTGCACGACGTGATCGGGCAGCGCCTGTCCATCCTCCATCGTTATCTGGAGGAGGGGCGCCTGGATGACGAGTCGCTCGAGCAGATCGACCCACTGCTGCGCTCAATCGCTGCCGATCTGCGCAGCGGGGGCGACACCGAACCGGCAGAGCAACTGGGCGATATCGTCCATGCCTTTGGCCTGGTAAGCGTGCAGATCGATGTGGAGGGCGAGCTGCCAAGCGACGCGCGCGTCGCCGCAGCCTTTCTGCAGATTATCCGCGAGGCCTCGACCAATGCCACCAAGCATGCACAGGCCCATCAGGTCCATGTGCGCCTGCGGCAGGAGACGTCGGAAAACGGCGCTGTTGCGCGGATGGCCGTTTCTAACGACGGCGCGCCTGCACCCGTATCGTATCGCGAGGGAACGGGTATCCCAGGTATGAGGCATGTCGCACAGAATCTGGGCGGCAGCCTGGAAGTCCACACCGCCCCGCCCTTCACGCTTACGGTGTCCATCCCGCTCGCCTCCAACGCCACGGTCCAAAGGAGAAGTTCATGATCCGCGTCCTTATAGTCGAAGACCAGGCCATCCTGCGCGAGAGCCTGGCGCGCTCCGTTGGCGACCAGCCCGATATGACCGTTGTTTCCGCCATTGCCGATGCTTCCGAGGCCTTGGGTGTCGCGCTCAAGGAGCGCCCGGACATGATACTGATGGACGTGTGCACCGAGCACGATTCCAACGGCATCGTGGCGGCGGCGCGCATCAAGGAGCAACTGCCCGAGTGTCGCATCATTATCATGACCGGCATGCCCGAGATCACCTTTGTCGATCAGGCCCGCGAGGCGGGCGTCGACAGCTTTGTGTACAAGAACGTCGGTATCGACGAGCTGTTCGCCGTGATGCGCTCCACGCTGGCGGGCTATTGCACGTTTCCCAAGCCGCCCGAGAGCATTTTTTCGGGCACGGCGACCCTCGACGATGTCGAGCTGTCGATTTTGCGCCTTGCCTGCGAGGGCAAGAGCCGCCGCGAGATCGCGGCCGAGCTGTTTATGAGCGAGGGCACCATCAAACGCCGCATCTCGGAGATTCTCAACAAGACCGGCTACGACAACATCATGCGCCTGGCCGTGCATGCGGTGACCGAAGGCAGCATCGTCCCCAACATGGAGCGCCCGTAGTCGGTGTGCCGCCCGTGCTCCAACGCCGAAGATAGGTCGCCCGCCGTTTTGCATCTAAAAACGGCGGGCGACCTG
>NZ_JADNGN010000022.1 GCF_015553355.1 Collinsella aerofaciens
GGACGAAGTCCGGGCCCGCGCCTTTAGACGCGAGCCCGGGGCCCGTGGGTTATACCCTAAGAGCAAACCACCCTTTTTAAGGGTGGTTCTGATTCACTTCACCGATACCCGTGGGGATGATTCGACTCCATGAAAGAGAGAAGCGATAGGTGTTTTGTCCGCCTTCTTTCATCATGCGGATATCTTCTTCATAGCGATGGTAGAAGTCGCAAGATACATCACCGTCAACATGGTTGATGTTCTTATTGCTTGTGTGGTTAAAGAAATCCCACTCGCCAAGGCCTTTGCCGTCTTCGTTCCAGGCACCCTCGCACTGATAAGACGCCGTGGCGGAACCCCAGAGAAACGGGATGTTGTTCACGTTGCCCATGAATCCCCTTTCCATCATTCAACACGGTGGATACGTGTGGCGGAATTACGATTAAGATGACGTCAACTGATTTGAATCATAGGAGAACGACCAAAGCTGTTTGATTCAATAAATGAACTATGATTTCGAGGAGAGCGGAAAGAGGGATCACGTGAATATCAATGACTTCGATGTGCTCAATCGCATTAGCTCCATCATCAACAGCGAGTTTGGGTCAAACGATGCCGCCATCGCTCGATATCTCATCGCTCACATTAGGCGTTCGAGCGAAATCAATGTTGCCACAATAACCCGCGATGCATTCGTGACCCGTTCCGCTGTTCGTCGTTTCTGCAATCGATTGGGCTACCAGTCTCTTAGCGATTTGAAAGAATCATTTACTCAATCAGTCTTTCCAAGCGACTTAAGCCATCGAGAGGAGGAATTTGGCTACGAGGAGTACAGGGCAGAGCTCGACGTTCGCATGATCGAGATGTTCGCTGAGGTTGAAAGCGGCGTGTCCGATATCGCTATTAAGCACCTTGCCGACGAAATTGATGGCCATAAAAACGTTGAAATCTGGTGCACCAATAATGTGAGCGCCAATCTCGTACGATTTCAGCAGGAAATGTTTTATGCGGGCAAGATAGTTCGCATAGTTGCTGGGGCTAACGTCGCGGAATTGAAAAACATGGGAGACGCTTCGCAGTCATTGATAATTCTCGTATCGGTCTCCGGGCTATTTGCGTCCCAGGCGCGTGAGTATCTTGATTGCCGTTCGGGCAGGAAGATTCTAATTACTGCGTTTAGCAACGATGACAAATCGAGGTCTTTTGACCGTGTATATCGTCTTGGTAATGCGGGAAACGGAATTGACCGACTCGGCGTTTATTCGAAATACGCCATGACCTATTTCTTCGACTTGCTATCGTCGTGTTACTTGAGTCGCTACCCCTGCACCAAGGGGGAGCCGCTCTATGGGTCTACTTTGGTCTGGCCCGAGCAGTAGCGGCTCTATAGTTCTCCCGTCTGGAGAATGAGCGTGGATAATCTCCGCTTTGGGCTTAGAGCCGCGCTAAAAGCGGGAGATTATCCACGCTTGAACGTGCCGTGGAAGCACGATCGTGACCTATGTAATAGTGCAAGAGGGTCGGTATCGAAGGTCGATGCTGCAGATGTACTCCACCGTGACAAAGTGTTCCCTCGTGAAATGTCACAAGCGTAGCCAAATCCACCGTCCTTCATATCCAAACTCAACAAAACCGCAGGTCACAGCTATATAGATACGCCCGGAACCGTGTATCTAAAGGTTTTCGTTGACAGCCCCCAAGGTTGCATCGTATTATCTTTTTCGTTCGCGGGGGCGGCGGTCCAAAAGACCAAAGGACCTGCGGATACTTGAACGATTGGGAGTTTGCCCGAGTGGTTAATGGGGACGGGCTGTAAACCCGTTGGCTCTGCCTACATAGGTTCGAATCCTATAGCTCCCACCCGTCAAGTGCCTGTATAGCTCAGTCGGTAGAGCACTTCGTTGGTAACGAAGAGGTCACCAGTTCAAGTCTGGTTGCAGGCTCCATCCGGCGGTGTAGCTCAGTTGGTTAGAGCACACGGTTCATACCCGTGGCGTCACTGGTTCGAATCCAGTCACCGCTACCATAGGTAACACGGTGGCTTCTCAATAGTATGTTGAGAGGCCACTATGGTATAAAGGCAAAGTCCCGTCCGGGGACGACCTGTTTAGAGGAGGGCTTTATGGCCAAAGAGAAGTTTGAGCGCACTAAGCCGCATGTTAACATCGGCACCATTGGTCACGTCGACCACGGCAAGACCACGCTGACCGCTGCCATCACCAAGGTTCTCTCCGAGACCGAGGGCTGCAAGGCTGACTTCACTGCGTTCGAGAACATCGACAAGGCTCCCGAGGAGCGCGAGCGCGGCATTACGATCTCCGTCTCCCACGTCGAGTACGAGACTGCTGCCCGTCACTACGCTCACGTTGACTGCCCGGGCCACGCTGACTACGTCAAGAACATGATCTCCGGTGCTGCTCAGATGGACGGCGCTATCCTGGTCATCGCCGCTACCGACGGCCCCATGGCTCAGACCCGCGAGCACATCCTGCTCGCCCGTCAGGTCGGCGTTCCCTACATCGTCGTCTTCCTGAACAAGTGCGACATGGTCGACGATGACGAGCTCATCGACCTCGTCGAGATGGAGACCCGTGAGCTCCTCTCCGAGTACGATTTCCCCGGCGACGACATTCCCGTCATCCGTGGTTCCGCTCTGGGCGCTCTCGAGGGCGACGCCAAGTGGATGGACGCTATCCGCGAGCTCATGAAGGCCGTCGACGAGTACATCCCGACGCCTGCTCGTAACAACGACCTCCCCTTCCTGATGGCCGTTGAGGACGTTATGACCATCTCCGGCCGTGGTACCGTTGCTACCGGCCGTGTCGAGCGCGGTGAGCTCAAGCTCAACGAGCCCGTCGAGATCGTCGGCATCAAGGATACCCAGAACACCGTCGTTACCGGTATCGAGATGTTCCGTAAGTCCATGGACTTCTGCGAGGCTGGCGACAACGTCGGTCTGCTGCTCCGCGGCATCAAGCGCGAGGACATCGAGCGCGGCCAGGTTCTCTGCAAGCCCGGTTCGGTTACCCCGCACACCAAGTTCACCGGTGAGATCTACGTTCTGACCAAGGAGGAGGGCGGCCGTCACACCCCGTTCTTCGATGGTTATCGTCCTCAGTTCTACTTCCGTACCACCGACGTTACCGGTACGGTCAAGCTCCCCGAGGGCACCGAGATGGCTATGCCTGGTGACCACATCACCATCGAGGGCGACCTCATCCACCCGATCGCCATGGAGGAGGGCCTGCGCTTCGCTATCCGCGAGGGTGGCCACACCGTCGGTTCGGGCATCGTCTCCACGATCATTGAGTAAATTAGCTCTTTGATATAGCTGACTTAGAGAACCCGGCACTTATATGGGTGCCGGGTTCTTTTCTGCAATGGATATTGAGCCGTTGCTGGTGTCGAGAGGATCGACAATGGTCCTGGATGCACCGTCGATTAGATCTCGATGGCTTCATTGATGTGTTCCAAATATGAATGGATCCACCGAGAACCAATTGACTCGAGGTTTTCATTGACAGCACTTACGTGGAGCTGATAAAGTAACAACTCGTGCCCGTACGGGGCGGAAATGAAAGGTTCAGGATACATGCGTACTCTAGTTACTCTTGCGTGCACTGAGTGCAAGCGCCGCAACTATACGACCACCAAGAACAAGTCGACCATGCCTGATCGTATGGAGATCAAGAAGTATTGCCCCTGGTGCCGTCATCACACGCTGCACAAAGAGACTCGCTAGTCTCTAGTCACATACGCCAGTAGTTCAATTGGTAGAGCATCGGTCTCCAAAACCGAGTGTTGAGGGTTCGAGTCCTTCCTGGCGTGCCAGTCATTATTCCGTAAGCTCCCAATTGGGGGCTTACGGTTTACTCATGTATAAGCGCATTGCGCGGAGGTAACCCAAATGGCCAACAAGAAGAACAAGAAGAAGGCTCAGCAGCAGGCGCCTGCCAACAACGCTGCCGCCAACTCCAAGGTTGAGGCCAAGAAGGCCGTTGCCAAGAAGAACGAGAAGGCTGCGAAGTCCAAGAAGAACGAGAAGCCTGGTTTCTTCGCCCGCACCAAGAAGTATTTCGCTTCGGTCAAGTCCGAGATGAAGCGTGTCACGTGGCCCGATAAGAAGGAGCTCGTGAACTACTCGGTCGTCGTTTGCGCTTCTCTGATCGTCGTCGGCGTCGTCATCGCTCTGCTCGATGCTGGCTTTGGCGAGGCTCTTGCTCTGTTCTCTGGATTGAGGGGCTAAACCATGTCTAAGCGTTGGTACGTCGTTCACACTTACTCTGGATACGAGAACCGTGTTAAGTCCGATCTCGAGCATCGAATCGAGACTATGGGCATGCAGGACCGTATCTTTGATATCGAGATTCCTATGGAGCGTGTCACCGAGATTAAAGAGGGTGGCAAGCGTGAGACCAAGGATTCCAAGATTTTCCCGGGTTATGTCCTTGTCCGCATGGAGATGGATGATGATGCTTGGACGTGCGTTCGTAACACGCCTGGCGTCACCGGTTTCCTGGGCGGCAACGGCAAGCCCGCTCCGCTTTCCCGCGACGAGTACAACAAGATGACTCGTCGTCCCGGTAAGGGCGATTCGCCCAAGCGCACTTCGGTTGATATTGAGGTCGGCACGTCCGTCCGCGTCACCGATGGCCCGCTTACCGACTTTGATGGCAAGGTCTCCGAGGTTAACACCGAGGCTGGCAAGCTCAAGGTCACGCTGATGATCTTTGGCCGCGAGACGCCGGTCGAGCTCGACTTTAACCAGGTCGCTGTCATCGCTTAAGTTTTCGTCCGTTCGCGCGAGCGTGCTTCTTCTGTGACTGCTCATCTCAGGAGTGCTTCTAACACGTGCGTGCTTACGATATAGCAAGTACTTCACACTCGTGATTCGAAAGGAATGACCATGGCTGAGAAGAAGGTTGCCAACGTCATTAAGCTCCAGATTCCTGCTGGTGCAGCTAACCCCGCTCCTCCCGTCGGCCCCGCCCTGGGCGCTGCTGGCGTGAACATCATGCAGTTCTGCCAGGCCTTTAACGCCGAGACGCAGGACAAGAAGGGCGACATCATCCCCGTTGAGATCTCTGTCTACGAGGATAAGTCCTTCTCCTTCATCACCAAGACCCCGCCGGCGGCTCACCTCATCAAGAAGGAGCTGAACCTCAAGTCTGGTTCCGCTAAGCCCCAGGCCGACAAGGTTGGTCAGCTCTCCCAGGAGCAGCTCACCAAGATCGCCGAGATCAAGATGCCGGACCTCAATGCCAACGACATTGACGCCGCCAAGAAGATCATCGCCGGTACCGCCCGTTCCATGGGCGTCACCATCGCTGAGTAGCGATTTCTTATGGTAACGACGGGTGCTCCGACCGGGGCGCCCGTTAAATGTGTGCAATAGGGCACACGATACGATGTGGGAGGGCTCACGCCCGTTTAACCACAGGAGGTAATGCACATGGCTAAGCATGGTAAGAGCTATAACGCCGCTGCCGAGAAGATCGACCGCGCCACGCTCTACACCCCCCTTCAGGCTGCCAAGCTCATCAAGGAGCTCGACACCGCCAAGTTCGACGAGACCGTCGAGGCTCACTTCCGTCTGGGCATCGATACTCGTAAGGCTGACCAGAACATCCGTGGTTCCATCTCCCTGCCCCACGGCACCGGCAAGACCGTTCGTGTTGCCGTCTTCGCCGAGGGCGAGAAGGCCCGTGAGGCTGAGGCTGCCGGCGCCGACATCATCGGTTCCGACGAGCTCGTCGCCCAGATTCAGAAGGGCGAGATCAACTTCGACGCCGCTATCGCTACGCCGAACATGATGGCCAAGGTTGGCCGCATCGGTAAGATCCTTGGTCCCCGTGGCCTCATGCCGAACCCCAAGCTCGGCACCGTGACCATGGACGTCGCCAAGATGGTCTCCGAGCTCAAGGCTGGCCGCGTTGAGTACCGCGCCGACCGCTACGGCATCTGCCACGTGCCCCTGGGCAAGAAGTCCTTCTCTGAGCAGCAGCTCGTCGAGAACTACGCTGCCCTGTACACCGAGATTCTGCGCGTCAAGCCCTCTTCTGCTAAGGGCAAGTACGTCAAGTCCATCTCCGTGTCTTCCACCATGGGCCCTGGCGTCAAGGTCGATCCCGCTGTCCAGCGTGACTTCTTGGCTGAGTAACTGCTAGTTACTGCCTGAGCAAAGCAAGCATTGCTAAAGAAACCCGGTTCCGCCTCGTGAGGGACCGGGTTTCTTGCTATCTCGGGCCAAAACCACCACAAAGGGGACAGGCACCTTTGTGGTGGTTTTGGCACTTTGGCGTCAATGTTATGGCATCGCAGCGAGCCGGTTCCAAGTGCCCCAGGTCGCCCCGAAAGAGGAGCGACGCGTACTTTGGTACGCGAGCGACGGCTTGAGGGGCGAGATGGGGTGCTTGGGGCCGGCGCAGCGTCAAGCCTTAAAGGTGGTTACCAGGGGGTTCTGGCTGTTGAAGACTCGATGGCTTCGTGGCGTTTGAGCTCGCGGCGCATGGTTTGCGAGTTGAGCCAGGCTGCCTGCCAGCCACGGATGGGGTAGCGCGTCTGGTCGAGCTCAAACTGCGTATAGCCGCAGGCGTTGATGATCGTCGTTCCACACACATGCTGCCGCTCGCGCTGAAAATCGTAACCGTAGCTTTGGTGTACATGCCCATGCACCATGTAGTCGGCCCCCCAGGACTCAAGCGCCGTGTTAAAGCACTCAAACCCTCGATGCGGTAGATCGTCCAGATCACCCATACCGGCGGCGGGCGCATGGGTAAGCAGAATGTCGCACCCGCCGACCATCCTAACCTTACGCGACAGCTTACGCATGCGCTTGGACATCTCGCGTTCGGTGTACATGTTGGCGCCGTCGCGATAACGCATGGACCCGCCAAGGCCCGCAATGCGAATCCCTCGGTACGTGTACACGCTGTCTTCCACGCAGATACATCCGCCCGGTGCATGACGTGCGTAGCGATCATCGTGATTGCCGCGCACGTAGATGAGCGGTTTGTTGATGACTGTAACCAAAAACTCAAGATAGTCCGGGTCCAGATCGCCGGCGGACAATATCAGGTCGACTCCCTCAAAGCGTTCCTTGCGAAAGCACTCCCAAAGGCATCGTTCTTCGGTATCGGCTATGGCAAGGATTTTCATAGGGCAGGGACTTTCGGCTCATCGTCGAGCTGCGGAATGGTGCCCACCACGTTGTCCGCCAGCCAATTCATCTCGACAATCTGCGTGCTCGGCAGCGGAGGGAAGCCTTCGATCTGTACCACGCCGTTCTGGCTGTGGAGCTCGCCGCCAAAGGGGTTGATGGATCCCTCAACAATGCCATTGCGGAGGAGCTGAACAAGCTTCCGCGTCTGATAAGGCAGGCCCGGAGCGTAGCGAATGTCGATAACACCTGAGCTCATGCCGTACCAGTAGTTGACGGCGCGCACTTGCTGCTCATCGGCGGTTTCGTCCCACGTGCCGTGCAGCAGGCTTTTCACGATGAGCTCGTAGTAACGGCCCCAGTTCCATACGGGCATGGCGATGCCGGTGACTTTGCCGTCGACCAAGCGGTGAAGCCCGTAGGCCGTTGGGTCTTCGAGCGACTTTGACATGTCAGCGCCGGTCATGACGCTCACGCCTTCGCGGCACATGGCCTCGGCAAGACCACCGGCAGGCACATCGCCCCAGGTGAGGATTACCTGCGCGCGGGGGTCGAGCAGCGAGGCGCCAATCGCAAAGGCGTTGATCTCGCTGAGTGCGCCCGAGGCGAAGACCGACGCGTGGTAACCGATGCGGTGGTTGTCCGCCATGCTGGCCGCAAGGGCGCCCAGCAGAAACTTGGCCTCGTACATCTTGCCAAAGTACGAACGGACGCTTTGATGGGGAAGGCCGATAGAGCAGTTGAGGAACCGAACCCGGGGATACTCAACGGCAGCTCTGAGCGTATATTCCATCAGGCGGTGCGAGGTCGAGAAGATGACGTTTGCTCCATGTTTGACAGCCGTTTCCACGGCGGCGTAGAACACATCCGGATCGTGACAGTCCTCGAACGCCTCGGTGCGCACGATACCGCCAAAGTGCTCATCGAGATACTGACGCCCTTGGTCGTGCAGGCTGTCCCAGCTCGACGTCGCACAGGGGAACTCATGGATAAAGGCGATGCGCAGGGGGTTGGCCGTCGAGTAGACGGTCTTGCCCATAAAGAAGTTGAGCACGCCAGAGGTGGACTTGGCGGGCGTCTCCTCCTCGTCGACGCTCGGTGCTTCGACAAGATCGACCTTGTCCTCGTCATTTTTGCCGGCAATGACCAGCTCGCGCCAGATCTTGCACAGGCGGTTTACGACGATATCCGTTGGCGTATCCAGCAGGCGGTCCTGGTTGTACACATTGAGGTAGACGAGCATGGCGTCGGCGGGCGTAATGTCCAGGTGATCGCCGCCTGCGCGAAGGTAGGCACGCTTAAAGAGCAGGAAAGTGTGGCGCAGGTAGTCGACCTTTTTCTGCGGCCATTTTTCGATAAGGTTCTGACCGAGCATCTTCGCGAGCGTTTCGTAGCTTCCCTCACGCGAGAACTCGATCTCGTATAGGGGGCAGACGCGCCAAAACGCGCAGAACTCGCCGTACAGGCGGCTTTCGACGGAATCCCATGTGCCGGGGTAGAGACGGGTGACCTTGGCCGAAACCGTCGGGGCGTCTAGGAATTTGAGGACACTGACGCGTTTGTTGCCTTCTTGGACATAGAACCGATGCATGAACTCGGTGACGATGACGGGGTCGCGATAGCCCTCGGTCACCTGGATGTCGTAGAGGTTGGACCACTTGCGGGCGAACTCGGTGCTAAACGGAAGCAGGGGCATAAAGTTACACGAAAAGGCGGACTGACGGCCCTTGGTGACCGTGCCGACGACCATTTCGAGCGGAATATCCCGCAGGCCGACATTCTCTCGCTGACCTAAGGGGAGCTGAGCAACCAAGCTATCGAGGTCCGTAAGGTATGGATGCTCGCTTTGGCTAATGGCGCGTCGACGTCCTTGCTCGCCGCGCTTGCGTGCTTGACGATAGGCCTCTTCCATAATGTTGCTCCCTTAGTCGTTTAAACAACTATATGAACCATGGTACCACGAATGAAAACCACTACAAAGATGCCTGACCCCTTTGCGGTGGTTTAGGCGATGATGGGGGCGATGGCGCGGATGCAGGCGTCGGCAGCGGTGAAAGTGGTGCTGTCGTCGCTGACGATAAAGATGATCTTTCCTTTGATGCCAAAGTCGCCGATTTCGCTAAAGAGCACGTAGGGCTCTTTGTCAAAGCCCGAGATGGGCGAGACGGCCGTTTTGGTTGCGCTCGTGAGCTCGTCTGCCAGCACGTCAAGGGAAGCCCACTTAGACGTGTCCTTTACGGCAACGGGCACGGCCACGCGTCCAAAGGGCATCAAATGCACGAGCGTGTTCTTGGAGATGTTGGAGTTGGGCACAATGATGGTCTGTCCACAGGCATCCTCAATCGTTGTATGACGCCAAGTGATGTCTTGGACCACGCCGGATACGCCGCCGACCTCGATATTGTCGCCGGGTTTGATGATGCCCATAAAGGTCACTTGCATGCCGCCGATAAGGTTTGACAGCGTGTCCTGAAAGCCGAGCGAGATGGCGATGCCGCCGACGCCAAGAGCGGCGACGAGCGCGTTTGCGTTAATGCCAAAGCAGTTGTCGAGGATAAAGCTGCCGCCAATCATCCAGATGACGGCGCGCGCGATGTTGATGAAGATACTCGATGCCGGAAGCGGGTTATCGTCTCGGTTAAGCAGATGGTTCAGGGTCTTGGATACGACCTTGGCAGCGACGGCGGTGCCTATCGCCAAGATGACGGCCCAGATGATGTTGTGGACCCACCGTTGCTCAAAGAAATGAAGAATCGGCTCAAACAATTCCATATAGGGAAAACCTCCTTATGATCGTCCAACCATGATACCCACCAAGAAGCCCGTCCGATCACATCGGACGGGCCGATAACTTGAGATGGGGTGGCCGCGGTGGCGTAAGCTGGGGCGCCGGCGAGCACGCCGGCAAGGAGTGCGGCGGTCAAGGCGAGACGGGGAAGAGAGCTTCTCGTGGCAGTTTCCTTAGTCCTTAACCAGTAGTTCCTGCTGACGCTGGATTATCGACATAATATGCGAAAACCGCCGCAAGGGCGTCTGTCCCTTTGCGGCGGTTTTGACGTTTGCGCAGATAAAACCTACCAAAATAAACCTGTCCCTTTTTGGCAGGTTTTAGCTTAGCAGCATGCGGTCGTTGGCGAGCTCGCCGCCCGAGACCTCCTCGAATTTCTGCAGCAGGTCGGCTACGGTGAGCGACTTCTTCTCATCGCCCGCCACGTCGTAGATCACGTGGCCTTCGTGCATCATGATCAGACGGTTGCCCAGACGGATGGCGTCGTTCATGTTGTGCGTGACCATGAGCGTGGTCAGGTGGTTCTCGTCGACGATCTCCTCGGTCAGGTTAAGCACCTTAGAGGCCGTCTTGGGGTCGAGGGCCGCGGTGTGCTCGTCGAGCAGCAGCAGGCGCGGCCTGGTGAGCGTGGCCATCAGCAGGGTGAGTGCCTGGCGCTGGCCACCCGAGAGCAGGCCGACCTTGGCGTTGAGACGCGTGTCCAGACCAAGGTCCAGGCGCTTGAGCAGCTCGACGTACTCATCTTTCTCGGCCTTGGTGACGCCCCACGAAAGGCCGCGACGCTGGCCGCGACGCTTGGCGAGGGCCAGGTTCTCGGCGATCTGCATGTCGGCAGCGGTACCGCGCATGGGGTCCTGAAACACGCGGCCCAGGTACTTGGCGCGCTGCGACTCGCTCAGGCGCGAGATGTCGGTGCCGTCGAGCTCAATAACGCCCGAATCGAGCGGGTACACGCCGGCGATCATGTTGAGCAGCGTGGACTTGCCGGCGCCGTTGCCGCCGATCACGGTTACAAAGTCGCCGTCATTCAGGGTGAGGTCGACGCCGGTGAGCGCGCGCTTCTCGGTGACGGTGCCCTTGTTAAAGGTCTTCTTGACGTGCGAGAGCTTAAGCATCTGCCTCATCCCCCTTCGTGTAGGAGCTGCGGAGCTTATAGCGCTCCCAAACCACGGGCACGCACAGGGCCACAGCGACAATCACGGCGGAGAGCAGCTTCATGTCGTTGGCGTCCATGCCCAACTGCAGCACGATGGCGCGGATAAGGAAGTACACCACGGAGCCAAAGACGGCAGAGGCAAGACGGACGCTAAACTGCGTCAGACCGCCGGGCAGCAGGCGGCCGAGCACCTCGCCGATGACGATAGCGGCAAGACCGATAACGATGGCACCGGTGCCCATGCCAATGTCAGCGTACTTCTGGCTCTGGCAGATGAGCGCGCCGGCAAGGCCGATGAGGGCGTTGGAGAGCACGAGGGCGATCATCTTGGTGGTGTTGGTGTTAACGCCCAGGGCGCGGATCATGTACTCGTTGTTGCCGGTGGCACGCAGCGCCGAGCCGATCTCGGTGCCAAAGAACCAGTACAGGATGGCGACGATGGCCACGGCCAGCACAATGCCCAGGATGATGGCAACGGTGGACTGCGGCAGGCCCGTCATGTGGCTGACGGATGAGAAGATGGTGCCCTTGGCAAGGATGGGCGTGTTGGATTTGCCCATGATGCGCAGGTTGATGGACCACAGACTGATCTGCGTAAGGATTCCGGCGAGGATTGCGGGAATCTCAAAGACGGTGGTCAAGATGCCCGTGATGGCGCCGGCGATGGCACCGGCGCACATGCCGGCTAGCACGGCGAGCAAGGGGTCGACGTTATTGTTGACGATGAGCACGGCGCAAACACAGCCGCCGAGGGCAAAGCTGCCGTCGCAGGTCATATCGGGGATGTCGAGCAGGCGGAACGTGATAAACACGCCAAGCACCATAATGCCCCAGAGGACGCCCTGCGAAACGGCGCCCTGCAATGCAATGAGCATGCTTCATACCTCCTAGGATAGGGTGGACACGTGATTCACCATAATAGCGGTAACAATGCATAGAAGAGCTGCGGACAGACGTTTTGTTTTACCTGAAACAAGCAGGGCGGACGCCGGTCTACAGCGCCCGCCCCTGTGGCTCAGATATTGAATAACGCGGCTAAAGCGCGAGCACGGGCTCTAGACGCATGCCGCGTATGGCATTACGCGTCCAGAGCGGAGAGGTCGATGCCCAGAGCCTCGGCCATCTCGTCGTTCTTGACGACGACCAGGTCCTTGCTCGAGAGGTGTTTGATCGGCATGTCTTCGGGCTTGGCCTCGCCTTTCAGGATCTTAACGGCCATCTCGCCCGCGGCGTAGCCCAGGTCCTCGTAATTGATGGAGAGGGTGAACAGGCCGCCGGCCATGCACATACCCTCCTCGCCAGTCACGAAGGGAAGCTTGTTTTCCTTGCAGATCTGGCCGACCTGCGAGGCACCCGCGGCGATGGTGTTGTCGGTGGGGGAGTACAGCGCGTCGACCTTGCCCACGGCAGACTCGACGACGGACTGAATCTCGTTGGAGCTCGAGACGGTGAAATCGGTGTACTCCAGGCCCAGCTTGTCGAGTTCCTTCTTGGCGGCCTTGATCTGGACGTCGGAGTTGGACTCGGCGGTGCAGTAGAGCAGGCCGACCTTTTTAACGTCGGGCAGGACCTTCTGCATCATCTCGAGCTGCTCGGCGACCGGGGTGAGGTCGGAAGCGCCCGTGACGTTGGTGCCCGGCTTGTCGTTGTCCTGGACCAGGCCGGAGGCGGCGTAGTCGGTGATGGCACAGCCCACGATGGGGATATCAGCCGTGGCGCCGGCGGCAGCCTGCGCGGCGGGCGTGGCGATGGCATAAATCAGGTTGACGTTGTCGCCCACAAACTTGTCGGCAATGGACTTACACGTGGACTGGTCGTTCTGGGCGTTCTTCTGGTCGATCTTGACCTTAAGGCCGCTCTTCTTGATGGCCTTGACGAAGCCGTCGTTGGCGGCATCGAGCGCGGAGTGCTCGGTGAGCTGCAGAACGCCGATGGTGTAGTCGGAACCGGCGGCAGCGGAGCCGGAACCAGAGTTGCCGCCGCATCCGGCGAGCGGAGCGAGCGCGAGCAGGCCAGCGGAGACAAGAAGGCTCCTGCGGCTGATGGTGATGTCCTTCATATCATTACCCCCAGTATAAAAATGGCTGGAAATACTGCACTAGGAAAAAGTGCAAGTGGGACTATAGTAACGCCGATGCCCATTTTTACAACATCCTGGCGTGTTTTTAATACTGAACCGGATGGGCGGTGCTGAGGAACGACGGACGGTAACGGGGCTTATGCTGCGGGCGCGGGGCTGTCTTCATCGTCTAGCGCGGCAAAGAGTTTCTTGCCATCGAGCAAACGCGTGCTGACGTTTCTCATGCGGCTGACCTCAACGGTGCGCAGGGTGTCGTCGACGCCCCGGGTGTCGTAGACCGTTCCCAGCAGATACGAGACGCCGTCGCGCTGCCTGATGGCAAAGGGCCGGACCGTTATCCGCACCACCTCGGTTTCGCCTCGGGCCAGGATGTTTGAGATATCAAAGCTGACAGTTGTCCCATGGTCGATGGCCTGTTCGACGAGCTCGCACGTGTCGATACGCTTGGCGTGCGGACGCGTTTTCTTGACGGGCGCGTCGTTGGCGGCCGGTGCCGGTTCGGGCATATCGAGATAGCCGCGAACATCGGCGCTCGCCATGGCGACCAGGTGCTGCGCCATGCTCTTTCGAATGGCTATGGGCGTCGACCGGTTGCGCATGACCATGCCGTGGAGCCGTATGATCTCCTCGTCAGCAAGCGGGCGGGTGAGGAGCCGATAGCCCACGCCGCGTTTATAGTCGATTTCGTATCCGGCGTGACGAAGTGCGGATATCGAGGTATAGATGCTGCGGCGTGCCGCCGAGATGGGCATGCGTGCGGGGTCGTCGGGATGGGCGAGGAGCTCGACCAGCTCGTCGGAAAGCAACGCCTTGTCCTCGCCGGTGTTCTTGCTCAAGAGCTGCAGGATGCGTACGGCTCGATAGGCTGCCATCGAGGCGGGGCCCCTGGTCGTGGTCTCGTAGTTTTCAACAACGGCTTTGGTCATAGTGCCCACGTCCTTTCCGTTTTGGGTGGCGACGGTATGGAGCCTAGGACGCGGGACTTTCCCAGGGGCGCACGGCGCTCTGGGCGGTCGGTGGCCGTCGGCAAACGGCGGATCGAGTTTTCAACAGCCCTGCTCGACTGACCGAAACCTTGCCAAAAGCTTGACGGATGCTGTTGAAAAAAGCGCCTCTCGACTTGCCGAGAGGCGCTTATATCATGCGATATGACACGTTTTGTGGCGTTACGGCGATTAGAAGTCGGCGTTACCCACGGTACGAGGGTGCGGCAGGACGTCACGGATGTTGCCAACACCGGTCAGATACATGACCAGGCGCTCGAAGCCCAAGCCGTAGCCGGCGTGCTTGCAGGAACCATAGCGGCGCAAGTCCAGATAGTACTTGTACTGCTCGGGTGCCATGCCCAGATCCTTAATGCGACCCTCGAGCAGGTCCAGGCGCTCCTCGCGCTGGGAGCCACCGATGATCTCGCCGATGCCCGGCACCAGGCAGTCGGCGGCGGCGACGGTCTTGCCGTCGTCGTTCATGCGCATGTAGAAGGCCTTGATCTCTGCCGGATAGTCGGTTACGAAGGTCGGGCGCTTAAAGTGCTCCTCGGTCAGGAAGCGCTCATGCTCGGTTTGCAGGTCGATGCCCCAGCTGACGGGGTAATCAAACTGATGGCCCGCAGCAACTGCCTGCTCCAGGATCTCGACGGCCTCGGTGTAGGTAACGCGGGCAAAGTCGGAGTTTGCCACGTGGTTCAGACGCTCGATCAGGCCTTTGTCCACGAACTTGTTGAGCATGTTGAGCTCGTCGGGGCAGGTGGCCATAACGTCCTTAAGGACGTACTTGAGCATGGCCTCGGCGCTATCCATGTAGTCGTTAAGGTCGGCAAAGGCCATCTCGGGCTCGATCATCCAAAACTCGGCGGCGTGGCGCGTGGTGTTGGAGTTCTCGGCACGGAAGGTGGGACCAAAGGTGTACACGTCGCCAAAGGCCATGGCAAAGTTCTCGGCATTGAGCTGGCCGGACACGGTGAGGCTTGCATGCTTGCCAAAGAAGTCCCGGCTCCAGTCGACCTCGCCGGACTCGGTGAGGGGCGGATTTTTGGGGTCGAGCGTGGTCACGCGGAACATCTCGCCGGCGCCCTCGCAGTCACTCGTGGTGATGATGGGGGTGTTGACGTAGACAAAGCCCTGCTCCTGGAAGAAGCGGTGGATGGCGGCAGCCGCGACAGAGCGGATGCGGAACACGGCGCGGAACAGGTTGGTGCGCGGGCGCAGGTGCTGCTGGGTGCGCAGGAACTCGACGGTTGCGCGCTTCTTCTGCAGCGGGTAATCCGGGGCGCTCGTGCCCTCGACCTCGATGGAGGTGGCAGAAAGCTCGAAGGGCTGGGGCGCATCGGGGGTCAGCTTGACGGTGCCGGTGCAAATGAGTGCGGCCGAGACGTTTTGATGGGCGATCTCGTCGTAGTTGTCGAGTGCCTCGCGGTTCATGACGACCTGCAGGTCGCGGAAGCAGCTGCCGTCGTTGAGCGTAACAAAGCCAAAGTTCTTCATGTCGCGGACGGACTTGACCCAGCCGGCGACGGTGACGGTCTGGCCGCCGAGCGACTCGGCATCGGCATAGAGCTGCGCGATTTTGGTGCGGTTCACGTATCCTCCCATAACGGTTGAATGATAGTTATCCATACAGTTCGATATTCTAGCAGCTCGGCTCATTTGGGCTATACAGATAAGGCATTGGCGGGATGGTTTTTCAAACGAAAAGCGCCCGCGGCCAAATGGTCGTGGGCGCTTGACGAGGTGCCTTTTGGCTGTGTGGCGCGGGGCCTGGCTACTTGGTCTTGGCAACCAGCAGCGGGTCGCCCAGCTTGACGAGCGGGTTGCCGCCGATAAGCGTTCCAGACTCGCCGACATGGTCGATGCTCTTAAGACGATCGAGCTCGGAGACGATGACGGTCACGATGTCCTCGTGACCAGCGGCCTTAATGGCCTCGCGGTCGAAGCTGATGAGCGGCTGGCCTGCCTTGACCACATCGCCCATCTCGACAAAGCGGGCAAAACCCTTGCCGTTCATTTCCACGGTGCCCAGGCCAACATGGATGAACACGCGCAGGCCGTCCTCGGTGATCATGCCGATGGAGTGGTTGGTGACAGTGGTGGCACCGATGCGGCCGTTGGCGGGCGCATAGATGGTGCCGGTAATGGGCTCGATGCCATAGCCCTGGCCAAGCATGCCCGAGGCGATCGTCTCGTCGGGAACCTCGTTCAGGTTGACGAGCACGCCGTTAACGGGGGCATAGATGACGCCTTCGCGGGTAGCGAAGCTTGCTGCGGGCGGAACGGACGCCTCGCCGGTCGAGGTGAAGGTGGACTTAAGCGAATCGAGCAGACCCATAGTTGCCTCCAACTTAAATAGGCGCATATCGCGCGTTTGGTTTGCCGGAAACGTTTCGCATGTGTTTCGCGGCTTGGTCAACGCCCCTATTTTACGCTGCTCAACGATACCTCTGAACTGGGATTATGTGATATATCAGTTGAAGGGAAACTTATTGCCGGAGTGTTTCTGCGCCACGGGTTCAAGTGGGGTACGCTTGAAGGCGAAAAACAAGGGCGCATAATTTGCGCGAAGGGAGCACATATGATTGTCGAGAACCATGCGCTGTGGGGCGAGGAGCCGACCGAGGATTATCCAGCGACCTTTACGTATCTGGGTGCCGAGCCGCTGCCCGACAAGCCCAATGGCCGCCGCCCCGCGGTGATTATCTGCGGCGGAGGCGGGTTTACGCATATCGCACCGCATGAGCAAGACCCCGTGGCGTTTGCGTTTTTGGATCACGGTTACCAGGCCTTTGTGCTCAACTACGTCACGAGTTCTACGGGTGACGTGAGCTTTCCGCACCCCCAGGCAGATCTTGCCAAGATGATCGCCACGGTTCGCGCCAACGCCGACGAGTGGCATGTCGATCCCAAGCGCGTGTGCGTTGTGGGATTCTCGGCGGGCGGCATGATCTGCGCTTCGCTGGCAACACAGTGGAAGACCGGCCCCTTCGCGGCACTTGCCGGGGCGCGTCCGGACGACATTCGTCCCGATGCCGTGGTGCTGGGCTATCCATTGCTCGACTTTGCCTATGTGCGTGACATGCAGACGCGCGATCCGCGCATTGACTTGCGTGTGCCCAAGACGGGCGGCAAGACGGGACGCGATTTGCTCAACGACTACCTGTCGATGGTGACGGGCGGCGAGGCAACTGACGAGCATCTGGCCGACATCTGCCCCACCACGCATGTTTCGCGTCAGATGCCACCGACCTTTGTGTGGGGCGTGTCCGACGACAAGACGGCGCCGATCGCGCAGGTCTACCCGTTTGCGCAGCGCATGGCCGAGGAGGGCGTTGCATGCGAGATGCACGTCTTCGACCAGGGTGGTCACGGCCTTTCGCTCGGCAACGCCAACACCGCGGTCGACAACGAGGACAAGCAGGTGGCGGTCCGCCCCTGGATTCGCCTAGCCTTCCGCTTCCTGGGGCGCCATCTGTAAGAGTCCCGGCATCCAAGCCCTTCAATAACTTGCGGTGAAATAGTTCCTATCTGGGGCATCAACCAGCCCATCCAGGAACTATTCCACCGCAACTTCGTTTTTGATGTCCCGTCTGGAAACTGCATCCCAGTTCCCCCTTCAAGGTGGGACACGGTTTCCCATAGGGCCTCGATTTGGAAACCACATCCCGTTTCGAGCTCAAATTCTGGGTCGCAGTTTCCTCGAGGGGCCCCGTTGGGAAACTGCGACCCGTTTCGAGCGGGAATAACGGGACACGCTTTCCGCAAGGGCATCGTTTCCTACCAGACGGTGAACTGGGCGTTTTCTGTGTTCCAATGGACATCGCGAACGTAGTCGCGCACGCCCGTCGCATCTCGTGCTTCGAACAACTCAAGAATATGAGCATGTTCGTTGTTGGCTTTATTGAGCAGTTTGCACGCCGTCTCCTGGTCGACAGTCTCGTAATCGCGCTTGATAAAGCAGCGCTCGAGCTGCGAGATCATATCGCGCAGACGGTCGTTGCCGCAGCGGTTGAAGTACGTTAGATGAAAGTCTCGCTGAATGTCGTCGTACTTTCGGATGAGGCCGCCTTGGATCGCGAGGTCCATGGAGCCGACGAGAAATTTAAGCTGCGTAATGTCATCGTCGGTTAGGTTCGGACAGGCGAGATATGCGGCCTGCCCGTCGAGCGGCCCCATAATCTCAAAGACTTCAACGGCGTTTTGCTGATCGAACCCACGGACGCGGAATCCGCGGCGGGGGAGATTGTCCAGATAGCCGTCGCTTGCGAGCTGGATGAGCGCTTCGCGGACCGGCGTGCGCGACACGCCCATGGCGTCGCAGATCGCTTGCTCGCTCAGCCGGTCGCCGGCCGAAAGCTCGCCGGCGTCAATACGGCTCGAAATGTAGTCGTATACGTGGTCTTTCAGGGGCCTTCTGAGCGTTTCCATGAGCCTATGTTCCTTAACGGTATATTTCTAAAAGCAAATACGTTTCACTTGAATAGCTCAGTTGAATTATAGAACGACCAGCTAAATCATGCTACTTTGCGCCGATACGTAAGAATACGCTTACCGAAGAATACCTACCGTTCAGGATTGTATACAATATACAAAATAGGAAAACCGCCCTAAGATAAAGACATCGAAAGGAAGGCGGGCGCGAAGAAGTCCCGCTTTCTGCTAAGAGATCCAAGGAGGATCATCATGACCAAGTTCAGCCACGTCATCATCCGCCGCCCCGGCAAGTCTCTGAGCAATGGCATCACGAGTGCCCCCGAGCTTGGCCAGCCCATCTACGAGCGCGCCATCGAGGAGCACTACGATTACGAGCATGCGCTCGAGCAGTGCGGCGTTGACGTGTCGGTGCTGCCGGCACTCGAGCAGTATCCCGACAGCTGCTTCGTCGAAGACCCGGCCGTTATCACTCGCTGCGGCGCCATCATTACCAACCCCGGCGCCGATAGCCGCAACGGCGAGAAGGACGAGATCGAGCCGGCCGTCCGTCGCTTCTTTGACGACGAGCATGTCAAGCACATCGTTTCTCCGGGCACGCTCGACGGCGGCGACGTCATGATGGTCGGTGACCATTTCTACGTCGGTCGCTCCGCTCGTACCAACGAAGAGGGCATCCGCCAGTTCTGTGAGATTCTCGAGGGCTGGGGCCTCGAGGGTTCTGAGGTTCCGCTGGAGGAGGTCCTGCACCTCAAGACGGGCGTCAACTACATCGAGGACAACAACATGCTCGTCTCTGGTGAGTTCATCGATAAGCCCGACTTTGCCCAGTACAACAAGATTGTCGTGCCCGAGGACGAGGCGTACGGCGCCAACTGCATCTGGGTCAACGGTACGGTCATCGTTGCCGAGGGCTATCCGACTGTGCTCAAGGCCGTGCAGGATCTGGGCTACAAGACACTCGTCGTTGACACCTCCGAGTATCGCAAGGTCGACGGCGGCCTTTCTTGCCTGTCGCTGCGCTTCTAACGCGATAGCTGTAACAGTCTGATGATCGCTTGACCGATGGCCCGGCACCCGATTCGGGACGTCCGGGCCATCTTTCGTTCGATCACATGATGAAGGGGGTGCACATACAATGGCCTCTAAAGCTCAAAATGAAGAGATTATCGACCCTAATGGCCTCGATCTCTTTCGTCTGACCATGATGGTCATTACCGCCAGTATTTGTGGCGGCATCTTTTCGCTTGCCGGCGATATGGCAGCAGGTGGGGCAAATACCGGTGCGGTTATCGTCTCGTGGGGAATTTGCTTTATTGGCGTCTTTGCGCTGATGATGGTGTTCAACGGTTTGTCTCAGGCCCGTCCCGACCTGACCGGCGGCATCTATGCATACGCTGCGGCCGGTTTTGGCGATTACATTGGATTCAACTCCGCTTGGGGCTACTGGATCAGTGCATGTCTTTCCAACGTGAGCTTTGCGCTCTTGCTGTTTAGCGCGCTGGGCTATTTCTTCCCTGCGTTTGGCGCGGGTAACAACCTGCTTTCTATCGTCTGCGCCAGCGTGTTTTTGTGGTTCCTTACCGCCCTTGTGCTTCGTGGCGTTAAGGAGGCTGCGGGCATTAACACGATCGTCACGTTGGCGAAGCTGGTGCCGCTGGGGCTCTTTGTGCTGAGTATCGTGCTCCTGGGTAAGTTCAACGTCGATATCTTTATGGACAACTTCTGGGGAGAGCCGGCTGGTCCTGGCTTTGGCGAGCAGGTTGTCTCGACCATGATCGCCCTTGTCTGGGTCTTCACGGGCATCGAGGGCGCTGTCGTTATCTCGGGCCGTGCAAAGTACGTGCGTGACGTCGGCCGCTCGACGGCGCTCGGATTTGCGGCTGTATTCACGCTGTATCTGATCATCTCGATGCTGTCGCTCGGCATTATGCCGCGCGAGGAGATGGCACAGCTTGCAACGCCCTCCATGGCGGGAATTCTCGAGTGCGCAATCGGTCCGGTTGGTGCTGCCATCGTAAACCTTGGCGTTATCCTTTCGTTGGTCGGCGCGCTGCTGGGCTATGTCATCATTGCGTCCGAGACGCCGTTCGAGGCGGCGCGCCAGGGATCCTTCCCTCTGGCGTTTGCCAAGACGAACAAGCACGACGCCCCGGTGGTAACGGTTCTCGTGAGCTCCGGCATCACGCAGCTCTTCTTGATCGTGTCGTATGTGGCGGCGAGCACCTACCAGTTCTTCTATAGCTGCGCAGTCAACACGATTCTGGTTCCGTATGTCTGCTCGGCTGCCTATTACATGGTGATTGGCTGGAAGAACGAGCATCTGGACGGGCCGCATGCGCCCAGCGTCGGCAAAGCCCGCTTCTTCGGTACGCTCGGCTTCATCTACACATTGTTCCTGGTGTGGTCGACGGGTCTTCAGGGCGTTATGATCACGACGATTCTTTTTGCTCCGGCCATTCCCGTTTATATGCTGGGCGAGCGAGGCCGCGGTAAACCGGTGCTTCCGCATCTGCACGACAAGCTGATCGCAGCGGTGGTCATTGTCGTGGCAATCATTTCGCTGTATCTGCACTTTGCCGGCATTGCGCCGATAGTCTAAGACTGCGGCAAGCTTCATCGCTTGGTAAGCCGACGGAGGCATCGCGTGCCGGTGCCGTTCGGTAATCCATAACTGACGTGGGCCTCTGTAACGTGCCTTTGTGAGCGCCCACCAAGCCCGCGCAGGTGACATTTGTTGCCAGCGCGGGCTTTTGCTGTTGCGGCGAAATGCCGCCGGCAGCTGGGGACGTTCCTATTGTGCCGGCACCCTGGGACACTCCTTGGATGTTCCGCATGCGACGGAGGGAACGGATCATTTTGTCGAGGGAGCGGGCGGCTGTTTCTGCTCCCGCGGGAAACCACGTCCCGTTTGGGAAATCGTGACCCGTTTTGGGCGCAGATTCCGGGTCGCAGTTTCCCCGAGGGGCTCGATCGGGAAATTGCATCCCAGTCTGAATGCCGATTCCGGGCTGCAGTTTCCGCTAGATGCCTCAACCGGAAAGCCCATCCCGTTTACGTGTTCCGGAGTGGGATGCGGTTTCCGCAGCAGGCCCGTCTGGGAAGCAATGGCCCAGAATTCCCATCGCAGCGATCTGTCGATTGAACGTCGTTGTGTGCTCACGCTATCATGTAAGCTTAAAATTGGTTAGCCATGGCAAACGGTTAGCCATGGTGAACATAAATACAACGCCCTGTGGGCGCCGGGGGAGGAACACGGACGTGAAGCTCGATGCACTCGAGATTGGAAAGGACGCCGTTGTCGCATCGGTGGCATCGGACGATCAGGCACTCCGACAGCATATTTTGGACATGGGTCTAACGCCGGGCACCGAAGTCACCATGATGAAGTACGCCCCCATGGGCGACCCGCTCGAGATTCGCCTGCGCGGCTACGAGCTGACGCTGCGCAAGGACGATGCCGCACGCATCGAGCTCGTGGATGTGCACGATACCGATACCGGCCCGCGCGTTAACGCCGCAATCGGCACGACGGAGCATCCGGCTCTGGGCGAGGGGACGTATTCGCCCCGCGCCGCGAAGACGGCCGTGCCCGAGGGCGCGCCACTGCATTTTGCCCTCGCTGGCAACCAAAACTGCGGCAAGACCACGCTGTTCAACCAGCTGACGGGTTCCAACCAGCACGTCGGTAACTTTCCCGGCGTGACGGTCGATCGCAAGGACGGCACTATTCGTAACCACCCCGAGGCGAGCGTTACCGACCTGCCCGGCATTTATTCGCTGTCTCCGTACACGGGCGAAGAAATCGTCAGCCGTCAATTCATCTTGGACGAAAACCCCGACGCCATCATCGATATCATCGACGCTACCAACATCGAGCGCAATCTGTACCTGACGTTGCAGCTTATGGAGCTTGACCGCCCCATGGTCATCGCGCTCAACATGATGGACGAGGTGACGGCCAACGGCGGCGCCGTAGACGTCAACCTGCTCGAGAGCCTGTTGGGCGTGCCTGTTGTCCCCATTAGCGCTGCCCGCAACGAGGGCATCGGCGAGCTGGTGGATCATGCCTTGCACGTGGCGCGGTTCCGCGAGCGCCCCGGTCGCCTGGACTTCTGTGCGCCCGACGGTCCGGACGGCGGTGCGCTGCATCGCTGCATCCACGGTATTGCTAACCTGATCGAGGACCATGCCGTGACGGCGCACATCCCGGTGCGCTTTGCGGCGACCAAGCTGGTCGAGGGCGATGAGCTGGTAACCGAGGTGCTTCACCTGGATCGCAATGAGCTCGACGCTATCGAGCACATCATTACCCAGATGGAGGGCGAGGCCGGCACCGACCGCCTATCTGCGCTGGCCGATATGCGTTTTAGCTTTATCGGCGACGTGTGCGGGCGTTGCGTCGTCAAGCCGCACGAGAGCCGCGAGCATGTGCGCTCCGTCAAGATTGACCGCATCCTGACAGGTCGTTACACAGCCATTCCGGCGTTTTTGGTGATCATGGGCCTCGTCTTTTGGCTGACGTTTGGCGTGATCGGCGCGGCGTTGCAGGGACTTATGGAGGACGGTATCGCTGCCGTCATCGCCTCGGCCGATGCGGGCCTCAAGGCGTTCGGCACCAACGACGTAGTGCGTTCGCTGGCTGTCGACGGCGTGCTTACGGGTGTGGGCAGCGTGCTGACCTTCCTGCCGATTATCGTCGTGCTCTTTTTGTTCCTCTCCATTCTGGAAGACTCGGGCTACATGGCGCGCGTCGCGTTTGTCATGGATAAGGTGCTGCGTCGCTTTGGCCTGTCGGGCCGTAGCTTTGTGCCCATGCTCGTCGGTTTTGGCTGCACCGTGCCGGCTATCATGTCGACCCGTACGCTCCCATCCGAGCACGACCGCAAGATGACGGTCATGCTCACGCCGTTTATGAGCTGTTCGGCCAAGCTGCCGGTCTACGGCCTGCTGTGCGGGGCGTTTTTCCCACAGGCGACAGTTCCCGCTATGGTCTCGCTCTATCTGATTGGCATTGCGGTCGGTTGCATCGCGGCTTTGGTGCTCAACCGCACGGCCTTTAAGGGTGACCCGGTACCGTTTATCATGGAGCTTCCCAATTACCGCCTGCCGAGTGTCAAGACGACGGTGATGCTGGCATGGGATAAGGCCAAGGACTTTATTACCAAGGCCTTTACCATTATCTTTGCCGCTACCGTGGTCATCTGGTTCCTTCAGACGTTCGATATCCGCTTTAATGTGGTCGCCGATCAGTCACAAAGCTTGCTTGCCGGTCTGGGTAGCATCATCGCGCCGGTGTTGGCCCCGCTCGGCTTTGGCGACTGGCGCGCCTCGACGGCGCTCGTCACCGGACTTATTGCCAAAGAGAGCGTCATCTCGACCCTCACGGTCCTTTTGGGCGCAACCTCGCCTGCGGTGTTGTCGACCATGTTCTCTCCGTTTACTGCCTACGTGTTCCTGGTCTTTACGCTGCTGTACCCGCCCTGTGTGGCGGCCATCGGCGCCGTCAAGAGTGAGCTGGGCGCGCGCTACGCTGTAGCCGTGTTTGCGTTCCAAGTGACGGTCGCCTGGATCGTGGCGTTTGTCGTGCATTCGGCGGGTATATTGCTGGGGTTGGCTTAGGGGCGCGTTGATGCTCCGCGCTTTTGGGCGAGCAACAATTCAATAAATATGAGCCAAAATACCGGCAGTTGTCGGCCTGTGGGGACTGTCCTACGCTGCAGATTGCCGCTCGCTGCCTATTTGCTGCCGTTTACGGATTCGTAAATACTTGCAATCGTCGGTCGATTTAACCGTATTACGCGATGTCACTGCGCATTTTGTGCGTCCCTTTCTACAATCACCTTGTTTCTATTGCCGAACATGTCTTCCGTTTCGCCTGTGTGGGGACGTGGGGTGCAATAGGCGTTTATAGAGGCTCATTGAGGAGGGAATTGATGAAAGAAAAATTCCAATCGTTCGGAAAGGCAATGCTCGTTCCGATTACGCTCATTGCCATTTCCGGTCTCTTTTTGGGTATCGGTAGCGTTTTTACGACCGAACTGACCCTTGTGTCCCTTGGCGTTAATTGGGACTGGTATGCCGCTTCGCCGCTCTTTACGTTCTTCTCGGTATTTAAGGGTCTCGGCGAGGTAATCATTGGAAACCTCGGTGTTTTGTTTGCCGTCGGCTGCGCCTTCTCCTTGTCTCGCAAAGAGAAGGGCTGGGCTGCCTTTTCTGCCCTTGTCTGCTATCTCACCATGCTCAAGACGGTTGAGATTCTGCTTGGAGCAGCTGGCTTGGCTGCCGACAATACAACGGTGGAAGCTCTTCAGAAGGTCGGCCTTACGTCCATTCAGGCGAGTGAGCAGTCCGCACTCTACACTACCTCGCTCGGCTTTTTTGGCTACAGCTCTGGTGTCTTTGGCGGCATTATCGTGGGCTGCCTGGTCGCCTGGATCACCGGCCGTTTTTACAAGACCAAGCTTCCAACGGCGCTGGCGTTTTTTGCGGGCAGTCGAACGGTCCCCATTGTATCGCTGGTCGCCGGTGGCGTCCTGGGCGGCATCATGTACTTCGTTTGGCCCGTCATCGGTGGATGCTTCTCGGGTATTGCAACGTTCGTGAAAGGCTCCGGTCTGGTCGGTACGTTTGTCTATCGCTGGGTGCTCGAGAGCCTTGTGCCGTTTGGCTTGCATCCGCTGCTCGAGACGCCCATGTATTGGACTGAGCTTGGCGGCTCCATGGTCGTCGACGGAACGCGCGTGGTGGGCAATAGCGCTATTCAGCTTGCACAGCTCGCTTCTCCCAGCAGCGACAAGCTCTTGGTTAGGGCCTTCATGGCCGGCTATGGCATTAACGATTACGCGTTGTTCCCGGGCATCGCCCTTGCTATGTGGTCTTGTGCCAAGCCCCAGAACCGCAAGAAGGTTGCTGGTCTTTTAATCCCCACAGTGATTTCGACTGTTTT
Source organism: Collinsella aerofaciens (assembly GCF_015553355.1). Taxonomy (GTDB): domain Bacteria; phylum Actinomycetota; class Coriobacteriia; order Coriobacteriales; family Coriobacteriaceae; genus Collinsella; species Collinsella aerofaciens_V. The sequence continues at coordinate 25,532 of NZ_JADNGN010000022.1, forward strand.
CTTTGGCGTTACGGAGCCTATTCTCTTTACGTTCCTGTTTGCCGCCCCCTGGCTCTACTTTGGCGTTTACGCTCCGCTTTCCGGACTGGGTGAAGTTCTCTCGGAGGCAATGGGCGTTTCGGTGTACCAGGGAAATATCAAGGACCTGATCCCATTCTTATTCCGCCCCGAGAAGCTTAATCTGCTTCCGTACCTTATTCTGCTCCCCGCCTTTTTCCTGGCAGCTTTCTTCCTCTTCCGGTTCTTTATTACTAAGTTCGATATCAAGACGCCCGGTCGAGATGATGGTGACGATATTGAGTTGATCAACAGCAGAGCTGAGTTCGAGGCAAAGGCCGCTGAGGCAAAGGGCGAGTCTGGTAGCACTCCCGAGAAGGCAGTCCAGGGCCGTGCGACCAAGGACAGCGCGCTTGCTGTTGGCATTGTCGAAGCGCTTGGTGGAGCCGACAACATTGATGATCTTGACAACTGCATCTCACGTCTTCGCGTGATTGTCAAGGATGGTTCTAAGGTTGCAGATGACGAGGTGTTCACCAAGAATCTTGAAGCTATGGGCGTTATCCGCCTGAGCGACAAGGCGATCCAGGTCATTTACGGTCCTCGTGTCGGCGAAGTCGCTTCTGAGGTGCACGAAGTTCTCGGTGACGAGTAAAACGCGCAAGTGGTTTGCAATTGCATAGCGCAATTCCAGGGCTTGGCTTCCTATCGCATGATTTAGGGGGCCAAGCCTTCTTGTTTTAGATTGTCAAGGCAGATACTCAATAGTTCTTCGAATGCGAGAATACAACTTCCGGTAAAGCAGTTAGGCTTAACGTTCTTAAGATCCATTGGGTGATCGTCATGTATCGTAAAGATCGCGTCTGCCGTCTTGGCGAGCTCGCTGTCTTCGTTGCCGGTAAACGCGAGGGTCGTAATGCCCGCGTCGTGGCATGCCCTTGCGGTTTCCAGGATGGCTTCTGTCTGGCCCGATTTGGATATGAGCATCATACAGCTGAGCGTATTTCGGTTGGATTCGACAAACTGATCGGTTTCTAGGAAGTCCTGTATGACGGCCAAAAAGCCAAGTCCAACGAGCTTGGTCGCCATGTACTGCGCAACGATGCGTGAGAAGCCCTCTCCGTTTACTCCGATCATTCTGTTGCGATGCAGGGCGGCGATGAATACGTCTACATCTCCGGTGTGGCATACGAAGTGGACGCTACTGTCTTTGAGTGATTGATTCATTTCGCGGGAGACATGCTGAAGGTGCTTGAGATCGTACATCATTTCGCGGTAGCCGCGGTAGCCGAGCTTTTTCGAAAGCCTGATGACTGTCGTCATGCTGGTAAAGCATGCCATGGCGACGGGTTTTATGCCAATATCATCGAGGGTGTCGATATTGTTGAGCAGGTATTCGAGTACGCTTTGCTCGGTTTCGGATAGCTTTGCGGCTGAGTAGAGCTTGGAAATCTGCTTTTTATCAACCATCGGTGCCCCTTCCCGCCGGACGTGTGTGGCCGCTTCCGTTGCGTAAATAATAACTCCTTGGGGAATTCCTTTCCCGCCTTGCAGCCGGGGCGGGAAGCGGCCCTCCATGCTGGATACAATATCCAAACACAGGCGAACCATGCAATATTGAATGTGCTAATTGGGGGTTTCGATATGAAACTTACGGTCATAGGTGGCGGTGGCGTCCGCTCCATGTTTTTGGCAAAGAGCATAGCCCAGCAGGCGTCATCGCTTGGAATCGACGAACTTGTGTTTATGGACAATGATCCCGAGAAGCTGCGCATCTACGGTGGCCTTGCCGCCCATGTCTCGGGCATGCTTTGCCCCACGCTTAATTTTTCACTGACGGGCGATGCAGTCGAGGCCGTTAAGGACGCCGATTACGTGATCACGACGATTCGCGTCGGTGGGGACCATATGCGCGTTCGCGATGAGCGCATTGCTCTTTCACATGGAGTTCTTGGCCAAGAGACGACTGGCGCAGCCGGCGTGTCTTTTGCCATGCGCTCCGTCCCTGCGCTTGCTTCGTATTGCGAGTTAATCAAGAAGTACGCAAAGCCGGGCGTCAAGGTGTTTAACTTTACTAATCCCGCTGGCGTCGTATCTCAGGCCCTACGCGATATGGGCTATGATTTTACTTATGGCATTTGCGATGCCCCCTCGGGCATGTTGCATCAGTTTGCCGAGTATAAAGGCGTTGATCCCGCATCGGTTCAGGGCGAGTGCTATGGACTCAACCACCTCTCGTTCTTCCGCAATGTGACGGTTGACGGCGAGGACATCATGCCCGACTTGATCCACGACGACGGGGCATATGCTCATACAGATCTTAGGTTCTTCGAGAAGGATCTCGTTCTAAATCGCGGATGCGTGCCAAATGAGTACCTATACTATTTCTACTATCGCGAGCGCGCCGTTGCCAACGTTCTCTCTTCGCCCCAGACGCGCGGCGAACTAATCGAAGAAATTAATCGAGAAATGACGAGCGAGCTTGCATCTATCGATATTGAGAACGACTTCGAAAAGGGCCTCGCCTGCTTTGAGAAGTGGTACGGAATGCGCGAAAACAACTACATGGCTGCCGAGACAGGTATTCACCGCGACAAGCCGTGGACGTTTGACGTGTACGGCAAAGATGCTGGCGGATACGCAGGTGTCGCGCTCCGTTTCATGGATATTGCTCGCTCTGGCAAGACGCAGCAGATGATCCTGTGCACCCCCAACAATGGCGCCATCCCCGGCCTTCTCGATACAGATGTCATTGAGTCAACGTGCGATATCTCCACCGATGGCTGCGTACCGCATCGCGTCGAAGCCGATTCTGTGCCCGCGGGAAACCTCGAATTGATTCGTCGCGTCAAGTACTACGAGCGCACCGTGGCGCGTGGTATCGTTAACCGATCGAAGCGCGACATTGTCGAGAGCCTCGCGATGCACCCGCTCGTTAATTCGTACTCCTTGGCGAAAGATATCGCCGCGCAGTACTTTGAGCTTAACCGCGACTACATCGACGGCTGGACAGACTAGTCTGGACGTTAAAACTAGAAATTATGGATGGGCGGACCGGCGTTTATATTGGCGCCCGTTCGCCCTGCCTAGTAAGAAAACGGGTATAGAGTGAACTTGCGAGAGAACTTCAATGTCTTTCTGGAATCGGGCGATCGGGCGAAGGGATGCCGGAGTGGCTGCACGATGGCGTTATATATCCCCTTGTTTGTTATGAGCGCGCTTCAAATTGGCGTATCAAACGTTGCAACTGAGCTCGCCTATATCAATCCGTCCATTACGCTTGTTTGCACTGTGGTCGCGGCCTTTTTAAACCTGCTTCTATCGAATGTTGCTTTTTCATTATTTGCCGTCGACCGGTCCAAAGAGACGGTGCAACCTGTTCGAACCCCTCCGGTTTATCTCTTGGCCTCGACGGTTCCCCTCCAGATTTCTGGGGCGCTGCTAATTTATTTGGTTCACTTGATTTTATCGGCAATTGTGGTCTTTGCTTCGCTTGCGAGCAGCCAGCTCGGGGTGTTGTGCTCGCTTGTGGTGGCAGTAATCGTGACGCTTCTTTCCGCGTCGTTCGTATTCGTGTTGATTGAAGATGCGGGCGTGGAGCAGAGGGGACTACGAGGCATTCGGTTTGCACCACGCTATATCATGCGTTCGGTCACGGTGCTTCGTTCCTCCTGCAGAGAAATCGCGCGTCCCGCAACGCTGCTGGTGGCATGGAACCTGGTTGCAAGTTGCGCTATCCAGGTTCTTGTTGGATGGGTAGTTTCGAGTGCGGCGCTGCCGTCGGCACTTTCAGTGACGGCGCTTGTACATGAGGGACTTTATTATGGGGCGTTTGCTTATATGCTGCTTTTGCTAGTTCATTGTGCGGTTGCGAGTTGGCTCGAAATTGACGTGCTCATGGGGGTGTCCTTGTGCGTATCCGAGCAGGCGCGATAGCCCGAAGATGAAGCCGCGTTTTCGACATTGAGTTCCTGCGCACCTTGCTTTCTAAGCAGAATTGGCGCGCCGTCTGTTAACGATCGTTTTCCAAGAATTCTTTTGTTGCTCATTTTATAGACTTCTCATTGCTATAATCGCCCACCGCCCAAGACAATCGGAGAGGTTTCCTACATGACTCAGGCAAGACAAGATGGCATCTCACTCAGGCAGTGGCTCCCGCTTATCGGGCTCGCCTGCTGTGCGTTCGTGTTCAACACGTCGGAGTTTATGCCCATCGGCCTTCTGACTGATATCGCCGCGTCGTTCTCGCTCACCGAGGCCCAGGCAGGCATCATGATCTCGGTCTATGCTTGGGGCGTCATGCTGCTGTCGCTGCCACTCATGGTGTTTGCCTCGCGCTTTGAGTTCAAGCGGATGCTGCTCGGCGTGCTCGCCGTGTTTTCTCTGGGTCAGTTCCTGTCCGCTGTGGCACCGACATATCCCATCCTGGTCTGTGCGCGCCTGGTGGTCGCTTGCGCGCATGCCGTGTTCTGGTCGGTCGCCTCGATCATGGCCTCGCGCCTGGTCGACACCCGCCACGGGGCGCTCGCCATCAGCATGATCGCCACGGGCTCGTCCATCGCGCAGATCTTTGGCCTGCCGATCGGCCGCGCCATCGGGCTGGCTGTGGGCTGGCGTATGACATTCGCTGTGGTCGGGGCCTTCTCTGCCGCCGCGGTGGTGTACCAGGCCGCGGTGTTCCCGGCCATGCCGGCGGGCGAGCGTTTTACCGTCAAACAACTGCCCGAGCTGCTCAAGAACCCGTTCCTGATCGCGCTCTACGCGGTCACGGTCTTTATGGCGACCGGCTATTACGCAAGCTACAGCTATATCGAGCCCTTCCTGGCGCAGGTCGCGCACGTCGACGCGGGCGCCATCACCATGACGCTGACGGCGTTTGGCTGCTCTGGTCTGGTGGGAAGCTGGCTGTTCGGCCGACTGTTCGATGGGCACCGCTTCCCGTTCTTGGCTATCACGCTCTCCGGCGTGCCGGTGGCTCTGCTGCTTATGGCCCCCGCAGCCTCGGCGCTCGTGTTGGTGCTTGCCGTCTGCGCACTATGGGGCTGCTGCGCCACGGCCTTTAACGTGGCGTTCCAGGCCGAGCTCATCAAGTACACGCCGGCGGATTCGTCGGCTGTCGCCATGTCGATCTTCTCGGGCCTGTTCAATCTGGGTATCGGCACGGGAACCGCAATCGGCGGCGCCGTGGTTTCGGGTCCCGGTATCGCTTGGATCGGCTTCGTGGGCGGGGCGATTACCGTCGTGGGCGTCATCCTCGCCATCACCGTGCTGTTCCCGGCCATACGCCGCGCCAAGCCCGTCGCCTAATCACAACCTAGGAGAGGGTCGGGGTAGCTAAAACAGCCCGTCCCAAATTAGCTACCCTGCCGGGCATACAATGGATAGCGTTGCGTGAAAGTTACTCGGGAGGTTGCTATGTGGGCATACGAGACGACGTTCTATCAGGTCTATCCGCTGGGCTTTTGCGGAGCTCCGCGCGAAAACGCCGCGCCCGTTGCCGAGGATGAGCTCGCCCAGGCTGCCAACGCCGCGCCCAACCCCGATGCTCCTATCATGAAAATTGCCCAATGGGCCGACTACCTGCAGGAACTCGGCGTTGGCGCTGTGCTGATCAATCCGCCGCTCGAGTCCGATAGCCACGGCTACGATACGCGCAGCCTGCGCCACATCGACCGCCGCCTGGGTGGGGACGCCGACTTTGCCGCCGTGTGCGAGACGCTGCATGCCCACGGCATCCGCGTGGTACTCGACGCCGTCTTCAACCACGTCGGCCGCGGCTTTTGGGCCTTCCGCGATGTTCAGGAGCGCAAGTGGGACTCGCCTTACAAGGATTGGTTCCACATTAGCTTTGATGGCGACTCCTGCTACGGCGATGGCTTTTGGTATGAGGGCTGGGAGGGGCATTTTGAGCTCGTGAAGCTCAACCTGCAAAACCCCGCCGTGGTCGATTACCTGCTCGAGTCCGTGCGCCGTTGGACCGATGTCTTTGGCGTCGATGGCCTGCGGCTGGACGTCGCCTATATGCTCGACCGCGACTTTATGCGCCGCCTGCACGCCTTTACCCGCGAGCTCAAGCCCAACTTTGTGCTGATTGGCGAGACGCTCCACGGCGACTACAACCAGATCGTCAACGACGAGATGCTCGACTCCTGCACCAACTACGAGTGCTACAAGGGCCTGTGCTCCAGCTTTAACTCGGTCAACATGTTCGAGATCGCGCACTCGCTGCACCGTCAGTTTGGTGGCGACCACTGGTGCATCTACCGCGGCAAACACCTGCTGTCGTTTGTCGATAACCACGACGTGCCGCGCCTGGCAAGCATCCTCACCGACAAGTCCTGCCTGCGTCCCGCTTATGGCATGCTCTTTGGCATGCCGGGCATCCCATGCGTTTACTATGGCAGCGAGTGGGGGATTGCCGGCGAAAAGGGCGGCCCCGATGGCGATTGGGCGCTGCGCCCTGCGCTCGACGAGCCCGCACCCAACGAGCTGACGGCCTTCATCAAGCAGCTTGCACGCCTGCGCTCGGCCGACGACGCGGCGGCCCGTGCTCTCAACTACGGCGCGTACCGTAACGTGGTGATCCAGAACAAGCAGCTACTGTTCGAGCGCGCCTGCGACGACGCCACGGTGCTCGTGGCGGTGAATGCCGTGGACGAGACCTTCGCCTTTGGCGCCGGCGAGCTCAACGGCTCCTTTGTCGATTTGCTTGCCGACGGCGTGCCCACGGTCGAGCTGACGGGTACCCTTGAGCTTGCGCCCTACGAGGTGCGCTATCTGTTGAGGGCCTAACTCATGACAGCGTCTGACGAGGGCTATCAACATATTGAGCATGGGTTTGAACCCGTGTTTGACCAGCGCTCGCGCATCTTGGTGTTGGGGTCGTTTCCCTCGGTGCTCTCGCGTGCCAATGCCTTCTATTACGGCAATCCTCAGAACCGCTTTTGGCGCGTGACGGCCGCATGCCTTGGCGTGCCCGTGCCTCCCAACGAGGGCGATCCTTTGGCGGGCAGCGAGCCTGCAACGCTCGACGCCTCGATTGCTGCCAAGCGATCCATGCTACTGAACGGCGGCGTGGCCCTGTGGGATGTGATTGAGAGCTGCGACATTAAGGGGTCGAGCGACGCGAGCATCAAAAACGTCGTGCCAGCACATATCGAGCGCATTACCGACGCGGCTCCCATTAAGCAGGTGATATGCAACGGTGGTACAGCTGGCCGGCTCTACAAGCGCTATCTACAAGAACGCACCGGGCTGTCCGCCATCGTTCTACCGTCGACAAGTCCTGCCAATGCGGCTTGGCGTCTGGAGCGCCTTGTCGAGCGCTGGCGCGAGGCAGTTGACTGGCCTGCTCTCTAATTTAGATACTTGATTGAGCATGGATGCCGAGGCGTTTGATGATGGCGCGCCAGATTGGTGCGGGCACGGCGGGCTTGGCGCGCACCATGCCGTCGGCATCGACACTATCGGCATCGCTGCCGCCAAGCAGCTGCGCATGTCCAATGGAGCAGCCCATGCGCACGGCGCCTACAAGCTTATCCATCGCTTCCGAAAAAGGCCGGCGTAAGAGGCCCATGCGTGGGGAATGGCGAAGAGCCGCGATGCCGCTGCCGGCGCAGATGGCAGCGCCGCCACACCACGTTAGTTTACGGAGCTCGCAAGCTTCCCGCAGGCGCTCGACGAGCATGTGCACCCCCTCGGTGCTTCTGTGGGCAACCTGCACGACGACATAGACGCGCGCCTCTGTATTTCCAAGACGATCGAGCATCTGCTCGACAACAGCCATCGCCTCATCGTCAAATGCATCATCAACGGCGAGCACGATGCCATCGGCAACGCAGCCGGCATCATCCGCCTCCAAATCGACCTGGCGGGGGAGCGCGGTGCCAGAAAGCTGTGCATAGGCGGCGATGGCATCCTGCAGGTCCCAGAGCAAAAACTCAAGATCGGCGCTCTCGGGAATACTGACAAACGCGATGTTATGCAATGTTTTTGGTACATCGCCGCGTGCGGTCGTCTCCATGCCGCCTCCTTTCCGGTTGGTTTCCGTTTAGGTTACACCGTCTGGCGGCGCCTCGCCGCGCTATCCTAGTGCAACCCTTACGAAAGGAACGTCATGCGTCTGCCCATGAACACCTCGCTTGCCACGCTCAAGCCTTCCGGCATTCGCCGGATCAACGCGCTCGCCGCGCAGCATCCGGGATGCATTGCGCTTGCGCTCGGCGAGCCCGATTTTCCCACGCCCGATGTGATTAGCGCCGAGGTAACCGCTTCGTTGGACCGCGGCGATACGCACTATCCGCCCAACAACGGTCGCCCCGCCTTGCGTGAGGCGTTGTCTGCCTACATGGGAGATGCGGGCCTGGCGTTTTCCGCCGATGAGGTCATCCTGACCGACGGCGCGACCGAGGCCCTGTCGGCAACATTCATGTCTATGCTCAACCCCGGCGACGAGGTCATCATCCCCACGCCGGCCTTTGGCCTATACGAGAGCATCGTCGTGGCCAACCACGCCAAGGCGGTCTTCTTGGATACGGAGCCTGCTCAGTTCCAGATCGACGAAGATGCACTTCGTGCCTGCGTGACGCCGGCGACCAAGGCCATCGTCATCTGCTCGCCTAACAATCCTACGGGTTGCATCCTCAACGCGGCATCGCTCGACGCCGTGGCGCGCGTAGCGGAGCAGGCGGGCATCTACGTGGTCTGCGACGACGTATACAACCGCTTGGTCTACGTGGATGGCTACAAGCGTTTTGCCCAGCGCCACCCAGAACTTCGCGAGCAGACGGTAGTTATCGAGAGCTTCTCCAAGCCCTGGGCCATGACCGGCTGGCGCCTGGGCTGGCTCGCAGCGGCAGCCCCCGTCATCGCCGAGATCGCAAAAGCCCACCAATACCTAGTATCGAGCGCCGTCTCCTTTGAGATGGACGCTGCGGCCCGAGCCCTGACCGTCGACCCAACCCCCATGCTCAAAGTCTACCGAGCCCGCCGCGAACGCGTGCTCGCAGCCCTTAATAACATGGGCCTCGACGTCGTAGAACCCGCAGGAGCCTTCTACGCCTTCCCCAGCATCAAACAATTCGGCCTAACAAGCGAAGACTTCTGCATCAAAGCCATCAAAGAAGCAAACGTAGCCTTGGTCCCCGGAGACTGCTTTGGAACCGAAGGCCACATCCGCCTCAGCTACTGCGTGAGCGATGAAAACCTGGACGAAGGCCTAAATCGCCTGTCCACCTTCATTTCGACTTTGTAGTCCTTAGGGACGCAACACATCAGCCCACCGACATAAGGGTTATGCGTGGGGGCGTCAGCCAACGAAAACCCGGGCTGCCCCATAGTTGACGCAGACCGCGCCGCCGAAGGCCGGGCGCAAGGTTTTCGTAGATTCCGCACGAGCCGAAGAGCACTTAATGTGTTCTTCGTGCGAGCCAGGACTTGACCGAGCGAAAACCTTGCGCCCGGCCTTCGGCGGCGCGGCCGGAATGGTGGAATTGTGTGCAGCCCGGATTTCCGTTGACCGACGCCGGGGTCCCCGCCATAATACTTTCGGTTCACGCACGAATCCGCTGCCAGAGACAGCCGGCGCAAACGGGCATCGCCCGCAAGCTTAATGGGATATCCCGCCAGCCGAGGTGGTCGAGTAGATATGTCTTCTCGCCCCCGTCGCTCATGCAGCGCGGGGGCTTTCTTTTTGGACATGCCCCCGTCACGTCCTTGTGGCGGACCGTGCCCGGAAAGAATTCGAGGAGGTGTAATTCATGCCCCAGCAGTACAAAATCGACAAGGTTGCAGAGATCGAGTCCCGTATCGCCGAGAACGCCGGTCTGTTCGTCGTCAACTACAACGGTCTGACGGTTAAGCAGGCTCAGGAGCTGCGTCATCAGCTTCGCGAGTGCGGCGCCGAGATGAAGGTCTACAAGAACAACCTGGTCAAGATCGCTCTCAAGAACCAGGAGCAGCCCGAGCTCGACGAGATCCTCGCCGGCCCCGTCGCTTATGTGTTCTACGAGACCGAGCCGGTCGAGGCCGCTAAGGCCCTTAAGGACTTCTCTGCTAAGTCCAAGGGCGTCCTTGAGATCAAGGGCGGTATCTCCGACGGCAAGGCCGTTTCCGCTGATGATGTTAAGGCTATCGCCGAGCTGCCCACCAAGGATCAGCTTCTCGGCCAGATTGCCGGTCTCATCTCCGGTTTCGCTCGCGACATCGCTGTCTGCGTCAACGGCGTTTCCTCTGGTCTCGCTCGTTCGATCCAGCAGGTCTCCGAGCAGAAGGCAGCCTAGTCGCTGTTTTCACCCGCGGCGGCAACGCCGCACCCCTGGCGCATTCGCGCCGTGTTTTAACTGATCTCCGTGCACATGCACGGAAACCGAAAGGACTTAGAAATGGCTAAGCTTACCACCGATGAGATCATCGATGCTCTTAAGGAAATGACCCTTCTCGAGGCTTCCGAGCTCGTCAAGGCTATCGAGGACACCTTCGGCGTTTCCGCCGCTGCTCCTGCCGCCGTTGTCGCCGCTCCCGCTGCTGGCGCTGCTGAGGCCGAGGAGAAGACCGAGTTTGACGTCGTGCTCGAGGGCTTCGGCGACAACAAGATCCAGGTCATCAAGGCCGTCCGTGAGCTCACCAGCCTTGGCCTGAAGGAGGCCAAGGAGGTCGTCGAGGGCGCTCCCAAGGCTGTTCTCGAGGGTGCCAAGAAGGAGGACGCCGAGGCTGCCAAGGAGAAGCTCGAGGCTGCTGGCGCTGCTGTCACCCTCAAGTAATCAGGCTTTCTCGCCAGATTTCTTTGCAGACGGGGTTCGCATTGCGGACCCCGTCTTTTATTCAAGACTTTAGTCTGCTGGCCGCGCAGCGGCCAGCTTTAAACCACCCGCTACGCGGGTGGAGACAAACGGCT
>NZ_JADNGN010000023.1 GCF_015553355.1 Collinsella aerofaciens
GGGGCCTCGGGGGCGTTCGGCTAGCTGCGGGAACGGCCTGTCCGCCTAATGTGTTCGGCTGAGATCGGAAATCAACCAGTAGGTACATCTCCATACCCCTCTACAAAAACCTGTACTTTTGCGACTGCGCATAGCTGCGAGCGAGAAGCCTGTTCTAAACGCCCCTGCATTTGCGTGCGTCGCAAAGCCAAAAGAGGGGGCGAGAACATGGAACAGACGGCACGGCGCCAAGAGCAGCTGCCGGGCGCATTTAACGGCGCCATCACCAACAGCCAGCACGGCCGCGTCCGCTGGTATCTGGTTCACACCCCCAATGGAAAAGAGCGCGAGACCTGCGAAAAGGTTCGCTGCATTATCCCGCACAGCCTTATGCAGGACGCTTTTGTGATGCAAAAGGAGTTTTGGTTTAAGCGGGACGGCGCATGGTCGCTCCAAACCAAACCTATGTACAAGGAATATTTCTTCGTCGCCACGCACGACGCCGCCGCGCTCGATAGGGCCCTGGCCCAGTTGAGCTTTGGCTGTCGCATCGCCGGCAGTAGGGATCGGGCGTATATGCCCATGCCGGACGATGCGCAGGACTGGTACCTCAGTGTGCTGGACGACGACGGCGTGGTGCGCAACAGCGTTGCGCGCATAGAAGACGGCGTGTTGCACATAGAACAGGGCCCTTTGGTGGGGCAAGAGGCCCGTGTAAAGAAGATCGACCGTCATAAGCGCTGGTGCCTGGTAGACGTGGGTGATGGCGACTCCGCTTTTAGGGAGCTGCTTGCGCTGGACGTTCCCAGCAAGACGTAAGGGAGACGTTGCACCAGCTATTCGTTCGCATTTTTGAATTTACCGATTGGGGGATCCCTGGGGAACGGGGACGTAAGTTTGACTGTGGCTGCTAAAGAAGTAACAGAGAGCAACGCGCCCGCGGGGGCGGCGCTGATTGCTCAGGCCATGGATCGGCGTGAGGGCGTCGGCCGCAACAAGGCCATGCAATCCATCATGGACTGGGATCGCTCGCGCCTTGTCTATAGGGCTGTGAAGCGTACGTTCGACATCGTGTTCAGCGGTGTCGTGCTCGGTGCCATCGCTATCCCCAGTCTGATTCTTGCCGCCGCCATCCGCCTGGAGAGCAAGGGCAACCCGTTCTACAGCCAGATCCGCGTGGGCCAGACCCGCCCCGACGGCAGCCTGACCACGTTCCGCATGTGGAAGTTCCGTTCCATGTACAGGGACGCCGACGAGCGCCTCGCCGAGCTCAAGGAGCAGAACGAGATCGCCGGTGCCATGTTCAAGATGAGGGACGACCCGCGCGTCACCAGGATCGGCAAGTTCATCCGCAAGCATTCCATCGACGAGTTCCCGCAGTTCCTCAACGTGTTCCTGGGCCAGATGTCGGTCGTCGGCCCGCGTCCGCCGCTGCCCAACGAGGTCGCGGAGTACACCGAGTACGACCTGCAGCGCCTGGCCGTGAAGCCCGGGATCACCGGCTGGTGGCAGGTGACGGATCGCAATTCAACTGGTTTTGACGGAATGGTCCAGCGCGACCTGGAGTACATCGCCAAGCGCGGAGTCATCACGGACCTCAAGATCGTTCTACTCACTGTTGTCGAGGTAATCACGGGAAGCGGGGCGTGCTAGTGTCAGCCGGCAATCGTTATCCAATTCTAAACACGTACGTAAACGCCATCTCTCTAGACGAGACGGTCGATGAAGTCGAGAAGATCATAGCGAAGGGAGTGCCGACGCAGCATGTCGTCATCAACGCCTCCAAGGTCAACCTGATGGAGACCGATCACGAGCTCGCGTCCATCGTCAACGAATGCCCCCTGATCAACGCCGATGGCGCCTCGATTGTCTGGGCGGCGAAAAAGCTTGGGGTTCCTCTGAGGGAGCGCGTCACGGGCATCGACCTGTTCCAAAGGCTTGTCGGGCTGGCGTCCGAAAAGGGCTACAGCATCTACCTCTTCGGGGCGAAAGAAGAGGTGGTCACCAAGGTAAAAGCGATTTTCGAGGACAGGTACCCGGGTATCCAGATCGCAGGGTATCGCAACGGCTACTTCACCGAGGCGGACGAGCCCCAGATCGTATCCGATATGGCCGCCTCGGGAGCCGACATGATGTTCGTCGCTTTCTCCTCTCCCAAGAAAGAGTACTGGGTCCATAAGTACATCGACCAGATCGGAATCCCCTTCGTCATGGGCGTCGGCGGAAGTTTCGACGTCGTGGCCGGCGTCACCGACCGTGCGCCGACGTGGATGCAGGAGCACGGCCTGGAGTGGTTCTACCGCTTCATCCAGGAGCCGGGAAGGCTGTGGAAACGCTACATCATCGGAAACCTCAAATTCGTCGCCCTCACATATAGATACAAGTTCGCTAAGAAAGGTGAATAATAATGGTTAACGTTATCGGTCTCGGCTACATCGGCCTCCCCACCGCCCTCATGATGGCCTCCCACGGTGTGGAGGTCGTTGGCACCGACTACAACAAGGAGCTCGTCGCCACGCTGAACGCCGGCAAGACCACCTTCAAGGAGGAGGGCCTGGACGAGCTGTTCGCCGACGCCCTGAAGTCCGGCATCAAGTTCTCCACCGACTACCAGGTCTGCGACACCTACATCGTCTCGGTACCCACGCCCTACGACAAGCTCGACAAGAAGATCGACCCGTGCTATGTCGTGGCGGCCTGCAAGACCGTGCTCGAGGTCGCGCCCGAGGGCGCCGTGCTCGTAGTCGAGTCCACCGTCTCGCCCAACACCATCGACCGCTTCGTGCGCCCGCTGCTGGCCGAGGCCGGCCGCGATGACGTCAAGCTCGTCCACGCCCCAGAGCGCATCATCCCGGGCAACATGGTCTACGAGCTGCTGCACAACAACCGCACCATCGGCGCCGACGACCCCGAGGTGGGCGAGGCAGTGGCTAAGGTCTACGCCAGCTTCTGCCAGGGCGAGATCTCCGTCACCGACATCCGCACCGCCGAGATGACCAAGGTCGTCGAGAACACCTTCCGCGCGGTGAACATCGCCTTCTCCAACGAGCTCGCCAAGATCTGCCGCATCGGCGGCATGGACGTCGCCGAGGTCATCCGCATCGCCAACAAGCACCCGCGCGTGAACATCCTCAACCCCGGCCCGGGCGTCGGCGGCCACTGCATCCCGGTCGACCCGTGGTTCCTGGTCGGCGACTACCCCGAGACGGCCAACTTCATCCGCCTCGCCCTTCAGACCAACGCCTCCATGCCCGAGTATGTCATGCACCGCGCCCACGAGGTCATGGAGGAGCTCGGCATCACCGACGCCTCCAAGGTCGGCATCTACGGCCTCACCTACAAGGAGAATGTCGACGACATCCGCGAGTCCCCGACGCTGCAGATGCTCGAGTCCATGTCCGAGCACCTCTGCGCCGGCTCCGTCAAGGTCTACGACCCGTGGGTCGAGCGCGACGAGGTCCCCGGCCAGGTCCATTCCATGGAGGAGTTCCTGGACGGCCTTGAGATGGTGATCGTGATGGTCGGCCACTCCCAGGTCAAGGACAACCCCGGCATCTTCGGCGACCGTATCCTCATCGACCCGCGCAACGTCTGCGGCGAGGGCGAGAACGTGTACAAGCTCTAGGACCTAGTAAATCTTCAGGGAGAATCTGGTTTGAAGAAGGTAATGCTCGTCTTCGGCACCCGCCCGGAGGCAATCAAGATGTGCCCGCTCGTCAACGAGCTGAAGGCGCGCGCTGATGAGTTCGAGACCGTCGTCACCGTGACCGGCCAGCACCGCGAGATGCTCGACCAGGTGCTGCGCGTCTTCGACGTGGCACCCGACCACGACCTCGCCATCATGAAGCCGGGCCAGACGTTGTTCGATGTGACGTGCGACGTGCTGCTCAAGCTCAAGGCGGTCCTCGAGGACGAGAAGCCCGACGTGGTCCTGGTCCACGGCGACACCACGACCAGCTTCGCCGCTGCGCTCGCGTGCTTCTACCTGCAGATCCCCGTGGGGCACGTCGAGGCCGGCCTGCGCACGCACGACATCTACAGCCCCTGGCCGGAGGAGTTCAACCGCCAGGCGGTAGACATCGTGAGCGAGTACTACTTCGCCCCGACTGAGGCCAGCAAGCAGAACCTGCTCGGCGAGGGCAAGCCCGAATCGAAGATCTGGGTCACCGGGAACACCGGCATCGACGCGCTGCGCACTACCGTGCGCGAGGGATACTGCCACCCCGAGCTCAAGTGGGCGGAAGGCTCCCGCCTCATCCTCATAACTGCGCACCGCCGCGAGAACCTGGGCGAGCCCATGCACCGTATGTTCCGCGCCATCCGACGCGTGATGGAGGAGCACCCCGACACCAAAGCGATCTACCCCATCCACATGAACCCGCTCGTCCGCAAGGCGGCACACGAGGAGCTGGACGGCTTCGACCGCCTGCACATCATCGACCCGCTCGAGGTGCTTGACTTCCACAACTTCATGGCCGCGAGCCATCTCATCCTCACCGACTCCGGCGGCATACAGGAGGAGGCCCCGAGTCTGGGTAAGCCGGTGCTCGTCATGCGCGACACCACCGAGCGTCCCGAGGGCATTGCAGCCGGCACGCTGAAGCTCGTCGGCACCGAGGAGGACTTCATCTACCGCGAGTTCAGCCGCCTGCTCAGCGATCAGGCCGAGTACGAGGCCATGAGCCATGCATCGAATCCTTACGGCGACGGACATGCGAGTGAGCGAATTGCGGACGTTATTGGAGGTAAATAGTGAAGCTAAAAAAGAGGTTTACTCTTTCTCTTAAAAACAACTTGCGCTTCATTCCTGATGAGGCATATATGCGTCTCTACTTCAAAGCTAAACTTCATTACGAGCCTGACTTCGAGTGTCCTAAGACATTCAATGAGAAGCTGCAGTGGTACAAGCTTAACTACCATAATCCAGTTTTGACTCAGCTTGCAGATAAATATGGCGTGCGCTCTTTCGTCGAACAACGTATTGGGTCCGAGTATCTTGTGCCGCTTTTCGGTGTTTTCAATGCAGTTGAGGAGATTGATCTCGATAAATTGCCGGAAAAGTTTGTGCTTAAATGTACTCACGACTCGCAGAGCACATTTGTTTGCACGGATAAGTCGAATTTTGATTTTGTTGAGGCCAAGAAACGTCTGAATGTTGCCTTGCATAGAAACTGGTATTGGCAGGGCAGGGAGTGGGCTTATCTCGGTATCACGCCTCGCATTGTGGCGGAAGCATTTCTTGATGAACCTGGAAGAGCGACTCCGACTGATTATAAGTTCTATTGTTTTGACGGTAAGGCAGCTCTTGTTCAGACGGACGCCGATCGTTTCACTAATCATGAAATGCAGTACTTTTCTACTGAATGGGAGCAGCGCGGCGATATCGACCATGAGGTATCTGAGCATAAGCCTACTGTAAAGCCCGAGAACTACGAACTTATGCTTGAGCTTTCCGAGAAGCTTTCTGATGGTTTCCCTCACGTGCGGGTTGACTGGTACAACATTAGCGGTAAACCTTACTTTGGCGAGATGACTTTCTATACCGGAGGCGGATACGATCCCTTCTATGCACTAGAGGAGCAACCCGATAGACTTGACCGAGAGCTTGGCGATTTGTTTGTTTTGCCAACTGTTTCCCATTTAGAAAAGTACTGCGATTGGTCTTGCGCTTCTTCTAAAAGATCTTTAGGTGCTGATAATGCCTAAAGTGTTGATGATTGGCCCGAGTCTTGATGCTATGGGTGGCATCTCCACGGTTGAAAACAACATTATGAAGTGGTCGAATCGTAACGAAGGTTCAATAGAATTCATTTCGACAACTGCTGAGGGCGGGAAGTTCAAGAAGCTCTCCATTGCCCTTGTGGCTTATATGAAATATCTCAGTAGGCTCAACGCGTGCGATCTCGTGCATGTGCATATGGCGTCTCGTGGCAGCTATCGCCGAAAAAAGATCTTCATGAGGGCGGCCTTCTTTCGAAACAAACCCGTTCTTCTCCATCTGCATGGTAGCGAGTTCGGTGTTTGGTTTGACGAAGAATGTGGCGAGGCTGAGAGACGCGATATCTCACATTCCTTTGAATGTTGCTCAAAGGTGGTCGTTCTGTCGGAGGAGTGGAAGGAATTCCTTCTAAAAAGGCACATCTGTTCCTTGGATCGTATCGTGGTGGTGCATAACGCCGTTGACGTTCCTGAGGTTAACGCTATTGATTATTCGTGCAATACGGTTTTGTTCATGGGGCGTCTTGATGCGCGCAAGAGTCCGGATTTACTTTTGCGTGCTGCTAAGCGCGTTCTTAAGACTCATCCCGATGCGCGTTTTGTCTTTGGCGGAGACGGGGATGTGCCAGCATATGAACAACTGGCGGATGAACTTGGAATTGGTGACAGGTGCAGCTTTATAGGCTGGGCTAAAGGTGAGAAAAAAGATGAAGCCTTTCGCAACAGCAGCATGTTCTGCCTTCCTTCGAAGAATGAGGGCATGCCTATGAGTGTGCTTGAGGCAATGTCGTACGGACTTGCTACCATTGCGACTCCTGTCGGGGGTATTCCACAGGTCATTACCGACGGCGTGGACGGAATTATGTTTCCAGTTGATGATGTTGATGCGTTGGCCACTAAGCTCGAGAATCTCATGAGCGATACCTCTTACAAGGAAATGATTGGAATTCAGGGACGAGCTCGCATAAAAGATGCCTTTTCCCTTACGGCGTTTATGAACCGGCTTGGCATGGTTTACGAAGATATTTGCCGGTGAGACTCGCTTTCTTGGGTGATAGTGGAGACCCGTCAGACTCCGTTTCTTATTTCCAAGTTGCACATTTAGGAGCGTGACGATGGATAAGACTATTCATTACTGCTGGTTCGGAGGCAATCCGCTCTCTGAGACTGCTGTGAGGTCCTTGGCTTCGTGGGAGAAGTTTGCGCCTGGGTTTGAGGTCAAACAGTGGAATGAGGATAACTTCGACTTCGCATTGTGCTCTTGGTCAAGGGATGCGTATGCGGCGGGCCTCTGGGCATTTGTGTCGGACTACGCTCGCTTTAAAGTCTTGTACGAGTACGGCGGCATCTATATGGATATTGGTAGCGAGCTCATACGAGACATATCGCCTCTCATGGAAAGCATTCCTTTCACTGCAATCGAAGAATCATCGTTGACTGCCACTACTGGTTTGATTGTTGCTGTTGAGCCTCATGACCCTGTAATTCGCGCATGTATAGAACGATATGAGTCGATGAAGTTCTCTAGCGACCCTGATTTTCTCGATAAGACCACTGTGAATGAAGTGTTTACCGCTGAGCTCCAGAAAATTGGCTTTGAACGCGTGAACAAAGAGCAGCATTTTAGTGGCTGGCTTGCCTTGGACTCCAAAGCGTTCAACCCCGTTTACGGTTTCGGCGGTTATCACATCAAGCGTGAAACCTACAGCATTCATCGCTCTTCGGGAAGCTGGGTTGAGCCGAAATATCTCATCAAGAGGAAGGTCGTGCGTAAGTGCTCCCCGTTCATTGGGCGAAGGCTTTCGCAGATTTTGGGTCGAATTCTCATGGAGCTTAGTGACGGCGGCTTGGCTGTAGGAACTAAGAGAATCTTTGGCTTTGTTCGCGAAAAGATTGCTAAAGGAGAGAGAAGTTAGAGTGGGCATATTCGCTAAAGATACTTTTCACTATTTTGGTTCGGAAGGCGTAAAGCTCGGCCGGCTATTGGGTGATTTTGGCTACCGCTATGTTTTCTATCTAAGGATGTGTCAAGCAGGGGGATTGCGAAAACTCCTCTTCACGCTTCCGAGGAAACATCTTTCCAGGAAGTGTGGACTCGAGATTTCGCCATCAACTCAAATTGGTGAAGGCTTCTATATTGGTCACCCTTACGGCATTACTGTTAACGTCGGCGCGAAGTTGGGCCGCAACGTGAACATCCATAAGGGGTGCACCATCGGCCAAGAAAACCGTGGCCATAGAAAGGGCGTCCCTACGATTGGTGACCGCGTATATCTCGGTATTAACTCGACGGTTGCAGGTAATGTGGCCATTGGAAACGATGTCTTTATTGCCTCCAATACCTTTGTTAACCAGGATATTCCCAATCATTCGATAGTCATTGGCAACCCGTGCAAGGTTATCGAAACCGATAACGCTACTGAAGGTTACATCATCAATTTGGTTTAACAAGCTTGCGAATAGTTAGGCGGTAAGATATTGAAACGAATAGGCATCCTCACATTTTCGAATACCGTAAATTATGGTGCTTCGCTACAAGCATGTGCTCTGCGCAGGACCGTGATGTCGTTGGGCTGCGACTGCGAAGTGCTCAATTACAGCAATAAGGAACTCGATGATCGAGAGTTGGGTACGCGCTTCTCGTTCGCTCCTTCGGATGCCGTTCGTTATTTCCTTCGCAGGGGTTTTGAGCGCCAGAGGCTTAATTCGTTCAGTCGATTTGCTAAGCGCAATCTAAGCCCTACGGGAAAGCTGGATAAGCAAGCTCTTATTGATAGAGCCAAGAGCCTCGACTGCGTTCTCATTGGCAGCGATCAGGTTTTCAATCCTCGGGTTAATGGCCATGACCCCGTCTTTTTGGGTGAAGGTATCGCTGAAGTTACAAAGGTCGCGTCTTATGCTGCCAGTCTGGGAGATGCGACGGCGGAATCCATTTTGGCATGCGATGAAGGCGCGGCCGACAGGCTGGCAAAGTTCACTGGTCTTTCCGTTAGGGAACCGAGCTCTATGGAGATCCTTAGCGAGATGGGGCTCGAATCTGTATTTATGCCCGATCCGACCCTGCTTCTTACGGGCGATGACTGGTCGGCGTTAGCCTCAGATGACGGCTTGGATACGATACCTCAATCCTATGTTCTGCTTTATACGCTTAACTCTGAGCAAAAACTTGTGGATCGAGCTAGGAAGATCGCCAGCGAGCTCGGCGTTCCTGTCGTCTGCATTCATTACAACACGAAGAAATTCCCCGGCATGATTAACGTGAGGGGTATCGGTCCGGCTGCTTTCTTGAAGCTTGTTAGTGAGGCGTCGTTTGTTTGCACGGACTCCTTCCACGGCGCCTGCTTCTCCATGAATTTCAATAAGTCGTTTGTCGTTAAAACGTCGGACTCCGCCGTTCAGAGTAACGTCAGGATTACAGACCTGCTCGCACGTTATGGAATTGAGGGTTGTCTGTATCGAGACGAGGTCGTTACTTCGGCTGTTGACTATGGTCATGCAAACCAGACCCTCTCACATGACCGTGATACAGCGCGTGCCTTTATCGCTCGCTGCATTGGATTGTAGGTGTCGTTTCTGGCTTATGTTTGCAAAGAACACTTTTTGGAACTTGGTCTACCAGTTGACCGCTATCGTTGCCGGCTTCCTCGTCCCAAGGGCGATTATTGACGTATATGGATCCGAGGTTAACGGTCTGGTGACCTCTCTAACTCAGTTTATTGGTTATTTCGCACTTGTCGAAGCTGGCATTTCTGGTGCGGCGACCTTCGCTCTATATAAGCCTATTGCTAAGGGCGACTGGGATGGGATTAACGTCGTGGCTTCGGCCTCGAAGGTCTTTTATCAGAAGTCGGGCATGTTGTTTCTTGTCTTGCTGGTTGGCCTTTCGGTCGTTTATCCCATATTTGTCTCGGTAGGTTCGCTTGCGCCTTGGGAGATCATGGTGCTTACCTTCCTGTTGGGTGCCAAGATCGTCGTGGATTTCTTTTCCCTCGCCAAGTACCAAGTTTTCCTTACCGCCGATCAAAAGAACTGGCTCATTCAACTCGCATCGACGGTCTTCACGCTGGTTAACACGGCCGTCATTTTCTTGTTCGCCTATCTCCATGCTCCTGTTGTCGCTGTCTATGCGTTGGCTCTCTCTGCGGTTTTTGCACGCAGTCTGATTCTCGCTCTGTATACACGCCGTCATTACCCGAAACTCAATTGCAAAGTTGATTACGGTGACTATCAGCTGCCCCAGAGGTGGGATGCGCTGTTTCTTCAGATCTTGGGAGCCGTTCAGTCGGGCGCTCCTGTTATTTTGGCGACCTTCCTCTGTGGGAGCATGAGTGAAGTCAGCGTTCTTGCTGTTTACATGCTCGTATCTACGGGTCTGCAGATGATTCCGAATGTCCTTGGTACAGGACTTCAGGCGCTCTTTGGCCGGCAAATTGCTGAGGGAGACTACGAGGGTCTTCGGTCTTCCTATAAGCCATATCGAGCGCTTGTGTACGCAGTCTCCGCTGTGGCATGCGGATGTGCTTTTTCATTGATTATGCCGTTTGTTGATTTGTATGCAGGCGGGTTTCACGATGCAAATTACCACAATGTCCTGCTCGGTTTCCTCGTCGTCCTAAATGTTTTTCTCTATCATGGCAAGTCGTCCCAGGGCCTACTTGTAATTGCTGCTGGCATGTACCGTGAGACTAGGGCGCAGACCTGCTTGCAGGCTGCAATCATTATCGTCTTGGGTATCCCACTCACAATGCGTTTTGGGGTCGTCGGCACAATTGCTGCGTCCTGCGTATCCAATCTATACCGCGTGGTTGACCTTTTGCTCTACGAGCCTCGTAAAATCTCGAAGGATTCTCTTTCGAGTTCGTTTTGGTCGTTTGGCGTGTATGTATTACAGACCGTTCTCGTGGCCATGCCTGGCTATCTACTGTCTTGCTTCGCTGGAAGTTGGACAGGATGGATTGCGGTCGCCATCGGTCTTGTCATTTGGGGCGCAGTCGCCGCATGCGCGACGCTCTATTTCTTCGACAGGCCTAGCTATAGTTCGATTATTGGTCGTTTTATGAGGATTAAATAGGATGAATTATTTCAGCGCGTCTAGGGCCGGTGTTGAGTCTTGCTCTGAGTTAGAGCGACGCTTTTCCCTAAATGATGGGTCCATGGTGTTCATTCCACTGCTCTTTTACGCTTTTTTCTGCCAATCGCTCGCTGCTTCTGCGCTTGCACTTGATGTCTGTCTCCTGCTATCTGCTACGGCGCTTCTCCTACATTTTGTGACTAACAGAAGATTTGCTTGCAAGAGATTTGGCCTTGAACTGGCTTGGGCGCCTTTCTTTGTGCTGTTCTTTATTCATAGTTTGATATACGGTGTAGCTAATTTAACCCTGCTCGTAGTTTATACGCTTCTATTTCTGTGCATGTATGTTGCGGCGGGCGAGCGATCCTGGGTCACTTCATGCCTTAGGGTTCTTGTCGCCTTTGCAGCATTTCATGCGTTCTGCACCATCGTCTTCTGGCTAGTCCCCGCACTTTATCTGCCAGTTAAATCTGCCTTCTTTTCAGGTAGCTATATGGCTAGGGACTATCGCTCTGGCTTCACGGCGCACTACAGCACTAATTCGATTTATTTGAGTTTGGGTCTCGTCTCTTGGGCCTGTGGTCTTGCTGGTAGCAGGGAAAAGGTTCGGATTAAAGATTTGATGCTGAGCCTGATGCTCTTGCTTGCGCTTTTTCTGACTACTAAGCGGGGTCCTTTGGTTGCATCCGTTGCTGCTATCGTCATCTCGTATCTGTTCGTAAATAGAAAGAAGCTTACCGGGACGATGCTCAAGACCTTGGTTGTTGCTGCAATCGCTGTAATAGCTGTCGGCGTTCTTGCTACGTTTGTTCCCGCTGTTCAGGCGACTCTTGAGAGGTTTATTGAGCTTTCAGATGATGAAACGGGCAATGGCAGAAGCTATTTGTACGATTGCGCTTGGAGTATGTTTTATGCAAAACCCTTACTTGGTTGTGGTTGGGGGACTTATTCCAAGTATGTTGCCACTACCTCCCTTGGTGCAATGTACAGCAATCTTGGCTTTTCGTCGATGAGTGCTCACAACGTATACCTTCAGTTGCTTGCCGAGACGGGTGTGATTGGCCTTGCGGCTTTTGTTGTGCCTGCGTTTCTCTCCATCCTTGCAGCCATGCATCAATCTGAATCTCTTTTAGAGGAAGGTCCTTATGGGGACTCCTTTTGCTTGTGGGCCTGTTTGGGTGTGCAGATTTTCTTTCTAATTTATTGCTTTTCAGGCAACCCTTTATACGATCCGCAGTGCTACATACCGTATTTCATTTCATGTGTGACGGCGTTTGCAATTTGCGGCTCAGACAAGATGATTCTTAACGATAGGGAGGGATTCCATGGATATCTGCAAAGATAGTCAACTCTGTACCGGGTGCTCTGCGTGTCTGTCTGTGTGTCCTCGATCGGCGATTCAGATTGTAGAAGACTCTCATGGTTTTTACCGTCCGAATATTGACGAATCAAAATGTGTTGAGTGCGGTTTGTGCCAGAGGGTATGTCCGGCTAATGGTTTGACGAGCGACGATCTGAAGATGAACCCTCGTCGGGTATTGGCTTATCGGGCTGACGACGTTGAACGCGCAAAAAGTTCTTCGGGTGCCGCGTTTTGGACCTTGGCTTCTTATGTTCTAAATAATGGCGGCGTCGTTTACGGCGCTTGCTTCGATGAGGATTTCCGTGTCGTTCAGAGGCGTTGTGCTTCTGTGGAGGACGCGCAAGCTTGTCGAGGCTCTAAATACTCACAGGGTTTCGTTGGCTCTTCATTTGGTGAAGCATATAACGACTTAAAACAAGGCCTTGACGTGCTCTACAGCGGAACCCCATGTCAGATTGCGGGTCTTAGGAGTTTTCTGTCTAAGAAAAACTATTCCGGACAGTTGGTTACCTGCGATTTAATCTGCCATGGCACACCTAGTAATCGTATGTTCCGCGATTACATTTCCTTTTTGGAAAAAAAATCCGGAAAGAAGGTCATCAAATATTTTCATCGCCCCAAGGACAGAGGTTGGGGAGTCCATGTCGAGAAGGCTCTCTTGGACGACGGCACTGCTCTCTATGACACGATTGAATCTAATACTTGGCGAGATGTGTTCTATAGCAATAACGCTTTAAATTCCAGCTGTTATAACTGCGCCTATACCGACGTCAACAGGGTCTCCGACTTCACTCTTGCTGATTATCTTGGCGTCGATCGAGTTCGCAAAGGCCTTAATGATCATAAGGGACTTTCTGTTGTTATGGTTAATAGCGAGCTTGCCGAGCGCATTGTTGCATCTGGCATATTTGAGCCCGGCGTAACAGAAATATCTCTTGAAGAGGTGCTGCCCGGTAATCCGATGCTGGAGAGGTCGTCCTCTCCGCAGGGTAACGTTGATGGTTTCTGGAAGGCTTATGAGCATAAGGGGTTCGAGGGCACTGCTCGGTTTGTTGGCGCCTACGGCTTCGTGAAATCTCTCAAGACTCTTGTGAAACAGCTTATTAAAAGGAAATAGTTACTAGGGGCGTTACTCTTGAATTTAATGGAGTTTGTAGAGCATGTGGCGACCTGGATTTATGTTCGGGGTAAGTTGGCGTTTCTTGCAGGGAGATTCCCTGCAAGATAACCATGACGAAGGCTTTCAGGCGACCGTTTTATTGTCGCGTATCGGATAAAGGCGTTATTAACGTTGGTGAGCGAACGTCTTTCAATTACGGTTGTGTCTTGATTGCTCATGAACGAATTGAGATTGGCAGAGGCTGTCTATTTGGTCCAAACGTCCATGTGTATGACTTCGACCACGGTATGTCGCAGAATGGAGTCATGTACCGGGACCAGCCGACTACGACAGCGCCCGTGCATATTGGCGACAACGTCTGGCTTGGCGCGAATGTTGTGGTGCTTAAGGGTGTGACCATTGGCGACAATGCGGTCATCGCTGCCAATAGTGTCGTTTCTAAAGATGTACCTGCGAATACGCTGCTGCACGAAAAACGGGATCATGTTTACAGAGTGCTTCAATAGGATGCTGGATTGGCTTTCAATTCACGATGTACGCTGATCCGATAAAGGAGTATTGATCATGGCTTAATCAGATTAAAGCGTACTTGCATTAGGGGTTTCGGCGTGAGTCGATACCCCTTTTTAACCGGTTAAAAACCGCACCAGCTAGTACCGTCAAGTTTCTTTCGCAAATTGATTTAGCCGTCCTCGGCCCCGTCCTCTTCTGCCCCTTCGCCTTTCCCTCCAGCTCGTCCATCTCCTCAAGCTTGGACATGTCCAGGTACCTCCTCTTGCCCCACTCGTGCTCCACTATGTACTTCAGCCTCGCAGTCACCAGCATGAGGGCCGAGTTGCCGTCCGGGAAGGTCCCGGCGATCCTTGTCCTCCTTCTGGTCCTGCGGTTGATGCGATCGATCCCGTTGTTCGTACTGATCCGGTGCCAGTGTTCGGGCGGGAATTCCGTGTAGGTCAGCGTCTCGGCGAACCCGTCGCGCACCTCCTCGCGGCCGCCCCGAGCCGCATCGACTCCAGCTTCTCCGCCGCCTCCCCGGCCTTCTTGCCGCATGCCTCGCGCGATTTCCGCGTGTGGATCGCCTTCAATATGCACGTCAACGCCTTTCGTCTGGTCACGGCCGACCTGGCGCTGGCCATGTCGCACGTGAACTCCGAACCCCGCAGCGCGCTCGGCTTCGCGACGCCCGCGCGCGCCTTCAGGGCGATGCTCGGGGAGGACGCAGCGGCGTTGCTGGACGCCTACGGCGTGGGGGACGTGCCGCTCGGCGATCTCGACCTGACGCCGCGGCTCATCGAGGGGGCACGCGCAGAGAGGGGCGATGTCCCACTGGCCTAGCCTAGAAGAAAAACGGAATAGACGGACCGACCGTCCGGCTGAGTCTGGGAAGAGGTACCGGGCGGCGGGGGGGGCATGGCCACCGGACCTATCAAACACATTTCTATCATTCCATCAACTGGGAAAATGCCGCCCCCGGTTCCCGGATGGGGCCTCGTAGGCGTTCGGCTAACTGCGGGAGCGAACCATCAGCTCAATGTTTTCGGCTGAGATCGGAAATCAACCTACAAAGTGCGTTAACATCTTTAGTGCGCACGTTCAGATGAACCATAGTTTTACGCATTTCGACAATTGTGCAAGTGTATAGAAGTATTCAAAACAAACTGCTAATTTGTTGCTTACGGGAATGAGTGGAATGCAAGCGTGAACACTTATTACCTGATGAGGGGACACGCGATGAATGACTTACACAATAACGATATCAAAGCTAATGCCCAGGCGGGCGCTGTAAATATTTCAACAAATGACGTGTCCTTTCAACCAACTGTTAACCTAGGCATTAATGGAAGCGGTGATATTGCGTCGTTCCCTGCGCGGTTTATTCGTAACGCACGTAAGGCTCTTAACCCCATTGGTGCCGCGCGTGACGAGGCGGAGATGCGGAACATCGAAGCGAGCTCTATAGCGGATGTTGTTGCAATCTATAAACGGGCTTTTCCGACTTTTACTGATGGCCAGCTTTATTTAATGGCCCATGGTTATAACGCGAGCGCTTCTCAGGCAGATAATTTGCTAAATGTTCTTGAGCGCGCGGGAAAAATGTCAGATTCGAATAGAGTTGATGAACTGCCGGAGTCCTGCATTGATCTTGACATTCATGGAGCTCAGACAGCCTATGACGATGATCTGAGGGAAATATGGGCGAAATTGATCTCGCGGGAAGTATCATCAGGTCGCACGCGCTCTAAAAGAACGAAGAAAATACTCGAACAAATGGATTCGGAAGAAGCGAATCAGCTGTTTTCAATTCTTCGGTGCTGTCTATGGGCGAAAGTGGGGCCCAATTCGGTACTTACTCCAATCCCGGTTCTCCTTAAAACCTCAGAAGATGATTCTTGGACATACAATGGGGGCACAATTTCATTTGAATCTGTGGTCGCCATGGATTCGCTGGGACTACTTTCGTCTAATGACTGGATAACGTTCACGCTTGAGCCTAAAGGCGCTTTGAATCTATTTTCTTCATCGTCTCATGTGCTTCTTATAAATAATAAGGATGAGAAAATCGAAATTATTCTCGGCTATGCCAAATTATTAAAACCAGGGATAGAACTCATTGAGATTCTTGATGTGCCTATGGATGATAGGATCATGTCCGTAATGGATGAGGTTCTGGAGACTGACGTGATTTATAGGCCCTTAGCCTAGCTCAAGTAGATGCGCTGGTAGCTTTCGCAGGTGCCCTGGTGGCGCGTGAGGCCGCTTTCGGCCGAGCACCAGTTGAGGTTGTGGTCGTACTCCAGCTGGTCGAGCGTCCAGTCGTGGAGCCACAGCGCCATGTTGTATTCCGAGCCGTTTGTCTTTTGCCTGCACTGGTCCACGGCGTCGTTGACGATCTGCGTGACGCTTGGGCGGGCGGCGTCGTTTACGGTCACCTCCGCCGTGGTGCGCAGGTAGTAGATCCCCTTGTCGTTTTGGGGGTCGTTTCTGTCGTTGTCCATAAAGTAGAGGTAGATACGGTACGTGCCCGATGCCGTGAAGTCAAAGGTAAAGTCGTGGCCCGCGGTGCCCAGGCTGCAGTAGCTGGCCCATGCTGGGCGCGACGGGTCGCAGACGCTTTCCAGGCTGCCGCCGTCCCAATAGGTGGGCACGTCCATGCGCGCCTTGGCCTGGGACGAGCCGTTGGTTTGGGTTACGTGGAAGGTCGTCGCGGTGCCCGCGGGGGCGTCGTTCCACGATACGGTGAAGGTGACGCCGTTTTGGCTTGCCGTGGCGGAGTGGGCATAGCCGGTTTCTGCCGCGGTTGAGATCGCCTCGGGCGTGGGGCTGGCTTGGGCTTGGAGGGATGGGGTGGCCGTGTCGGTTGCGGCGGGGGTGCCGTCAGCGCTTTCCGTGTTGACGGCGCTGGTGCCGGTGGATGTTGCGGCGCCGTCCTCTACGGTATCTGCTGTCGCATTTGTGTTGGTGCCGTCTTCAGCCTTGCCTGCGTCGCTGTTCGGGGCGTCGGATTGCGCCTGCTGCGTGGCTGTTGCCTGAGGCTGGATGGCTTCCGCAATGGCTGCCATGGGCATCGTCGCGCTGGCCATAGACGTGCACGCGATCGCGCAGAGCAGGTAGTAAAGGGGTCGTTTCATAGCGGAGCCTCTCGGTGAGCAGCCAATAGGGTCCGAAGGCAGCTCCAGGCCAGCACTCCGCACATATTTTGTTGCGGTTTATTTTACGGGAACACCAGTCAACATCAGCGAACTTTCTGGGGAATGTTGATATTCAAGGTACTACCTATGTGGGTATTGGTTCCCCTGCTCGTGTCTCATTTGTAACATCGAATGTGATAAAATCACGTTTAATGAAGGGAGAATGGTATGCTACTTGACCTTACAGTCGGTAATTGGATGTCGTACGGAAACGATGCTCAGCTCAGCATGCTGGGCTCGCTCGAGCGCCAACATAAGGAGACACTTGCCAAGCTGCCTGGATGGCGCAGCAAGTACGTGTTGCCGGTCGCTGCCATATACGGCGGCAATGCATCGGGCAAGACGGCACTTTTCAAGGCGCTTGCGGCATTGAAAACAATGGCTACCGTTGATGTGGGGGTGGATGGGGTTCTTCCCGTCGATACCTTTCGCCTTGGGGACGATGAGGGGCCTGCATCCTTGGACATCACGTTTCTTGTTGGTGCGAACGTGTACAGGCTCTACGTTGAGGCAACTCCCACCGCTGTCGTATATGAGTCGCTCGAGCTAGTGCGGGAGAAAGCGGGCATCGTCTTGTACGAGCGTGAGGCAGTCGAGGACGGGCCAGACTCTTATTCCTTTGAAGAGGGCTTTTTCGGCGATTCTGGGCATGTCGCTTACGCTGCGCAGAGTACGCGTGCAAACCGACTTTTTTTGGAGAGCGGCGTTGCGCAGAATGTTTTAGAGCTCAGGGAGGCTCACGGCTGGTTTTCGCACACGCTGGAACTGGTGGGCGTTGGCTCGCAGGCATGGTCGTTCGCTAAAGCTGCTGGCACTCAGGAGGGCTTCCTCGATTTCGCAGGGGATGCGCTTTCGCGTTTGGATACTGGCATATCGAGACTTGTCGCCGAGCCGGTTGGTCCCGAGGCGTTGCCTAAAGATGCCGCTTTGCAGCGCAGTATTTCCGAGCTGGATGACGACGGGGTCATTACCGTGCTGCTTGATGTCGAGGCGGGGGACTACGGATTTGAGATGCTTACCGTACGTTCGGCTGCGGGGCATCCCGAAGTGCAACGCCTGCGCACCGTGCACGTTGGTTCCGACGGCAGTGAACACATTTTCTCCCTGGGAATGGAATCTTCGGGCACCCAGCGTCTGATGGGGCTTCTGCCTATGCTGTTCGACCAGTCGGGTATGGGTGGCACTGCATGCTCTAAGGTTTACGTGGTGGACGAGCTCGATCGCTGCATGCACACAATGTTAACGATGCGTCTCGTTTCCGACTTCTTGTCGGGGTGTGGAGCCGACACACGCAAGCAACTCATGTTCACTACGCACGACCTCCTGCTTATGGATCAGTCTTTGATGCGTCGTGACGAGATGTATGTTGCCCAACGTGGCTCCGATGGCTGCTCGGAGCTTGTGGGACTTCCTGAGTTTAAGGGCATCCGCTTCGACAAGGATCTTGTTCGTAGTTATCTTGACGGCCGCTTTGGCGGCATTCCGATGTTCGGGGAGGCGGGTTCGCTTGGCTAGGCGTAAAAGTGGACTTGCACCGCGAAGGACGAACGTTCGAGACTATCGCTGCGTGTGCTGGGTGAGTGCCGAGGGAACTACTGAGCGTGATTACCTGGGTATGGCCGTTTTCAAGGATGCGCAAGTGTCGGTGAAATTCCCAAAGAACACTCATCCAAATCGGCACAATCCAGCTGCTGTGCTAAAGCGGTTCGAAAAAGTGTTACGCGAGAACGACTTCCGTGCCGGGGACGAGGCGTGGCTCGTGGTGGATGTTGACGATTGGGATGAAGACGAGTTTGGTGAGCTATTGGCCTGGAAGGTGGCAGATGGTCGTCATTACTTGGCCGTAAGCAACCCAAAGTTTGAACTGTTCCTCGTGATGCACTTCGAGAAGGCCAATGGCTGCACGACTCCGGAGAAAGTGGACTCTGCCTTGAAGAGACATTTGCCTCGCTATGCGAAGCGCGTTTCTGCGACGCAGTTCTCAGCCAAACAGGTGCGCGATGCCATCGAAAATGCGAAAGCAAAGCGCGTGAGCTGCAAGACTGCTCTGCCAGCACCCGGCATGACGGATGCATACTTGCTTGTTGAGAGTATTATGCGTTGAGAGATTCGTGAGAACGCTCTGAAGGGTAGGGCATTTTAGCGACTTCCGAAATACCTTAAACACCGGATAATAAGTCATCTCTTATGGCGGGAGACACGATGGATTCACCGATTGTAAAATGCGGAAGAGTTTGGGACTTGCATATTCACTCCAACCAGTGTTCTTCCGCTCTTCCTGAAATGAAAAAACTTGGTGTTGACGACTATATCGACGGACTTTTTGATGTATTTAAAAAGCATCAGGATTTGGATATGGTCTCCATTACCGATCATAATTCCATGGCTCTAGATGTCTACAAAGAGTTTCTTTCGAGAGATAGCTCTATTCGTCTTCTTCCCGGCGTAGAAGTGGATGCTTCTCTGGAAGAGGGCGAAGCATCCAAGCATATCATTGTCTATTTCGATGCCGTCGATGACGAAGAAAAGATTGTCAAGGTTGCCGACTGGGTTAACGAAGTTCTGGGGGAAGTGAGTCCGAAGAGCCCAATCAATATCGATGTTCTATTGAACAAATTGCTTGAGTTGGGCATTCCTTTTGCATTGAGCCCTCATGCCATGAAGCAAAATAAACGCGGAATCGACTTCGATTGGCATTGTCTTGAGAATCCCGGGGACGAAGCGAGAAAGTACATCGACCAGTTCTTCTGCTTATGGGAAACAGGTGGCAAGAGCAGCATTGCGCATGCTGTCGAATTCCTACGAGAAATAGATGCAGATGAGAGGGTTTCAGTAATCTCCTTCTCTGATTCCAAAGATTTCGACAAACTTGATAAATACCTCTCCTACCCGCCTCAGTATTTCCATGCTTTGCCGAGCTTTAGGGGACTTCAGATGGTCGGTAGTGAAGTCAATCGTATTTCGTGCACCAGGGAAGAGATTCCCGACGAATCGCTCGGCTCTTATCTCGGAGAGGTGTGCTTTAATGGGCAGAAGATCGAGCTGTCCACTCGGCTCAATGCAGTTATTGGAGGTAGAGGCAGCGGAAAATCTCTCCTTTTAGACGCTATGGCTTTGGCACTTGGTGACCCCAACAAAAAGGTTAAACCTGGGCGCAGGGAATTTGTTAAAAACTACGCAGTTTCGATTAAGAATGCCCGCGGGGATGCTGTTAAATCCGGCGCGTTCGCCTATGACTATTTTAATCAGAGCTACGTCGCAAAGCTGTTTATGGAAGAGGGCGAGGCGTATAAAAATACCCTCAAAAACTATTTTCAAACTGGGTTTGATGCCGTAAGCGAAATAGACGAAGCTGCTATCAAGACACAAAATATGGCGGATTTTAATTTGCCTATTCCTGATTGTTCTGCTGGGCAACTTGAGAACATTTCTGGTTTAGTTGATAAATTTTCGACT
Organism: Collinsella aerofaciens; assembly: GCF_015553355.1. Classification (GTDB taxonomy): domain Bacteria; phylum Actinomycetota; class Coriobacteriia; order Coriobacteriales; family Coriobacteriaceae; genus Collinsella; species Collinsella aerofaciens_V. Next base: position 20,397 of record NZ_JADNGN010000023.1, read on the forward strand.
GATCGCAACGATGCCCTTGATATAAAAATTGCTAAGTGTCAGAAGCTGAAAATTGATAAGAAAATCGCCAATTTGAGTTACGAAAAACTTCTAGGCGACGTTGAAAAGGCGGTTCGCTCGAAGATTCCTCCTGCCATTGTTGATGACCAGAGATTTAAGGACGCTTTTATATCTTTCGAGCGCGAGATTCTTACTGTTGCTGCAGCTCATAGAAAAGGTCATCTCTGCAATACCTATCTTTTTAACGAGCTGATTGATGAGTTCTTTGAAGCGAAGGGCAGGATTAGTGAGGCACAAAAGGCAAAATCGGACGTTGCGAAATTGTTCGAAATTGCGTTTATGGATAACACGGAAAGCATCCGACAGAGGGTTTCTGTCGTAAATGCCTATCTTTCCAATTCGACTGGATTTGAGACGCACTACGAGAATTACGCTTATGCTGACGGTGTGGTAATGAGAGCCTTTCGCTTCAAGAAAACGTTGGACATCGAGCACCCTCTTCGCCATATGCTCAAACTATTCAATGATTACTTTCTTGCGGAAAAATCTGGGCGTGGTGGTCTTAATAGTGATAATTTAGGCTATCTCATTGAACAGTTCTGTTATGACGAGGGCGGCTATAAGAAGGGCAAAGATTGGAGATCACTGACCACTGAGTTGGCGAAATATAATCTCGACTATATACCAGGCGTGTCAATTGAATATCTATGCAAAGACGGTGTATATCGTGATATTTCTACGATGTCCCCAGGTACACAGACGAATATCCTGCTGGAATATATAGTCCATACGGATACATCTAGGCCGCTTCTTATCGATCAGCCTGAAGATAATGTTGACAATCAAACGATTTTCAATCAGATAAGAACATGGTTCATCAAGCTCAAACATAAGAAACAAGTTATTGTCGTTACCCATGATGCCAACATCGTCATCAACTCAGATGCCGAGAATGTCGTGATTGCAGAGCAACCGACTCCCGGTAAATTTTACTATAAGTACGGGGCACTTGAGAGTGGCGAAGTAATAGATTGCGCTTCGTTGATATTGGATGGTGGACGCAGTGCCGTGAAGAGAAGGTTGATGAAGTATGGTGAATAATACAATTATCGTAAGGCTTCTGGACGGTAAGGAAATTGAACTTGCTTCTGATTCGCCGGATTTAAAGAGCCTGGTTCAGGCAATCGTGGAAAACCGCGACGCAATAGATCCAGAGAAGATTGTCGTTGAATGCGATGATGAACGCTTTGATTCAGTAGGTTTTGCCGAGATTATTTCTGTTGCGGTGAAGTCGTTTCTTGATGAGTTGAGAATCGATAAGGAAAAGCTCGAGACAGCGCTGTCGGAATTAGAAGAATAGACATAATAATCGTTCTTATTGCGTCGTTAGCTAAGACCTGCTTTGCTTCGACATTGAGTAGTGTTTTTCATGATTTGAATTGGATGCCTTTAGATGCTTGACTAGTAGAATCGGTATGGCAAATCTCAATAAACAAATCCGTTAATACCGTTGCCCGCCTGATAAAGAAAGTGGTATGCATGATGGCTTAAATGTTAAGAACGTTTCCGTCATGGCCGGGTCTGGAGATGAGCAAGAAGGTTTCCGAGGCGAGGGCTCGCTCGACGAGGAGCTCGAACAAGATGGTCACCGTGATGGCGGCGAGAATCATCTCGGAGAAGTCTTTAAAGGTAAAGACCTCGAAGTAGAGGGCAGAGTCGGCTCGACTTGACGTCATGAATAAGGTTGATGCCGAGCAGATTCCCTGAGCGCAATATGGAACGATACTTCTTAATCTTACGTTGATAGCCGACGTCATCATATTGGGCTGCTTGGATAGAACAACCGTTGCCTGTTCTCTTGTAGGCGGGCTTGCGGCGATTAATGTTCTCAATCAATTTGTGTCCAACCACTCTTCGAAATAGTGATGCTGCGCTATGATGTCCTAAATGAAAAACGAAGGTCTGCCATAGGCCATTGTTTTGCTAGGGGGTTCCTTCCTAACGGAGGGCATCCCCTAGTTTTAGTTAGATGGAAATTGGGGCGAACGGCTGCATTTCTGATCGTTCCTGATTATCTCCCTGTTGGGTTGATTGACTTACTGTAAGATGTCCTCAGTGATACAGTCGCCGTGGACTCTACGTGAGGCGGCGACAAAGAAGGGTCGTTGTTCGGTTTCCGGCAACGGCCCTTTGACGTTTCCGCGGCTACTGGATGTTGTTGCGGATGCCGCCTTTGTTGCTGGAGCCCTCGATGCGGAGTCGTTATTTCGGAAGTGCGGGGTAAAATTGGAAACCTCCGAGCATAAACCGAATTTCGGCAACAAAACCGCAGGTTGCGGAAGGGTGAAATCGGGGTCTGGTTCCCAGATCTCGGTTTTACTCCGCACTTCCGGAATCGTTCGCCGGAAGTATGCGGCAAATTTCGGAACCCTTGAGCACATCGCCCTTTTCATGAAAAGAACCCGCAGGTAGAAACGTTGTCGCTACTCAGTGTGGTCAGCATGTCAAGAATTTGCGTCATACTTCCGGATTGGGCACCAGCTTGGTTGGGTTGTTTATCGATTTGGGGCTGCGGAATTTACCTTATACCTTGTTATTTGTATTTAAATAGATACACTTAACTTCTAAGTTAAGTGTATCTAGAAATGGGAGGTGGCCTTTGGCAGAAGGATATGAACTTGTCGAATATAAAGACCCCAAGGGCCGCCCGTTTTGGGAGCTGACGACTTCTCCTGACAACTCTCAATTTCAGAAGATGATGTCAGACACTATCGTAAAAATGCCGCCCGTAAAATGATCAACCTGATTTCAAAAATCTATGATTATGGGTTAAAGGTCGCGAGTGGGACCTCAAAGCTACGATGTATTGATTCTAAGATCGGCCTCTATGAACTTAAGGGGTTAACGGGGTTAATCGAGAGATGATTTATGCCATATGTTAAGGCGTAGACAAAATCGTTCTTCTATTTTGGTTTAAAGGGCATCAGGGATTGGGAAATATCAGCAGGGAAATCGAGCGGGCCAAGCGACTGAACGTAATAGCGCGTCAGCTTCTGGAGCCTGGGCGCTGACTTTTATGCCTGGCTTCTGAAACGGAGAATACAATGAATAAAGTAGATCTATCTGATTTTTATGCCGAAACAGAAAGTAGCGAAACGCGCGCTTATGAACATGCACTAGATATTGAGTTTATTGTTCATCGCGAAATGAAACGTTTGGGATTGAGTAAAAGTGAGCTGGCAAATCGTATGGGCATAAGCCTTCAGTCGCTTTCTAAGCTCTTGAATTCTCAACCTAATATGACTCTAAAGACGATTGCAAAGTTCGAACTTGCTTTGGGCATTAAGATCGTTCCGCAGGTTATCGTCAGCTATTCCAAAGAACTGCCGTTTCTTTCATCCAATGATTCCGTGCGAGAGCAATGTGCATTGCCTGCCATTCTCCCTGCAGAGCTGTCAGCAGATTGCGATGTGCCCTTTCAGAGCGAATAGCAGCCTCTCAATGAGCCTGAGCCGGACGAGTTGCCATCCCCACATCCTCTAGAAAAGTTCTTAAAACAGCCTTAAAGGCGCCTTGGCTCGCGTTGACAGCGTGCAATACGCATGTTTAACTATGACAAATGTGGATTTTAGGGGAGGGGTGCGCCATGGAGGTGCTGGTTGTTGGCAACACCGCATATGTTGACGATGACTTTTGTGCCAAGGCGTTCCCCGGGGACCATGTGCAGGTCGTAGCCGCGCAGTACACGCGCCGCGACGAGTCATCGCCCCATGCCTCGTGGAAAGAGCTTCTGCAACATCTGGAGCAGGCCTACGAGTTCGACCGCGTGGTCTACCTTTCCAATTACCTTACCCCGCATGTCGATAGCGTGGGCGATATCGAGCTGCTGCGCTCGGTCTTTCGCGCGTGCATGGGTAGCCGGATCCAGCTGTTGTATATAGCAGGGCCCGCAGGTGCCGAGGGCGCCGCCGATGCCGCGGGGCGAACGGGCAAGGGTATTATCGCGCACGCGGCCAACGACCTGTGCCGCTACTACGCTGCTCGCGAGGGCGTTCAGACCAAGATCCTGCGCGTGCCGTTCCTGTACACCGCGTCTGCCGCGCTGGAAGATCCGTTTTTGGTGCCGCTGTTCGACGCGTGCTCAACCGGGTCGGTCGCTCTGCAGGGCGCGCAAGATGCGGCGTTTCCCCTGCTGTGTGCCGAGGAGCTTGCGGTGCTGGTACGCCGTATCTTCGACAGCTGGGGCGCCTCCTTTGAGACGCTCGACGTTGCCGATGCCTTCCATCACACGGCGGGTGAAGTGGGCGAGGCTCTTCAGGCGCTGTTCCCAGGGCTCTCAGTTGCCTATGGCGATTCTGCCGGCTACGGCCTGCCCACCAGCGACTTCGCTCGCGTGCGCTATGGTTGGTTTCAGCGCTGCGACTTGCTGCGCGATCTTTCGACCATTCAAGCGCGTTGGGATGCTGGCCGCGCAAAGAAGGTCAACCCCTTACGCGACGCCATCGACCGCATCCAGATGCACTCGCTGCCCATCAAATGCCTGGAGACGGGCGTTGCCTGGGTTCTGTTCGAGGTGCTGGAGCATCTGTTCTCACAATCGGCCCAGCTCAACGTGCTCGATTATCGCCTGCTCTACGTGGTGCTGATCGGCATGCTGTATGGCTTGGACTTTGGCCTGGTTGCGGCGCTGCTGGCGTCGGTGGGTTTGGCAGCCAGCTATTTTACTCAGTACGGCTATACCTTCCAGGGTCTGTTCTATGAGCCGTCTAACTGGCTGCCGTTTATTGCGTACTTTGTTGTGGGTGCCGTGTGCGGCTATGTGCAGCTGCGCAACAGCGAAGCCATTAGGGCGGAGCGCGATCAAAACGAGCTCGTGCGCAACCGCAATACGTTCCTTACGCAGCTCTACCACGACGCGATCGAGGATAAGCGCGCGTACAGGCGCCAGATCGTGGGTCGCCACGACAGCTTTGGCAAGATCTTTGCGGTGACGCAGGAGCTCGACATGCTCAACCCACGCGACATCTATCGCAAGTGCTGCGAGCTTTTGGGCGAGATCCTCGAGAACGATTCCGTGGCGATCTACCATGTTTCGGGCGGGGCATTTGCACGCCTGGTGGCTGCAAGTCCCGCGATTGCCGAAGATGCCGCACGCTCGCTCACGCTTGAGCAGCTTGCACCTCTTTTGGGCGACGGGGGTCGTTCGAACCTGTGGGTGAACCGCGAGCTGACGCCGGGGCTTCCCATGTTTGGATACACGATCGAGCGCGACGGGGCACCCGCCGTGTTGATCTTTATGCGTAGCGCGGCCGAAAACCAAATGACCCTCTATTATCAAAACCTGTTCCGCATCTTGTGCGGCCTGGTCGAAAGCGCGCTGGGCCGTGCCTTTGACTATGAGGCGGTGGCGCAGGATAAACGCTGCGTTGACGGCACTTGTGTGCTCAAGCAGGCTGCCTTTGGCCAAGAGCTCGCGGCAGAGCAGGCGCTGGCAGATAGCAAGATGGGGAGTTTTTTGCTCCTGCGCGTGGTACCGGGCATGGAGCCTGTCGGCGAGCTGGTGGGCGCAATTGGGTCGGCAATCCGCGAGAGCGACGCGGCGGGCTTGGTCGACGGCGACGTACTCTACCTGCTTATGCGTCAGGCAAAGGCGTGCGATCTGCCCATTATCCGCGAGCGCCTGAGCGCAAAGCATATTGCGGTGGAACCCGTCGACGGCGAGGACATCGTGGCGTTGTTGCAGCACATCTCTTACACCGGTGACGGTGAGGGGGGTGCCGCTTGATCTCGCTTGTCGTTGCTGCCGTCTTGCTGCTGATTCATGCGTTGGTTTGCCTGATGCTGTGGACGCTCATGAAGCTGGGCCTGCTGCCGGTGCGCGGGCACATGCTGGCTGTGATAGTGCTGGTGCCGCTGTGGGGTCCGTTGATGGTGGTTCTGCTATCGGTCTGCAGCGCGATGTTTGGCGAGGGGCTGAAAGAGTCTGCGCTGGAGTCGCTGCGCTTCAACGACGACCTGCATCGTAGCATGTCGGTACCGAGTGCTGAGGACGATGCGGGCGTAGTGCCGCTCGAGGAGGCGCTCATCGTCAATGACCCGGCATACCGGCGCCGCCTAATGCTCTCCATGCTCACCGAGGAGCCCGACGCTTACCTGGCGCAGCTGCAGGCGGCTAAGCTTAACGACGACGTTGAGGTGGCGCACTATGCCGCGACGGCGGTGGCGCAGATCTCCAAGGAGTCCGACCTTAAACTGCAGCAGCTGGAGCGTGCCTTTAAGACGGACCCGAGCGCGCAAAACCTCAACGAATACTGCGATTTTCTTGGTGAATACTTGGGCTCGGGCTTGGCCGAGGGGCGCGTGGCTCAGATTCAGCGCCAACAGTACGCGCGCCTGCTTGCGCGTCGCTGCGAGCGCGAGGATACCCTTGAGCTGCGCATTCGATACGCGACGGCTCTGGCCGATGTCGGACAGATCGACGAGGCGCAGGCCGTGACCGACCAGCTGGTGCTCGACGTGCCCGACGAGCAGGAGGTTTGGATGCTTTGCCTGCGCCTGGCCGTGATGCGCCGCGACGGTGACGAAGTCCACCGTGTGATCGATGCGATCGACAAGCAACATGTGTACTTAAGTGCCGCCAACCGCGAGGAGCTGGCTTTTTGGCGCAACGGAGAGGAGGCCCGATGAGCGTGGTGCAGCATATCCGCGACCGTGCGGGCCATTTTCGCTGGACGGGACTGCTCGTGGTGTGGGTGGTCTTTATTGCCATGGCCGCCGTGCTGCTGGTGGAGCGTGCCGGCGTGCAGTACAGTGCGGGCCAGCATAAGCTGGGGATGCTTGCTGCCAACGATGCGGTGCCGGCCTCCTCGGCGATATTTGGCCAAAAGCCCACGTGCCTGGTCATTACCGATACCGACCAAGCGGGCGTCGAGGATGTAAAGGAGCAGTTTGACCAGATTCTGCTCGACATGAAGATCGCGCACCGCGATGTGGACCTTGCTCTGGACGGCGCGGATGCCATCCCCTCGCTGACTTCCTTTGATTGCGTGATTTTGCTCATGCCGTCTCTCGATAGGCTCGGTACGCACCTGACCGACATTATGAGTTGGGTGAGTGCCGGTGGTTCGCTTATGCTCGCCATGCCGCCGGATAACTCGAGCTATCTGCAAGTGATTGCCCCCAAGCTTGGCATTGAATCGGCCGGATACGACTATGTAAAAGCCGAAAGCATTGTGCCGAGCAATGACTTTATGCTGGGCGGGGGAGAGCGCTATGAGCTCTCGGATCCCTTTGATTCGTCGCTTTCGGTATCGCTGCGCGAGACGGCGCACGTGTGGGCAACGACCGGCGACGCGGGCGCCCCGATCATTTGGTCCAATGATTTCGGTGACGGGCGCACCGTGGTGTGCAATATCGGTGTCTACGACAAGGTCATGCGCGGTTTTTACGCCTCGGCGATCAGCTTGCTGGGCGATGCCACGGCCTACCCCGTCATCAACAGCGCCGTCTTCTATCTGGACGACTTTCCCAGCCCCGTGCCCTCGGGCGACGGCACTTACATTAAGCGCGACTACGGCCTTTCCATTGCCGATTTTTATGCCAAGGTCTGGTGGCCCGATCTGCAAAAACTCGCGCAAAAATACGGCATTCGCTATACCGGCGTGATGATTGAAAACTACGAGGACGCGGTCAATCAGACCGAGCCCGCGCGCCAGCCCGATACCACGCAGTTCCGCTACTTTGGCGGCATGCTGCTGCAGATGGGCGGAGAGCTGGGCTTTCATGGCTATAACCATCAGCCGCTGGCGCTCTGGGATACCGACTATGGAACGCTGTACGACTACAAGACGTGGAAGAACAAGGAGACGCTCGTCGCATCGCTCAACGAGCTTATCGCCTTTCAGGACGAGGTGCTGCCCAACGCGCACGGCTCGGTCTACGTGCCGCCGTCAAACATCCTTTCGGCCCGCGCGCGCAAGATTATTGGCGAGGACGTGCCGCGCATTAAGACCATCGCCAGTACGTATTTTGAGGACGGCACCGATCTTCCGTACGTGCAAGAGTTTGGCGTGGCGAGCGACGGCATCGTGGAGCAGCCGCGCATTGTCTCGGGCGGCATGGTCGACGATTCCTATATGCGCCTGGCTGCCGTGTCCGAGCTCAACATGCACTACGTGAGCACGCACTTTATGCACCCGGACGACCTGCTCGATCCCGATCGCGGCGCTACGGAGGGCTGGGAGGTCTACAAGGGCGGCCTGACCGACTACCTGGACTGGCTTACCAAGTCTGCGCCCGACCTGCGCCACCAGACCGGCTCGGAATGCTCGGGTGCCATCCAGCGCTTTTCGTCCGTGACGGTGAGCGTGGATACGAGCGACGACGCCTGGACGCTCAGTCTGGGCAATTTCCACGACGAAGCGTGGCTCATGTTCCGCGCCAACAACGGCGAGCCGGGTGCGGTCACGGGTGGCGAGATTACGCATCTGACGGGCGACCTGTACCTGGTCAAAGCCACGGACAAGACGGTGACCATTGCGCGCAAGGAGGGTGGCGACAAATGAGAATCTGCTTGGTGCTCGAGGGCTGCTACCCCTACGTGCACGGCGGTGTGTCCACCTGGATGCACGGCTACATCACGGCCATGCCCGAGCATGAGTTTGTGCTGTGGGTGATTGGCGCCCACGCCGAAGACCGCGGCAAGTTTGTCTACGAGCTGCCCGACAACGTCGTCGAGGTGCACGAGGTGTTCCTGGACGATGCCCTGCGTCTTTCGGGCGAGCAGGAGGAAGTCGACTTCGACGACCGCGAGCGTGAGGCGTTGCGCCGTCTGGTTTCGCTCTCCAATCCGGACTGGGACGTGCTGTTCGATATCTTCCAGCGCCGCCACGTGCATCCGCTCTCATTTTTGCAGAGCCGCACGTTTATGGACATCTTCCGCGACGTGTGCCTGGCCGAGTACCCGTATACGCCTTTCGCGGACGCCTTCCACACCATGCGTTCGATGTTGCTGCCCGTGCTCTATCTACTGGGCAGTGAGGTTCCGGTGGCCGATGTGTACCACGCCATCTCGACCGGCTACGGCGGTCTGCTCGCAAGTTTGGGCTCCAGCATGAATAACGCGCCGGCATTGCTGACCGAGCACGGCATCTATACCCGCGAACGCGAGGAAGAGATCATTCGCGCTGACTGGGTGGTGCCTTCGTTTAAGGACCGTTGGATCCGCTTTTTCTACCTGCTTTCGGAGGAAATCTACCGTCGCGCTTTTCGTGTGACGAGTTTGTTCCACAACGCGCGCAAAACGCAGATCGACATGGGTTGCGATGCAGAAAAATGCCTGGTTATCCCCAACGGCATTCAGTTCGACCGCTTTAAGGACATTCCCTTAAAGCCCGATGACGGCTGGGTGGACATTGGCGCGGTGGTGCGCCTGGCGCCCATCAAGGACGTTAAGACCATGATCTATGCCTTCTTTGAGTTGCATGAGCGCTTGCCGCACGTTCGCCTGCATATTATGGGTGGCGTGGACGACGAGGAGTATGGCGCCGAGTGCCATGCGCTGGTGGAGACATTGGGCGTGCGCGACCTGATCTTTACCGGCCGCGTCAACGTGGTCGAGTACATGGAAAAGCTCGACTTTACCATTTTGACGAGCATCTCGGAGGGCCAGCCGTTGAGCGTGTTGGAATCGCTGGGCGCACGTCGCCCCTGCGTGACGACCGAGGTCGGCTGCTGCCGCGAGCTGCTCGAGGGCGCCCCTGGCGACGACTTTGGCGTGGCTGGATTCGTGAGCCCGCCCATGTATCGCAAGGGTCTGGCCGATGCTATGGAGCGCATGTGCGCGAGCCGTGCCCGCCGTCTGGAAATGGGGGAGCGCGGTCAGCGTCGCGTGGCGACCTATTACCTACACGAGCAGATGCTCGCCAACTATCGCTCACTGTACGACGAGACGGCTCGCGCGTTCAATTTGCCCAAGAGAGGGGGAGTAGTCGGTGGCCGGAATCGGTTTTGAGCTCAAACGCCTGTTTGGGCGCAAGGGCCTGTTTGCCACGATGCGCGCCTATGGCTACGCCGGCATTGTGTGCACGGGCCCCATGCTGCTGGGCGTGCTGCTGCAGGTGGGCATTTTGGTGCTATGCGGCCTGTGGGGTGTGGGCCGTGCCAACCAGGACCTGCTGGTGTGCATGGTGACCTATACGCTGCTGGCGTCGCTTACGCTCACGAGCTTTTTCTCCATGCCGGTCACGCGTTTTTTGGCCGACATGCTGTTTGCTGAGCGCGAAGAAGAGGTCTTGCCTTCGTTTTGGGGCTCCAATGCCATCATGCTCATTGCGGGCACGGTGCTCTACGGCATCTTTTTGCTGTTTTCGGGCGCCACGCTGCTGCAGGGGCTGCTGTGCCTGTGGCTGTTCAACATTATGATCGTCAACTGGAACGGCATGAGCTACCTCACGGCCATTAAGGACTACCGGGGTATTCTGTGCAGCTTTGCCGCGGCCATTGGCGTGGCGTGCCTGTGCGCCTTGGCCGCGCTGGCGCTGGGGCTGCCGCCCGTCGAGGGCCTGCTGGCCTCGATCGCCCTGGGCTACGGTGTGATGCTCGCCTGGGACGTGGTGCTGCTGTACCGGTATTTTCCTCAGAGCGATCGCAGCCCCTGGCTCTTTTTGCGCTGGCTCGACCAATTTATGCCGCTGGCGCTCACGGGCCTATTTACCAACCTGGGACTTTTTGCGCATCTGGTGATTATTTGGGCGGGGCCCATTGGCGTACAAGTCAAGGGCTTGTTTTATGGCGCGCCCTACCATGATGTGCCGGCGCTCATCGCGTTTTTGAGCATTCTGGTCACGACCGTCAACTTTGTGGTGTCGGTCGAGGTCAACTTCTATCCGCGCTACCGCGACTACTACAGCCTGTTTAACGACGGCGGCGTGGTGGGCGACATCGTGGTGGCCGAGGAGGAAATGCTTGCCACGCTCAACCGGGAGCTGCGGTTTTGCGCGCTCAAGCAGCTGTTTGTGACGGCAGCAGTCATCTCGCTCGAGACCACGGTGCTCTCGGCCCTGCCACTGGGCTTCAACAACCTGATGCACGGGTATTTTCGCACGCTGTGCGTGGGCTATGGCCTGTATGCTGTGGGCAACACGATTCTGCTGATCTTGCTGTACTTTACCGACTACAGGGGCGCCGTGCTTGCCTCCGGGCTGTTCGCGGGCGTGGCGGGGCTGGCGACCATCGTTTCGCTGTTCTTTCCGCAGCAGTTTTATGGCTTTGGCTTTTTGCTCGGCGCGGCGGTGTTTTTTGTTGTGGCGCTCGTGCGGCTCGATACCTATACCGCCAACTTGCCGTATCGTATCCTGAGTCAGCAGCCCATCGTGGCGACCGACAAGACGGGTCGCTTTACGGAGTTGGGCTGCTTGCTCGACCGTGCCGAACAGCGCTACGAGGAGCTGCGTCTACAGGGCGAGCCGCATGGTGCGTTTGAGCGCACGGTGGTCCGTGTGTATCGCAATCGTTGGGGAGGTCCTGATGACCGATAGGATGATATCGCGTCGCCGCTTGATTGAGGCGGCTGCCGGCACATTGCTGCTTTCGGGCTGCTCTTCGCAGGACGAATCCTCGACAAAAAAGACCAAGAAGCAGGACAAGATTAAAAAGGCCGATGCGTCTAGCGAGATCAAGCATCTTCGCGACAAGGACGAGCTGTACGAGGTTTACGACGACTCGGGCATTGTGACCATGTACCTGACGGTCTCGCGCGGCAATAGCTCCGAGAACACGGACCACAGCTGGGCCGAGATCAATACGTACTCGGTCTACGACTATGCCGACATGGGCGTGACGCGCTATCAGGTTATGGGCCTGCTGCAGGCGGGCGACGATAAGGGCCCCGTTGCTGGCGAGGTGGGCTATGGCGAGGAGGCACCCAACGCCACGGTGCAGGTGCGCGGTCAGACGTCGAGTACCTATACGCAAAAGAACTACAAGGTGGAGCTCAAAAAGGGCAAGGGCACGTGGCGCCAGCAGCGTGCGATTGCGCTCAACAAGCACATGGGCGAGGGCATGCGCTTTCGTAACAAGATGGCCTACGATCTGATTCGTGGCATTCCCCAGATGATGGGCCTGCGCACGCAGTTTGTGCACTTATGGGTGTGCGACCAGACCGAAAAAGCTAACGACACCTTTGAGGACTACGGACTGTTTACGCAGGTCGAGCAGCTCAACAAGACGGCGCTCAAGGCCCACGGTCTGGATAAGAGCGGGCATCTCTATAAGGTGAACAGCTTCGATTTCCATCGCTTCGAAGACACCATTAAGCTCGCCGATGACCCCGACTATAACCAGACGGCGTTTGAGGGCATGCTCGAGATTAAGGGCGATTCGGACCATACCAAGTTGATCGAGATGCTCGATGCGCTCAACGACGATACGCAAAAGATCGACGACGTGCTCGACACCTACTTCGATACCGAGAACCTGGTCTATTGGATGGCGTTTCAGATCTTGACGGGTAATTGCGATACGCAGAATCGTAACTGCTATCTGTACAGCCCGCTTAACTCCAAGGTTTGGTACATCCTGGATTGGGACAACGACGGCATGCTGCGCAAGCTTGAGCTGAGCCTGACGGGGTTCTCGGATTATGCGAGCTGGGAGCGCGGCGTGAGCAACTACTGGGGCAACGTGCTGTTTAACCGCGCGTTGCGCAGCAAGTCGTTCCGCAGCGAACTCGATAGCGCCGTCAAGGACCTGCGCTCGTATTTGACCGAAGAGCGTCTGAGCAAGATGGTCGAGCATTATCGTGAGGTCACGGAGCCGCTCGTCTTTGCTGCGCCCGACCTGGAGCATCTGCCCGTGACCAAGGACGAATACGAGCAGATTGCCGCGGCGATTCCTTCCGAGATCGAGGAGAACTATAAGAGCTATCGCGAGAGCTATAAGAAGCCCATGCCGTTCTACATCGGCGTGCCGCAGATCGATAACGGTAAGCTGCGCATCAACTGGGACGCCGCGTACGACTTTGATGCGCGCGACATTCGCTATACCGTCGAGCTGGCGCGCGATTACGCCATTAGCGACGTGGTCTTTAAGGCCGAGGATGTGCTGCTGCCCGAGGTGACGTGCGACGCGCCCGACACCGGCCAGTACTTTGTGCGTGTGCGCGCCAACAACTCCGACGGCTATACGCAAGATGCGTTTGACTACTACGTGACCGATGACGGCAAGCAGTACGGCATGAAGTGCTTCTACGTGCAAGACGGCGGTAAGGTCGTGGAGGACACGTATGAGGAGGGCTGGCGTGCTGCTTGAGCGCCTGGCGGCCCCGCCTGCGCGTGCTACGCAGGAGCGCTACCGCCACGAACTCAAATATCTCATTAACGAGGGCGAGCACGCCGCGCTTGCCTGTCGCATGTCGCCGGTCTTTAAGCTGGACAAGCATGCACGGGCGGGCGGTTACACCATCCGCAGCCTGTATTTTGACGACTACTGCAACTCGGCCTACGAGGAAAAAGACGCCGGTATCCTGATGCGCAAAAAGTATCGCGTGCGCATCTATAACGGCAGCGACAAGGTGATTAAGCTCGAGCGTAAAAAGAAGTACGGCAGCTGGATCTACAAGGAGGATGCGCCGCTCACCCGCGACGAGTTTGAGCAGGTCCTCGCCGGCGACTATGACTTTTTGCTGCGCAGCCCGCATCAGCTCTGCCGTGAGTTCTATATCGAGTGCATCTGCAACATGATGCGCCCGCGCACCATCGTGGACTACGAGCGCGAGCCGTGGGTGATGGACGAGGGCACCGTGCGCGTTACGTTTGACATGAACGTGCGCGCGGCTGTGGGAAGCTTCGATATTTTTGACGCGACCTTGCCCGCATTGCCCGTGCTGGAGCCGGGCAAGCTGGTGATGGAGGTCAAGTTTACCGAGTTTTGCCCGCAGCTGGTGCGTGATATGGTACCGCCGGGCGCGGCGGAGCTCACGGCGGTCTCCAAGTACTGCCTGTGCTACGAAAAGACCGCCTACTTGCGCGGCTTTAACTACTGGGAATCGGATTATGAGAACCGAGGGGATATTTAGACCATGAGCACCAGGGACTTTTTTAAGAACTCCGTCTTGGAGGCGTTTGGCCAGGTCGACCCTGCCAAGATCGGTCTGTCGCTGCTCGTGGCACTCGCCATGGGCATTCTGATCTATTGCGTGTACAAGCGCTTCTTTACCGGCGTGGTGTACTCGCGCAGCTTTGCCGTGACGCTCGTGGGCATGTGCGTGCTCACCTGCATGGTGACGCTAGCGATCTCGACCAACGTGGTCATCTCGCTCGGTATGGTCGGTGCTCTGTCCATCGTCCGCTACCGTACGGCGGTCAAGGACCCGCTCGACCTGCTGTATCTGTTTTGGGCCATTACCACGGGCATTACGGCGGGCGCCGGCATGTATGCGCTCGTGGGGCTCACGGCAGTGGTGATCGTGGCGATGATCGCTAGCTTTGCGAGCCACCAGGACAAGGCGCGCGTGTACATGATGGTCATCCACTACACGGGCCAGACCACCGGCGATGATATCGTGCGTGCATTTGGACGCACCAAGTTCACCGTTAAGTCTAAGACCATGCGCGGCGACAAGGTGGAGATGGCCGTCGAGGTGTTCTCAGACGGTGTGGATATGCCCTATGCGGATGCCATTCGCGCGCTCGAAGGCGTGGAGGACCTGACGTTAATCCAATACAACGGCGAATACCACGGCTAACTATGTTCCGGCGTTCGTCAGAACGCCGGAACGAACAGGTATCATTGTGTAAGCGATTTCAACGACAGGGGTGCTCGTGGTAAAGATGAAAGATGTGGCCGAGCTGGCCGGCGTTTCGAGTGCCGCCGTCTCGCGCTACCTCAACGGTGGATATATCTCGGCGGATAAGGCCGCGCGCATTAAGCAGGCGATTGAGCTGACCGGATACGTGCGGTCCAGCCAGGCTCGCGCGCTGCGCACCGGCTCCACCAAACTCATCGGCGTCATCGTGCCCAAGATTAACTCGGAATCCGTTAGCCGCATTACCGCCGGCATTGGCCAGGTGCTCGGTCACCGTGGCTACCAGATGCTGCTCGCCAATACCGACAACGCCCCTGATCGCGAGCTCGAGTACCTCGATTTATTCCAAAATCACCCGGTCGATGGCATTGTACTCGTGGCGACCATGATCACCGACGAACATCGTGCGGCCATTGCGTCTTGCCACGTGCCCATTGTGCTGATCGGCCAAAACGTCGAGGGCGCGGCTTGCGTCTACCATGACGATTTCGAGGCTGCCTTTGAACTGGGCCATGCGCTTGCGGGCCGTGTGGACGGCAAGATTGCCTATATTGGAGTTACCGAGGAAGACCGTGCCGCCGGTTACGACCGTCGTCGTGGTTTTGAAGCTGGTCTGGGCGCCGCGGGTGTTGTGCTCGATCCCGAGCTGATTCGCCGCGGGTCCTTTACCCTCGATTCCGGCTATCGTGCGTCGCGCGAGCTGCTGGGCGAAGTACCCGATGTTTCGTTTATCGCGTGCGCGACCGACACCATGGCGGCCGGTGCCCTGCGCGCTCTTGACGAGGTACGTGGTATGGGCGAGGGCGTGCGTCGCGTGAGCGGTTTTGGCGACAACGCATTTTTGCGCGCGCTGACGGGCGGCATTCCCACCGTGCATTACGGCTACCTGACCAGCGGCGTTGAAGCGACCAATATGTTGCTCAACACGCTCGATGGCGTGGAGGGGGAGAGTGGTCTAAAGACGCTCAAGCTCGGCCATCAGCTTATGAATGTCTAGGCTTTGGCACGTCTGCCCGCCTCTGAGACCTCCTGTTTTGCCTTAAAACCACCATTCGCCGGCTTATTCCTACCGTTCATCCTGCTATGAAAACGATTACAGACATATGAAACTGAAAACGATTGGCTCTGTTAGACCAGGATTGACATACATGTGTCCCCACGGTGCCATATCGTTGACCCCATAGACCGCGATGATGGG
>NZ_JADNGN010000024.1 GCF_015553355.1 Collinsella aerofaciens
GGAGGCCAGGGCGCCGCTGACCGGTGGACGGCACCGAGCCGTACGCTTGAACTGCGGAAGGGGGAGGCCTCGCGGCCTCCCCCTTTTTTGCGTTTACGGGCTTTTGTCTCACATAGTAGCTGTGTTTTATAACCCTCGTTTGTCGCATCTTCTGTGAACGGGCTACAATAACTTAGTCTGTGCGATATGGAGGTGAACATGGCTGAAGCTGGTATCGGCGTTGATATCGTCGAGATTTCCCGTATGAAATCAATTCTTGAAAAGACGCCGTCGTTTGCTCGGCGCGTGTTTACCGAAGAAGAGCGTGCGTATTGTGATGCATCATCGCGTCCCGCTGCTCACTATGCCAGCCGCTTTGCTTCGCGCGAGGCGGTACTTAAAGCTCTCGGCACGGGTTTTAGTCAAGGCGTTGGTCGCAAGGATGTTTCGGTTACGCGTGATAAACTCGGCAAACCGAAGGCGCTGCTTTCGGGCCGTGCTCTCGAGATCGCTCAAGAGCTGGGTGTTGTTGAGGTCGCTCTTTCCATTACGCTTACAGGAGACTTAGCCGTTGCGAATGCCATCGCGATTACCGAAGATGCTCGGCCTAAGCCAAAAGAGGAAAAGGTGAGTACCAAGAAACGCGTAGCGCAGACATTTAAAGAGGCTCGCTCTGTTTTAGATGAGCTTGAGCAGCTGCAGAATTCAGCATTGACGGAGCACCTGGGCGATGCTTCGCAAGATACGCTAGGAGCATAGATGAAACCGGTTTTGAGTACCGAAGAAGTCGTTCGTCTCGAGGATATCATCGAACGCGAAGGGACTTCGAAGGCCGAGCTTATGGAGCTAGCGGGTGAGTTTGCCGCCAACGAGGTCTTGAAGCTCAATCCCGATCGGGTTCTCGTTCTGGTCGGTTTTGGTAATAATGGCGGCGACGGTTGGGTTGCCGCCGATATTCTGAGCCATAAGGGTGTGGACGTCGATATCGTTTCTCCGGTTGAGCCGGATGAGATTCCTGCTGCTCTGGCACGTCATGTTGCTCGTCGTACTGCCGGCCGCGATGTGCACGTTTGCGTCGGCCCCTCGCGTGACGAACTCGAGGTTTTGATCGATAAGGCCGATGTTGTTGTCGATGCCATTTTTGGTACCGGTTTCCACGGGAATCTGCGTGCGCCGTTCTCCATCTGGATTCCTACGGTCAATGAATGCGCCGATTGTGTCGTATCCATTGATGTCCCCTCGGGCCTGAATGCCGAGACGGGCGTTGTTGATGACGACTGCATTCGTGCCGAGCATACGGTGACGATGATTGCGCCCAAGATTGGTCTGTATAGCGCTGATGGCCCTGAGTATGCTGGCGATTTGATCTGCGGCAATCTTTACGACCGTCTTGACGAGGTCATCGATGATGTCGACCACGCCGCCGAGATTGTCGAGCCCGGTGACTTAGTTGATTACTTTGCTCCACTTCCTACGAATATCGATAAGTATTCCCGTGGCTCTGTGCTTATTGTCGCCGGATCTGCGCAATATCCTGGTGCTGCCATTATGGCGGCCAAGTCTGCAGCTCGCGCGGGTGCTGGTTACGTGGCAGTCGCGGCTCCTGACGCCTGCGCTAATCTTATTCGCATGGCACTTCCTTCGATTCCCGTCTTTGCTATTCCGTCTGATTCCCGCGGCTCCTTTGGCGCCGCTGCGCGCATGACGGTGTGCGAGATTGCAAAGAAGTACAGCTGCGTACTGTGCGGTCCCGGTATGACGACGTCTGCCGGCGCTATGCAGGTGGTTTCGGGCTTGCTCGAGCTTGATGTACCGCTTATTTTGGATGCCGATGCACTCAACTGCCTTGCTAAGATTGCCATTGACGGTATTGATAGTAACCCCGAGATGTATCGTCGCGAGCAGCCGTTGGTTATGACGCCGCACTATCGTGAGCTTTCGCGTCTGGTTGCCGGTGACGAGGTGAACGACCTTGGTACCGCGATTGCAGCCGCGCAGAAGGTTGTCTGGGCTGCAGGCTCCGACAATCTGGTGGTCATTGCCAAGGGGCCGACGACGGCTATCTGTGGCGTTGAGCGTGTGCTGCTGCCACTTTCGGGTCCGGCTTCTCTGGCAACTGCCGGTTCGGGTGATGTTCTCGCGGGTATTTTGGCCGGCACGCTTGCCACCATGCGCGACGAGATGGATCGTTGGGAGTTGCTGTATTCGTACGCCGTCGCACTTCACAGCTACGCCGGTTTTGCCGCGGCGACGGAGTATGGTGAGAAGAGCGTTATCGCGACCGATCTTATCGACTTGATTGGTCCTGCCATGGAGCTGGCAGCAAAGGATGCGCTCGAAGATCTGGGAATCATGGACGAAGGGTCGGATGACTAATCATGAATAAAGCCGATTTGACGCGCTGGTCCTGGGTCGAGATCGACCGCGGGGCGCTCCGTCGCAACACGAGGGCCTATAAGAACTTGTTGAATCCACGTCAGCGCTTGTGTTGCGTGGTCAAGGCCGATGCCTATGGCCATGGTGCCGTCGAGTGCGCCAAAATCATGTATTCGGCTGGTGCCGACATGTTTGCCGTGGCGACGGTTAACGAGGGCGTTGAGCTTCGACAGGGCGGGATTACGAAGCCCATCCTCATCCTAAGCGAGCCGCCTATCGAGGCCATTCCGACGTTGCTCGAGTTTGATATCATGCCCTCGGTCTATACGTCTGACTTTGCTCTTGCGTATGGCGAATGTGCCGTCGCGGCGGGCAAGGTGGGCAAGTATCATCTCGCCATCGAGACAGGTATGAATCGTATCGGCGTACACTACACGCAGGTGCTCGACTTTGTGCGCGGTATTAATTTCCATCGCGGTATTCAGTGCGACGGCGTATTTACGCACTTCGCCACGGCCGATGAACCTTCGGGCTGGGACTACAAACTGCAGTGTCAGCGCTTTACCGAGGCCGTTCAGGCCATTAAGGATGCGGGCTTTGAGTGCGGTATCGTGCACTGCGCCAACACGCCGTCCTCGATGCTCGACCCCTCGATGCATTTTGATATGATTCGCGCCGGCGTTGGCTTGTATGGCATGCAGCCGTGCGAGCTGAGTGGCCGCGTGATGCAGCTTGATCCCGTTATGAGCGTCCATGCGCGCGTGACGCGCGTGGCACACCCTGCGATGGGTGAGGGCGTGGGCTACGGTTTTACCTACCGCGTACCGCGCACGCGCGTTCAGATCTGCACGCTGCCGATCGGTTATGCCGACGGCCTATCGCGTACGCTTTCCAATCGTATGGATGTGCTGTATCGTGGTGAGCGCGTGCATCAGGTTGGCAATATCTGCATGGACCAGTTTATGGTCGCCATTCAGTCCAACCCGGCACACGAGATTCCCGAGGCCGAGTATGGTGACGAGATGATTATTGTCGGCCGCGATGGCGATGCCGAGATCACTATGGACGAGATGGCCCGACTGCGCGGAACGATTAACTACGAGGTCGCCTGCGGCTTTGGCATGCGTCTCGACAAGGTCTACGTGTAGGAGCCGCTATGGGCGTCATGCACATCCCCGGCCATACCCATCAGGCACCACGTGAGGTCGCACTCGAGGAAATTGAGGCCGTTCTGGGCGATTGTCACCTCTGCCAGCTCTACCAGTCGCGTCACAATATCGTGTTTGGCGTGGGAAACCCCCGCGCTCGTGTGATGTTTATTGGCGAGGCGCCGGGCCGCAATGAGGATTTGCAGGGCGAGCCCTTTGTGGGGGCGGCAGGCGAGGACCTCAACGGCATTTTGTCGCTGGCGGGGCTCAAACGCGAAGACGTCTACATTGCCAACGTGCTTAAGTGCCGCCCGTCGGGAAACCGCAATCCACGTCCCGAGGAAGTGCTGGCTTGCTCGCCGTTTTTGCGTGAGCAGATTCGAAGCATCTGGCCCGATATTATCGTGACGCTCGGCAACCCCGCGACGCACTTTGTGCTTAAGACCGAGATTGGCATTACTAAGCTGCGCGGCAGGTTCCACCAGATGGGGCATTTTGTAGTAATGCCCACGTTCCATCCGGCAGCAGCGCTGCGCAATCCGGCGTGGCAGGAGCTGCTGGAGGAAGACTTTAAGATGCTGGGCGATTATCTGGAGCGACATCCCGCACCAGAGGACGCCTCGGAATAATAAGGAGCATATATGTCCCTGGAGCGCCTGGGGGTAGGTACTTACAAAACGACTTGCGCTGCCGATACGGAGTACTTTGGCGAGCTAATTGCACCGTGCCTTGAGGACGGCGATGTGCTCATCCTGACCGGTGGCCTGGGAGTGGGCAAAACTCACTTTACCAAGGGCGTCTCGCGCGGGCTGGGCGATGGGCATATGGTTACGAGTCCTACGTTTGCGCTCATGGCCGTTCACGATCAAGGTCGTATTCCGCTGTTTCACTTTGATCTATACCGCCTGGAGCATGCCTACGAGCTCGAGGATACGGGCATTTTCGATGTGCTGGGCTACGAGGGTGCTTGCCTGCTGGAATGGGGCGAACAATTCCAGGACGAGCTGACGGATGAGTATCTTTCGGTGACGCTCAAGCGTGATGAGGGCGACAGCGATGTGCGAACGATAACGCTCGAGGCGCACGGTGACCGCGCAATGGAGCTTTCCCATTTGATTGATAAGGCTGTACAAGATGAGCTTGCATAACGACAACGCGCTGGTGGTGGCGCTCGATACCTCGACCGACATGCTTGCCTGCGCGGCAAGCTGGATTGATGAGCAGACGGGCGAGACGAAGCTCGTGAGTGGCGACCACATGTGTCGCCGTCACGCCAACGTTGAGCTCGTGAATACCGTTGATGGCGTGCTGGCTCAAGCCGGTCTGGATCGCAGCGATGTTGGTTGCTACGTGGTCGGCCGCGGCCCGGGGTCGTTTACGGGTGTGCGCATCGGCATCTCCACTGCCAAGGGCCTCGCGCGCGGTGCCAATGTTCCGCTGCTGGGCGTGTCGACGCTCGACGCTTGCGCTTGGACGGCGTGGAAGGCTGGCGTGCGCGGCAAGCTTGGTATCTTGGCCGATGCTATGCGCGGTGAGGTATATCCGGCGCTGTATATGCTGATCGATGAGGGTCCCGAGCGTCAATTTGAGCGCGAACACGTGGTCAAGGCCGCCATGGCGCTCGATGAGTGGCGCCGAGCAGCGGACTGGGACCAGGTTCAGCTGACCGGTGACGGTCTCGTGCGCTATGGCAAGCTGCTGGGTGAGGACGAGACCGCCCGCTGCGTGGAGCGCGACCTGTGGTGGCCTTCGGGCGAGGGCTTGCTGCTCGCGCACGCTGCGGGTGACGGCGATCCGGCTCGCGTCCTGCCGATTTACACGCGCCTTTCGGATGCCGAGGAAAACGAGCGCAAGCGTCTTGGTCTTGCCGAGAGTGCGCAGAGCGAAATTACGGGCGTTGCCGATGAGCTTGCCGGTCGTCATCTGCAGTTCCGTCCCATGGGCGCGGCGGATGCCGAGGGCGCGAGCGCGCTGGAGGCTGCCTGCTTTGAAGGTGCCGGACACGAGGCGTGGACGCCGGGCATGTTCCTGTCCGAACTGGGCGAGGACGTCGCTGCGCCGCGTAGTTGGTGGGTGGCACACGACAACGGCAAGCTGCTGGGCCTTGCCGGCGGTATGGTCGTGGACGGTGATGTGCAGATTCTGGATGTCGCCGTCGACCCGGCACATCGCCGTGAGGGCATTGCCCGCAAGCTGCTGTCGCACGTGAGCTATGATGCCCAGATGCTCGGCTGCACCACGGCTTCGCTCGAGGTCGAGGACGGCAACGAGGGAGCGATCGCGCTTTATAACGTTCTGGGCTTTACCGAGGCAGGACGGCGCCTCGGCTACTATGGTGCCGGCAAGGATGCCATCGTCATGACGGCTCCGCTGCCCCTGGTGCTTCCGGTCGACAATGCTTCGCCCGAGCCGACGGCGGCAGAGCAGCGCGTATGGCCGCTGCCTGCGCCTGGGCGCTCCGAGGGGGAGCGTGCCGAAATTGAGCGCCGCCGCCTAGTGCTCGCTATCGAGAGTTCCTGCGACGAGACGGCCGTGGCGATTATCGATGCGGATGGCAATATGTTGGCCAACCAGGTGTCGACACAGATTGATTTTCATGCCCGCTTTGGCGGCGTGGTGCCCGAGATCGCCTCGCGCAAACACGTTGAGGTGATTGTGAGTGTCGTGGATGCGGCGCTCGAGGATGCCGCAGCATCGCTTGGTCTTGAGGGTGGAGCCATTGCCCCCAGCGAGCTTGCCGCCGTGGGCGTGACACAGGGTCCGGGCCTGGTGGGCGCCCTCGTGGTGGGCGTTGCCTTTGCCAAAGGCTTTGCCTACGCTGCCGGTAAGCCGCTCGTATGCGTCAACCATCTGGAGGGGCACCTGTTTGCCAACCTGCTGGCGCAACCCGACCTCAAACCGCCGTTTATCTTCACGCTTGTCTCGGGTGGGCACACCATGCTCGTGCACGTGAAGGCGTGGGGCGACTACGAGGTGCTCGGTGAGACGCTCGACGACGCCGTGGGCGAGGCCTTCGACAAGGTGGCCAAGGCGTTGGGCCTGGGCTATCCCGGTGGCCCCATCATTTCCAAGCTGGCCGAGACAGGCAATCCCCGCGCGATTGATTTCCCCCGTGCGCTCAACAGCAGGGGAGACTATCGTTTCTCGCTTTCGGGCCTTAAAACGGCCGTGACGCTCTACATCGAGCAGGAGACCAAGGCCGGGCGCACGATTCACCTGCCCGATCTGGCAGCTTCGTTCGAGGCAGCTGTCTTTGACGTACAGTACAAGAAGGCCAAGAACGCGCTGCATGCCACCGGATGCAAGGAATACTGCATCGGCGGCGGCGTCTCGGCTAATCCGCATCTGCGCGAGATGATGATCAAGAAGCTCGGGCGCCAGGGCATCCGCGTGACGGTGCCGCCTCTCTCGGCATGCACCGACAACGCCGCCATGATCGCGGAGGTCGCCCGCCGTAAATTCGACCGAGGAGAAATCTCGCCGTTCGACGTCGACGCCGATCCGAACATGACGCTGTAGTCGTATGGGTGCGGTCCCCGCCCGGAGGGGCCGGATATAAGGTTTCCTGCTCTACAGTCCTGCGCAAGACGAAGGCCACATTAAGTGGCCTTCTTTGCGTGCGGAACTCGCGATAAACCTTATATCCGGCCCCTCCGGCCGGGGACCTTCCTGTATCGATATAGCTTCCGAGCTGGTTTGGCGTCGACAACGTCCAGCAAGATTAACAAGCCAGCGTCGAATTTCCGGCGTGCTTTAGCTGAAAGAAAAAGTTGGTGTGCGGAGCTTTGCTCCGCACATTTGGGACGGGAGCCCCCGAGAGCGGGGGGAGCCGGGCGGCGCATATGAACTTTATCGCGAGTTCCGCACGCAAAGGAAAGCACTTAATGTGCTTTCCGTCTTGCGCAGGACTGTAGAGCAGGAAAGTTCATATGCGCCGCCCGGCTCCCGCCGCTCTCGGGGGCATCTCTCATGCAAAAACTTTTGTTGGGTAAAGTCCGAGGTCAGTGGCGTTTTATACCGAGAAATTCAAAAAAAGTTGAAAATTCATTACATATTTGCGTTGACTTTAGGCAACTAAAGTTTCATACTCCTTTTCATCCACTGGGGGATGTGAACACGCACGGATCGTTCACATCATGATTGAAGAGGATTTCTCAGACATGTTCACGCATCAGCTAAACATTATCAGCGTAGTAATTATCTGATGCGGGTTAGCACATACAGCTAGCCCGTACGATAACGGGCGGCTGATGAAGATGAGGGCCGTCGAGCGCAACCGACGGCCCTCATTTTTTTATGTCTGAGTAGTTCTTTTTAGAGGAGGAAATGTAATGAACGGAGTTTTGCTCATGGTTGTGGCTGCGGCGGTGCTCGCCTGCGGCTATCTGGGCTACGGCCGCTGGTTGGCCAACAAGTGGGGCGTTGACAAAGAGGCCCTCACGCCGGCCAAGCGCATGAAGGACGGCAAGAGCTTCTCGCCCGTCTCCGCCTTCACCGCGTTCTCGCACCAGTTCAGCTCGATCTGCGGTGCTGGCCCTGTTACGGGTACGATCGTCGCCATGGCCTTTGGCTGGCTGCCCGTCGTGCTCTGGGTCCTCGTCGGCGGCATCTTCTTTGGCGCCGTCCACGACTTTGGCGCCCTGTACGCCTCGATGAAGAACAACGGCAAGTCCCTGGCCCAGCTCATCGAGAAGTACATCGGCAAGACCGGCCGTCGCCTGTTCCTGCTGTTCTGCTGGCTGTTCTGCATCATTGTCATCGCCGCCTTCACCGACATGGTCTGCAAGACGTTCATGTTCACCCCGGCCGTTGACGCTTCTGGTGCTGCTACCGGTGCCATCGACTTCACCAAGTCCTATGCCGCCGGCTGCGCTGGTACCATCTCCATCCTGTTCACCTTCGTCGCTATCGCCTTTGGTTGGGCCCAGAAGAAGTTCAACCTCACCGGCGCTGCCGAGTTCATCACCGGCGTGGTCCTCATGGTTCTCATGTTCGCCGTCGGTATGCAGTTCCCGGTCTACCTGGATAAGTTCCAGTGGTTCGCCGTCGTCATGGTCTACCTGGTCTTCGCTGGCGCTATGCCCATCCAGATGCTCAAGACTCCGCGTGACTACCTCACTTCCATCATGATGATCGTCATGATCGTCTGCGCTGTCCTCGGCATCGTCGTCCTGGGCGTCAACGGTCAGGCCACTATCACCGCTCCGGTCTTTACCGGCTTCTCCACTGCCTCCGGCATGATGTTCCCGGTCCTGTTTGTCTCCGTTGCTTGCGGTGCTCTCTCCGGTTTCCACAGCCTCGTTTCTTCCGGCACCTCTTCTAAGCAGGTCGAGAAGGAGCAGGACGCCGTCAAGGTCGGTTACGGTGCAATGATCGTCGAGTCCTTCGTCGGCATCCTTGCCATCATCGTCGCCGGCATCATGTTCTCCGATATGAACACCGCCGGTACCGGCGTCCTCAACGCCGGTGTCGCTTCCACCCCGTTCCAGATCTTCGCCGCTGGTATCTCCCGCGGTATGCAGGCCTTCGGTGTTGACGGCACGCTCGCTACCGTCTTCATGACCATGAACGTCTCCGCTCTGGCCCTGACCTCGCTCGACGCCGTCGCCCGCATCGCCCGCACCTCGTTCTCCGAGTTCTTTGCCCAGACCAACGACGCCCTGGCCATCGAGTCCAAGGCCGGCTACATGAAGGTCCTCGGCAACCCCTGGTTCGCCACGGTCGTCACCCTGCTTCCCGGTCTCGCCCTCGCTTTTGGTGGCTATGCCAACATCTGGCCGCTCTTTGGTGCTTCCAACCAGCTGCTCGGCGGCATGACCATGATCACCCTCGCCGTGTTCTGCAAGTGCACCGGCCGCAAGGGCTGGATGCTCTACGTGCCCGTCGCCTTCCTGCTCTGCTGCACCTTCACCTCGCTGGTCCAGAGCGCCATGGGCTGCATGGCCGCTGTCCAGGCTTACGGCTTCTTCGGCACCATCCCGGCTACCGCCACCACGGCCGCCGTCTCCGTCGCCGCCACCAAGGGCCTGCAGCTTGTCTTCGCTGTCCTGCTGATGGTCCTGGGCCTCATCGTCGCCGTCAACTGCCTCAAGGAGTTCTTCGGCAAGGAGGCTGGCTCCATGCCTGATGAGGAGCCCGAGTGGTCCGAGATGGGCAAGGCCGAGTACGGTCGCGCCGCTGCCGCCGAGGCTCCCGCTGACGCCGAGGCCGTCAAGGCCTAGTCGGTCGGACGGGTTGAATCTCCCATCCATTTGACTCGGAAAGACCGGGTCCGCGACTTCGCGGGCTCGGTCTTTTTTCATGCAAAAGTGGGTGACGCTCGAGTGTGCTCGAGTGTTCTCGCAGATGTTTTGCATGGATAAGGGCGCGCGTTGTACCATATAAACGTATATGTGTACATATGAAAGGGGCCCCGTGGCCAAGACGGTATATTCCGATAACCAAAATAATGTCGATGCCCTGGCTGAGCGTCTGAGCAGCCAGACATCGCTTTCTGCTGAGCGTGCCAAGCTGGTTGCCTACGACCTGCTCTGCCGCAAGGCACTCAAGATTAAGTCGAGCGCGCTGGCGCAGATTTTCCGCTCCGTCGATAAGGAATGTGACACCAAGGCGATGCGCGATGAGCTTATCGCGGCAAATATCGTGACCAAGATCGAGGGTAGCGGCATTAACGGGCGCCCGGCGTTCTATACCATCAATGCCGAGATCCGCGATGCCCAGGAGCAGCCTGCCGAGTCCGTCGAGGATTTTGTCGTCGAGGATTCCGCTGACGTGCCTGCTGTGGAAGAAACTGCTCCGCGTGAGCATGTCGATACCGATGAGTTGCTCGATGAGAACGTCGTGCGTGCCTTTACGGCCAAGGCAGGACGCGGCGGTTTTGGTGGGGGTGGCAAGCGCGATGCGCAGCGCCGCGCCCAGCAGGAGCGCTTCCGTCGCGCCGTTGCTCAAAAGGGCGAGACGGATGCCGAGGCTGTTGAGACCGAGGTTGCTGCCGAGTCGCAGAAGCCCACGAAGGAGCAAAAGCCCGTGGAGGCCCAAGAGCCCAAGCGCCGTCGCGGTGCTCACTTTAAGGCTGCACAGCAGGATGCCGCGCGTGAGGTTGAAGAGTCTTCTGAGGTTGCAGACGATGTTGAGGAGTCTGTCAAGAAGGCTCCGGGTTCATGCCGTCCCGGACGTGGTTTTGCGGGGCGCGCGTATCCCGTAAGGCGTCAGGAGAAGAGCGAACCGGCTTCGACCACTCAGGGCGAGAAGGACGAGAAGGCCGTTGAGCCGGTGGCTCGCGAGCAAAAGCCTGTTGAGCCGCAGCTTGAGGTTGATGCCGAGGCCAAGGGCCAGCAGCCTACTGATGAGCAGACGGAGCAGGGCGCGTCGAGCAAGCCTCGCCGCCGTCGCCATCGTGGGGGCCGCAGTTCCCATGCCGAGACTGCGGCCGAGAAGACCACGCCGCAGAACGAGGATGCGAAGGCCGAGGTTTCTTCGGGGCAGCCTAAGCGCCAGCCGGCGAAGGAGAGCAAGTCCGTTCGTCCGCAGAAGCAGGCGTCTATGCCGAAGCGCGAGCGCAATTCCCAGGGCGATTCTAAGCGCAAGTCTCAGAGGAAGCCGGAGTCTGCCGCAGCAGATACTGCTGCCCAGCAGCCCAAGTCGGCCGTTCACGGCGAGGCCTCGGCGTTTGCCCTTGCCCGCGTTTTAGGCAGGCAGCTGCTCAAAGTTGTCCCTACGCCCACGGCGCTCTCTAAGATCAAGGAGCAGCAGACACAGATCGTAAAGGTCGAGGGCAAGGACGGCAAAAAGGCTCCGCAGCGCACTCAGCACAACGAGATGTCCAACCGCAAGATTGCCGAGGAAATCGCAATCATCCAGGCTTGGATCGAGCAGAACCGAGGTGCCGATACGCCGGTTGCCTCGCGCCGCCAGCGTGCCTACCAGATCTTTAACGACGAGAAGGCTTTTGACGGCAAGCACGGTGAGCGCTTGATCAGGCGTATGACCGAAAAGGGCATCAGCATGCAGGCGATCAAGGTCGCCCCCAATCGCCCCGTGCACTTTACGGGCTTCTTTACGCTGGGCGCCGACAAGCCGTTCATTATGGTCGAGAACCTGGACACCTACGACGAGATCGTCAAGCTGCTGCGTGGCCGCAAGCACGCCAAGCTCTTTGGCATCAAGGTGGGCGGCGTGATTTTTGGCGGCGGATGCAAGGCGAGCGTCTCGCATGCCCTGGACGATTATCTGGCTGAGATTGGCTATCGCTTTAACTACGTCTACTACGTAGGCGATATCGATCGCGAGGGCGCGCGCATTGTCGAGCAGGCTCGCAATGCCAATGTGGTTGAGATTCGCCTGCATGCCGGCATGTACCGTGCCATGCTCGCCGAGCATAAGCGTCGCGTGAAGGCCGGCGGCGAGTGCGAGCCCGCGGCTGCCAACCAGGGCGTGCCGCAGAACCTGGCGGCGACGATCAAGGATCTGCCCATGGTCACGCGCGTGCAGTTCCGCAACGTGCTGCGCGAGGGCGGGCGCATTCCGCAGGAGATTCTGATGACCGCAGACTATCGGGATGGCGACTCGGGAAGCTTCGATCGCATGCTGAACAATTAGCTCCGCCGTTCTACCGAACGGCGGTCTTCTTGACGCTGCGAGGGGCCCTGGCACGTCCAAAACATCGAGGTTAAGTGGCCTCCTGTTCGTGCGGAACTCGCGACAAACTTAATGCCCGGCCCGTCGGGGCCACACGCCATTTTGTAGATGACGGCTCGCTTTTCGGAACGGGGCTGATATTTTCTTGATGTTAGGCGCTCTTGGTCCTAATGGGCTTGGGGCGCCTTCGCGTTTCCTCAGCTCCGCACCCTTGCGGGTTCGAATTCCTCCGCTTGCCCACAAGAAAGCGCTCCAGGTTCATAAGGGCCTGGAGCGCTGTGTTCTTAAGGGCTGGGACGGAGGGATTCGAACCCCCAACAGCCGGCACCAAAAACCGGAGTTCTACCGTTGAACTACGTCCCAATGTGTGGTGTTGCCCAAAAGCAACTCGTTTAGTTTACCTAATCTGCGAGGGCATCGCAAACGCCATCGAGCAGGCGTACGGCGAGTGTCTGCGCGTCGCTGGCCGTGAAGGTGCCGTTGTAGCGCGTCATGCCCGTGAGCTCAATGCGAATGCGTGCCGGCTTCTGCTGCGCGGCGACATTGGCAGTGCGGATGCGCTGGGCCAGGTTGTGGCACTCGGCGAGGGCGATCGTGGCGCGCGGCGCTGCATCTGCGGGCAGCTCATCGCTTGCGATTTCGAGCACTAGGTCAACGTCGGTTGGGACCTCGGAGTCGCAGAGCATCATGCCGCTGTTGTCGGTCGTTGCCGTGGCGATATTCCACATGCGCGACGCAACGCTGCGTGCGATGGGGTCCTCGCCGATAACGGCAATCTGGAAGCGCTCGAGCACGTTGGCGGCGCGAGCAAAACCGATACGGGACTCGGCTTCGGTGACCGAGGGCTTGCCCTCCCACACATGGTGCAGGCGGTTGATGTAGGCGTAGGTGTCCTGGAAGGCCATGCCGTCGGCAAACAGGCCGACATTTTCCTGGAACTGCTGCAGGGCGGCCTCGGTATGCGGACCAAAGTAGCCGTCGTCTTCGCCACAGGCAAAGCCCAAAACGTTGAGAGCGCGCTGCAGGGCCTGCACATCGGCGCCATGGAAATTGGGCATGCGCAGATAGAGAGTGCGGTCGCCCAGCTTATACGAAGCGTCTACAAGGGCGCTCCAGCAGGGGATATCGACGGCATGACCGGCAGCAAGGCCGCTGTCGAGCCTGAAGGTGCTGACGGCCTGCTCAGTGGTGGCTCCAAAGTACTTGTCGGTGACTTCGGCGGCATCAATCGTGTAGCCGAGCTGCAGGAGACGAGACTGCACGTCTTCGACGGCTGCTCCTTGCATGCCCGTTGTAATAGGTTCCATGAACGAACCCCTTTCGGCGTACCATTCGTACTATTTGAGCGTCTGTCGGATAGACAACGCAAAGGGATGCATAAACATGCACTCAACAGTGTAACAAGTTGTGCCTAAATACGCTGCTGACAGATTTTATAACCCCCGTTAGTTAAGGCGCTCCACAAAGAAATCTGCCATGGAGAGGAACAGCTCGCGTGCGTGCGGATCAAGCTCAACGTTCTCGATGGCCGCTTTGGCCTTAGCGGTCAGGTCGAGCGCGTAAGTGTGGGCGTAATCGATAGAGCCGGTCTCCTGGAAGATCTCCACGGCGCGTGCGAGCTGCGCGGGATCATCGGTGCCCGAGGAAAGAATCGCCTCGACCTCGTCGTGGTGGCGCTCATCAGAGAGGGCGTGTACGGCGACAAGCGTGCGCTTGCCCTCGGTGATGTCGGTGCGGAAGTCCTTGTTGGCGGCTTCCTTAGTGCCGACAAGGTTGAGCAGGTCGTCCTGAATCTGAAAGGCAAGGCCTGTGTGTAGGCCAAAGGCGCGCAGCGCTTCGATTTGCTCATCGCTGCCGCCGCCGATAATGGCTCCGGCGGCAAGCGGCGTGGCTCCGCTGTAAAACGCGGTCTTGTGCGTCGCCATGTCCAGGTAGTCATCAACCGAGATATCAAAGCGCCCGTCACGGACCCAACCCAGGTCGAGTGCTTGACCCTCAATGGTGCGGACGATCATCTCGGTAAGCTCGTGGAGCACGCGCAGCTTCACGTCGGACTCCAGCGTAGGGTCGTCGAGAACCGTCTTGGTGACCATGGTGAGCGCCAGGTCGCCACAATTGATGGCAAGGCCCGTGCCCTCGGTAAGGTGCATGCAGGGCTTGCCTCGACGAAGCTGTCCGTTGTCGGCGATGTCGTCGTGGATCAGCGCGCCCGACTGGAAATGCTCGATGGCTGCCGCGGCGCTGCGGGCACTCTCAAAGCTACCGCCCACTGCGGTTGCGGCGAGCATGCAGATAAGCGGGCGGTGGCGCTTGCCGGCGTTGGCCGTAAAAGCCGAGAGCGGCGCGTACAGGTAGCGCTCGATATCGGCAGAGGTCGCCTGTCCGTCAAAGAACGTGGCCAGATAGTCGTTAATCTGGTCAAAGTGCTGGGCTAAAAAGCTGGTAAACGGACTGGACACGGGTTCTCGCATTCTTTCTGAGGTTGCATTGGTGTAATATGCAGACAACATATTGCCACATCAGGGCGTTTGGCGCGGCAGTTTTGGCGATTTAGGACAACGGGCGTGCGTTTGATAGAGCGCGCCTAAATCAGCCTAAAATGCTCGAGCGCCGCAACGACACCGTCGTGATCGACGGTGTCGGTCACGTAATCGGCCTTATCCTTGAGATAGTCCGGCGCATTGCCCATGGCGATACCGACATCGACGGCGTTCATCAGCGAGACGTCATTGCTGGCGTCGCCGATGCCGTATACGGTTCCGTGGTGGGGATCGAGGGCGTCGAGTACAGACTGGATGCCCCCGCGCTTCGTGCATTCGCGGGGCGAGATTTCGGTTACCTCGAGTTCGAGCTCGTTAAAGTACAGCAGCGGCTCAAGTGCCTTGTCTTGAGCGATGTGGTTGGCGAGCGATGTAGACATCAAGATCTTGTAGACACTGTAATGTTGCAGCTGCGTGACTGCGTCGCCCAGGGTGCGCGCGTATCCGGGAGCATCGGGCGCATCGGCACTCATGCGCACGACGCCGTTGAGGCCCTCAAAGCGGATGACCTCGCCCGATTGCTCAAGGTAGGGGGCAAGACGCTGCAACATACTGGGCGTCATCGACAGATCGCGAATTGCGTGTCCGTCGATCTCGGCGTAACCGCCCGCAAGACAGACGATGCCGGTCCAGGGCAGCTCAAGAAGTTTGGGGTGGATGCAGCTCAGGGTACGTCCCGTGCAGATAAAGGCCATGTTGCCGTTGGCGACAAACTCGCGGATTGCCTGCGAAACCGCCTCGTTGGGATAGGGGGAGAGGTCCCGCTCGTCTTCGGGAAGGTCTTGGGCGAGCCTGGGGTCTTGCCAGGCGAGCGTTCCGTCGATATCGAAGAAGCAAATATCGCCGCGCTTATGGGCTGCGCTGGCGGCAGGGGAGGCCGAGGTGGTGGGCACAAATTCCGGCTCGAGGCCCATGATCTGGTCAAAATGCTCTTTAACGCGGGGAACGGAGATGCCGATGATCACCTGGGCGGTCTTGCCCGTAATGATGAGGCCCTTGGCGCCCACCGCGACAAACGACGCGTTATCTGCAACGATGGAAGGGTCTGCGACCTCGACGCGCAGGCGCGTGGCGCAGTTGGTTGCGCCCACGATATTGCCAACGCCACCTAAAAGCTGAATTACCCGCTCAGCGAGGACGTGATCTTGATCGGATCGACTATTGACCTCGTCATTGGGAGATTGCTCTTTGGCAAAGTCGCTTCCCGTTAAACAATCGATTGCCGCGCGATTGGCAACATGATCCTCGCGGCCCGGTGTCTTAAGGTCATAGACCAAGATGAGTGCTCGAAAACTAACAAAAAAGATGAGGCTAAAGGCAAGGCCGATACCGAGCGCCAAAAGATAGGCACCGGCATGCGTGCGCATGAGCGGAATAAAGTTGAAGGCTGCCATCTCCATCAGGCCGCCCGAGAAGATGCCGACGATGCCAAAGAGATTCATGGTTGTGGCAAGGCAAGACGATAAGACGGCGTAGAGCAAAAAGAGCCCGGGGTGGGTGAACATAAAGAGAAACTCGAGTGGCTCGGTAACGCCGCAAACCACCGAGGCGATGATGGCGGGAACAAGGATGACCCTGAGGCCGGCGCGGCGCTCGGGTTTTGCGGTGGAGTAGAACGCAGCTGCGATGGCAGGAAGGCCAAAGAGCTTGACCCAGCCGGTGGCGGTAAAACCGGCCCACGGCGCAAGCTCATTAAGGGGGCGCGTGCTATGGGAGAGGATGGGGAGCAAACTGCTCCACGTGGCGTAGATGCCGTCGTTAATGACCAGGTTGTCGTAGTAGATCGGCATGTAGAGCAGGTGGTGCAGGCCAAAGGGCTCGAGTGCTCGTTCTAAAAAGACAAAGATGCCCACGCCAAAGGGACCGACGCCTGCAAGCGCGTGACGCAGCGTATCGGTTACATCGTATACGTAGGGCACGATGGCGGCCGAGATAGCAGCAAGGGCAAACACGGCAAAAAAGCTGATGAGGTAGACCAGCGAGGAGCCCGAGAAGGTGCCGAGCCAATCGGGAACCTTGGCATCGTAGAAGCGGTCATGGATGGCAACGACGGTTGCCGATACCGCCAGCGGGCCGATAATGCCGGTGTCGAGCGTCTTGATGCCGTCGATGACGGTGATACCGCTGGCGGAGGTCAAAGATGACGGGTACTCAAGTCCAAGGTTGTCTCCGCTCAGCTTAATGATCTCGCTCAAAAAGAAGCAGTAGGCAAAATAGGCGACGAGAGCCTCGAGGCAGCAACGAGCCGGTTGTTTTTGGGCAAGACCGGTGGGCAGCGCTACGGCAAAAAGGAGCGGGAGGCGTTTAAAGACCGTCCACGAGCCGCGCTGGATGATAGCCCAGAAAACGTACCAAGGGGTTCCGTATACGGCGAGATCGCCGACGATGTCCGCAGTCGTTGCGAGAGCGGAGACGCCGACCATGAGGCCTGATATAGAAAACAGCATGGCGGGCGCGAACATTGCCCCGCCAAAGCGTTGGATTTTTTGCAGCATGTTCTGCCTTCCGAATATCGAGGCGCGTTGCGCGTGGGGAAACGTTTAAACAATGGATTCATTGTAGAGGACCAGACGAGTGTCGTACCGGCAGTTTTGAGCGAAACCGATTTGGGCATGACAGAAACCGTCAACGGCTAAATCCTGTCGCTTCACCGATATTCGGTTTAAACAACTTTAAGAAATGCTATCGTGCCTAGCCGGAAATGAATAATGTAGAGGTGAAACAATGCCAAAAGCGATATACGAAGGAATCTACCGAGAAATACGTTCGCGCATCATTAATGGGACCTATGCGTTTCAGGAGATGCTGCCAACCGAAGCCGAGCTGACCGCGGAATTTGGCTGCACGCGCAATACCGTCCGCCGCGCTTTGAGCATGCTGGCCGACGGGATGTTTGTGCAGCCCATACACGGCAAGGGCGTGCGCGTTATTTGGCTTAAGGGCGAAACCGACATGTTGGGCGCACTCGAAGAGGTTGAGTCGTTTGGCGAGTTTGCAAAGCGCAACAATGCCGTTGCATCGACGGACGTTAAGTCTTTCGAACATCTGGTTTGCACCGAGCAACTCTCTCGTCACCTGGGCTTTAAGGTGGGCGAGGAGTTGATTCGCGTAGTGCGTGTCCGAAGCCTCAACGGCAACGCGCGCCAAGTGGACCATGGCTATTTTTTGGCGTCGATCGCCAAGGGCCTGACTCCCGAGATCGCGGCAGATTCTATTTACGGCTATCTGGAGCACAAGCGCGGTGTCAAAGTGATGGCGAGCCGTCGTACGGTGAGTGTCGAGCTCGCCAACGATGAGGACTGCAGCTATCTTGACCTCGGCAAATACAACTGCGTTGCCGTCATGGAGAGTCAGTCGTACACCTCGGATGGCATCTTGTTTGAGGTGACGCACACTCGCACACATCCCGAGATCTTCCATTACCGCGTCAATTCCAAGCGATAGCCGGCTAGCTCGCAGCCTGACGAGACTCATGGCCTCAAAGAGAAAACGCCCGGTCAAACCGACGGTACATCGGCTTGACCGGGCGTTTTCTCTGCATTCGATAACTAATAATTGTTTATACAAAACTTGTCAAGTATCAAGTTGAAATTACCGTTCACCGAAGTTTTTCTACCGCTCTAGTAATACTTGTTCAAACAACTAGCCAAATAGCGTATCGTTCAAATCAGCAAAAGGGGCAAAGTCCCCGAGCCAATCTCCGAAGGCGGCGGCAAAGGGTGCCGCCACGGTGTGAAAGGGTGGATTGTAATGAAGAACGAAATGAGCAGAAGGCAGTTCCTGGGCTTTGCTGGTTCCGCGGCTGCAGTTCTTGGTCTGGGCCTCGTGGGTTGCGGTGGTTCTGCCGGCTCCGGCTCCTCTGCTTCTGGTGACGCTGCCGAGGTCTACTTCCTCCAATTCAAGCCCGAGGTCGACAAGGAGTGGAAGGAGATCGCCAAGGCCTATAAGAAGGAGAAGGGCGTCGAGGTCAAGATCGTGACCGCCGCTTCCAACACCTACGAGGAGAAGCTTAAGTCCGAGATGTCCAAGAGCTCCGCTCCGACCCTGTTCCAGGTCAACGGCCCCACCGGTCTTAAGAACTGGAAGGATTACTGCGCCGACCTGTCCGATACCAAGCTCCGCGGTGAGCTCATTGATGACTCCCTGGCTCTGCAGTCCGACGGCAAGGATGTGTGCATCGACTGGGTTCAGGAGAGCTTCGGCATAATTTACAACAAGCAGCTGCTCGAGAAGGCTGGCTACAAGGCCGAGGACATCAACTCCTTCGACAAGCTGAAGGCTTGTGCCGATGACATCCAAGCCCGCAAGGACGAGCTTGGTGTCGAGGGTGCCTTCACTTCCGCCGGCATGGACGACTCCTCCAGCTGGCGCTACACCACCCACCTTGCCAACATGCCGCTCTACTACGAGTTTGAGAAGGAGCACAACCAGGAGGACGACGAGATCAAGGGTGAGTTCCTCGACAACTACAAGCAGATCTTCGACCTGTACATCACCGACTCCACCTGCGATCCTTCGCAGCTTGCTTCCAAGACCGGCGACGACGCCACCAACGAGTTCGCAACCGGCAAGGCCGTCTTCTACCAGAACGGCTCTTGGGCCTACTCTGACCTCGTCAAGGCCGGCATGACCGACGATCAGATTGGCATGATGCCGATCTACATCGGTGTTGACGGCGAGGAGAACCAGGGCCTGTGCTCCGGCGGCGAGAACTACTGGTGCGTCAGTTCCCAGGCTTCCGAGGATGCCCAGAAGGCCACCGAGGACTTCATGTATTGGTGCGTCACCGCTGACACCCCGACCAGCATCATCGCCGACAAGATGGGTCTGACCGCTCCGTTCAAGAGCGCCAAGGAGACCACCAACGTCTTCTCGCAGCAGGCCGTTGCCATGGCCAAGGACGGCAAGAAGACCGTCGCTTGGGACTTCGTCTACATTCCCTCCGAGGAGTGGAAGAAGAACCTCAAGCAGGCTCTGATTGCCTACGCTGCCGATAACAGCAAGTGGGACGGCGTCAAGAACGCCTTCGTCGATGGCTGGAAGACCGAGAAGGCCGCTTCCGAGTAAGCAGTTGCTGCCCAAGCTATCTGATTAGCGACAGGGGGCGGGCAGACGTTGGTTTGCCCGCCCCCTGCATATTGAAAGGACCCTTTTATGGGCAAAGCACTCAAGCGCTGGTG
This sequence comes from Collinsella aerofaciens, assembly GCF_015553355.1. Taxonomy (GTDB): domain Bacteria; phylum Actinomycetota; class Coriobacteriia; order Coriobacteriales; family Coriobacteriaceae; genus Collinsella; species Collinsella aerofaciens_V. Next base: position 19,861 of record NZ_JADNGN010000024.1, read on the forward strand.
GCCGCTCTTTATGCTGCCCACGTGCCTGGCGTTTATGATCGGGTTCGTGATCCCTTTTATCCAGGGCTTCTATCTCTCGTTCTGCCAGTTTATTATCATTAGTAACGCGCACTTTGTCGGTATCGAGAACTACGTGCGCGCGCTGTCCGATCCGCAGTTCTCCACGTCGTTCTTCTTTACCGTGGCGTTTGCCTTCCTGTCGACGGTGCTCATCAACGTGATCGCCCTGGCCATTGCGCAGGCGCTCACCCGCAAGGCGCTCAAAGGCACCAACATCTTCCGTACGATCTTCTTTATGCCTAACCTGATCGGCGGCATCGTGCTGGGCTACATTTGGCAGATTCTGATCAACTGCCTGCTCTCCAACGTGGGCGCCCAGCTCATCGCTCTTAACTCTGCTGCTGGCTTCTGGGGCCTTATCATCCTGACCCTGTGGCAGCAGGTCGGCTACATGATGATCATCTACATCGCTGGTCTGCAGTCCATTCCGTCCGACTACATCGAGGCCGCCAAGGTCGACGGCGCTACGGCATGGCAGACGTTTTGGAAGGTTAAGATCCCTAACCTGATGCCGACCATCACCATCTGCCTGTTCCTGTCCATCACCAACGGCTTTAAGCTGTTCGACCAGAACCTCGCCCTTACCGGCGGCGCCCCCGCGCACTCCACCGAGATGCTCGCCCTGAACATCTACAACACGTTCTATTCGCGTGCCGGTATCGCATGGCAGGGCATTGGTCAGGCCAAGGCGGTTATCTTCTGCATCCTGGTCGTGGCCATCTCCATGATCCAGCTTAAGGCCACGAGGTCCAAGGAGGTGCAGCAGTAATGAAACGCGATAAGGTTATCAACCGCGCGCTCTCGATTTTCTTTACGATCCTGTCGCTCGCGTGGATCTACCCCGTGTTCATGATTGCGCTTAATTCTTTTAAGAAAGCGACCGCAATCAGCACCACCACGGCATTCGATCTTCTCACGCCCGAGACGTTCAACGGCCTCGCAAACTACATGCACGCCCTTAACGAGCAGGGCTTTGCCTCGGCATTTATGTACTCGCTCATCATCACGGTCACGTCGGTCGTGCTGATCTTGGTGTGCTGCTCCATGTGCGCTTGGTACGTGGTTCGTGTCAACAACAAGATCTCGAACTTCTTCTATTACCTGTTCGTGTTCTCGATGGTCGTGCCGTTCCAGATGCTCATGTTCACGCTGTCCAATTTGGCGGACCGCATCGGCTTCAACACGCCGTTCAACATCTGCTTTATCTACCTCGGCTTTGGCGCGGGCCTGGCGGTCTTTATGTTCGCCGGTTTTGTAAAGAACATCCCGCTCGAGATCGAGGAGGCGGCCATGATTGATGGCTGCAACCCGGTCCAGGTGTTCTTTAAGATCGTCCTTCCCATCATGAAGCCCACCTATCTTTCGGTCGGCATCCTCGAGACCATGTGGGTCTGGAACGACTATCTGCTGCCCTACCTTACGCTCGACTCCACCAAGTACAAGACCATTCCTATCTTGATCCAGTACTTCCGCGGCGGCTACGGCCACGTCGAGCTCGGCCCCATGATGGCCTGCATCATGATGGTCGTTATCCCCATCGTCATCATGTACATCCTCTGTCAGAAGTACATCATCGACGGCGTGGTGGCAGGTGCCGTCAAGGGCTAATGCCGTAACTGTTTTGCAAGTTTCTGCGGCGCCCCTCAGCGCGGCGCCGCATATCGAAAGGTAGAGACATGGCCGAGATCGTTCTCAAACATGTTCAGAAGGTGTATCCCAACAACGAGTCAAAAAAGAAAGGCTTCTTTGGCAAAAAGAAGAAGACCGAGGAGAAGAAGCACAACCTCAAGGTTACCGAGGACGGTGTGCTCGCTGTAGAGGACTTCAACCTCACCGTTCACGACCAGGAGTTCGTCGTCCTCGTTGGCCCCTCTGGCTGCGGTAAGTCCACGACGATGCGCATGGTCGCCGGCCTGGAGGACATTACCTCGGGCGATGTGCTCATCGACGGCAAGCGCGTCAACGACGTGGCGCCCAAGGACCGCGACATCGCCATGGTGTTCCAGAGCTACGCTCTGTACCCCAATATGACGGTGTACGAGAACATGGCATTTACGCTCGAGCTCAAGAAGGTTCCCAAGGACGAGATCGACCGCAAGGTTCGCTCTGCTGCCGAGATTCTGGGCATTACCGAGTACCTCGACCGTAAGCCCAAGGCGCTCTCCGGCGGCCAGCGCCAGCGTGTCGCTATCGGCCGCGCCATCGTGCGTGACCCCAAGGTCTTCCTGATGGACGAGCCGCTGTCCAACCTGGACGCCAAGCTTCGTAACCAGATGCGTGCCGAGCTCATTAAGCTGCGCCACGAGATCAAGGGCACGTTCATTTATGTTACTCACGACCAGACCGAGGCTATGACCCTCGGTGACCGTATCGTGGTCATGAAGGACGGCGTTGTCCAGCAGATCGCCACGCCGCAGGAGGTCTTCAACCATCCCGCGAACATCTTCGTCGCCGGCTTCATCGGCGTGCCGCAGATGAACTTCTTCGATGCCCAGCTGGTGCGCTCGGGCAACGGCTTTACCGTCAAGACCGAGGATATGAACGTGGCGCTCGCCCCCGAGACTTGCGCTCAGCTTGCCCTCAACTGGGACGGCGGCGACGTGAAGGAGATTACGGCCGGCGTGCGTCCCGAGCAGATCCTGCTTGCCGACAAGGGCGAGGAGGGCGCGCTCCAGGGTACCGTCGAGGTGACCGAGCTCATGGGCTCGACCGAGCATGTCCACGTGACCGCTCCCGACGGCCAGTTTGTCCTGATTATCCCCGTCGTCGACCTCGAGGCCAAGGGCGCGCTCAAGGCTGGCGACACCATCTGGTTCAAGTTCGAGAAGAACGCGACCCACCTCTTCGATAAGGTCTCTGGCAAGAACCTTATCTAGGCCCGGTGCATCCGGACCCTCCCTTTGGGCGACTGCGGTATTGCCATCCTTTTGCCGCGGTCACATATAAGGCTCCCCTCCCGTCCACTGGGCGAGAGGGGAGCCTTTCTTTGTGTTGGGGCTGTCTGACCGGTCGTTTGTCTCGATCTGTAACGGGTGAGGCTGATTTCGGACGTTAGATGTTACAGATCGAGACGGTTCTGCTGAGCTAACCATTTCATCTAAATCTGTAACACCAAAGGTGAATTTCAGCTGCTAGATGTTACAGATTGAGATAAACCCAAGGGGAGGGGCCGGTATGTCTCAATCTGTAACAGCTGGGGCCGTTTTTACCGAGTAGCTGTTACAGATCGAGATTGTTTGGTCGAGTCGGGTCACAGGGTAGCGTGCGGGCACAAAAAGCGGAGCCGCGTTGCCACGACTCCGCTTTCAAGAGGATGGGTAAAGGAAACGAAATTAGCTCAGGTGCCAAATCTCGTCGTTGTACTGGGAGATGGTGCGGTCGGACGAGAAGGTGCCGGCGTTGGCGATATTGATGAGCGCCTTGCGCATCCAGGCGTCCTGGTCCTCGTAGTCGGCCAGCACGCGCTCCTTGGTCTGGATGTACTCCTCAATGTCGAGCAGGGCCATAAACCAGTCCTTGCCCTTAATGTCGTCGTGCAGGCGCTGCAGGCGCTCGGCATTGCCGGTCGCCATAAAGGCCGGGTTGGTGATGAAGTCCACCAGCAGTTTAATGCCGGGCTTGCGGTAGAGCACACCGGCGTCATAGGTGCCGTTGGCATAGAGCTGCTCGACCTGTTTGGAAGAGGCGCCAAAGGTATAGATGTTCTCGTCGCCCACGAGCTCGGCAATCTCCACGTTGGCACCGTCGAGCGTGCACAGGGTTAGGGCGCCGTTGAGCATGAACTTCATGTTGGAGGTGCCGCTCGCCTCCTTGGAGGCCAGGCTGATCTGCTCGGAGATGTCAGCGGCGGGGATCACGCGCTCGGCGGCGGTGACGTTGTAGTTCTCGATCATGACAACCTGCAGGTAGGGAGCCACGTCGGGGTCGTTTGCAATCCACTGCGACAGCGTCAAGATCAGATGGATGATGTCCTGCGCGATAGTGTAGGCAGGCGCCGCCTTGCCGCCAAAGATGATGGTGACGGGGTGCTTAGGTCTGTTGCCGTTCTTGATATCGAGGTACTTCCAGATGATGTAGAGCGCGAGCATCTGCTGGCGCTTGTACTCGTGGATGCGCTTGACCTGGACGTCGATGATGGCGTTGGAGGGAATGGTCACGCCCTGCTCGAGCGCCATGAACTGGCGCATGATGGCCTTGGCCTCGACCTTGGTGGCGGCCAGGCGCTCAAGAACGTCCTTGTCGTCGGCGAACTTGGCGAGTTTGCTCAGATCGCCGGTGCTGCGCCAGTCGGTGCCGATCACATCGTCGAGCAGGCTGGCGAGCGCGGGGTTGGCCCCATGGATCCAGCGGCGGAAGGTGATGCCGTTGGTCTTGTTGGAGAACTTCTCGGGATAGATTTCGTAGAACGGATGAAGCTCGGTGTCCTCCAGGATCTTGGTGTGGAGGGCGGCTACGCCGTTGATGGAGAAGCCAAAGTGGATGTCCATGTGGGCCATGTGGACGGTATCGTGTTTGTCGATGATGGCGACGCGCGGGTCATCGTGCTCGGCCTTCGCGATCTCATCGAGCTTGACGATAATGTCGGCGATGGCAGGGGAGACCTTCTGTAGGCTGGCGAGCGGCCACTTCTCGAGCGCCTCGGCAAGAATCGTGTGGTTAGTGTAGGCGACCATGGAGCGTACGATGGTCACGGCCTCGTCAAACTCGATGCCATGCTCGGTGGTGAGCAAGCGAATGAGCTCGGGAATGACCATGGTGGGGTGCGTGTCGTTGATCTGGACAACGGCGTAATCGGCCAGATCGTGCAGGTTGCTGCCGCGCTCGACGGCCTCGTCGATCAGGAGCTGGGCGGCGTTGCTCACCATGAAGTACTCCTGATAGATGCGAAGTAGGCGGCCCTGCTCGTCGGAATCGTCGGGGTAGAGGAACAAGGTGAGGTTCTTGGCGATCTCGGTCTTGTCGAAGTCGATGGAACTGCCGGGGACCAGGCCGTCGTCGACGCTCGCCAGGTCGAACAGGCGCAGGCGGTTCTTGGTGGACTGGCCGTAACCGGGCACATCGATGTTGACGAGCTTGGAGGTAACGGCAAAATCGCCGAACTCGACGGTGTAGGAGTGGTCATCGTCGACTAGGATGTCCTGCTCACCGAGCCACTCGTCGGGGACGGCCTTCTGCTGGTTGTCGACAAAGCGCTGACGGAACAGACCGTAGTGATAGTTGAGGCCCACGCCATCGCCGGTCAAGCCCAGCGTGGCGATGGAATCCAGGAAGCATGCGGCCAAGCGGCCCAGGCCGCCGTTGCCGAGTGACGGCTCGACCTCGAATTCCTCGATTTTGTTGAGGTCGTGGCCTGCGGCGGTGAGCTGGTCCTTAACCTCGTCGTAGATGCCGAGGTCGATCATGTTGTTGATGAGCAGCTTGCCGATCAAAAATTCGGCGGAAATGTAATAGAGCTTTTTCTTGCCGTTGTTGAGCGGGCGGGCGGCGGAGCGCTCCTGCACGAGTTTGACCAGTAGCTTGTAAATGCGACGGTCGTCGAGCTGCTCGAGCGAGGTGCCAAAAGACTGCTCGGCGAGTTCCATGAGGTTAATTTGGGGCATGTTTTCTCCTGTGATGGGTTGTTTCATGTCTGCAATTCATAAGAAGCCCGCGCGAGGGGATTGGGGTGGCCTCGCGCGGGAAAAGCAAGCGCGTCCGCACGGTGGGGAGGGGTCGGGCGCGGTAGCTCCTATTGAGGAAGCTCGATTTCGGCTTCCGACGGGATGCGGAAGTAGGTCTCGGTCCAGTCGGTGAGTTTGTGCTCGAGCTCGCGGGTGATGGCGCCGTCGAGCATGCGCCAGGTCCAGTTGCCGCCCAGCGTGGCAGGGGTGTTGATGCGCGCCTCGTTGCCCAAGTTGAGCAGATCCTGCATGGTGTAGATGCACGTGTCGCTCACGCTGGCGGCGATGGTGCGATTGAGTGCATCTGCCATGGGTTCGCCGGCCTGCTGATGGGTGTACAGGGCTGCCTGCTCACGCTGACGCGGGGTGGCCGTTCCCTCAAACCAACCGCGCGCCGTCTCGTTGTCGTGGGTGCCCACATAGGCGACGGTGTTGGCGATGTAGTTATGCGGCAGGTAGTACGAGTTGGTGCCCTCAAAGGCAAACTGCAGGATCTTCATGCCGGGGAAGCCCGAGTTGTCGCGCATGTCGATGACGCCGGGGGTGAGGAAGCCCAGGTCCTCGGCGATGATGGGCAGCGTGCCGAGCTTTTCCTCGAGCGTCTTGAAGAACTTGAGGCCGGGACCCTGCGTCCACGAACCGTAGGACGAATCGGGTGAGGAGAACGGCACCTCCCAATAGGCCTCGAAGCCGCGGAAGTGATCCAGGCGGATGACGTCGTACATGTCGAGGGCGGCGCGAATGCGGCCCTCCCACCAGGAGAAGCCGTCGGACTCCATGGCGTCCCAGTCGTAGATGGGGTTGCCCCAGTACTGGCCGGTGGCCGAGAACTGGTCGGGCGGCGTGCCGGCGACGCTCACCGGATTGCCGGCGGCGTCGATCTTAAAGAGCTCAGGTGTCGCCCACATCTCGACGGAGTCACGCGAGACATAGATGGGCAGGTCGCCGATGATGAGAATGTCGCGCTCGTTGGCATAGGCCTTGAGGCGGCTCCACTGGCGATCGAAAAAGTACTGCGTCATCTGGTGGTAGAGCATATGCGCCGGATGGTCGGCGCAGACCTTGGCGGAAGCCTCGCCGCGGGTGCGGAGCTCCGCGGGCCACTCCCAAAACGCCTTGAGACCGCACTCCTCTTTGACGGTCATGAACCCACAGTAGGGGATGAGCCAGTCCTCGTTGGCCTGGATAAAGTCATCGAAATCGGCCGGCTTGTCGGCAGCAAAGCGCTCAGCGGCGCGGTCGAGAATCTGACGGCGGCCGTCAAAGATAGCACCGTAGTCGACATTGCTGGGGTCGGATCCCAGATACACGCCATCGATATCGCGCTGCTCCAGATACCCTGCCTCGATAAGCTCGGCAAAGTCGATAAAGTTGGGGTTGCCTGCGCGGGCCGAGAACGACTGATAGGGCGAATCGCCATAGCTGGTCGTCGTAAGGGGCAGAATCTGCCAGTAATGTTGTTTGCACGAGGCGAGAAAATCGACGAAGTCGTAGGCATTCCAGCCAAAGCCGCCGATTCCGTATGGTCCGGGCAGAGATGAGACGGGCATGAGGACGCCGCTTGCACGCTCCATGAATGCGCTCACCAACCTTCTTGTTGTGGGGTCGGCCTGCCGATGGGTGTGCAGTCCGCCTCCGATGTTCTGATTCGGTACGCCTATTGTAAAACATGTTGTTTAAACATGTACAGGCAAGATAAAAAAGTTGGTCGATTTTCGGCGAATGGTTACATGCCATGAAAAAGCCCCGACCTCACAACGTGAGATCGGGGCAAGAGCGGTATGTAGGTTTTTGCTACTCGGCGTCGGCGAAGCCGTTGGGGTTGTGGCTCTGCCAGTTCCAGCTATCGCGGCACATGTCCGCGATGTCGTACTGGGCCTTCCAGCCCATCATGCGCTCGGCCTTGGAGGCATCGCACCAGTTGGCAGCGATGTCGCCGGCGCGGCGCTCGCGGATCACGTAGGGCAGCTCCTTGCCACAAGCCTTGGAGAAGGCGGCGACGACCTCGAGTACCGAGGTGCCGGTGCCGGTGCCCAGGTTAAAGATCTCGACGCCGGTCTTGCCGTTCATCCAATTAAGGGCGGCAACGTGACCAGAGGCCAGATCGCACACGTGGATGTAGTCGCGCACGCCGGTGCCGTCGGGGGTGGGGTAGTCGTTGCCAAAGACCTGAACGGCCTCGAGCTTGCCCACGGCAACCTGGGCGACATAGGGCACCAGGTTGTTGGGGATGCCCTTGGGGTCCTCGCCGATCAGGCCCGACGGATGAGCGCCAATGGGGTTGAAGTAACGGAGCAGCACGACGTCCCACTCGGGGTCGGCGGTGTGGACGTCCATAAGGATCTGCTCGATCATCCACTTGGTCCAACCATAGGGGTTGGTCGCGGGCTTCTTAGGATCCTCCTCGGTGACGGGCGGGTTGTCCGGGTCGCCGTAGACGGTCGAGGAGCTCGAGAAGATGATGGACTTGCAGCCATGGTTGCGCATGACGTCGATGAGCACCAGGGTGTTCTCGATGTTGTTGTGGTAGTACTCGACGGGCTTGCTCACCGACTCGCCGACGGCCTTAAAGCCGGCAAAGTGGATGACGCGGTCGATCTGATGGGTATCGAAGATCTTGTTCATCGCATCGCGGTCGAGCACGTTGGCCTCGTAGAAGGTGAGGTTCTTGGCGGCCTCGTCGCCCACGATGGTCTTGACGCGGTCGACGGCGACGGCGCTGGAGTTGGAGAGATCATCGACGATGACGACCTGGTAGCCACCCTCGAGCAGCTGAACGACGGTGTGCGAGCCGATAAAGCCGGCGCCACCGGTAACGAGGACACAGGTGTCTTTGGGGTCGAGTGCTTTGGACATGTAGTCTCCTATCGAATCAGGAACACTTCTTCAGGGGAGTATAGCGCAGGCAGGGACGCCCAAATCGTGCGCTGTAGGAAAAGCAGAGGATTGTGCTAACGTACTCATAGAAGAGCTTGCGTACGCATAACCTGATCTTTGGTATTTGCTTACGAGCCGCTGACCTTGCAGTTTCCTGCCGTTCGTGGAAATCGTTGGGACGCGCCATATGTACGCTAATATGTATGAGTTGAGCGACATATAAATAAGCATGTAACGGAGTACATATGTCACCAAACAGCGATTCCATCCTTTCCCAGGAGCTCTCGCGCCGCACTGCCCTCAAGGCCCTGTTCGGCGCCGCTTCTGCGGCAGTTCTTTTTGGCCTGCCCGCTCGCGCCCATGCGGCGGAGGCTTCCAAGGAAACCACCGATAAACTGAATGCCGCCCAGGCCCAGCTCGACGAGGTTCAGGCCCAGCTCGACAGCATCGCAAATGAGTATGCGGCGCTGGCCAACAAGAATGCCCAGACCCTCAACGACATCGAGAATGTCCAGGGCAAGATTGACGACACGCAGGCCCAGATCGATGAAAAGAAGGCCGAGCTCAAGAAGAAGCGCAACGACCTTTCCGATCGCGTGGCCGCCAGCTACAAGTCCGGCGGCACGAACATCCTGTCGCTGCTGCTGGCCTCTGGCTCGTTTGAGGAACTCGTCGCCAACGCGCATTACGTTGAGAAGATCAACAAGAGCGACCGCGACGCCATCGAGGACATTCAGACCATCCAGGAAGAGCTCGATGCGCAAAAGACCGAGCTCGAGTCGCAGAAGGCCGACTTAGAGAAGCTCAAGGACCAGCAGACTGCCCAGATGCAGGACATGCAGGCCAAGCAGCAAGAAGTCCAGACCGTGCTGAACGGTCTTTCCGACGACGTCAAGGAGCTCATGGCTCAGCGCGATTCCGAGATCCTCGCTGCCGCCCAGGCTGAGGAGGCCGCTAGGAAGGCTGCCGCTGCCGCGGCTGCCGCGAACAAGAACAATTCCTACTCGGGTGGTTCAAGCTCGGGTGGCGGATCGTATGCGTCCGGAACCCCGCAACAGAATGCCGGCTCGGGCAAGCAACAGGCCGTCGTCAACGCGTGCTACTCCACGCCTTCGCCGGGCCAGAACTGGTGCGCGGCGTGGGTCACCAATGTCTTCCGTAACGCCGGCGTTGGCTACTTTGGAGGCAATGCGTGCGACATGTTTAACGCCTGGTGCTATAGCTCCGACCGCTCGGCGCTGCAGGTGGGCATGATCGTGGCCGATTCCTCGCACAGCGGCACGGGTGCTCCGGGCCTTATCTACGGTCATGTGGGTATCTACGTTGGCGGCGGCATCGTTATGAGCAACGAGGGTGCCATTACGTCTAAGTCGCTTGACTCGTTTATTAGCTTCTATGGCACTGGCTCTGGCGTGCGTTGGGGTTGGCTCGGCGGCATTGCGCTGTCGTAACGGTGGTTTGAAGTAAGTTGGTCCGTGGCTGCCCGAAAGGCATTAGGTTGCCTGCTCGGACAGTCCTGCTCGCACGGAGAGCACATTAAGTGCTCTCCGGCTCGTGCGGAACTCGCGATCAACCTAATGCCTTTCGGGCAGCCACGGACCTCTCGGATCCAATACGCCACACACCGGACTGGGTTATCTGAATAAATATGGTGAAGGCCCCTTTCGGGGCCTTCTCTTTTAGAGGAATTCGCCGACTCGGTGGACTTCGGGTTCTAGGTCTACGTTGAATTGGTCTTTGACGGTTGCCTGGATGTGGCGGATGAGTTCGTCGACATCGGCGGCGGTGGCGTGGTCGGCGTTGACGATGAAGCCGCAGTGCTTCTCGCTCACCTGCGCGCCGCCAACGGCGTGTCCTCGCAGGCCGGCATCCATGATGAGTTTGCCGGCAAAGTAACCCTCGGGGCGCTTGAAAGTGGAGCCGGCACTCGGCATGTCGAGCGGCTGCTTGTCCTCGCGGCGCTGGCGGTAGTCGTCCATGTCGGCCTTGATCATCGCGGCGTTGCCCGGGGCGAGATTGAAGGTGGCCGAAAGCACGATAAAGCCGTCATCGGCGATGCGGCTCTTTCGATAACCCAGGTTGAGCTCGTCGACATCGAACTCGATGATATTGCCGCTGCCGCGGGTGCCGTCGTCGAGCTGGCGAGCGGGTTTGTAGACGCGCACGGACTCCAGCACATCGGCCATGCAGGCACCGTAGGCACCGGCGTTCATGTAGCAGGCGCCGCCGACCGATCCGGGGATGCCCGAGATGGGCTCCATGCCGGTGAGGCAGGCCTCGGCTGCCGCGGCTGCGACATCGGAAAGCAGCGCGCCGGCTGCCGCCGTGACGTGCGTGCCGTCGATCGTAATGTCGGAGAGGCCTTCGCCCAACGCCACGACGACGCCGCGGATACCCTTGTCGCCGACGAGTAGGTCGGAGCCGTTGCCCACGATGGTGAGGGGCAGATCGCAGCGATAGCAGGTATCGAGCGTGGCGACGAGGCCCTGCTCGGTATCGGGCGTGACAAAGACGTCGGCCGGGCCGCCGATCTTAAACGTGGTGTGCTCGCGCATGGGCTCGCTCATCAGTACGTTGTCCTCGCCGGCAACGCCAGCAAGCGCGCACAGCAGGTCCTCGTTAAAAAAGTCGTTCTCGTGCATACGAATATCCGCCTTTTGGTGGTCGTCGTCATCAATCGATTGCAATATACCCCACCCGGACGGATTTGGTGCGCTGGCGGCGATAAAACAGCCGTCTACCGGATTGGTAAAGTGTTTATCACCGAGGTAGAGGGGTAGTCGCTATACTTTCAAGAGATTGCGCGTAAACCCGGAAGGAGCGAGATGGCCAACAAAGTCACCCTCAAGCAGATCGCCCAGGAGGTGGGGCTTTCCCCCTCGTCGGTCTCGCTTGTGCTCAATAATCGGCCCTGTCGCATCTCGGAAGAAAACCGCAAGCTCATCAAAGAGGTCGCGGCGCGCAACCACTATGTTCCCAACCAGATCGCGCGCAGCCTGGTCATGCGCGAGTCGCGCACCCTGGGCCTTATCGTCCCTAACATCGAGAGCCGCTTTTTTGCCTCGCTCGCCGGTAGCCTGGAAAAGCGCTGCCGCGAGGACGGCTATGCGCTCTTCATTACCAGCTCGGGCGGAAGCGCCGATGACGATCTGGAGCTGCTGCGCCAGCTGGTGACGCGCGGCGTTGATGGCGTCTTCCTGGTCGTAGGCGACGAGTTCTCCGACGACCGCGCCCTGCGCGAAGAAGTCAGCCATCTGCCTATCCCTGCCGTGATGGTCGATCGTGCCATTGAGGGGCTCGAGTGCGACAAGGTGATGTTCGACCACGAGATGGGTGGCTACATGGCCACTCGCTATCTGATCGAGCAGGGCCACCGTCGCATTGCCTGCTTGGTTAACGCGCGCCGTTCCAATACGGGGCGTAAGCGACTTGCCGGCTATGAGCGCGCGCTGCGCGAGGTTGGCCTGCCTATCGACGCACGTTTGGAGTTTGAGAGCGAGTACTACATTCCGAGTGCCTATGAGGCCTCGGAGGCGGTGCTCGCAACTGATGCCACCGCTGTGTTCGCAAGTTCGGATAACATCGCCCTCGGTCTGCTCAAGCGCTTGCACGAGATGGGGAAGAGCATCCCGGGCGATATCTCGGTGGTGAGCTATGACAACTCGGCGGCCGACGTTCTCTTTGAGCCGGCGCTGACCGCGATTGAGCAGGATCCTGGTGTCCTTGCGGAGCATGCTTTTGGCTGCATGTCCAAGCGTCTTGCCGGTAGGGGCGGCAGGCGTGCCGAAGAGGTCGTCCTGGAGCCGGCGCTTATCGTTAAGGGCAGCGTGCTCGAACTTACCGAATGTAGCTAAACGTACTTGTTTGTTTGCATAGATTGCATGCGGAGTGTCTGCTATTTTCCGGCGGGGCCGGGGTGCCTGCCTTGTTTTGAGAAGTTCGCGGAGCCCACTTCTCAAAACAAGGCAGGCACCCCGGCCCTCGTCCGTGAACTCTTCCGCTGGGCGAGCCATAGACGCCACGCACCGATGCGATAAAGCAGTGGCTTGAAATTGGTGCTATATTCAGCATGAGTTGTTTAATGCTAGTACGGGAGGCTGATATGGGGCTGTTCAAGAAGAAAAACCCGCAGGATGCCTTTGATCCCGATGTGTTTACCATCACGGATACGATTTTGGACCCGCCGCGGTTTACATTTTTGCCGGCTATCTACCAGGACGCCACGCGCCGCAAGTGGGCCGTGCATCAGCGCGGTGCGACCCCGAGGATTTTTGACTACGCGGATGTGCTGCAGTGCGAAGTGGCCGAGGCGGGCGATCCGGAGGCCGAAGAAGCGGTCTCTAAACAGGAATTTGCCCAGCGTATCCTGGCAAACCCTGCCAAGGCGGCGAAAATAAACGCTGCCAAGCGTAATATGTGTCTTGGTATGGGCGTTGTTGTGGCGGTTCAGACGGGAAAAGACGAGGTTTCCAAATTAGAGATTCCCGTTATGACCGACGAGGTCAAACGCGATTCAAGTCTATATAAGTCGTATCGGAATGTCGCCGAGAAGATCAAGGCCGAATTTGATGCCATGGGAGGGCTGGCCTAATTTTGGCGGCATACGTGTCTGAATGAGGAGTCTGTGCAATGGCAGGCGAATCTTATGCAATTCCCCCCAAAGATCGTGCTGTTGAGGGAATTCTTTGGTATATCCAGCACCATCAGCTTGCCGGCGGCGATCGCCTGCCGGCCGAGCGCGTGCTGTGCGAAGAGATTGGCGTTTCACGTACGGCGTTGCGTGCCGGTATCACGCGGCTTATCTCGTGTGGAACGCTCGAGAGCCGTCGCGGATCGGGTACGTATGTGTGTCCTCCCAAGCCGTTGAACATCTTCCAGGAAACGTATAACTTTTCCGATGCTGTACGGACTGCCGGCCTGCACCCCTCTTCTCGTCTGGTTTCCACCGGGACCATCGAGGCGGATGAGGCGCTTGCCGACAAGCTTGGGGTGGCTGTAGGCGCTCCCTTGCTCCGCATGCAGCGCGTTCGACTTATTGAGGGCGAGCCGGCGTCAATCGAGACCGCTCACGTTAACCTGTCCCTGTGCCCATCGCTTCCCGAACACGATTTTGAGTGTGAGAGCCTTTACGATGTCTTGCTCAAAGAAGGTGGCGTGCGTGTTGAGCATGGACGTGAGCATATCTCCATCTCGCGTTTGAACGCCGAAGAGGCCGAGCTGCTCCAGCAAGAAGAGGGAACGCCGGTGTTCTATGAGAGCTCGATCGAATTTGATAAGGACATGCGTTTTGTGGAGCATTGCAAATCGGTGATTTTGCCCACAAAGTTCCGCTTTGCCGATAACGGCGAAGAGAACGGCATGAGGAGCGTGGCAGGTGAACAATGGCTGAAACAGTAGATGCCACCCCGGTTTATATGCGCATTCGACGCCGCATCGAGGAACGTATCGAGCGCAGTATATATCCCACGGGTTCCATGATTCCGTCCGAAAAAGACCTTGCCGAGGAATTTGGTACGACACGCTTGACCATCCGAAGCGCTGTCGATGAGCTGGTTCGGCGCGGGCAGATTCGCCGTGTTCGGGGAAAAGGTGCCTTTGTGGCGCAGAAAGTACCTGCTTTTTTTGAACGCACGGTCGGTTTCCGTGAATCGGTCCGTGCTTCGGGCGGCGAGCCGTCCGTCCGTATTCTCGCGCGTTCCAAGCGTTATGCGGGGCCATATTACGCCGACCTGTTTGGCATCGCCGAGGACGACCTGCTCTATTCCGTTCGACGCCTGAACTGCATAAACGGTAGCCCCGTATCGATTGAGACGGCGCTGATTCCCTGCCTGCTGTTCCCAACCATCGAAGATATTGACGTGTCGGTCTTCAGTTTGTACGAGACCTATGAGATGCTGGGCCGAAAGCCAGTCATGGCACAGGAAAAGCTCGATATCGAAGCGCTGGGCGCACGAGATGCCGGCCTCCTTGGACTGGAACAGGGCGATCTTGTTTTGCTTTTGGAATGCGTGAGCTATGACGCGAGCGGTCAGGCTATCGAGTATGTAAAGTCCTTCAATCGTGGCGATACGGGCGGCTACACCTATACGTACTAGCTGGTATTTTGTGAATAACGGCTGGGAAACTAACCAGTTTTGATCGTTGGGTCAGCTGTATATACAACCTTACAGGGCTCAAAATCGACCGTTCGCCGATGGGGATAAATTAATCGACAAAGAGGTATCAAAAAGCCGTAACCTGTAACTGTGATTGGTATCAAATACTAATGATTTGTTACGAGGTGAGACGATGAAGATGCTCGATTACGTTCAGCTTGCCCATGTGCGTATGGGGGAGAACCTCGAGCGTTCGTCTGAGCTGGTAGCGCAGCTCGTTGATATTTTCCAGTCCGGTTCTTTTGACGCGCTGCGCATCGTTGCTTCGGGTTCGTCGCGCCATGCCGCCGATTGCGCCCGCGATTACCTGCAAGATGCCCTGCAAATGCAGGTGTCCGTTGTGACGCCCGAGGCCTTCGTTGATTTTGAACACACCTATCCGCAGCATGCGCTCAACATTGCCGTTTCGCAGAGTGGCTATTCGACCAATACGATTGCGGCGCTCGATTACATGCGCGCACACGATATGGCTGCAGTTGCGCTCACGGCAAACGTCGAGGCACCCATCAAGGAACACGCTGACATCGTTCTTGACTACGGTGTGGGCGTCGAGTCGGTGGACTTTGTGACTCTGGGCGTCGAGGTGCTCGTTGAGTACCTGGTGCTCTTTGGTATTTACGGCGGTCAGGCGCGCGGAACGATTGACGCCAAGGGCGTTGCCCAGCGTCTTGACGACCTGCGCGAGGCTATCCAGGCCAATGCCGTGATGTGCAAGACCGCCGAGGCATATGTCCAAGACCACATGCTCGAGCTTTCTGAGCACACGCCCGCTATGGTCGTCGGCAACGGCCCCAACTATGGTGTTGCCGAGGAGGCAGCGCTCAAGCTGAGCGAGACCATCAAGATTCCTGCCATGCATCACGAAGGCGAGGAGTTCGTCCACGGTCCCGAGATGCAGATCGTTCCGGGCTATCTGGTGTTTATTGTCGACGATCCGCAGGGGTCGGAGCGTCTTGCGAATATCGCCGATGCGCTATCGAACGTTACGACAAAAACGGTGCTGCTCACGGCCCATCCCAAGGGTGGGGCTCACGAGGTTGTGGTGCCTCAGGTGGCTCCGCTGCTCAGCGCAATTCCCAATCTCGTGTTCTTCCAGACGATTGCGGCAATAATCGCCGAGCGTCTGAAGTCATGGGACGTTCACCCGTATCTCGATGCTGTCTCCAAGCAAATGGAGGTCAAGGCAGAGGGCTACGAAGAGTCAGTCAATGCGCTTAAGGCCAAAGCGGCTGAGTGTTACGGAATGTAAGCGGGTTTTGATGCCCGTTGGCATGGGGGATGTGGAAACAACCCCAGAAAGGAGAGACAAATGAAGGAAACCGAGAAGATCGAGATCATGCATTTCGACCAGGAGGGCTATCTCGAGGACGGCAAGGCGCTCTACGAGACCGGCAAGAAGATGACCGCGCTCGCCGACAAGGTCGCCGACGAGGGCTACGACGCCGTGTTCCTGATGGGCGTCGGCGGCACCTGGGACGAGCTCA
>NZ_JADNGN010000025.1 GCF_015553355.1 Collinsella aerofaciens
TGGCGATCCCGCCGAAGTACAGCGTCGCGAGCGTCATGGGCTACCTGAAGGGGAAGAGCTCGCTGATGATATTCGACCGGCGCGCCACGGGTCAAGATGCACTAGGCCTGGACGAAGTCCGGGCCCGCGCCTTTAGACGCGAGCCCGGGGCCCGTGGGTTATACCCTAAGAGCAAACCACCCTTTTTAAGGGTGGTTCTGATTGCCGTGATCCTTGCCGCTGCCAGAGCCACTGCCGCTACCGGAGCTGCTTCCGCCGGAGCCACCTCCACTCGTGCCGCCATCGCCGTCGACCGTCATCGGGGCGTCGTGAAGTCCTGTCGTATCCGCGTTGTCGCATACGCCGACCTGAACTTCTGAGCGTTCGCATGCCGCGTCGGGCACATGAAGCTCGTGCAGTACGGCACCCAGCGCCGAGTTTGCGCCCGGTCGAATTTCCTCGAGCGTTACGGGATCGAGCGCCACCAGATTACGCGCCTTCGAATATAGCGTTACGCGTTTGCCCACCTCGTCGCTCCAACTCTCGGGGATGGCGAAGCTCATGCGGAACTGTGCCGTGCAACCCGGTGCCAGCACGGCGTTGCCGCTGTCGGCTACCAGCGGGTGCGTTGCAAAACGTGCGCCCAGCGTCTCGAGCGCGTACTTCACGTGTGCCATGTCGTTGGCCGAAGCATCCTCGGCAAGCTCCGGATCGTAGATCGAAGCCATGCGTGCGTTTGCTCCGAACCCGATGGATGCGCTGGAGAACGGCTGGCTGGAGCCCTCTCGGTACAGATCGATCGTGCCGGCGGTCAGCAAGGTGTTACCGTCGTTTCGCACCGTGACCATGAAGGATTCGCCTGCTGCTCCGGGCACCACCGCGCCCGAGGTAGCGACCGCGCCCGTCGGAGTGGCACACGCCACCAAGGGCACTTCGATGCCGTGTAGTTCTGCCTCGCTCTTCTCCGCGCTCACAATGTGCGTGGCGAGCGCGGAGAGCATGCTCCCCGACGTCAAAAATGTCGTTATCTGATCGACGGGATGGTCCAGCTCGCACATCACGAACGGCTCCGTAAACAGATCGCCTGACAAGGTGCTGGCGAAGATGCGGAAGTGCTTGCCCATCACTGCTACCGGGTTGCCTTCTTCGTCGTAGGTTTGTCCCACCTTGCCATCGGTGTTCTCTACATAGAGCACGCACCTGCCGTTGTTGCTTACGCTAAACGATGCAGGGCTACAGCCTGCGGCACCCACGGGCTGCATTGCAAATGCCGATGCGCCTCGCGTCCAAGTAATATGCTGCAGTTGCTCGTTGACGGTTGCCAAAAAGCCCGAATGTTGTGGCCACGGCACCGCGTGGGGTACTGTGGCATCTGGCGACATAACGCCCCAGCCCGCAATGGACTGGCCGATCACGGCGTACGATGCGCAGCCGCAACCGCCTGCAGTCTCGTATGCAACGGGTACCACCATTTTGCCGTTGATATTCTCGGGCGCGCCCAGCTCGATGCTCGACGGTGCCTGCGGAAAGCGGAGGACCTGACGGAACGTGAGACTGTCGCCCAAATCATCCGACCACAGGGCAAAGCATTCCAGCGCAACCTCGGCCTCGCTGCCGAGCGCCTTTTCTGCGGTGGTTCCGTGGCGGTGGAGATAGGCGCCCGACAGACGTCCGTCGACAAGTGTCTTGCCCACCGTGATGCGTGGGCACTGCAGGCAATGGTAGCCATCCTCCTGAAGGCGGCCGCGCGAGATGCTGCGCCACGACGTGTGCGATATCACGCGGGTCTCGTCACTACTTATGCGCAGGCGCACAACGGACAGTATGCCGGATGTGCTCGCCGTATCGAAAAGGGTGTTGTCGCCGGCGGGGCGCTCGCCCGAGACCAGCAGCACGTAGGCGTCCTGGTTTCCCCTCCCGTCTGTATATTCCACCACGTCGAAGTCGTAATCGAATATGCCGTTGCGCTCCACATCGCCCTCGCCAAACCCAAGGGGGAAGTCCACGGGCGTGGGAGCGGACCACGTGCCGTTCGTTTTTGTATGCACCACCAGGCGCGAGCGACCATTCTCGCCGTAGCGCACCGAGGCGATACGGAACAGGCACTCCACGCCGGCAATCATTGCCAGCTTCATGTGAGCTTCGCTGAGCACGCCAGCAAACAGCACGTTGTCGCTCGAGGGCTTGATGCCGCCACGCTCGTCTTCCGACACGCCGGTAGAATTGGCGTTCGGGTCAGCAACGGCGTTCGTTGCCTGACCGATGTAGGTGTACTCATACATCGGCGCGGCGTTTTCGTCGTTCTCTATCAGTGCATGGACGAAATGTTCGACCTGTCCCGTGTCGTCGCTTTCTGCATCCGCCTCGAGCTCAATGCGTGTGACCGCTTGATCCCAATCGCGTACGATTGGTACGACGTTTACGGGGGTGGCTACAACTTCGGCGCATGCGAGCAGCTCGGCATTGGTGACGATGGTGGCCGACGCGATAAACTGCGGCACATCACCTGCCTCGGCATTGCTGGTCGCGCCAAAGCAGGCATCCAGCGTGTAAGGCGTATCTCCACCCAACGCGAGCTCAGAGCGCTGGAGCACATACTGGTTGGCATTGTTCACCGACATATTCCACGAATCGAGGAGTGTGGGCCACGACCCCGACCAAGCCTTGGTGGTCCACTTGAACATTACGAACTGGAGTATCACATCGACATCGACGTCTGCACCTACGCGCAGTCGCGGAAGCTGGTGTCCATCTGCCTTCTCGTACCCAATGAACAGCGTGAGGGATGCGGCGCCGCGCACGGCAGACGAGGCGACGCCCGCAACGCCGGCTCCAAAGGTAACGGCAAGCCCAATCTGGATGGTGAACGAGCCCGATGTGTTTGAATAGTCAAGCGAAATGTTTTTAAAAAACGCCGCGCCGCTGCCGTGCGTGTGGGCACCCACGGCGAGCGCCAGCTTCGCCAGCACCCAAGGGTTGACGTTTAGGAAAAACGGCACCGGGCCCAAGGTGAACTGCTCGGTCCAGTTGAGGTCGGTTTTTACTTGGAAGAGAGCCTTAATATTGCCAAACGCCGGATCGTTGTTGTTGCCCCAAGTTTTGCCAACCCAGTCGTAGGCGAGCGATCCGTACACCTGTGTGGCGATATCCATCGTAAACAGCAGCGTGCAATGGTGGCGAAGGAGCTTAGTGTTCCTTGGATCGGTGCCCGAACCGGCACTCATGCTTTTGTACTGATTCCACTTCCCCTCCATCTCGTCGAGGTAGCGGTTTGCCTGCTTGGCGCCCGACTCGCGCGGCGACTTCTTCCAGTATTCCGGATCCGGATTGCCCGAATCGTTCATGTAGCTGGCCGGTTTGTATCCGCCGCCAAACAGTACGTACCCGGCAAACGAGAAATCGAAGAGAATCGGAAACGTGGGCATCCAGCAGACGAACTTGTTGCCGCCGATGCCGGGGAACGCCGCGGGGAAATCAAACGGAGTGATCTCTTGATCCATGGTGGTGGGGATGATGGTCGTTGAGCCCGATTCTGCCTTTGAGGCCGGTGCGGTGGCAACGGCCATGGGGGATGAGAGCGTGTAGGTTTTGCCCTGGTAGTCGAGCACAAAGCGCAGCTTGCATCCTTCCTCCAGAAGGCCCGAAGCTGCATCGAGGAACTTGTCTTCGAGTGTGAACGTCGCCAGATTATCCGAACCCGATGCACTGGCCTTGACTTGGCCAATTTGCGTGACGGTTTCGGGCGAGCTACCCGTGGCGGGCATTACCTTGTTGATGCACAGCGTTGCCTGCCCGCCCTGCGGCAGATGGGCCTGCACGGTAAAGGCGTGCGTGTTGGGCTGGTCGTTTGCTGCTTCGTCCGCTGGCATTGCCATAAACGTGGCGTCGGCGTACTGGATGTCCCATTCGTCGAATGTGAGCTGTCGAAAGTACGGCTCGCCGTCGGAAAGCGGACGTGTGGGTGCGGTAATGGCGGTGCCGCCCTGGATACGCGCAAGGGGAATCTCGACATCACGGTAGCCCGCCATGCTAATGGAGATACCGCCGTTAAAGTCGTACGCGTCGAGAAGCGTTGCCTCGTCTACGTAGCCTTCCGAAAGAGGCGCGACCTCAAAGATGGCCGTGCCTTCGTCATCGGTCGTGGCGGTGAGCCGCTTGCCTGTAGCATAGCGCGACGTGAGCGTGACCTGGACACCCGCGATGGGCATATTCTTGTTGGCGACGTCGACCACGACCACACCAAACATGGTGCGCGAGAGAACGAGCACCTTGAAGGGGTCCTCTTCGTCGGCATAGGCCGCGGTGGGCGCGAACGGCAATATGAAGGCGTTTGCGCTTCCCGGCACGCGAGGCAACATAATGCTCGCTAGCGAGGACGCTCCAGCAACAAGTAACGAACGGCGATCAAGCATCTTGGGCTCCCATCCCGCAGGTATCGGTGGAAATAATCCAATTTTGCGAGAAGGCACCTCGTGGCGGTAGTGCCGTTCGATGACCAAAATGTCCAATTTGAGCGCGCGAAAGCGTCAGACCCCTGGAGCGCTTTCGATACGACGGACAGTCTGGCCGCTAGCGCAACATGTGGGCGACCAGCTCGGCGCGTGTGCCGATGCCAAGCTTTGCGTATACGCCGGATAGGCGGTTTTTAACGGTGCCCGGCGATACTCCCATATGGCGTGCGATTTCGGCGTTGGTCCATCCGCGGCAGGCGAGCATGGCCATGGTGAATTCCGTGGTCGTTAGATCGTCGGCCACGTCCTCGCCCGAATCGGGGTTGTGGATGCGCCGCCAGCCGTAGCTGAAGCGGTACGTGATCTCGATGATGCGCGCGAAGTCGTCAGGGTATTGCGTTTTAGGCACGCCTCGATGAGCCCCTGTAAAAGGCCGTGGTGCTCGCCAATGAGCTCGATAAGGCCGTCGGGGCACGCAATGTTCCAAGCGGCTCCGAAGTGCGTTTTTGCGGCGTCGATGTCCTTGAGGCTCATGCATGCCATAGAAGCCGACAAGTGCAGGAATAGCTCCGAGATGGGATAGCTTCCCTGTTTCATGATCAGGGCGTTTTCTGCCATGCCGAGACTGCGGCCATATTCGCCGCGCAGGTACAGGGCATGCGCCATCACGTAGCTGGCGAACAAGCGCAGACCTTCGGGCAGATGCGCCGCAAGCGGATAAAACTCTTCGGCGGAATACGGGGAAGGCACGTGCAGCAGGACGCTCGCGGCGGAGGCGAACAGGATATGCATGGCGTGGACGGCAGGCGATTCCTCGTCAGGTGGCGTATCGAGGATGCCCGCAAGGCAACGGCGGGCATCGGCGATACGGTTGAGCGACAGACTGGCATATCCGCAGATAAGGCATGCGGAATAGCGCAGTGCGGGATCGGTGGCGTCAAGATAGGGGCGCGCCGTCTTGGCAGCGAGCGTGGCCTGTCCGCGAAAGTACAGCGCTTCTGCCGTGGCGATGGTGCGTGAATCGGGGTCGGAAATGCCTGCAACCGCAGCGTCAATCTGCCCCGGCACAAAGGCGGTGCACATCAACGGCATGGGAATGCGCGGGTAGCCATCGCAGTCCATCTTCCATCTCCCAACAGCTGGCAACAATTGCAGCAATTGTACTCCTGTTGCTCGGGACTGGAATTTGTGGGTATCGCCTACGATTATGCCGAACGTATAAAGGAAGAGTCTATTGGCGATGCTTCCAAGGTGGCTACCGAAGCCTATCTGACCTTGGGATATAGAAAAACTGCCACCCCTGCAAAAAGCTCTGCCGCAGCGATGGGAAACGCATCTTCTGGGCATTCCGGCGTCTCCAGCCAGCGCTGGACTGCTGCTGTCGCCTGCGCGTTGGCGAGCGGGGCGTGGGGACCGTCCGGCGACCAGCGGTGACGGGCGAGCCCTGCCGCGTACGTGGGACTCCATCGGCGTAGACCCATGACCCCCATGGCATCGGAGAAGTTCACCATGGCGTCCAGGACTTTACCGTCCGGCACGTCCAGCCTAGCGGCTCTCTTGAACCCAAGGTTGAAAGGGGGCGTTGTACAAGGCGAATGGGGCCGAGTGGAAGTGGATCAAAAGAGCGTTACTTGACGTTTCATGCATAATGCCAACCGCCCCGCGACATCACGTTCGCAGCGCGCAGGGGCCGGAGAATCTTCGCGATGAGAGTTGACGTCTAATACCTTGCATCGTATAGTGTGTATAGCATAGTATATGACGAGAGGAGGTGTGCGGATGGAGGCACAGATGAAGCGCGGCTTCCTGGAGGCCTGCGTGCTCGCGGCCGTCTCCGGCGAGGAGTCCTACGGCTACCAGATCGTGAAGGACGTACCGGCGAGCATGGGGCTCACGGAGTCGACGCTCTACCCGCTGCTCAAGCGCCTGGAGAAAGCCGGGTGCATCACGGCGCGCTCCGCCGAGCACAACGGGCGGCTGCGCCGGTACTACCGCATCACGGACGACGGGCGAGCGCGCATCGAGGAGTTCCTGGCCGAGTGGCCGTCCGTACGGGAGATTTACGCATACGTTGAGGGGGCGCACCATGACGCGCGATGAGTTTCTGGGCCGGTTGGGCGAGCTGCTCGCCTGCCTGCCGGCCGAGCAGGTGGAGGAGACCAAGGCGTTCTATGCGGAGGCCATCGCTGACCGCATGGAGGACGGTATGAGCGAGGAGGAGGCCGTGGCCGCCATGGGCACACCCGGCGAGGTGGCGGAGGCCACGCTCGACGACCTGCCCGCCGTGCCGCGCGCGATCGCGAGGACGCGCCGGCGCAGCACCACGCTGCTGTGGGTGCTGACCATCGTGGGCTCTCCGGTGTGGGTGCCGCTGCTCGCCGCCTTCGCCGCCGTGGCCGTCACGGTCTATATCTGCATCTGGCTGCTGGCACTCTGCGTGTGGATCGTCGCGGCGGCACTCGGGGGCGTGGGCGTAGTTGAGCTCCTGCTTGCCGTAAGCGGCGTCACCATCGGCCACTTCCCGTACGCCCTCGCCTCGGCGGGCGTGGGGCTCGGCCTCGTCGGCGTGGCGCTCTTCGTTGGTGCTGGCGCTTGGGCCGCCTTAAAACAAATTGCGCGCCTTTCGGCGCTCTGGGCGAGGAAGGCCGCCTCGCCCTTCTGGAAGGGCAAGGGCGAGAAGGGCGGCGCTGCCGCGCATCTCGCGGCGTAGAAAGGAGTGAGTACCATGACCAGCGCGAAGAAGATCTACCTCGCCGTGGCGGGCGGGCTCGTTGCCGCGGGTGTTGTCCTCGCGGGCATTGGCTTTATCGCTTCGGGCTTCGACCCGGCCGTGTTCACAACCCAAATCGACACGCGCGACAGCACCATCGTGCTCGGCGGCGTCGAGGTGGACGACCCGATGGGCCTCCCCCTCATCGAGCAGCTCGCCAATCTGGGCGAGATCGACACCTCCGGCGTCGCGGATCCCGCCGCGCCCTAGGCGCAGCGAGCCCGGGCGCTCTGCCCGCCAAGCTGCGTAAGCCGGCGAAACCCGAACCTGGATTGGCTACACTGATATGGACAGTTCCGTGAGGGGCGCGAGAGACGGGACTCTGGGGAGATCTTCGAGGAGGAGTGTCTCGACTGGAAGCGCGGGTTCAGTGGAGCAGGAACCTAATCTCTGTCTCTCCTGCTTTTTTGATTTGTTGAGAAGCCGGCATTTGGGGGCATTTTGGATAGCGAACAGTTCAAACAAGAAGCTGAGAAAATAGAACAAAGCCTGAGTGCCTTGAGAGTCGCCGAGCGCAATGCAGTGATTCCCTTCATGAACGGCGACTTTACCCAATGGGATCTATATCTGGCATCCTCCTCTGAGTATGCGATGAGACTGATAGACGGATTCATCTCCATGCTCGAGTCGAGGAATCTTGTTTGCGTCGCCCAGCTTCTCCGCGCACAGGTTGGAGTCTGCCTGCGGACATTCGCATTATTCGCCGCCGAAGACCAGGATGACTTTCTCAAGCAGGTGTTTCAAGGTGTGCCTGTGAACAAGCTGAAAGATTTCTCGGGTGAGAAGATGTCCGATGGAAGACTTCAAGACTTACTCGAGAAGTTCGATCCAAAGGTAAAAGATGTATACAAGGTGACGTCTGGATTCGTCCACTTCTCCATTGATGTTCTGCCGAGCATGGGTGTGCCTGGGGAGGGCTATGAGGTCGAGTTTAATTTTGGAGCCGAGCCCAACGAGAGAAACAATGCGCCTCTCGTGGAATGCGGCAAGGCGTTCTGCCACTATGTCGACCTGCATCTCCAGATGCTCCATAAGGTGATTGCTTCGGATGAATGGTATGCCGATCGATTCCGTATCGATTCCGATGGTCCTGCAGACGAGGCCTCGAAAAGCGAGAAGGTGTAGGTCGAACGCATTGACGCTGCCTTGACAGCATCCCGATATGATAACGAATGGGAGGTTCCCTGCGAAATGTGCGCCTCTGTATATTCTCGCTAGGACGCCCTCGACCGATAAGGCATCGTTGAGTTCAATTTGAGTTCAGCTCGGGTGCCTGAAATCGCCCAACTCTGATAAAAGGGGAGACGACGGTACACCACGTAGACGAGAGGCTATGGAAGTGCACGATTTGATTATATTGGCGCGCTAAACCGCCCCGCTGCCCAACTTGAACTCCGCTCACGCGTGTATGGGGCTGCGAGAGGTAACGGCCTGCGGCCTCCTTTGTGTGCTCGATGATATCTTCGAGCATGCCGGGCATGGCGGAGACATTCGCTGCAATCCAGCCGTGTTCAAGCGCCGTTTCGGATAGGAGCGAGAGGGGGCTGTCTTGCCCGTTTCCCTTGCACCCGTAAAGATGGTTGACAGTTTGGGATCTCCCGGGTCTTTAGCTTTTACCGTGCTAGATGCCTCATGGAAACTGTTGGACTTTAATCAGACAGACCCAGCATGTCGTTTTCCTCCATGAGGACATCGGCTAAAACCGCAACACCTATGCTTGTTTAAGCAAACTTCCTGATAGTCGTGGAGCTGCTGTAGCCCGACATGCAGGACATCGCTCGGCTTAAACACCGGATGCCGCATCCGCGAAACGAGTTGCGGTGCACCCTGTTCCAAAAGGTTGCCAAGTACCATGGCGTGAGCGTTGGGGTAGCCATCATTCAGCGTGGATACATCCGGATGCGCATAGATCCAGACGATTCCAACGTTCTCGTATTTCCCGTGCAGGTAATCGAAGAGGGCAAGCGACGCCATACAGTTGCCGCCGACGGTCACGACTCTGTCGGGGTTTTCTGCCGTAAGCTTCCTCTGCGCATCCTGAATTCCCGCCAGGACTTCGTCCTCGGCACAGATGCGAACTGCCTCCCATTTCTCATGTCCAAGTTTTGGGACGCGTTTCGCAATGCCGAGTGGGACCCCTGGACAGTCGGATCACGTGGTGGCCCCCTTTGAGAGGGTCACGAGCATGGTAGTACCGTTCTCGGAACTTTCTTCGACCTCTACTGTGCCACCGTGAAGCGCTGCAATCTCCCAAACGAGCGCTAGTCCGAGTCCTGCGCCGCCATATGCTCTGCTGCGGGATTTGTCTAGACGAAAGAACGGCTGGAAGATGCTCTCTCGGTACTGCTTGGGTATTCCCGGGCCCTCATCTTTGACTCGCAGGATCACGTGGCTGTCGTTGTCGCAGATGGAGACGTTGACAGTCGAGCCGGAGCGGCTGTAACGGATGGCGTTTTCGACCAGATTAAACACCAGCCGGTAGAGGAGCGTATCACTTCCGATTACTAAAGCGTCTCCAGCACAATTGAGGGCTATGCCCTTATTTTCGGCAAGTGGCGCAAGGTCGGTGAGGACCTCTTCGGACAGGGGGCCGAGTTCAACATCGTCCTCGCAAGGAACGCTGCGGAGCTCACTCATCTCAAGCAATACCTTGGTCATTCGAGACATGCGCTCGGTTTGTTCTTGTAGCAGGCCGAGCAGCTCGGCTGTTTCGGATTGCAGACCGGAGTGCTCGGAGATGAATAGTTCAATCTGTGCTTGCATAAGGGCGAGCGGGGTGCGCAGCTCGTGTGCGGCGTTGCCGGTAAACTGACGCTGTGCAGAGAATCCTTCGCCAAGACGGGCGATCATGTCGTTGAAAGAGGCGCTGCATTGTTGTAGCTCGGTGGGCACATCTTCACTGAGTCTGATTTCGCTTAGGTTGTCAGGCTGCACACGCTCAACCTGGGCTGCAAAATCCCGTAGCGGTTTGAGCGCACGGCCGCTCACAAAGTATGTCAGCACGCCGCCAAGGAGTGTGACTCCAGCCGTGATGTACCAGGTTGTCGTGCCAAAAGACTCCTGTGCGTCGTTTACGACGATCGTGACCCTGTCATCGGGGGTCGCTTTCGTTGGGTCGAACGCCTGGGGCGAATCTTCGCCGGTTGCGTTAAAGGCCGAGATGTCACTGCCGATGGCATCCATATAGCGCATGCCCGTATAGCCGACCAGGCAGTTCGTCAGCACGCACGCCGCACACGTCAGCAGCGCCGTCATGATCGTTATGCGCCATTGCAGCGAAAGCCCTTTCATTCGCTATCCTCCATAACGTAGCCCTCTCCAATCCGATTGCGAATCGGGTCGTATCCCAAAGCGCTGCGCAACTTTTTTCGGAGCGACGAGATGTGAACGCGGGTTGCGTTGCTAAAGCTGTTCACGGTGCTATCCCAAACGTGCTCGATAAGCTCCTCTTGGCTTACCGGTCGCCCCTGATTAAGCATCAGGTATTCCAAGATTCCCGTTTCCTTGCGTGTAAGAGATAAGGCCTCGCTGCCCACGGAAGCGATGCGCGCCTTGGTGTCAAAGCGGAGCTTTCCACAGGTTAATACTATGTCGCTTTGTGCAAAGCGCCTGAGGGTAAGGCTGCGGATCCTTGCCGCAAGCTCGTCAAGATGAAACGGCTTGGTAAGGTAATCGTTGGCGCCGGCATCGAGTCCGGCGACCTTGTCGGCGACCTCGCCGCGTGCGGACAGAATCAGTACCTTGGTCTCGCAGTCGGTTTTCCTAAGTTCCCTGAGCACGGTCATGCCATCGATACGGGGAAGGTTGAGGTCGAGTACCACGAGGTCAAAGACTTCGACGCCCAGCAGGTCGAGCGCCTCCTGTCCGTCGTGGCAGCAGTCGACGCTGTACGCCAAGTTTCGCAAGCTGCGCGCGATTGCATCGCACAGCGCTCGCTCGTCTTCGACGATCAAAATACGCATAACAGTCTCCTTGCACATTCCAAATCGCGCTTAACACGGATTTTATAGTCGATATGGTCCAATGGTCGCGTAACGAAAGGAGTGGTCAGGTTGTTCAAAGCGGTAAAGCCCGTGGTACAGGTCGCTTTGTTGATCGTCGGAATTGCCATGGTGTGCTTTGGCGTTATGCGTGGCGAGGCAGATGCCGTGCTGGCCAAAGCGATTAGGCTGTGCTTGGAGTGTATCGGAATTGGATAAAAGAGAAAACACTGCGTCGCATGTTTTGGCTCGATTTCGCGGATTCATTCAGGCGGCGGCGACGCTCGTCACCAACATTCACCTGCCAAACTTTGCCAAAGGCGGCATCTATCAGGGCGCGGGAAAAACAGTCTGCGTACCTGGACTTAATTGCTATTCGTGCCCCGCGGCATCGGGTGCGTGCCCCATCGGGTCGTTCCAGTCGGTGGTGGGCTCGTCCAAGTTCAACTTTTCTTACTATGTTACCGGTACGCTCATTTTGCTCGGCGTGCTGCTGGGACGCTTTGTATGTGGCTTTCTGTGCCCGTTTGGCTGGCTGCAGGAGCTGCTGCACAAGATTCCCGGCAAAAAGTTCTCCACGAAAAAGCTCAAGCCGCTCACGTACATCAAGTACGTCGTGTTGCTGTTTGCCGTGGTGCTGCTACCCGTCTTGGTGGTTAACGATGTGGGCATGGGCGACCCGTTCTTTTGTAAGTACATCTGTCCGCAGGGCGTACTCGAGGGCGCCATTCCGCTGGCCATTGCCAATGCCGGCATTCGATCTGCGTTGGGACATCTCTTTACTTGGAAACTTGCCGTTCTCATTGCCGTGGTAGTGCTGAGCGTTTTGTTCTACCGCCCCTTCTGCAAATGGATTTGTCCACTCGGCGCATTCTATGCGCTCATGAATAAGGTATCCCTGCTGGGGATTCGGGTCGATGCATGCAAATGTGTCTCGTGCGGCAAGTGCTCAAAGGTTTGTCAGATGGACGTTGATGTGGTCCGCGCGCCCAATCATGCCGAATGCATCCGGTGCGGAAAGTGCATCGGGGCCTGTCCCGTCGATGCCATCAGCTATCGCTATGGCCTGGATGTGTCGGCGGAAAAGCTCCCCTTGACCGCCGATAAAAAGTAAACAAGCTTCGACAAAACGGAGGAATGACCATGAAGCTTTCTAAGATTGCGGCCCTGTTTATGGTGCCGGTATTGGCCTTGTGCCTTGTGGCGTGCTCGGCACCCGGTGGCAATGCGAGTGAATCTGCGGGCTCCGATCCTAAGATCGCAGAACTTACTGCGCAGAAGCCGGCCAATGCCGACGAGGCCGCCGAGTTGTATGCAAAACTCATGCAGAAGGAGAACGAGATCTTTTCGAGTGATAACGCGCTGTGGGAAAAGGTATTTAATGCGGCAAATAAAGACTCGGCAATGATTGAGGACGGCAGCAATTACGGCGATTTTCTGCTCAAGACCATCGACGGCGCCAAGGATGAGTTCACGGCGGATGAGCTTAAGACACTCAAGGCCGGTGCACAGCAGATCAAGGAGATCGAGGACAAGCTCGAGAGCCTGGAGAAGGAGTTCCCCGGCTGTGGAAGCACGCCGAGTGCAGGCGAGAGCGTCGACGCTTCGACCGCTGGCATGACGGCTGGTGCCAATGCTTCGAGCGAGGCGACGAAGTTCCCCAGCTTTACGGGCAAGGACCTGGATGGCAATGACGTGAACAGCGACGAGCTGTTCTCTAAGAACAAGGTCACCGTCATGAACTTCTGGTTCACCACTTGCAAGCCGTGCGTGGGTGAGTTGGGCGACCTTGAGGACCTGAATAAGGAGCTTGCCAAGAAGGGCGGCCAGGTCGTGGGCGTCAATTCCTTTACGCTCGATGGCAACAAGGGCGAGATTGCAGATGCCAAGGACGTACTGAGCAAGAAGGGCGTGACATATAAGAACATCTGGTTCAAGTCGGATAGCGAGGCCGGTAAGTTTACGTCAAATTTGTTCTCGTTCCCGACAACGTATGTCATCGATCAGAATGGCAACATCGTAGGGGAGCCCATCGTGGGCGCCATCAGCTCCGCTGAGCAGCGCGCAGCGCTCGACAAGCTTATCGACCAGGCGATTGCGAATAGCGAGCAGTAGAAAACGCGTAAAGCATGGCGATGATCGTGCACCGCTGTGCGAAGTAGTCCGCTACCTTCCAAGATAAGCTCCACCATATAGAGGTCCCGCTCGGGACCTCTTCTTTTGGGCGCCGTCCCGTTCGTTTTTTGGCGCGGTTTGTTACATTCCTCACTGGCGTCGGCAAAAAATGGGGATAGAGTAGGACAAACGCGTCGAATACGAACGGCGGAGGAGAGCGGGCAGGGTGCCTGCGCAGGAGAGGTTGCCGTCCATGCTGGAGCTCAAAGGTATTTGCAAAAGGTACGTTACGCAGTCGTTTACGCAGGTGGCGCTCGACAGCGTGAGCCTGTCTTTTCGCGATAACGAGTTCGTGGCCATTCTGGGTCCCTCGGGTTCGGGCAAAACCACGATGCTCAACGTTATCGGCGGACTCGACCACTTTGATTCTGGCGACCTGCTGATTGACGGCATCTCGACCAAGGACTTCCGCGACCGCGATTGGGATGCCTACCGCAACAACCGCATCGGCTTTGTGTTCCAAAGCTATAACCTCATTCCGCATCAGACCATTTTGGAAAACGTGGAGCTGGCGCTCACGCTCACGGGCGTGGGGCATGCCGAGCGCCGCCAGCGTGCGCGCGAGGCGTTGGAGAAAGTCGGCTTGGGCGAGCACGTTAACAAACGCCCGAGCCAGCTTTCCGGCGGACAGATGCAGCGCGTGGCCATCGCCCGCGCCCTGATCAACGATCCCGAGATTGTGCTGGCAGACGAGCCGACCGGCGCCCTGGACTCAACGACATCCGTGCAGGTCATGGATCTGCTCAAGGACGTGGCGCGCGACCGTCTGGTTATTATGGTCACGCACAATCCCGAGCTGGCGTACCAGTACGCCACACGCATCGTCAACCTGGCGGACGGCAAGATCACCGACGATTCCGATCCTTTCGATGTCGCTGACGCCACGCGCCGCGAAGCCAAGCCTACGCGCAAAACCTCGATGAGCTTTGTGACGGCGCTGGGGCTTTCTGCCCGAAACCTCATGACCAAGAAGGGCCGCACGGCCATGACTGCCTTTGCGGGCTCGATTGGCATTATCGGTATCGCGGCGATCCTGGCGCTCTCCAATGGCGTAAACGGCTACATCAAAAAGGTCGAGGAGGATACGCTCTCGAGCTACCCGCTCACCATTTCCAAGCAGGATTACGACCTGTCGTCCATGATGGGCGGACAGGGGGCTGCGGATGATGACTCGCCTGAAAACGTGGATTCGTCCGACGACAGTGCCGGCGACAAGGCTCAGGGAAACGATAAGATTCCCGTGGTCACGGCCGTAAAGGATATGTTTGCGAGCGTTAAGTCCAACGACATGACGAGCTTTAAGGCATGGCTCGATGCCGGTGGCGACGGCATCGACAAAGAGGTCAACGCCATTCAGTACGGCTACGGTGTATCGCCGGTTGTCTATCGTGCGGGTAAGGGCGACGAGAAGCCTATCCGGTTGGTGCCCAACGCCATGACCGAGGCCATGAGTGGAGGCGCGAGCTCGGCGGCAACGGTGAGCATGGAATCCATGGGAACCTCGGTCTTTAACGAGATGATCGACGACCAGAGCCTGCTCGACAGTCAGTACGATGTCGTCGCCGGTCATTGGCCCACGTCCGCCAACGAAGCCGTAATGGTGCTCTCGAGTCGTGGCACGGTGGGTGACTACACGCTTTACAGCATCGGCGCGCTGGATATCAATGAGCTCAACGATCTGGTAAACAGCGCTATGACGGCTGACGGTGGGGTCGAAACGCCCGAGACCGGCACCGAATTTACCTACGACGATGCACTGTCCACGACGTTTAAGGTGCTGTCGCCGGCCGATGCCTATCGCAAAAACGAAGAGACCGGCATGTGGACTGACATGTCTGACGATGCCGACTTTATGACGGCCAAGGTTGCCGACGGTATCGACGTGCACATTGTGGGTGTGGTGCGACCTAACGAGACCGCCAACGCGAGCGCGTTGTCTCCGGGTATTGCCTATACGCATGCACTGACTCGCCAGCTTATGGAGCGCGCCGCCGATTCGCAGATTGTGCAGGAGCAACTCGCCCACCCCGAGACGGATGTCTTTACGGGCAAAACCTTCGACGAACTGCAAGGCGAGGCCAAGCAAGGCGTTGATCTGGGCAGCATGTTCAGTGTGGACGAGGCGGCGCTCAAGAGCGCGTTCTCGTTCGATGCTTCTGCGCTCTCGGGTGCGGCCGGCGACGGCATTGATCTTTCGGGCGTCGATCTGTCGGGCCTGGATATTGATCTTTCGGGCGTTGGCAAGGACATCGACTTTGGTGACATCATGGCCAAAGCGCCGGCTCCAGATTTCTCGGGCATCTTTGACGGCCTGGAACTCACGCCCGAGCAAATGCAGCAGGTGGGAACGCTAGCCAACCAGCTGTTTGAGAGCTTTTTGCAGTCTGATCAGTTTAGGGCGCTGTCACCCGATGATCTGAAGGACGCGTCAAAGCTTGCTGCCGCATTCTCGGCGTATCTTGAGAGTGATACGGCAGCCCAGCAAATCCTGGCCCAGCTCAAAGCGCTCGGCGGCGATGCCCTGGCCGAGCGCCTGCAGCAGGCGATGACCGACTATGTGCAAAAGCAGCTGGCTCCGTATCTGCAGCAGGCTATGGATCAGATGATGAAGTCGATCAGCGACCAGATTGCGGCGACGGTGTCAGCTCAGCTCAAGGCAGGCACGGCTGGACTTATGGACCAGATGGCGACGCAGATGTCTTCGAGTTTTGCCAACCTAGCGAGCGCTATGCGTGTGGATGCGAGTGCCTTTGCCCGCGCCATCCATTTCAACATGGACGCCGAGGACCTGAGTTCGCTCATGATGAGCTATGCCAAGGCTTCGAAGCTCACCTACGACAACAATCTGACCACGTTGGGTTATGCGGACGAGGCGGATCCCATCTCGGTCAAGATTTTCCCGCGCGACTTTGAGGCCAAGGAGCGCGTACTCGATCGCATCGATGCGTACAACAAGCAGGTCAAAGCCGCTGGCCACGATGATCGGGCAATTTTGTACACAGACTACATGGGCATCATCATGGGTTCGGTGACCGACATCGTGAACACCATCAGCTTGGTGCTCATCGCATTCGTGAGTATCAGCCTGGTGGTGAGCTCCATCATGATCGGCATCATCACGTACATCAGCGTGCTGGAGCGCAAAAAGGAGATTGGCATTCTGCGCGCGATCGGCGCGTCGAAGCGCAACGTGGCCAACGTATTCAATGCCGAGACCTTTATTGAGGGGCTTATCGCCGGTGTCTTTGCCATTGTCGTCGTGGTGGCCGTGAGCTTCCCGGTCAATGCTTGGGCGCTTGCGGCCAAACAGATACCCAATCTGATGAGCCTGCCCGTGCGGGATGCGCTAGTGCTCATCGCGATTTCGGTGCTGTTGACGGTCGTTGCCGGCCTGCTGCCTGCCCGCAGCGCATCCAAAAAGGATCCCGTGGAAGCCCTGCGCTCCGAATAATGTGACAAAGGGACAGTCCCTTTGTCACATTGAGACCCTTGCGAAATCGGGGTCTAATTACCGTTCGGCAGGTTAAGAACTCCCTCCCCCCGCTTAATGCTTGACGAAGAGTCCTCTGGTTTATATACCTATCGGTAGGCATATAGGATGTATTGCCGATAGAAATGGAGCAACCATGACTCTCACCACACCAGCCAAAAAAGATTGTCTCCGTGAAAGCGGCGCATTTGCTTGGGTCGTCGTTATTGCGCTCGGCTTAATGTCCGCCGGAACAACTGGCACATATAGCATTATTGCCGGCTCATTCGTTGCTCCAGTATGTGAAGATCTGGGCTTTGACTACACTTCTTTTTCTTTCTATTTCACCGCGATTCTTCTTGGCCTTGCGCTTGGGCTTCCGCTTTTGAGTCGCTTCATTCCAAAAGTAATCGGCAAACCATGGCATATTTGCATTGAACTCGTCCTTATTGCCGCCGGCGCCGCAATGGCGTTCTACACCGAGGTCTGGATGTTCACCGTCTCCGCCGCAGTGATCGGCATCTGCTTTTCGTTTACAACGGGCGTCTGCATGTCCGATGTCATTGACCAATGGTTCAGCAAATCGTCCGGTCTTGCCATCGGCCTCGCTTGGGGCGTTAATTCTCTCTGTACGCTGTTATTGAGTCCTGTCATTACGCTGGTCATCGAGCAGCAAGGCTGGCGTACGGGATACATCGTGCTTGCGGCCGTTTCTGCAGCTATGATTTTGCCTGCAAGCGCATTTATCATTCGCCTTAACCCCTCTGATCGCAACATGCTTCCGTACGGAGAGACCGCCTCCGAAACCCATGAGAGCTGCAGCGCCGATGAGCAGGAAGATGTTCTTTCGGGCATGGCACTCCGCGATGCCGCGAAAACGCCGTCTTTTATTCTCTGCGTCCTCTTGCTTTGCGTGGCGCAGCTCACCTGCTGCATGAACCAGCTGTTTCCAACCTATGCAAGCGAGGTCGGTTTCAATCCTATCGTAGGAAGCTTAATGGTCTCGGCAGCTTCACTCTCCGATATCTTCCTAAATCCCTTCGTGGGCAAAACATGCGACAAGCTTGGCGCTATTAAAGCAACGGTCGCATGGACAGGTGTCAGCATTCTTTCATTCCTGCTTCTTATCATTGGCGGAAGCAATGAGACCGTTTCCATCATTGCAGCTGGTGTAAACGATGTCATGTTCGCCATCGTTGGAACCGCAATGCCGATGCTTCTACTCTCGCTCTTTGGATCACGCGATTTTGGAAGGATCTATTCGATCGTTTGCTCAGCGGGCTATGTCGTCGGTGCTTTTGGAATGCCGGTCATGATGAAGGTTTACGGCATGGCGGGGTCATTCCAGGGAGTATTTATCTTCTGCATTGCCTGCAACCTTATGATTGCTGCGTTTGCTATCGTTTCCGGCTTTCTCAAAATAAGGCTGCTGAAAAGTAATAAGCGCCGATTTGCATCGGCATAGATTGCCACGCAACAGGGGTCGACTCCAAGCCAGACTGGAGTCGACCCCTGTTTTCGTTTTAAAGGTTGCCCGCAGGCACCATGGGTGCCAACATGCGCTTCAGCTTGGCTGGTTTATTTGAACATAAGCTCGACTATTCCCGCCCAAACCGCTTTTTCATCGATATCCTCACCTTGAGCGACCGTATTGCTCGCTCCCTCCAGAACGGTATAAAGAATTTGTGCGTAGAGCATCACGTCGGTACTATCGGAAAACGCGCCAATCTCTACACCATGAAGAAGGATGTCTTTAAGCGCATCCATGGTTCGTTTGGTCGCCGTCGCTTGACGTTCCTGAACTGCAGGAATTCGATTTGCTTGGACGCTAACCTCGGCCAGCACGCGCCGGCGCTTTTCATCGCTTCGATAGCCACCTATAACTGAATTGCCGAGCTCGATAAGCGCGGCCTTGAACCCGTCCCTATCGACTATTAGCGAGTAGTCGCGCTGATAGTCGATGGTCGGAAACATGCTGTCCAAGAGCGTAGTGAAAATCTCCTCTTTAGAGGGAAAGTAGTAGTACACCGACGGCTTGGATATACCGACAAAGTCGCAAATCTTTCCGATAGACGCTTTGTCATAACCGACTTCTGCCACAAGATCGTACATTGCGTCCAATATTTTTTTTCTTGTGCTCACGCTGCATTTCTCCATTGTAAATCACTTCCGCACTATCAACATTATTAAGGATGGCAACGGAACATCAATTCGTGTCCAAACATGACCACTATATACGGTGAACGGTATGTATCAGTAGGCGAGCGGCAATTATTCAAAACTATCTACCGAACGGTAGGTATAGTAGTACTATAGCAGGTGAAACCCCGCTATTGTCGCGGCCGGACAGCATCGCGGGAAACCCGACGGAAGGACCAACCATGTACGAGAACTATCGTATGCCGGGCGAGTTCGAGAAGCGCTCCAACGTCTATGTGACATGGCTTCCCGATTACATCCGTGCAGAGGGTTACGATAACCGTCAGCCCTGCGTTGACGTGATCAAGGCTCTGCTCGAGTATGGCGACGTTACGGTCAACCTCAATTGCGGTACCCCCGGCTCCTATGAGGAGGCTTGCTCGCGCCTGAAGGAGGAGGGGGTTGATCTCGATCGCATCGAGATCACGCAGTTCGAAGACTCCAACTTCTATGTCCGCGACAACGGTCCCAGCATCATGGTCGACGACAAGGGCCATTCTTATATGGTCAACCCCGCTTGGACCTATTACGGCGTGTGGGACAAGAACTCCCCGGAGTGCCAGTCCGCACGTAAGGCAGCGGTTCACATGGCGGTTGCGCTCGGTTGCTTCGATATCGTCAATTCCGAAATGGTTTCGGAGGGCGGCGACCGCGAGTTTGACGGTCACGGCACTCTGATCGCCATCGAGGACACGGAATGCCGCAAGCGTAATCCCGAGTTCACGAAAGAGGAAGTAGAGGCCGAGTATAAGCGCATCTACAACCTCAACAAGGTTATCTGGCTTCCGCAGCCTATGCTCGAGGACGACGACTATCGACTGGGCATCCTCGACGAGAAGGAAGACGGAACTCCCGTCTTTGGCATGAGCTTTGCAGCTCACATTGATGAGATGTGTCGCTTTATCACTCCGAACAAGATTCTTCTTGCCGAGGTGTCCGATGAAGAGGCAGCCTCGAGCAAGGCTGGAGCAGAGTCTCGTCGCCGCATTGAGGCAGCCTACGAGATCCTGAGCAACGAAACGGACTGGGAGGGCAAGCCCTTCGAGATCGTTCGTATGCCCACCGCCGAGCCTATTGAAGTCGTTATCGCCCCTGGCGATGAAGATTACGAGCTCTATAAGGGCTTCATCGACGAAATGGGCGGCAAGTTTATGGATGGCACCCCCTGGCCCGAGGGCCCCGTCCACTTCTACGCCGCAGCGAGCTACTGCAACTTCCTGATTTGCAACGGCGTCGTTCTTGGCCAGCGTTATTACCACGAGGGCATGAGCGAGGTCGTGAAAGAGAAGGATGAGCAGGCCAAGGCAGTTCTTGAGAGCTGCTTCCCCGATCGCAAGGTCATCATGATTGATTCCCTCGCGCTTAACCTGTCCGGCGGCGGCGTGCACTGCTGGACTAAGGACGTGGCGGCCAGTCGTTAGTGAGCCTTAGAGCCTGCGCTCTTTGGCTTAGGCACCACATGTACCGCTCCCCGAGGGATATCCGTGTTTTCCTCGGGGACACATTCAACAATAATTTTGATAATAATTCGAAAGGAAATAGGCATGAACAACAGCCTCCGCGGTCGCGACTACATCAACATCCATGATCTCTCCTCCGAGGATTTCCGCTATCTCATCGATCTTGCCTGGAACCTTAAGGCTCAGAAGAAGTCTGGTGTCGACCAGCGCTACTTCCCCGGAAAAAACGTCCTCGCCAACTTCGAGTGGGGCTCGACCCGTACTCGTTGCGCATTCGAGACCTCCTGCAATGATTTGGGCATGGGCTTCACTTATCTGACCAACTCCCACATGGGTGACTGCGAGACCGTCAAGGATGCCATGCGCGTCTTTAACGGCATGTACGATCTCATCGTCTACCGCGCACAGAAGGACGAGCAGTTCCTCTATGACGTCGCCGACCTGGTTGACATCCCGGTCATCAATGCCCTTACTCTCGGCGATCACCCGACTCAGATGCTCGCTGACGCTCTTACGATGGAAGAGCAATGGGGCGGTCTGCGTACGAGCCGCGGCAAGAAGATGGCTTTCGTTGGCAACTGCGCCGGCGCCCCAGTGTGGTATGGCCGTCTGTGCGCTATGCTCGACATGGACTTCCTCGCCATCGGCCCCGACGACCTCCGTCATCAGATGTGCAAGGAAATGATCGAAGAGGTGGAGGCCTGCTACGCCAAGTACGCTCCCAATAGGACCTTTACCATCACCTCTGACCTCGATGCCCTGGATGGCGTTGACGTTATCGTTACCGAGGAGTGGCGCTACATCAACCCCGAGTGCGGCGAAGAGGTTCTGGATCCCGACGACTACAACTCCTGGTTGGGCGATGCCGAGTCTCTGTACCCCTATCGCGTCACCAGCGAGCTGTGCAAGCGCACCAACAATCCCGACATCTTCTGCATGCATGAGCTTCCCTCTGTCCACAACGCGGATCACCGTGTTGGCAAGATGCTCCTCGACCAGTGCAAGAACGACCTTCATCGCGAGATCATCACCGAGGGTTTCGAGATTGCCGACGAGTGCTTTGAGGCCAACGCTTCGGTCATCTTCCGTGAGGCAGAGAACCGTCAGCACACCATCAAGGCCGTTATGTGTGCCCTTCTGGGTCTCTAGGAGCTGCGTCAATGGAAAATGCAAAGTTAAAGAGCAGCAAGGTTTACGCATGGGTTCTCGTAATCGCGCTCGGCCTTATGTCTGCCGGCACGACCGGATCCTATAGCGTCATCGCGGGCTCCTTCGTCGCACCCGTGTGCGAGGAGTTCGGGTTTGACTATTCCATCTTCTCGTATTACTTCACCGCAACGCTCATTGGTCTTGCGGCAGCTCTTCCGTTTGTCGGAAAACTCATTCCCAAGGTCGTTGGCAAGGTTTGGCTCCCCGTTGTCGAGCTTATTTTGCTCGCTGCCGGCGCAGGCATGGCCTTCTACACCGAAGTCTGGATGTTCATCGCCGCTGGCGCCCTGATTGGCGTTTGCTTCGCCTTCACCACCGGCGTCGCTATGTCCGACGTTATTGACCAGTGGTTCAAAAAATCTGGTGGCCTGGCAATCGGTCTCGCTTGGGCAGTGAACTCGATTTACATGCTCATCATGAGTCCCGTCATCACCTCTGTCATCGAGGTCGCTGGCTGGAGAACTGGTTATCTGGTGCTCGCCGGTGTTTCCGCAGTGCTCATTCTCCCAGCTTCCATTCTGATCATCCGCTACAAGCCTCAGGACAAGGGCATGCTGCCCTATGGCTACGTCGAGGGCGAGACGGTCATCGAGACCGAGGAGACGACCGAGGATAGCACGCGTGGCGTTAGCTATGCGCGCGCCATTAAGTCGCCTGCCTTCTTCTTCTGCATCGGCTTCCTCTGTCTCGTTCAGCTCACTTGCTGCATGAACCAGCTCTTCCCGACGTATGCTTCCGAGGTTGGTTTTAGCCCCATGGTGGGCGGCTTCATGGTATCCGCTGCATCGCTCTTCGATCTGTTCCTCAATCCGATCGTCGGCACCACTTGCGATAGGTTCGGCAGCACGAAGGCCATTCTGGGCTGGCTCGCTGTCTCCATCCTCTCCTTTGTCATGCTCATGATGAGCAGCGGCAACTCGACGCTCAGCATCCTCGCAGCAGGCGTGAACGACGTAATGTACGTCATCGCTGGCACTGCCCTGACCGTTTTGGTTATGGATGTCTTTGGCTCCCGCGATTTCGGTCGCATCTTCGCGCTGATCTGCTCCGTGGGCTATATCGTCGGTGCCTTTGGCATGCCCGTTATGATGAAGGTCTATGAGCTTGTCGGCTCCTTCCAGGGCGTCTTCATCTTCTGCATCGCATGCAACGTTATTATCGGCCTGTTCTTGCTGCTGGCAAAAAAGACTGGTAAGAACCTCTCCTGGGACGAATAGTTCGATTCGTCTTAGACATACGCTGTAGGGCTTAACCTGCAGCCGCTTTGGGGCATCGACTAACATCGGTGCCCTTTTTCATCGAATGTGACAAAGGAGCAGCCACTTTGTCACATTGAGTGGCATGTAAATCGAGGTCTAATACTTTTCCGAGAAGTGAACGAGTCAAAATGGACCTCCGAAGCGTCGACACTTTTGAGATGCAATTTCCTGCGGTTTTACCAGCAAAATCCTGCGGTTTTGACGTCTAAAAATGTCGATGCTTCGGGGGTCCAAAAACGGTCGTTCACTTCTCGGAAAAGTATTAGACCTCGTTGTATGGGGTGCGGCTGGAGGGTGGTCATCGTTCAGTAGCTACCTCTTCCTTGTGAATCGCCTGAAGCACAAGGCATAATGCATGTGACAAAGGGACGGCCCCTTTGCCTCATTGATTTGAGAGTAGATGTTGATGATTCTATCGTTGGCCCCTATGGAGGGGATTACCGGGCATGTGTTCCGTCGCGTGCATGCGGAGTGCTTCGGTGCGCTCGATTGCTATTACACGCCGTTTTTGCCGCCGCCGCGGGTGGGAAACCGCTTTGGCGGCAAGGCGTTTAAGGAGATTGATCCTGCCAATAACCAGGAGCTCAACGTGGTGCCTCAGCTGATGTCCAAGAACGCGGACGAGTTTGTGTGGGCGGCACAGGTGTTCGCCGGCATGGGCTATCGCGAGGTCAATCTCAACTTGGGTTGCCCTTCGGGAACGGTTGTCGCCAAGGGCAAGGGCTCGGGTTTCTTGCGCAATCTCGACGAGCTCGAGGCGTTCTTAAGCGATGTGTGCGAGCGGTCGCCGTTGCCGGTATCGGTAAAGACCAGGCTGGGGTTGGAACGCGATGACGAGTATGAACGTGTGCTCGATCTGTATTGCCGCATGCCGTTGGCAGAGCTGATTGTGCACCCGCGCGTACAGAAGGACCGTTATACGGGCTCGCCGCGCAAGGAGTTTTACGGCGAGACGCTGGAACGTGCGCCGTTTCCGGTGGCCTATAACGGCGACATTTTCGATCTTGAGGATATGGACGCGCTGGCGGAGGCCTATCCCGACACGCGCCATGTAATGCTAGGGCGTGGCCTGCTCGCGAACCCCGCGCTGGCTCGCATGGTTAAGGGCGGTCCTGCTGCCACGGCAGCCGAACTGCAGCGTTTCCACGACACGCTGTTTGCGGTCTATGCAGAAGAGATTGGCGGCAACGCGGTCTTTCGTATGAAGGAGTGGTGGTTCTACGCCAAGTGCGCTTTCGCCGACCCCGCTACCGTTCACAAGCTCGTACGTAAGACCAAAAAGGTCGACGAATACCGCGCCGCCGTCGAGCGGGTCTTTCGCGAGCAGCCACTCGCACCCATAGCTCGCTTCCGCGGCTAGTTAGACATCGGGGACGTTCTTTAACGACTAGTCATTTAAGAACGTCCCCAATGACTATGTTGCAAAAGCTGTACGTCAGCATCCAAAGATGTCGAAAGATGTCGACTTTGGATGCTGGCGTATATGTTTGGGTCGGCGGGGGAGTTGAGTCTAGGCAATCATTGCATCGAGCGTGATGAGCTCCCTGAGTCGCTCCGTGCGTGTTTGCCCATGGCGCTTTGCTTTTGCATCAAAGGCTTCAAGGACCGATTCACCCACACGTGCGGATAAAACAACGCTTGGCTCGTCAGAAATCGGCGGTCTTCCCAGCTTGATGGTGCGACCCTTCGGCCACTCATCTTTTTCGTATGCCTCCGCGGCCTTTTCCAACTCTCCGGGGGCAAATCCGATCATCTTTTCGAGTTGCTTAGCGTCCATAGCGCCTCCTATCGATTGGCATAATGTCGAGCGCTGGTTGTCGGAATCTCTTTTTGTATACAGTTTTGTAGACAAAAATACAAGCAGCTTATCAAGCTAATTAGCTTGTTTTGACTATTTTTTTCGATAGGAAATGAGCGTCGATGGCTTCGATATTTCTTCATTTTTCAGTTTGGAACATGAGCGCTCATTGAACTTGCAGAGGGGGGCACTTTAACAAACTATCGAGATTCTGGCCAGGAGCTTTCACTGGTCTTCGGTGGTGAGACCAGCTTAATTCGCGACACAGTGTGTCGCGAATGGGAGTAGTCGTTAGGTGTCCTTCAATGGCTACTCATATAAGAACGTCCAAGTGCCGGATTTTGTCATTTAGTGTCGTTCTCAGCGACTATTCTGGAGGGTCGTGGTCAAAAAAGGGCAAATATGAGTACTGTTGCCATTATGGTTGCATTTATTTTGCTATAAATAGCGGCTCCTGATGAGATTTGTTCCCATTAGGGGCTACTTTTATTGAACATATGAGGAGAAATAACGTCGCCTGCGGACGAGTGGAACGTTGAATAGTTCCTGAAGTGATCAAAATCGCTGCTACTAAACAGGTAGCAGTACTCATATTTGCCCTTTTTTGACCACAGCCCTCTCGGAAACCTTTCCAGAGGCGTCAAACAGCCATAATCCAAAGGTCTCCTCAAACAATTAGCCGGCTAAGAGCGTCCATGACTACCAAAAAGCTGTACGCCAGCATCCAAAGATGTCGAAAAATGTCGACTTTGGATGCTGGTGTACATGTTTGGGTCGTATGGGTTGGGGCCCTGGACGGACAGAGCGTGCGTACTAGAGCAGGTTTTCCTGCACCCACGCGATGATGTCGCTCGATTCGTAGAGTGGTTTGCCGTCGATGAACAGGCAGGGAACCTGGCGTTTTCCGCCGACGGCGATGAG
Organism: Collinsella aerofaciens; assembly: GCF_015553355.1. GTDB lineage: Bacteria > Actinomycetota > Coriobacteriia > Coriobacteriales > Coriobacteriaceae > Collinsella > Collinsella aerofaciens_V. The sequence goes on from NZ_JADNGN010000025.1 coordinate 25,671, forward strand.
TGTCTGTTCGGCATCGGAATCGGTCGAGATATTGCGCTCGGGAATGGTCACGCCGTTATCGGCCAAAAAGTGCTTGACCTTTAAGCAATACGGGCAGCCGGTCATAACGTACAGCGCGAGCTCGTGATTAGTAGCCATAGGTCTCCAATCGGTTGAGGTTTTGATTGAAATACCCAAAGCCGCCGCGGTCTATGCGCGCGTCAACGAAGACTCGATGGCCTGGACCAGAAACGCCGTGGCTCCGGTGGCGCAGGGCTTGTCGTAGTAGTCAACAAAGCGCTGGTCGGCGAGATAACCGTGGGCGAGGCCCAGGTACGCCTCGTCTTGGGGCTCGCATCCCCAGTTGAGAGCAATCCAGTGACGATGCATCGCGACAAGCTTACGAGCCTCGTTGCTCTCTGGGTCGCCAATGCCCATGGCAATCGAGAGCTGGCCCAGAATAGCGCGTTCAAGTTCCTTCATGTCGCTCCATGTCTGAGGGTCCATGTCCAGCAACGCTTCGTTTGCTGCATCGATAGCCTCATCGCCGTAGCGCGCCCGCGCCTCGGCACCGTAGCGCGCCTCGTTTTCCTGCACGGTGCGCCAGCGCTCCAGTTGCGGCAGGACGGCGCCCATGAGCGAGACGGCTTCGTCGAGCGACATGCCGGTGTTTTGCGCCAGCCGCGGGGTACAATCCTCAATCATCGCCTCCATGGTGGTGTCGTAGGTGTACTTGCCGTGGTCGTAGCACCACTTGCAGTAATGGTCGGTCGTGGCGCCCGTGGCGTCGGTGCCGCAGTCGTCGGGCGTGAGTATCATGCCGCAGCTCTGGCAATAATGCTCGGGCATTTCGAGCAGGTGGGGCAGCGGCTCTCCGGTTACGGCGGCAATGAGCTTCATCATGTCGACACCCGGGGTGACTTCGCCGCGCTCCCAACGGCTGACGGCTTGGCGTGTGACGAAGAGCTTGGCGGCGAGCTGCTCTTGGGTAAGGTGATGGGCGCGACGGATGGCAATGAGCTTTTCTGCAAAGGCCATAGCGGCTCCTTTCTGCTGGTTGGTGGCTTAAGCATACGCGGCGGCTGGCTCCCCTCCAAGCAACCGTTGGTTGCACGACGGGGGCCGCGACAAAGAATTGCGCGCAACGCCCCACGCCTCCATGCCGTACAATGACCGGCATGGAACCTATTGCACACATACATACCGATCTGCCGCAGAAGTTCGGCATTCCGCGCAACAGCTTTTTGGCGCCTCATCTGCAGGGACACATCGTTTTTGAGCCGGAATTTGCCTCCAATGCAGCGGTTGAGGGTCTGGACTCCTTCTCTCACCTGTGGCTGCTGTGGCGCTTCGAAAACGGAACGCCCGGCGGCACAGCAAACGACATAGCTGCCGATGCCAAGTCGCAGGACAGGTCCGGCACCAACGCAAAATGGTCGAAGACCGTGCGCCCGCCGCGTCTGGGCGGAGCCGAGCGCGTGGGCGTGTTTGCCACGCGCAGTCCGTTTCGCCCTAATCCCATTGGGCTCACCTGCGTCAAGCTCGATCGTGTCGAGCTCACTGACGATGGCCCCATCATCCATGTGCTGGGGGCCGACCTGCGCGATGGCACGCCCATCTACGATATCAAGCCTTACATTCCATTTGCCGACTGTCACCCGGATGCGACGGGCGGCTGGATTGAGGATGCTCCGTGGCAAGAGCTCGATGTTGAGTTCCCGCAAGCGCTGCAGGATATGGTCCCGCCCGCAAAGCTCCCCGGCTTGGTCGAGGTCCTTCGCCAAGATCCACGCCGCGCAGGCAGCAAGCACGAGCCAAACCGCGTTTATCACTTGGCTTACGCCGGGCTCGACATATCGTTTGCGGTCGATGAAACCCAGCTAACCGTAGTTGCCGTCAACGACGCGCAAGACTAACCAGCCATTCGTCCGTACCCGTCAAATTAAGCGCCAAACCCCGCGCCAAAACCGCCCACGCTGGTGGACAATAACGCCTACCAAAACAATCAACTTTGCACGGGAGTCCAGCATGAAATACGACTTCACTTCAATCATCGACCGCCACGGCATGGACTCCATTGCCGTTGACTCTTGGGGTGAGATCCCCGGTATGGCTCCGAATGCACCCGACGAGGGCTTCGACCGCATTCCCATGTGGGTGGCCGACATGAACTTTGCCACGGTGCCCACGGTCCAGGAACACATCATTCAGCGTGCCCAGCACCCCATGTTTGGCTACTTCAATCCGCGTCCCGAGTACTTCGATCGCATCATCGAATGGCAGAGCCGCCGCAATGGCGTCGAGGGTCTGGCACTTAAGCATATCGGCTACGAAAACGGCGTGCTGGGCGGTGTCGTGTCGACGCTGCGCGCGTATGTCCAGCCGGGCGATGCGGTGCTGGTCCACAGCCCCACCTACATCGGCTTTACCAAGTCCATCGAAGCCGTGGGCTATCGCATTGTCCACAGCCCGCTTAAGCTCGACGACCAGGGCGTGTGGCGCATGGACTTTGAGGACATGGAGCGTAAGCTCGCCCAAAACCACATTCATGCCGCGGTGTTCTGCTCGCCGCACAATCCCTGCGGCCGCGTATGGGAGCGTGACGAGATCGAGCGCGCCATGGACATCTATCGCCAGCACGATTGCGTGGTGATCTCGGACGAGATTTGGTCCGATATCATCCTGCCGGGTCACAAGCATATCCCGACGCAGTCGGTGAGCGAGGATGCCCGCATGCGCACGGTTGCCCTCTATGCGCCCAGCAAGACGTTCAACCTGGCGGGCCTGGTCGGCAGCTACCACATCATCTATAACGAGACGCTGCGCGACCGCGTGTGCGCCGTGTCCGACAAGACCCACTACAACGAGATGAACGTCCTCTCTATGCATGCGCTTATCGGTGCCTACCAGCCGCAGGGCTACGAGTGGGTGGACGAGCTCAACCAGGTGCTTGCCGGCAATATCGAGTACTTCTGCAATTACGTGGACGAGCATTTTGAGGGCGTGTCCTATTCGCGTCCGCAGGGCACGTACATGGTGTTTCTGGACTGCACCGAGTGGTGCCGCGAGCATGGCCGCGATATTCAGTGGCTGCTCGACGAGGGGGCGCGCGTAGGCGTGGGATATCAGGACGGCCGCCCGTTCCACGGGCCCTGCCACATTCGCGTGAATCTGGCACTGCCGCTTTCGCGCGTAAGGGAAGCGTGCGACCGCCTGGACCGCTACGTTTTTAATGCACGGTAAGCGTGCGCTGCATGCGGGGTCTTCTGCCAAGTCGGCCGGAAGGCCCCGCATGGTAAAACGTCTGTAACCATTGGGTACTCGTGTGGTTTTGTTTGCTATTATCTTTAACCATTTCAGTCTGTAAACAGGATCGTCTGGAGTTCGATGAAAAGACCCCGTCGCTCGGCTGCCATTTCGTTGTTTGTCGCGCTTGCGGTGGCGAGCGCCTTTGTCATAGCGATGGCCGGCTGTTCCGGGCACAATGACGAAGCCTCGACGCCAGCATCAAAAGCCCCGGACGCCTCGCAGGCCAAAGACGACAACCTTAAGACGCTCAACGTCGGCAGTGACCTCTATCCACCGTTTGTGTATACCGACGAGTACGGCGATATCGTTGGCCTGGATGTCGAGATATTAACCGAGGCTTTGGCCCGCATTGGTTATAAGCCAAAATACCAGCTGATCGACTGGGAAAAGAAGAAAGAGCTGCTGGCGAGCGGCGAACTCGATTGCGTCATGGGCAGCTTTAGCATGACGGGTCGCGAAAACGAATATCGTTGGGCCGGCCCGTACCTTGCGAGCCGCCAGGTGGTCGCGGTCGATCCCCAGAGCGATATCTACACGCTTGCCGATCTTGAGGATAAGATCGTGGCGGTTCAGTCCACCACCAAGCCCGAGGGCATTTTGCTCAATCGCACAAATGAAAACGTTCCGCAGATCAAGGAGCTCTACAGCTTTTCGGACGGTTCATATCTGAACCCGGCGCTCGTCGAGGGCCTGGTCGACGCTGTCGCCGCGCATGAGTCCTCGTTCCTCACCTACGAAAAAGACTATGGTGTGACATATCGCATTTTGGATGAGCCGCTGCTAAAGGTTGGTTTGGGCACCGCTTTCGATATCAACGATACGCGCGGCATCGACGTCAAGCTCACTCATGCCTACCAAGAAATGCTTGCCGATGGCACCATGGAACGTCTGGTGTCAAAGTACTTTGATGACCCTTCGCCATTTTTGAATATGGAGGGCCTGTCATGATCGATGCGCCCGACCACGCCGCTCAGAAGCGGGACAATCGTTCGACAGGGGCATGGCTCCTTGTCGCTCTGCTGGGGATAGCGCTCTCGGTTGCTGCCGGCATGATGAGCTACGGTTACACGACGGCCCAAGCCGAGCAGCGCTTTGCCGACGTTGTCGATTACGTGGCGACGCAGAGCCTTTCCTACGACGCGTTCAACAGCGCCTATGCGACCAAAAACCTGATTCGCGTTATGGAGATTGCCGGAGAGGCTGCTCGCGATATGGAGCGCGACGGTTCGGTGGATAACGCCATGCTGGAGCAATACGCCGACCAGTTCAACGTGAGCGCGCTGATTGTGACGGATGCATCGGGCAATTTGGTGTCCGAGTCCTCGACGGGCGATGTGGACTACGGGTCGCTCGCTACGTATCTCAAGGAAGCGCCCGTGCTGGAGGTGGCAACTCATCCGCTTAAGTCCTATACCGCCCGCATTACGCTTTCGGATGATTCGGTTGCAGACATTGGTTGCGTGACCCGGCGGGATGGCGAGGGTATCGTTATCGCGGTAAGGCATCAGAGCGCGAAGGCGGTTGCAAGCAATACGCTCAAACTGCAGAGTCTGCTCGAAGGCTATGAAACCATCGATAGCGGCAATATCGTGATCGAAAGCGACGGCAAGGTCGTTGCGACCAATGCCGTTGAACCCACCGTATTGGGCGTGTTCGATCTGCCTGCGACGGATGTCTTCATTGTCGACGGTATTAAGGATCGATGCCTGGCTGGTAAGGTCAGATTGGTTAACGCCGACGGCGAGTGGTATTTGGGCACATTTGGAAAAGCGCACAAATTCTATGTGTACACCTATGCCTCGGCGCAGCGCTACTTTGAGGTCGTCGCGGCTGCTGCTGTCGGCGTGCTGGTGCTCTACAGCGGTGTTATAGCCACTGTTGTGACGGTACGCCGCCGCGCCGATCGTCGACGTTTGACGGATTTGCTGCAGCAGGAACGCGACTATGGCGACAAGCTGGCAAAGGCAGCGCGCGAGGCCTCGTCTGCCAACTCTGCAAAGACGGAGTTTCTGCGTCGCATGAGCCACGATCTGCGCACGCCCATCAACGGCATTCGCGGCATGGTTGAGGTCGGCGATGCCAATGCGGACGATTTGCAAAAGCAGACCGATTGCCGCTCAAAGATCTGGACGGCATCGGGACTGTTGCTTGACCTTGCAAACGAGGCGCTCGATATGAGCCGCCTGGAGAGCGGGCAGGTCGACCTGGACCTCGTGCCCACAAATTTGGTGGCGCTCACCCGCGAAGTGCGCGATATTCTGGAGCGCCAGGCCGAGGAGCGTGTGGTGACAATTATCTGCGACCAGCAGACGCTTGATCATCCCTATGCTCGGGTGAGCGTGACGCATCTCAAGCGCTTATTGGTCAATATTGCCGGTAATGCCGTCAAGTACAACCGTCGGGGCGGCTATGTTCGGCTGGCGTGCCGCGAGGTGGAGCCAGTGAATGGCGTCCCTGTCTATGAATATACGATCGCCGATAACGGTATTGGTATGAGCGAGGAGTTCCAACAGCACCTCTACGAGCCGTTTTGTCGCGAGGAGCAACAGGTGGAAGGCGCTTCATCGGGAACCGGCTTGGGCGCGCCTATCGCAAAACAGCTGGTCGAGCTTATGGGCGGAACCATGAGCTTTACGAGCACCTTGGGGCAGGGGACGACGTTTACCATCCGTCTGCCGTTTGAGAAGTGCGAGCGCTCCGAGATTCCTCAGGATGTGCGCGTGGACGCGGGCGACGGCGCTGCGCTCCAGGGCTTGCGTGTTTTGCTCGTAGAGGATAACGACCTGAATGCCGAGATTGCACAGTTTACGCTCGCCCGCGCCGGTGCCGTCGTGACGCATGCCAAGGATGGTGAGTCTGCCGTCGAGATGTTTGCCGCGAGCGCGCCGCATGAGTACGACGTGGTGTTGATGGACATCATGATGCCCGGTATCGATGGCCTTGAGGCTACGCGTCGAATTCGAGCGCTCGATCGCGAGGATGCCGCGACTACGTCGATCATCGCCGTGAGCGCCAACGCCTTCGCCGACGACCGCAGACTTTCGCGCGAGGCGGGCATGAACGCGCACCTGAGTAAACCCGTGAGCTCGCAGGAGCTCGTTGAGGCGCTTGCGAACATAGCCGCCAACGTTTCATAAGCATATGGCCCGGTTCCCATGCTGGTCGGAACCGGGCCATATTGCTATTTGCGAGACCTGCTTCTGGGCTTACTTTTCATGTATCTGCTTGCCGCACAGATGTTCAATCGAAATCTCATAGAGTTGGACGCCCTTGATGTCTTTGGCGATTTCCTCCTCGACTTCTTCGGCAGAAGGGTAGTACTTAAGGGCGAGCTGACGGACTTTGTCCTCGACATACGCGGGAGTGTCATTCGCCAGGCGACAACGGCCAAAGACGACGGTACTCATAACGTAGGGAGCCCAGTCATCGTCCTTGTACCACTCGTTTCCGTAAACGGTAAAGCAGACCTTGTCATCGCGCTTGAGTGCGTCGACCTTGTGGCCGGCTTTGGCGCCATGGAAATAAATCTTGTCGTGCTCGGCGTCGAAGAAGTAGTTGACGGGAATGGCGTACGGGTAGCCATCGTCGCCGTTGACGGCAAAGACGCCGCGCTTGCAGGTGGCGAGCAGTTCGCGCGCTTCTTCGTCAGTGATGGCGCGTTTCTTTCGACGTAAGGGCCTAAACATCGTTGGCTTCCTTTCTGCTGCGTATGGTTGTTGAGCACAAACTATAGCGAAACGGATCCGTTTTTCTTGATGCGGGCGAGTATGTTTTTGAGCTTGTTAAAGTCGAGCGGTTTGGACAGATGGGCGTTCATGCCGGCGTCGTGTGCCGCCTTGGCGTCCTCGGCAAAGGCATTGGCGGTGAGCGCGATGATGGGGATATCGGCTGCATCGACCTTCTCGCTCAGACGAATCGCGCGGGTTGCCTCGTAACCGTCCATGTCCGGCATCATAATGTCCATCAGGATCGCATCGAAGCTGCCGGCGGGACGGCCAACGTATAGGTCGACCGCTTCGTTGCCATCGGCGGCGCGAGTTACGACAATGCCTTCGCTTTCGAGCAGCGCCTGGGCAATCTCGGCATTCAATTCGTTGTCTTCGGCGAGCAGCACGTTCATGTTGGCAAGCGAGCAGTCGAGCGCCTTCTCGACCGTATCCGTCCGCGCCTGGGGGTTCTTGTCGATATCGAGCGGAATTTCCACGTAGAACGTGGTGCCCACATGGAGCTCGCTGGTGACTTCGATGGTGCCGCCCATCAGTTCAATAAGCGACTTGACGATTGGCATGCCCATGCCGGTTCCTTGGAACTTGCTGCGCGCATCGTCACCTTCTTGGGCAAACGGCTCATAGATATGCTTTAAAAACTCGGGAGCCATGCCAATGCCGGTATCCGAAACGCTAAAGCAAAAGAGCGCGCGCCCGTTATCGAGTGGCTTGGTCTTTGAACTAAAGGTGACGGAGCCGCCGTGCTTGTTGTACTTAATGCTGTTGTCTAACAGGTTGATCATGATCTGTCGGATATGGGTGGGACTGCCGATCATGTATGGCCCCGTGGCGTACGGCAGACTATTGTCCTGCATTGTGATGCCGTTACTGGACGCGCGGAGCTTGCACAGCACTAGCGTATCGTCACAGAGCTCTTTGAGGTTAAAAGGCACATGCTCCAGTGTTAGCTTGCGGTCTTCGATTTTGCCCATCTCGAGGATGTCGTTGATCAGCGAGAGCAGGTGATTGGCGGCAACGCGCGCCTTGGCACGGCTCTCGCGGGCGACTTGCATATCGCCTTCCTTCAATTCCTCGATCTCGATAAGGCCCAGGATACCGTTGAGCGGCGTACGGATGTCGTGGCTCATGCGCGTGAGGAATGCCGTCTTAGTGGCGTTGGCAGCATCGGCTTTTTTGCGCTCGGTTCGAGCGCGCACGAGCGCCCAGATGAGCAGGACGATGCCGACCGACAACATACCGATGAGGGTAGCTGCAATGGCGGTGCGGTTGCGATAAAGGAATTGAAGCGTGTTGGATTCCTGGGCCGTGTACGACGTGGAGGAGAAATTGCTTGCGGAGAGCGATTCTCCGGCATTGATGATGCCCTTGTTGATGATTCCCAACAGCTCGGGTTTTCCGCGCGAAATCCAGCACGAGATCTCACAGGTGTCAGGGAGCTCGGTCGTCTCGCAGTCCTCGAGATCGTAACGGTCACCGATGGTTTTTACGCGTGAACTGGGAGCGACGATGCAGTGCGCCGTTCCCTTCCCGAGGGCGTCGAACGCTTCATCGTCGGATTGGTATTCGGTTACGGTCGCTGTGGGGAACAGACTTTCAAGTGCATTTTTGTTGACAAACGATGATTTGGTACAGGCGATGTTCTGAAGGTCTTTGTTCAGGTTGCTGCCGGTGTGGATGGCGGTGAGGGATATGGTCCCCAACGATATCGACTGCACAACGCCTGTTTGCTCGGCAAACCAGTAATCTCGGTATACCGGCAGCGCAACGTCTATGCTTTCCTTTGACAGGGCCTTTGACATCATCTTGTAGCTATCAAAGGCGACGGTTTTGACCGTAATGCCAAATTTATCGTGTAGCGTCGTCGCAAGCGATGCGAGCGAGCCTTCCATTTCGCCGTCTTCGTTCTCGTTGCAGTAGGGGAGTTTGCCCGTAATGTAGCCGAGCGTGATGGTGTTGTCATTTGCTTTGAGCCAGGAACGTTCGGGTCCGTTGAGCGATGATGAGCCGCTGTTTTGGGTCGAGTAGTGAGATTTTACTTCGTCGTTATAGCGTGGGTTGACGCGGGCGATTGCCGTCATGGCAGCATTGATGTCGTCCATCAGGTCGGGGCGGCTTTTGGGAACGGCAAAGTAGTAGTCGTTCGAACCAATGTAGAACATGGGGGGGGCATTGGGCGACGAGATTGTGTCGTTCATGATGACGGCATCGACTTCGTCGTTTGCGAGCGCGTCAAAGAGATCGGATCCTCCGTCATACTCCTTGTATGTGCAGGCGATTCCTTCGCTGGCGAGCCATTGCTGGCCAACGAAGGTTTGCATGACGTCGGGGTTGCAACCGATAGTGAGACCCTGGAGTGCTTGAGGGTCACCCTTTGCAAGGTCGTCACGGTCGGGCCTGGCGTAGATGTAGTAGCGCTCGGTGCCCTCGGGGTTCGAGGAAAAGAGCAGCTTTTGGGCACGTTCCTCGGAGTAGGAGATGTTGGGCATGAGGTCGATCTCGCCTGCCTCGAGCATGTCCATAAGCTCGGTGAAGGTGCCGGAGACGTATTCGTACCGCCAGCCGGACGTGTAGTACGACAGGGTCTGGAGGTACTCGTAACCCCATCCCGAGAGACGCTCGCCGGGGGTGCCGTCCTGGAAGCCCTCGTTGCTGACGAGCCAGCCGACGCGGACCGTTTTGACTTGCTGACTAGAGTCATCGGCAAAAGCCTGGACAGGCGCGATAGAACTTAGTACGGCAAGCGCGGCAAGCACAATGGCCAGAGCGCGATATATAACTGAACGAAGGACAGTGGCAGCTCGCACATGCAATCCTAACGAATCGAGACATAACTACATAAGGATACCAGCTCAGCCTGCCCAGCCGGCAGCAGCACCGCTAAACGATTCCGCCCGGCAGTTGGGGACAGTCCCTTTCTGCCGGCACAGACGATATGAGCAGGACATAAAAACATTGAGAGCCCCTGCTGCATGAAAGACCGCGGATTAGGCCGACAATGGTGAGTGTCTAATCCAACCGCGGCGGCCACGCCGCATTCATGGAAGGGGCTCCCATGCTCGATACTACTACCTTCATCGGCCTCGACGTCCACGCCCGCTCGATAAAGGCCGTCTCCCTCGACGTCATGACCGGGGAGGTACGTGCCGCGACCTTCGGCTACGACGCCGGGGCAGTCGCGGAGTGGGTCCGTTCCGTGGACCCCAGGGCCAGGTGCGTGTACGAGTCCGGGGTCACGGGCTTCGACCTGCAGAAGAGGCTCTCCGGCCTGGGGGTCGACTGCGTGGTCGGCGCCGTCTCGAAGATGATCAAGCCCAG
>NZ_JADNGN010000026.1 GCF_015553355.1 Collinsella aerofaciens
GGTTGAAGCAGACAACAAAAGCGACCAGTTCGCTTGATAGGGGGCCGACTACATAGAAAAAGATTGCGTCAATGAAGCCTATAGTGTTGTAAGTTGTTTCGCCGGAAAAAACAGCGTATAAAGCATATCCAAATCTTGGCTGATTCATGTATGAGTACGAAAAGACGAAGAGCGTCAATATTGCTACTACCAGAAGTGCATTCAGGACAAATCGTTTGCTTTTCATCGATCGCTCCTTCCGGGTGACTCTTATTTGTAATTCTACAGCATCCATTTGTTTTTCAAAGAATTTGACTGTCCTAAATAACATGCACTTTCGCTGGCCTTGATTATCAACTTCATCCGAACACCTCCCACATTCATCCGCACATGTGCGGATGAATGTGGGAACCCGATACCCTGAGGGCCGGACCCGCCGGCCCCGGGAGATCGGAGGACGGCCGGTCCGGAAAGAGGAAGAAGGGTTCCGCGGAGGCGGCCCCGAGGGCCTACGGCAGGCTCACCAGGCACGAGCGGGACACGGTCCAGAGGATGCTGGAGCGCAGGGCCTCGTGCAGGGAGATCGCCAGGGAGCTGGGCAGGTCGCCCTCGGCGGTGAGCGCCGAGGTGGCGTCGCACAGGTTCGTGACGGCGCCGAAGTCCAGGCGCGGCGAGCGCGTCGACGGCTCGGCCGACCTGTCGGCGGCCTGCCCGCGCCTGGCGGCGTGGCCGCGCTGCTGCAACGGGTGCGGCCGGTACCGTGCGATCGGCTGCAAGCGCCGCCCGCACGTATTCTGTGTTTCGTCAAGAGGATTTGAGCAAAAAGAGCATCGGAAATTGAGCAGTCGCAGCATCGGAAGCGCGCACGCTTTTTGAGCGGCTAGCCCTCCTGCATGAGGGCATGGCGGACGCGGTAGGACTCGCCGCGGAACTGGACGAGCCTCCCGTGGTGGACGATGCGGCCGATCACGGCGGCGGCCATCTGGTCGTCCCCGAACACCGACCCCCACCTGCTGAACTCCAGGTTCGTGGTGATTACCACCGACTGCCTCTCGTATGCGTCGGCGAAGACCTGGAAGAGCAGCCTCGCCCCGTCCGCGTCGAGCGGGAGAAACCCGAGCTCGTCGATGACGAGCAGGCGGGCCTTGCCGATGATTGCGGCCTCCCGGTCGAGCCTCCCGTCGTCGCGGGCGCGCCTCAGACGCATCACGAGTGAGGACGCCGTGAAGAAGCGCGCCTCGAGCCTCCTCTCGCACGCCAGCGCGCAGAGGGCCGACGCCATGTGCGTCTTGCCGGTGCCGACGTCGCCCATGAGCACGAGGTTCTCCCTGCGCTCGACGAAGTCGAGCGCGAGCAGCGACTCGCGCCCCATGCCCTCCGGCCACGACACGGCCGACCAGTCGTAGCCGTCGAAGGTCTTGGGCGCCGGCAGCGCGCAGCGCCTGAGCAGCGTCGCGCGCTTCGAGGCCTCGCGGCTGGACCTCTCCGCCTCGAGGTAGCCCGCCAGGTACTCCACCTGCTTCGGGGTGCCGAGCCTCGACCACTCCTCCAGGACGGCGGTGGTGAGCGAGCACGACCGCCCGGCCTCCACGACCCTGCGGGCCAGCTCCTCGCTAGCTGCCATCGGCGACCGCCCCCTTCGGGAACCCGTCGTAGACCGACAGGTCGGCCCCGCCGGCCCCGCCGAGAGGGCGCGCGCAGAGAGGAGCGATGCCCCGCTGGCCTAGCCTAAGGGCGAAAACGGAATAGACGGACCGACCGTACGGCTGAGTCTGGGAAGAGGTGCCGGGCGGCGGGCGGAGCATGGCCACCGGACCCATCGAAACACATCTCCACCGTTCCTTCAACTGGGAAAACGACGCCCCCGTGGCCTGAATGGGGCCTCGGGGGCGTTCGGCTAACTGCGGGAACGGCTTATCCGCTCAATGTGTTCGGCTGAGATCGGAAATCAACCATATTATGGGCACAGTCGGCAATTGGGTTGGATAGCCTCGCACCGGAGGAATCAACATGAGTACAAGTAGCTACAAACCGCAAAAAGGCCGTGGGCTCCCGTGGCCTTTAGACACGGACGCTCCATCGGTTGCCGATCAGGCCGAGACGCCTAGCGAGATGGAGGCGGCGCTTGACGTTCGACAGGATGAGATTGCAAAGAGCGAGATCCTGAGTGGAATCAACAGGCCATCCTACGACTCATTATTTGCGGTCGCGAAGAATCGCGTCCAGCTTGCGATTCTGATCGTGATTTGCTCCTTCCAGACGTCCAAAGGGCCTAATAGGAAGGATGCCAATGGAAAAGAACTTACAAAAGGTCTTTTCATGCGTCAGGACAAGCTCGAAAAAAGTCTGTTCGACTCAACCGACTGTATCGAAAGCTCTGGGCGAGCTGGCTCATCGAGGCATCATCATGAAGACCGATGGGGTGTGGGTCATCGTTTGGGCTCAGCTCGATATTCAAGCGCGTGAGGCCGGATGGGATCCGCGCGCGGACGCGGGCGGCGAGGTCGGACGTGAAAGCCGGACCGCAGAGGTATCGAGCGCACGCGGCCAGGGCCTCGAGGGCGCCTGGCGGGTAGGGAGATCCGAGCATGAGGCAGGACAACGCGCAGGCCCGCGAAAGGTTCACGAGCTCCCCCGCGACGCGGCTGGACCCTCGGCTGCCCCTCGTAAAGGATGCAGAAGACACGGTCGAGGTCCGACGGTTCGACCAGGCTGTACCGGCAGTCCGCGTACAGTGCGCAGCCCCTCCCGCGCGGGTCGCCGTCCGAGTCCTCATCCGGCTCATGATGGCGCACCTCAACCCAAAGGCCCTCCAACACGTCGTCGAACCCGAAATCGAGCTCCGCCTGGACGCTCTCGCCGAGCGCATCGCCCAGGGCGAGCTCCGGCACCTTCGTCACACGGCCGTCCAGCCACTCAATCTCTGTCATCGCGCGCATGGTGCAAGCCCCTTCCGACACGGGATTGTCAGCTCAACCCGACCCTTACCCATACGGACGAACATAACTCGCCAGGGGGAAGCCCCTGAAGGCCGTGCGCCACAACATGAGGCCGAATCCGCCCCCGGCTGGACAGGCCAACAACGAAGGAGCACACGGAACCGGCGCGGCGTTACAACCGTCCCGGCAAGCGTGTCACTTGGCCAAGTCATGATGCCGACAAACCCGGAAATGCTCCAACGGAGCGCCGAACGAGCGTAACAATATAAAGCCGTGCAACACGTGTTGGACGACCGGAACATCCCAAACAAAGGCCTGTAGGTCCCACCTTCAAGCCCAATAGCAAAATGTGCATCAGCGGATTTGCAGCGATACAAGTCTCAACCGTCACCATCACACCGCAGCGCGCCTAGTCCCACTCATCCTACTGCAAATGTCCCAGAACGAGAAAACGACCAGCTTAACATGCCAACCTTTATATCCGCACGCGCGTAATTCAACTCATAAGGACCGGCTATCCCTTACCTGTGACACAATCTCAAACGCACAGAACAGAATCATCAGTCCAATCATCGTATAAGAGGCAGCCGAACCTTCAAGCACTATTCCACAAAGAACAATCTCCGCGCAGCCAATAAGAACTGTTATCAGGCGCTCTGCCTTTTTGCTCTCGCCGCTCGCATAAAAAGGCGGCAAAGCGCACAAGATCACATATAGCCCGGGAAGGGAATACAGGATCGATAGTCCAAGTCCCCCATCAACCGCAGTGCTTTGCGTAAGAATCAACTGAACCCAAACGGCAATTATCACTGAGCAGGTTGTCGATAAAAGAAGACTAGAAATATAGCACGCAACAAAGTCCCGTCGCATTCGAGCAGAGAAATCCGCGAACTCTCTTCGCCGCGTGGAAACAATAAGGTACACAGAAATTGCAATAGAACCAATCAGAGAAAACAGCGGAACAACCAGCAATTCAAGCTTATTACCCCATCGATCAACCACACCCCCACTCCAATGAGCGGGAATTGTATCAGGGAGGACTGACCAAGCCGCCCATAGAATCAGAAATGGAAGAATAGAGAGGATGAAAGATGATAACACTGCAGTAGTTTTTTTGAGGCTCTCATCGATTCCGCATCTCCTTGCGCGCCCACATTCCACTCCGCCTTAAATCAAGTATACGTTTTGGAACGGGATGTCACTCCGAACGCTTTACCCTCTTAGTGTGAATGCCGCTGCGGCATTGTTGACTCATCCTTAGTAATCGCGTCTATCCTCTGCAGCATCAGCCAAAGCAATCCGAGAGGAGCCGCACATGCATGCAGCGGAAATTCCTTTCGGGGGGGGGGTATCTCCCAGATTTACCCGCCGCCCGAAGGGGCAGTCGACAGTCGAGTACGTACTGATCATCGCGATCATCGTCCTGGTGGTGCTGATCGCGGGACCGTGGGTCTCGTCGGCGATCACAAACCAGTTCAACACGGTGGCGGGGACGCTCGGCAACGGAATCTCAAAGGGGAGCTGGGAGTCGGGCGGCACGGGCGGCGGCAACGGGTCGTTGACCGACGCCGACATCGTGGACCCCGTTCACGGGATAGCGTTCGCCGTGTACTCGGAGGACGACCACAGCCTCATGTTCTACAAGCGCCGCGGGGTCCCCAGAGTCGGTGACATGCTCAACAGCCGCCGCGTGACGGCGGTGTATACGGGGTTCGAAAATGGATACGCCACCGCGACCGTAGGAAACGACGGCAAGACGACTGCCCCCTGGTGGCCTAACAGAAGTAATATCGTGGCCGTAAAGGCCATTGACGATGGCATGGAAATCCACTCGTTGGCATTTTGCTTTCAGTACATGGAGAACTGCAAGAGCTTTGATCTGGCAAAGTTCGACATGTCGAACTGCACAAATCTGCAGCACGCATTCGCGTATTGCGGCAATGCGACTTCCTTCAGTATTTCAAGCTGGGATACGTCCTCGGTCGTCGAATTCGACTCGGCGCTCAAAAACCTTTACAAGGTCGAGGAGATTGACATCTCCGGATGGTCGACGCGGAAAGCCGGCGATTTACGTCTCCTTTTTTTCCGCCGACAGCTCGCTGAAAAGCGTGAAATTTGGACCAGGGTGGAAGACCTCAGATGTTATGGATATGCTCGGCATGTTTAGCTATTGCAAAAATCTAAACCTCGACTGTTCCGATTGGAATGTCCCAACCTATGCCAATCATAGTAACTTCAATCACTGCGCCCCCGGCGTTATCCTCCCGAAGGCGTGGCAGTAGGTCTGAAGAAACAAAACGGCAAGCAGTTTATGTGGCGCGGGCACCCGTGCCGCCGTTGCCTCAGCGGCACGTTACGGGCTAGTCGGTTCGCTTTAACGTACGCTCTGCATGCAATATCAATCCCCATGCGAAGGGAGTGTCGCATATGCATGCAGCGGCAATTAACCTTCGGGGGGTGGGTATCTCCTAGGAATACCCGCCTCCGAGGCCAAGGAGCCATCGAGTACGTTCTGGTCATCGCGATTATCGTCCTGGTTGTGATGATAGCCGGCCCTTGGGTCTCGTCGGCAATCAGGAACCAGTTCAACACGGTGGCGGGAGTATTGGTAAACGGGACAGCAGGTGGGACTTGGGAACCGAGCGGTTCCGGCAGCGGTAACGGCGCGGGTTCCGCGACCGTCCAGGCGGCGCTCGCCAAGGACGCGAAGGGCACGCGAAGGACTGGACCCTCGGTGAGCAGAAGGCAGTTGCCGAGGACATCGCCGCCAAGGGCGAGGCGTCGCCCGCCTACGCTAAGGCGAAGGCCGCGATGGATGCCGGCACCGAGTTCTCGATGAAGCTCACCGATGGCAAGACGCTGACTTACCGCATTATCGGCATCAATCATGATGACCCTGCAGGCGGATCCGGCAAGGCGGGCCTCACGTTCCTCACCACCACGACGGGCATTTGGTCCCCCATGAACGCGATTGACACCAACGCCGGCGGTTGGGAGAAGTCTGAACTCCGTCAGAAAATGAACTCCGGCAAGATCTGGAATCTGATGCCCTCCGATTTCCAGTCCAAGGTGAAGGCCGTCAAAAAGCCATCGAACAATGTCGGGGGCGGTGATGAGAACAAGAACGCCGCCGTGACGGCTACCTCGGACAAGCTGTTCCTGCTCAGCTACTCTGAGATCGCCCCCCACCTCCTATTGGGCATCCTATCCCTGGACTTCCTCCGAGGGAACCCAGTACGAGGCCTTCAAGAACGAGGTGACGGATAACTACGGGAGTAACTACGCCATTGCCAATGGTGAATTTTGGTGGGAGCGTTCGGTGCATCCGGGCAACTATCCTGGCTTCCTCAATGTCGGCGACACCGGCCATCCGTCGTGCGAAGCCGGCGGGGCGAGTTCGGTTCGCGTCTGCCCCGCCTGGTGTTTTTAGCCTGTCTTCTAGCTTGTCTTGCGAAAAAGCCTGCGCAACCCTGCGCGGGCTTTTCTTTTAGCGATTACTCGTACATTTTAGGCTCATGGCACAGGTAGTTGGTTTGAGGAGAAATGGGGTCATACAGCGGCTCTCGGAGCGCCTGCCGCACTCCCCCGCCATTACCCCTGCGGCATCCTCGTATGGAGCCCATCTTGGTTGACGTTTCGTTGCAACAGCCCACTTGTCCACCGATCAAGTGAACTACTGGAATAAATACAGCGACACACTTGTTCGATACAGTCGCTATATCTGTGTAAATCGCCGCGATAAATACAGACTGTACTCGTCTGTATACCAGCTACGCGTATGTAGATTCATGTCGCGTTAATAAATCGGCTCAAGCGCGTGCAAAACGCGCAAGTAACCGCAAAAAGCGATTATCGCGCAGGTAGATTTTTGGCACCCTGTTGCTTAATCAAAATTAAGCAATTGCTTAAAACAAAAAAGGTCAGGCACTAGGTGCCTGACCTGCAAACTTCTGGTCGGGACGACTGGATTCGAACCAGCGACCCCTTGACCCCCAGTCAAGTGCGCTACCAAGCTGCGCCACGTCCCGAAGCTTTTGTCTGTTGCTCCGCTCTCGCTCGCAACAGGGAGTATATTAACCCGAAACTTTAGACTTGTGCAAGAACTTTTTTACAAATTTTGAAGCAAGTCCAAAATTGTATCTGCGAGCTGGGGCTTTGTTAGCACGGGAAGTTCTTGCGTGCCCGCTGTGCTCACGATCCAGGCCTTGTTAGTGTCGGTTCCAAAGCCCGAATCGGCGCGCGAGACATCGTTGGCGATAATGGCATCGCAGCCCTTGCGCGCGAGTTTGCGCTGCGCGTACTCCACGACGTTATCGGTCTCGGCCGCAAATCCGATCACGCACCGCTCGCCCTTCTGGCGCGAGAGCTCGGCCAAAATATCGACCGTTTCGACCAGCTCGATGCATTCCAAGCGCTCGTTGGACTTTTTGAGTTTATGGTCCGCAGGGGCCGCCGGTGTGTAGTCGGCGACGGCGGCCGCGCAAATGGCCGCATCGGCCGTCTGGAAGGCGCTCAGCGCCGCCTCCAGCATCTCTGCTGCGGTCTGCACGCGCATGCACTCCACGCCGCGGGGAACATCGAGCGATGTCGGGCCCAGCACAAGCGTGACCTCGGCACCGCGGCGAGCAGCCTTCCCCGCCAGGGCGATGCCCATCTTGCCCGACGACCGGTTGCCAATAAAGCGCACAGGATCGATCGGTTCGTGCGTGGGGCCGGCGGTAATCACGATGCGCTTGCCCGCCAGGTCCTGAGGCGCGGGGTTGAGCACCTCACAGACAGCCTCGACGATGTCCTCGGGCTCGCTCATGCGGCCCGTGTCCACGTCGCCACAGGCAAGGTAGCCGCTGCCGGGTCCCACCACATGCACGCCGCGGTCGCGCAGCGTGGCCATGTTGGCCTGCGTTGCCGGCGCCTTCCACATGCCGTTGTTCATGGCCGGCGCGATCACGATGGGTCGCGGCGTCGCAAGCAGCGTGGTGGAAATAAGGTCATCGGCGATGCCGTTGGCCATCTTGGCGATGATATTGGCCGTCGCGGGCGCCACGACCACCAGATCGGGCTCTTGCGCCAGCGAAATGTGGTGGATGGGGTCGGAGGGGTCGTCGAACAGGCCTACGGCGACGGGCTCGTTGGTAAGCGCACGGAAGGTGAGCGGGCCGACAAACTCGGTGGCATGCTCGCTCATAACGACCTTGACGCGCGCACCGCGCTTTTGCAGCAGGCGCACGATGTTGCACGACTTATAGGCGGCGATCCCGCCGGTAATGCCCAGCAGGATCGTTTTTTCCTCAAGTTGCATTGAATTGTTGGGTGCCGCCATCGTTTAAGCTTCCTTGCTCGGGAGCACCAGGAGGCGGTGGCAGTACGGGCAATGCGTAATCTCGCTACCGTCGTGGTTGAGGTCGCTCATGGACGATGCCTGCAGCGCGGTGTGGCAAACCGTGGGGATGTTGCCCTGGATGGTCTCGACGGCCAGGCCGCGGAACTGCTTGAGCAGGCGCTCGTAGTCGGTGAGCACGTCGGTCGGCAGCGTGGCGGCAAGGGCGGTGCGCTCCTTAGTGGCGGCGTCAATCTGTGCCTGGAGGTCGGCGGCCTTGGCGCGGGCGGCCTTGGTGTTGGCCTTCACGCCCTCCTCGAACTTGGCGATGATGGCCTGCGCGCGAGCCTCGCGGTCGAGCGCCTCCTTGTGGGCGACGACGACATCTTTGCGGGTGTGCTCGATCTTGTCCAAGCGCTTGGCCAGGGTGGCGAGCTCGTTCTCCAGGTCCTGAACCTCGCGGTAGTCAGAGCCATCAACGTGGCGCTTCTTGGCGGCCTCGATGGCGTTATTGGTCTGGATCTCGGTGGTGTTGAGATCGTCGAGCTCAATATCCAGGTCCTTGCGCTGGGCGTAGAGCTTGGTCATTTCGGACTTGAGCTTCACATAGGTCTTGCGCTTGGAAGCGAGCTCCTTGAGCTCCGGCATATTGGCAAGTTCGCTCTTGTTGCGGGCGAGCTCCAAATCGATCTGTTGCAGCTTGAGTAGCGTAGCGCCGGCGCTCATAAGTTCTCTCCTTTTGTCACAGTCCACCATTGGCAAGGGTTCAGTATTTTAATCGCATGACGGGGGTCGACCCCGGCATCAACTGCAGAGTTCATCAATATATCAACGAACGGCTCCTCGGAGCGGTCGTGGCCGAGCAGGATCGCCGGTAGCCCGCGCAAGGCAAGGTCTTGCGCCACGTGGTAGCCCGCCTCGCCCGTCACGACAACATCTGCGCCCGCGGCGATGGCGAGCTCTCCAAAGTCGCCCAGGGAGCCGCCCAAAATGGCGACGGTTCGGCACGGGTGCTCGGCTTCACCCCAAACGCGCGGGTTGCTGCCGAAGGCCGTGGCAGCACGGGTGGCAAGATCGCGCAGCGTGCACGGGTCGTTGAGCGTTGCAAGTGCGCCCAGGCCGGTGGCTTCGGGGTCGTCCACGTGCTCCAATGAGCTCACGGGTGCGGCACCCAGCAGCTCGCTCAGGCAGAGGCAGGCTTCGTGCGAGCGGTCCAGGTTGGTGTGGAGCGAGATAATGCTCACGCCGCATCGGGCCGCCTCATAGAGCGCCGCGCTGCACTGGGGACGCGTGGCATCCGCCGGACAAAACGCCTCGGGCGCCTTGATATAGATGGGGTGATGCGTCAGCAGCACGTTGGCGCCGGCCTCCTGGGCGCGGTGCACATTGGCTTCGGTCGCATCGAGTGCGCAGGCAACACCGGTAATCTCCGCGGCAGGGTCGCCGACGGAGAGTCCTACATGGTCCCAACTCTCGGCATCGGTCTTGGGATAGCGTGCCAGCAGCGCGCGCTCAAGCTCGGCGGCGATCATGCGGCACCCACGATCGAGAGGAGCGTCTTGGCGAACTCATTCAGATCGGCCGGATTCACGCGGTCATCGAAGGAGATGCGCAGTGCGCCCAGCGCCTGCTCGCGACCGATGCCCATCGCGCTCAAAACGTGGCTGGGGTCCATGCTGCCGCTCGAGCATGCCGAACCTGCCGACACTTCAAAACCGGCGGCATCGAGCTTGATGATAAGCTCCTCGGAGTCCATTCCGTCAATGTAGATCGATACCATGCCGGGCAGACGGTCGACATGTGCGTAGTCTCCCATGGTGGCGTGAATGCGCGGATGAGCCGTAAGCGTGGCGTAGAGCTTGTCGGAAAGGGCTTGCAGCTTCTCGCGTTCCTGAGCCACATGGGGTGCCAGCGTGCGGGCGGCAGCGGCAAAGGCCAGCTGTGTGCGCAGGTCCTGCGTGCCGGCGCGACGTCCGGCTTCCTGTCCGCCGCCAAAGATGCGGGGACGCAGTGGCGTGCGGGTCTTAACGTAGAGCGCGCCGGAGGCAACGGGACCGCCAATTTTGTGGGCTGCGACGGACATGGCGTCGACGCCTAGCTCGGTGGCATCGAGCGGAATGTGCAGATAGCCCTGGATGGCGTCGGTGTGGAACAGGGCGCCCACGGTATGCGCGGCCGCGGCAAGCTCGCGGATGGGCTGCACCACGCCGGTCTCGTTGTTGGCGACCATGATGCTCACGAGCGCCACGTCGTCGCCTAGTAGCTCGACAAGCGCGGCAGGCTCAATGTAGCCCGCGCGGCAGGGCTGCACCAGGTCGACGGTAAAGCCAGCGGCACGCAGCAGCGGCAGGTTGTCCAGAATCGAATCGTGCTCGATGGCAGATACGATCACGCGGTTGCGCTTGCGGTCGCGCTGACGGGCGCCCTCGGCAAGACCGAGCAGCGCCAGCTGGTTGGCTTCGGTGCCGCCGTTGGTCAGAACAATCTCGGACGGGCGGACGCGTGCGCCAAAGCTATGGGCGATCTCGCGACGGGCAACCTCCAGGCGCGCGGCGGCCTTGCGGCCGAGCGAGTGCAGCGAGTTGGGGTTGACGCCGGCAAGCTCGCTGTCGTCATATTCGCGCTGCGCAAGGAGCGCCTCGGCGCGCATGGGCGTCGAGGCGGCGTAGTCAAGATTCACGGGTATGCGGTTTTGACCTGCGGTCATAAGGGTTTATGCCTCCTGTGCGGCCTCATTGCCCAGCTTCTGCAGCAGCGCAACCTCGGCGGCGGGATCTTCGGACTTAAATACGGCGGAGCCGGCCACGAGAACGCTGGCACCAGCCTTGACGACCTCGGCAATGTTCTTGGAAGAAATGCCGCCGTCGACCTCGATCATGGGCGACACGCCGTGGCGCTCGCACATGGCCTTGAGCTCGTGCAGTTTGGCAATGGTACCGGGGATAAAGCTCTGGCCGCCAAAGCCGGGGTTCACGCTCATCAGCAGCACCATATCGACGACGTCGATGATGCTCTCGAGTACGCACACGGGGGTGGCGGGGTTGAGCACCACGCCGGCCTTGACGCCGCGCTGCTGCAGATGTGTGAGCGTGCGGTGCAGGTGCGTGGAGGCCTCGTAGTGCACGGTGATCATGTCGGCACCGGCATCGGCGTACCAATCGACTGTCTCGTCGGGGTTCGACACCATGAGGTGCGCATCGACCGGCACGTTGGTGGAGTGCTTGACGGCCTTAAGGATGTCAACGCCAAAGGTCAGGTTGCCGGTAAAGTGGCCGTCCATGACGTCGAAGTGCACGTAGTCGGCACCGGCGATCTTGTCGAGTTCGCCCTTGAGGTTGGCCATGTCGGCCGAAAGGACAGACGGAGCGATTTTGATGGAACCCATGGTAGAAGCCTTTCTGCGCTAGTCGGTGAGTCCGTAGAACTCTTGAGAAGGGACGCGATCGGTAAGAATCTCGAGCGCCCTATCCAAAGTAACACCGTTGTAGAGCGTTTGCTCCACGGCAAAGGTGAGCGGAATGTCTACGCCCAGTGAACGGGCAAGCTCGCTCACGCTGCGGGCCGCGACGGCGCCCTCGACAACCATATGCGTGCGCGTCTGGTACTCGTCGAGCGACACGCCGTGGGCAAACTCGTAGCCAAAGGTGCGGTTGCGCGAATGCTCCGAGGTGCAGGTGGCAATGAGGTCGCCCATGCCGGCAAGTCCCATGCAGGTCATAGCTTGACCACCGCGGGCGTGTACCAGACGGCTGATCTCGGCCAGACCACGCGTCATGATGAGGGCAAGCGTGTTGTCGCCCGCACCAGAACCGGCGGAAATGCCGCACACGATAGCGATGACGTTTTTCATAGCGCCGCAAACCTCGACGCCGGTCATGTCCTGCGACAGGTAGATGCGGAAGGCTGTGGATAGGAGCAGGTCCTTAAAGGTCTCCCCTATCTGCGGATCTTTGCTGGCGATGACGGCGGCAGAAAGTCCACCGCGGCAGATCTCCTCGGCATGGTTGGGGCCCGAGAGGGCCGCCACGCGCGCCTCGTTGCCGATCTCGCTGGCGATGACCTCGCTCATGAGCAGGCCGGACTCGGGCTCAATGCCCTTGGTGAGGCAGAGCACCGGGGTATCGGCGGCGATAAAGGGCGCGGCCTGGTGGCACACGCTGCGAAGGTGCGTCGAAGGAACGGCAAAGATGATGGCCTCGGCGCCGTCGAGCGCCTGTACCAGGTCCGTGGTGGCGACGACGTTGCCGGGCAGCTCGTAGCCCACCAAATACCGGGGGTTGCGGTGCTCGCCATTGATGCCGGCGGCCGTCTGCTCGCTGTGGGCCCACATGGTCACGCGCTCGGCTCGCGCGGCGGCAAGGCCGGCGACGGCGGTTCCCCAGGAGCCGGAGCCAATCAGCGCAACATTCATGACTCTCTCCTACTTATCGTCGGGCTCGGTGACGCGCTTGGTAAACGAGAGCTTGGACTCCTTACCCGTCATGAGCTTTTTGATGTTCGCACGATGGGCCCACACCACGGTGATGCCGATCATCGCCATGCAAAACTTAAGTCCCAGGCTGCTGTACGGAAAGACCGCGCAGGCGGCGATGGGAAGACCGATGGCCGCGGCAAGCGAGCCTACCGACACAAACTTGGTGATGGCGACGGCCACGATAAACATGCCCAGCAGCGAAAGCCCGATGGGCCAGTACCAGGCGAGGATGACGCCCAGACCAACCGCGATACCCTTGCCGCCATGGAAATTGAGGTAGGGCGAGAAGATATGGCCCCACACAGCTGCCAGGCAGATGACGCCGAGCATCCAGTCGCCGGCGGCGCCGGGGGCCATAATGCTCACGGGGAAGCCATAGCCCAAGTCGGCGATAAGCGGACGCGCGATAAGGACGCAGATGGCACCCTTAAGGCAGTCGAGCAGCAGCGTGAGCGCGGCCACCTTGGGGCCGGCCACGCGCAGCGCGTTGGTGGTGCCGATGTTGCCGGAGCCCGCCTTGCGAATGTCCGTGTGGTTGAACACGCGGCCCAAGATCAGGCCAAACGGAATCGCTCCGATAAAGAACGAGACCACGGCGCAGACGGCGGTCAGCAGAATCGGATTATGCATCCTTTTGCTCCTTCTTTCTAAAGAAGAGTCGAATGGGCGTGCCGGCAAAGTCGAAGCTCGAGCGCATGCGGTTCTCCACATAGCGCTGGTAGGTGTCGTTGACCAAGTCGCTGTGGTTGACGAAGAACGTGAACGTCGGCGGGTTGACGCCCGTCTGGGTCACGTAGTGCATACGCAGGCGGCGCTTGCCGTCCACCACGGTATGACCGAACTCGCGCAGGTCGGTGAGGAACGTGTTGAGGCGTGAGGTACTGATCTTTTGCGAGCGCGTCTTTTCGGCCGCGTCGACCATCGACCAGATCTTCTCGACGCTACGGCCGGTCAGGGCCGAAATGCGCAGGTACTGAGCCCAGGGAGCCATGACGCCCAGACGGCGGTCGACGGTCTCCATGCAGGCCTCGCGCTTGCGGTCATCGTCGAGCAGGTCCCACTTGTTGAGCAGCACCACGATGGCGCAGCCGCGCTCGATGGCAAGACCCATGACCTTCTGGTCCTGCTCGGTAACGCCCACGGAGGCGTCGACGACGAGCAGCGCCACGTCGGCGCGGTCGATGGCGCGCAGGCCGCGGACCATGGAGTAGTACTCGATGTTCTCGTACACGGTGCTCTTCTTGCGAATGCCCGCGGTGTCGACCATGCGGTAGTGCTTGCCGTTGCGCTCCACGACGGTGTCGATGGCGTCGCGCGTCGTGCCGGCAATGTTGGACACGATAGAGCGGTCGGCGCCCAGGATGCGGTTGAACAGCGACGACTTACCGGCGTTGGGACGGCCGATGATGGCGACGTTCAGCGCGTCGGGGAACTCATCGGAGACCTCGTCCTCTTCCTCCGGAAGCAGGGCCACGATGTCATCGAGCAGGTCGCCCGTGCCGTGGCCATGCAGGGCCGAGAGCGGCGTGGGCTCGCCGATGCCGAGCGAATAGAACTCCCAGATGCTGTCGTTCTCGCGATCGGGGTTGTCGAGCTTGTTCACCAGCAGAAAGACCGGCTTGTCGCAGCGCTTGAGCATACGGGCGACCGACTCGTCCTCCTCGGTGACGCCGGTGCGGCCGTCGACCACAAACAGGATGACGGCGGCTTCCTCGGCGGCGGCGAGGGCCTGGTCGCGAATGGACGTGGCGAAGACGTCATCGCTCTTGAGCGGTTCGATGCCGCCCGTGTCGACGATGGTGAACTCGCGGCCGTTCCAATCGGCCGTGTGGTACGAGCGGTCGCGCGTGACGCCGCGGGACTCGTGGACGATGGCGTCCGAGGTCTGGGCCAGGCGGTTGACGAGCGTGGACTTGCCCACGTTGGGGCGTCCGACGACGGCGACGATAGGTTTCATCTGCTCTCCTTTAATGGGTAGGGTCAGCGGGAATAGTTGAATTGGCGGGCGTTATGCCAAGGATGTGCTCCAGGGTATCGAGCAGCTCATGCGGCATGGTCGACACCACATGAACCTCGGCGCCGCGGTGGTTAAGGCTTGCGAGTAAATCGTCACGATGATACTCGTCAAGCGTCATGCCGTCAGCGTTGAACATGAGCTTAGGCATAAAGAGCATAACCCCCGAGAGGTCCTGCGGCAGCTGTTCCAGAATGTCGCAGGCGACGATGAGGCCGGTCACGTCCACGTTGCCGCCAAAGTAGCGATTCTTGATGGCCGTGACGGTGCCGGCGAGCCCCTGCGGCGATTCCACGAAACGTGCCACGGTGTCGCGTGCGCTGGCGCCCGAGAGGCACAGCAGGTGCTGGCTGCGAGCGGCGATGGCCTCGCGGACGCGGGCCAGTCGCTCGGCATCGGCGGCAAGCACATCGTCCGTCTCGTCTAGGTATGAGCGGATCATGCCGATACCGTCGTAGTACTGCGGGTACCCGTCGTAAAAGTCTGCCTCGGGAGGATCGATGCGCGCGTCCAGATAGAACTCATCGCTCATCTGGAAGGTGTGGCGGCCAAAGCGTTCGTAGGCACGATCCTGGTAGGGACGGATCATGGCAATGGTCTCGCGCGCTAGCTCGGGCTTGTCGCTGTAGGACCAGCTAAAACGGTTCTGATGCTTGGTAAAACCGAGCGGCACAATGCCCAGGCTTGTGATTTGCTCGTGCTCCTCGCAAAAGCGCAGGGTCTTTTCCAGCTCCTCGCCGTCGTTCATGCCGGGGCACAACACGATCTGCGCGTGAATCTCGATGCCGGCGGCCATGATGGCCTCGAGCACATCCATGCCGCGCTGGGCGTTGCGGCCCATCATGCGTCGGCGGACATCGGGGCTCACGGCGTGGACCGACACGTTCATGGGGCTCATGTTGCGTTGGATGACGTTTTGCACGTCCTCGTCGGTGAGGTTCGTAAGCGTGACAAAGTTGCCCTGCAAAAAGCTCAGGCGGTAGTCGTCGTCGCGAATATAGAGCGTGGAGCGGCCGCCCTTGGGGAGCATCGTCATAAAGCAGAACACGCAGGCGTTCACACAGGTACGCATGCCGTCGAAGATGGGGCCGTCGAACTCCAGACCCCAATCCTCTCCGGGAAATCGATCGAGCTCCACGGGGGTGACGGTGCCATCGCGCGGGTCGAAAACCTCGAGGTCGACCGTGTCGTCGTCTGCCTCCCAGAGCCACACGATCATGTCGGTAAGCTGCTCGCCGTTGACCGTGAGCACGCGCATGCCCGGCTCGATACCCACATCCCATGCGGGCGATTCGGGACGCACGTTCTTAACGAGCGCGCCCTCACCCGGCTCGGGGTCGCGGCTGCGCCCGTAATCGGCCACCTCGGCGGCGTATGCGGGTACGGTCTGGTCCATGGTTAGCAGCAAAGCTCCTTGATGCGCGTGACGGCGCGTTCGATGTGTTCTTGCGGGGTGGAGGCTCCGGCGGTGATACCGATGTGGTGAGCGTCGGTAAACCACGCGGCCTGGAGCTCGGAAGTTTCCTCGATGTGATACGTGCGCTCGCAGGCGTCTGCGCAAATCTGCGCCAGGCGGCGGGTGTTGCCCGAATTCTTGCCGCCCACGACTACCATGCAGTCGCAGCGGTTGGCAAGTGCGGCTGCTGCCTGTTGACGCTCACTCGTGGCGGCGCAGATGGTGTTGATCACACGCAGCTCCTGCACGCGCGGGGTGATAGCTGCCACGACCTCGGCGAGGTTCTGCGCGGTCTGGGTGGTCTGCACGACGAGGCCTACCTTGCCCTTGAGCGACAAGGCATTGGCGTCGGCGGCACAGCTCACGACCTGTGCATCTTTGCCGGCGTGGCCAAGAATGCCCTCGACCTCGGGGTGACCCGGCTCGCCTACGACCACCACGCGGTAGCCCTCGCGCACCAGGCGCTCGGCTGCCATATGGACTTTCTTCACGTAGGGGCAGGTGGCGTCGACCACGTTTAGGCCGCGCTTGCGGGCAGCATCGATTACCTGCGGCACCACGCCGTGGGCGCGGATGATCACGGTGCCGGTTGCGGCGTCATCCAGGGTTTCGGCCAAGCCAACGCCTGCCTCAGCGAGCTCGCGTACCACGATGGGGTTATGGATGAGCGGGCCCAAGGTGTGGACCTGAGCGCACTCCCCTGCCTGCGGCGCGGCGGCCAGCGCCATATCGAGCGCACGCTGTACGCCGTAGCAAGTGCCGGCGTGGGCGGCGATCTCGATGGTGGGCGCGTTTGCCTGGTCAGACGCAGCTGCGGCGGTGTTCGTCACGTTCTCGCTCATGGCTAGAACCTGCCCGGATGCTCGGCGCACAGGTCGTCTCGCATGGCGTAGACGCGGTTCATGGCCTCGGACTCAAACCATTCCAGGCGCTCCGTGCGCTTAAGCCCAGCCGGTGCGTCGGAAAGCGAGACGGCCTTGCCGGCACGGATCCAGCACTTCTTGGGACGCATGATCTTTTTGCCCGCGGGCGTGATGTCGGACCAGCCGCAGATGGCGAGCGGGTTCACAGGTGCCTTGCCCATCTGAGCGATGAGCGCAAAGCCACCGTGGACCTCGGGCTTGATCTCGCGCGAGCGGATGCGCGTGCCCTCGGGGAAGATCAGGACGTCCTCGCCGCGCTGCAGCGCATGCTGGGCGGCGCGCAGGCACTTCATGTCGGCGGTACCGCGCTCGACGGGGATACCGCCGACGCGGCTAAAGGCCCAACGCACAATCTTGCTCTTGGCGAACTCGGACTTAAAGATGGGACGAATGCGGCGCCCCCCAAAGAACAGCGCCGTCTCCACGGCCAAGAGCTCGGCCATCGAGGTGTGGTTGCAGATGACCACGCTGCCGCGGCCTTCCTGGCGCTCAAACAGAAGGTCAGCGTCCTCGACCTTCCAGCGCCACATGAGCTTGGAGAAGGCCCAAAGGATGGCCATGACTACGGCGACGGTGCCGCGGATGAGCACGGGGAACTCTGCATAAGGAGCGTTGTAATAATCCTCGGGCGTCTGCTTAAACAGGCGCATGGGCTACCTCCTTTGGTTGATGAGGTCCTCGATTATCGAGACGACCTCATCGATGGTGTGGGCGGTGGAGTCGACGTGCACGGCGTCCTCGGCGGGCACGAGCGGGGCGACCTCGCGGCTGCTGTCGAGCTTGTCGCGCTGCTTAAGGGCGTCGAGGGTCTCGTCGACCTCGGCTTCGAGCTGCTCGGAAGTGAGCGGCTGGGCGTCGTTTTGGTGACGCTGCAGCACGCGGCGGCGGGCGCGCTCACGCGGGTCGGCGGTCAGGAAGACCTTGACCTGCGCGTTAGGGAACACGACGGTACCGATGTCGCGACCCTCAGCCACGATATCGCGGTCCTCGGCGGCGCGGCGCTGGTGGATGAGCATGGCGGCGCGCACGCCCGGATAGGCCGAGACCTTGGACACGTTGGCGTCGACCTGCGGGGTGCGGATGGCGGCCGAAGCGTCCTGGCCGTCAATGGTCAGGCGCGTGTCCTCGCCGGTGCCGTTGGTAAAGCGAATCTCGATCTGCTCGGCGAGGGCGTCGATGGCCGCCTCGTCGTCCAAATCGATGCCACGGTCGAGCGCGGCGAAGGTGACGGCGCGGTACATAGCGCCCGTGTCGAGCTTGTTAAAGCCCAGCTGGCGGGCGATCTCCTTGGCGATGGTGGACTTGCCGGAACCGGCGGGGCCGTCGATGGCGACGATCATGCAATGCTTCCTTTCGATGGGTGACGTGCTGGTATGGTTCGCGGGCGTTGGGGCGCGGCGGGTTGCCTAGCCCGTGTAGCGCTCACGGTAGGTGTTACGCTTGGGTGCGGAGCCGTGGCTGCCGTGGTGACGCGTGCGGCTGGCGGGCGTGTCTTGGGGCTTGCCGCCGTTGCGCTTGGAGCTCGCCTGCTTGGGCGGGATGCCGCCCGATTTAAGGATCTGCACCTCGCGCTCGGTGAGCTCGCGCCACGAGCCCTTGGCTACGTCCTTGAGCTCCAGGCCGGCAAAGTTGCAGCGATGCAGACGGATCACCGGATGGTGGATCTTGCTCAACATGCGCTTGACCTGGTTCTTACGGCCCTCGCGGATGATGACCTCGACGGCGGTGGTGCCGGGCTTGACGCCCTGCGGCGCCACGGCCTCGGCCTCGCGTGCGTTGATAACGCGGCAGATTGCCGGCTGACACAGGCCGTCGTCGAGCTCGATGCCGCGGCGGAGTGGTTCCAAATCGCGGTCGGTGAGGTGGCCGTCTACGAGGGCCTGGTAGGTCTTGTAGACGTGCTTGCTGGGGTGCAGCAGGTCCTGCGACAGGTCGCCGTCAGTGGTAAAGAGCAACAGGCCCGTGGTGTCGCGGTCCAGGCGGCCCACCGGGAAAAGCCCCGGAAAACGGTCGCGGGGGACCAGGTCGGCCACGCAGGGACGCTCCTGCGGGTCGCTCATGGTGGTGAGGTAGCCGGTCGGCTTGTAGAGCATCAGGTACACAGCGCCCTGGTTGAGTTTGACGGGCATGCCGTCGACCTCGATGTGGTCGCGGTCGACATCGACCTTGGTGCCCAGCTCGGTCGCGACTTCGCCGTTGACGGTCACACGGCCGGCGGTCATCAGATCCTCCGAGCCGCGGCGGCTCGCCACGCCCGCGCGCGCCAAAAAGCGCTGCAAGCGCATGGTGTGCGGGTAGACGGGCTGGGCGTCGGTCGTGGGCATGCCCGTGGCGTCGGCGATTCGCGTCTCCCCTGCTTCGTTAGTTCTCGTCATGCATATCCTCCGGGGCATTGTCGCTGACCTGGATATCCTCGTCCTCGACTGCCTCAATGTCCTCAAGATCGGTATCGAGCAGTTCGCGCTCTTCGTCCAGGTCCTCGGCCTGCTCCTCGAGCGTGGATTGAATGCTGCGGCCGCTCAGGCGCTCGCGGATAAACTGGCGCGACTGCTCGTCGGGGGCAAACTGCTCCAGATCGGGCAGGTCGCGGGTGGAGCGCAGGCCGAACTTCTCCAAGAAGGCGTTGGTCGTGCCGTAGATGATGGCCTGACCGCGCTGAGGGTCGCGGCCGAGCTCGCGCACCAGGCCCTTGTCCACGAGCGACGCGATGACGCCGTCGGAGTTGACGCCGCGAATGCCCTTGACTACCTCGCGCGTGACAGGCTGGTGGTAGGCGATGACGGCGAGCGTCTCGAGCGCCGCCTGCGACAGCTTTTGCGTATCCCAGCTCAGCACATAGGCCTCGACAACATCGTGGTAGGCGGGGTGCGTAAACAGGCGCCAGCCGCCGGCGACCTCGCGCAGCTGAAAGCCGCGGTTGGCCTCCTCGTACTCAACCTTGAGCTCGGCCAAAAGCGAGGCGCACTCGCCGGGGGCGATATCCAGTGCGCCGGCCAGCGCGGGCGCACTCACCGGGTCACTCGACACCAGCAGCAGCGCCTCGAGGGCGCCCTTGAGGCTGTTTGCCTCCAGCGTGGACAGGTTTGACATGGTTGGTCGCTCCTATTCGGTGAGCTCGGGGCCCTCGCCGGGCACGTAGGCCTCGGCGCCCTCGACGCGGTTGATGCGGATGGTTCCAAAGATCTCGTCCTGGCTCAGCGTGAGCGAGCCGCGCTTGGCGAGCTCCAGCGTGGCCAGGAAGGTGACGACGAGCTGCTCGGTGGTGGCATCGCCGTCCAACAGCTCGCGGAAGGTGCAGGTTTGGTGCGCCATGGTAAAGCGGTCGACTGAGGCCACGGTCAGGTCGAGCGGTACGCGATGCGGCGCCACATGCTCGGCCTCCAGCAAGAAGGTCTGGCGCTTGCCGTCCAGGTCGGCACAGATAACGGCCAGACCGCGCAGGGTAATGCCGGCCAGATAGTCGGGCATTAGGCCCAAGAACTCGGGGTCGGGGCCGGCCACGCGCGGATGCATGCGGCTTTCGGCCTGCATGCGCGCACCGAGGGCCGCAGCCGCGCCTTTAAACTGCTTGTAGGCAATCAGGCGCTGGATCAGGACCTCACGCAGCGCGTCGCCGTCAAGCGTGCTGAGCTCCTCGAGGTCTTCGTCGAACTCGTCATCGTCGTCATCGACTTTGCGCGGGGCCTCCTGCGGCACCAGAGAGGCAGCCTTGATGTCCAAAAGGGTTGCCGCGACCAGCAAAAAGTCGCTTGCTACGTCCAGGTCCAGCGCCTCGATGCGCTCGGCCTCGGCAAGGTACTGCTCGGCCACCTCGCTGATGGAGATGGCACCGATATCTACTTTTTGGCGGGTTACCAGCTGCAGCAGCAGGTCGAACGGTCCGCTGTAGACCTGCGTCGACACGCGATACGACATCTTCGACCTCCTTTGACGGCGCCTTCGCGGCGCGGTTTGGGTGCATGTTGCGACCGTTTTGCACGGTCGACCTGTAAGTTTACCTTAGATGCTGGCGATTGCGAAGTTGAGCAGCTGCTCAGCAAGCGGATACACGGTAACGTCGAAATAGCGGCCGATCACATCGATGCCGGTCCACATGGGCAGCAGGTACAGAACCAGGATTAGGATGGGCATGGCGTATTGCTGCAGGCGGTAGTAGTTGGCGAGCGCCTTGCCTTTGAGGAAGGGCACGATGATTGACGAGCCGTCGAGCGGCGGGATCGGGATGAGGTTAAAGAACGCAAGCGACAGGTTGACTACGATGAACGTGGCGCCGAAGTTCATGATCTGTGATGCCACGGCAAAGGACATGCTGGTGTAGAGGTTGCCGTATGCTGCGTGCATGAGGGCTGCGGCAAGGCACGCGAGCGCGATGTTCGATGCTGGGCCGGCCGCACTTACCAGGACCTCGTCGCGCTTGGGGTGCTTGAGGTTGTTGAGGTAGACGGGTACGGGCTTGGCGAAGGCGAACACGGGACCGCCGGCGGCAAGCATCAGTAGCGGTAGGAGAATGGTGCCAAACGGATCGATGTGGTTGAGCGGGTTGAGCGAGATGCGGCCGCGCGAACGGGCCGTCTTGTCGCCGAGTGCCCAGGCCGCAGCGGCGTGCGCACTCTCGTGGATCACGATACCCACGATGACGGCAACGGCGCTGGCGAGCAGGTTCATGAGGTAGCTGCTGGACATGTCACTCCCCTAGCGGACGCGACGCGAGGCGCGCGAGAGCAGGTAGTCGGCCGCAAACAGGATAACGGCCACGATGGCGTAATCCAGGCGGAACACGCCGCCAAAGGGCGACGTGATGACGCCGTAGCCGGCGATGGCGCTCGGCAGCGCGCGCGAAAGCTCAACGACAAAGCCCACGATCTGCAGTTTGGCGGTGAGGCCACTAAAGCACAGCAGCACAGTCATTGCGCTCATAAAAATGCCGCAGATGCGACAGGCGATGGCGATGATGCTCATCGCCACGGCGGTGGCCTTACGAGAGTTCACGCGCGGTCTCCTCTTCGATCTGGGTGGAAAGCTCCAACCATTCGTCCTCAAGCTTAGGTAGCTCTTGCTTAAGGCCGTTATATTCCCCCAGCGCGGCGTTGAACTTATCCTGATCGGCATAAAGCTCTTCGCTTGCCATCAACTCCATAAGCTCGTCATAGCGGGCGCGCTTTTTGTCGAGCTCCGTCT
Source organism: Collinsella aerofaciens (assembly GCF_015553355.1). Lineage (GTDB taxonomy): Bacteria > Actinomycetota > Coriobacteriia > Coriobacteriales > Coriobacteriaceae > Collinsella > Collinsella aerofaciens_V. The sequence continues at coordinate 22,281 of NZ_JADNGN010000026.1, forward strand.
CGATCTTCTTAAGCTGGTTGCGCACGCCCTTGAGCTTTTTGTTGAGCGCAGCGCGGGCCTGGGCCTCGGCGCGCTTTTGCTCCTTGGTCTTTTTGCCCTCGACCGGCTTGGGGGCGGCGGCGGGCGCATCGGGCTGGGCCGCGGTGACCTTGGCGGACTTGGCCGTGGCAGGCGCACTCTCCCCTGCCGCCTCGGCGGCGGCGCGGGCCGCGAGGTCCTCGCGCTTGTAGAGGTAGTAGTCGTAGTCGCCGTCGTAGACCGTGACCTTGCCGTCGCGGATGTCGATCACGCGGTTGGCCACGGCGCGCACCAGGTGCTCGTCGTGGCTGATCAGCACGATGGTGCCGGGGAAGTTTTGCAGGGCGTTTTCGAGCATATCCACCGAGTCGATGTCTAGGTGGTTGGTGGGCTCGTCCAGGCACAGGAGCGCCTCGGGGGCCACGAGCATTTTGGCGAGCGCCAGGCGCGCCTTTTCGCCTCCGGAGAGGACGCGAACCTGCTTTTCGATTGCGTCGTTGTCGCTAAATAGGAAGGCGCCCAGCAGGCTGCGCTGCTGCGGCACGGTCCACTTGGGCGTGACGGTGTCGATCTCTTGCAGGACGGTGTTGGACTCGGTCATGCCTTCGAGCGCGTGCTGGGCATAGTAGGCGACGCCGACGTTGGTGCCCAGGTCCCGGGTGCCGGTGGTGGGCGGCTCCAGGCCGGCGAGGATCTTCATGAGCGTGGACTTGCCGGCGCCGTTGGGGCCGACGAGCGCCACGTGCTCGCCGCGGTAGAGCTTGAGGTCGATATCGCTGTAGATGTGCTTGTTGCCGTAAGACTTGGACACGCCCTCCAGACCCACGACCATGTCGCCCGAGCGCGGTGGGTCGGGGAACTTAAAGTCGATGTGCTTGTGGCCCTCGGGCAGGATGACGAGCTCCTTTTTGATCTGCTCGATCTTGCGGATGCGCTCCTGGGCCTGGGCGGCCTTGGTGGGCTTGTAGCGGAACTTGTCGACGAAGACCTGCATGTGGGCGATGTCGCGCTCCTGAGCGGCGCGCTTGGCGCGCATCTGCTCCAGGTTGTCCTCGCGCTGCTTGAGGTAGCTGCTGTAGTTGCCGGTGTAAGTGGTCACGCGACGGTTTTCGAGTGCGGCGACGTGGTCGACGCAGGCGTCCATGAAGGCGCGGTCGTGGCTGACGATGAGGACGGCGCCGTCGTAGTTGGCGATAAAGCCGCGCAGCCACTGGACGCTTTCGAGGTCCAGGTGGTTGGTGGGCTCGTCCAGAAGCAGCAGGTCGGGGTGGCGCAGGAAGAGCTTGGCGAGCGCGATACGCATCTGCCAGCCGCCCGAGAACTCGGAGCACGGGCGCTCAAAGTCGGTGACCTTAAAGCCCAGGCCGGACAGGATTTTGCGGGCGTTGCTCTCGAGCTCGTAGCCGCCCAGATGCTCAAAGCGGTCCTGGACTTGGCCGTACTCGTTGAGGAGTGCGTCGACGTCCTTGCCCTGCTCGGAGAGCTCGGTGATTTGGGCCTGCAGCTCGTTGGAGCGCTCGCCCATGCGGCGGATTTCCTTGGCGGCGGCCATGACCTCGGCAAGGATGGTGGTGTCCTTTTGCTCCAGATTAGTTTCCTGCTCTAGGTAGCCCACCTGGCAGTCCTTGGCGTACTGGACCTGGCCGGCGTCAGGACTGTCGATGCCCATGATGATCTTGAGCATGGTAGTTTTGCCGGCGCCGTTGGGGCCCACGAGTGCGAAGCGCTCGCCGGGGTTGATCTGGAAGGACGCGCCGCTAAAGAGGACGCGTGCGCCGAAGCTTTTTTCGATCTTGTCGACCAGGAGGATCATGGTGCCGCCTTTGACCTTGTGTTCCTATATGAAAAAAGGCCCCAACTTGCGTTGGAGCCTCATTCAATGCTCGGGTGGAGACGAGGGGGATCGAACCCCTGACCTCTTGACTGCCAGTCAAGCGCTCTCCCAGCTGAGCTACGCCCCCGTGCGAAGAAGTACTATACGGGAACTCGGACGGCGATGCAAGGACAATTTTGGAAAAACTTTCCGGGGGGCGGCACGGATGCGGGACGGACTCGAGAGCGATGGGCCCGCGATGCCCGACTAAGCCCGCGGGGCGCGCCCCGCGGGAGGGCGGCGCTGCCGCCGCCCTCCCATCAGGCTCCACTCCGCCCGCCCCCGGGGCCTCCCGCCACGAAACCGGCCCATCTACTACGTTTGGCCGGCATCCCCCGACCATGGCGCCTCGGGCAAAAATAAAACCGCAGGCAGACGGCCTGCGGTTTTCGCGAAATACGGGGTATGGTCTAGGGGCCGGGGTCAAACGTAGTAGATGGGCCGGTTTCGTGGCGGCGGCATCGCAGGCAGCCGACCGAGGACGCCCGGAAGTGAGCAAGGCACCCGTCTAACGACCGATTTCCAGCCAGTTGCATAGTACGTTGGCTCGTAACTCCATTTCCGTCGTCTTTTGCGCCTTAGTTTTGCACCTATAGCGCAATTCCAAGTGCGAGCAAAGACTTCGCACGATCGCATCAAGCTGCTCGGCATCGTTAAGCATGTCGTGCGTAACCAGAAAGACGTCATACCCCATACTTTGCAGCGCCGTCATGCGTTTGGCATCGTGGTCGAGCACGGCGCCTGATCCGTGGATAACCTCTCCCTGAATCTCCACGATGCCTGCCTTCATTATGGTTGGATTTACGATCACGATATCCCCGTAGCAGACTTTTTGCCCTGCAATGCTCTGCGCCGACGCGGTAAGCGGCGTAAGGTCGTTAACATAAACGTTTCGAAAGCCGGCACCGCCGCGAGAGCGAGGAAGCGATAGCAATAAAATTCCTGCAACTTCAAGCGGAGAAGCTGCTATACCTGTCACCAGCTGCGCGGCTTTGTAAAACTTCGTACCCCACTTTCGTCTTTTCATCTTACTGGCATATTCATGAAGCTCGTGCAATTCGATGAGCGGCTTCCTCATCCAGAGCGAAGTGCCCTTTACCCTTGTGACCTCCTTCGTTTTCTTTTGTCCGTTGGGCCCCTTCGTATTTACCTGTTCTTTGACTTTTATGCGCGCATAAACGCGTTTCCATTGTGGTTCGTCTTGGCTTTCATCGAGGTTAAAGAGGGATTCGGTGGTTGCATTCTCGGCGGCGTCATTGGCTGTGTCTAGTTCCGCCTCTGCTGCTGCGGTGGGCTCAAAGACTGAGAACCATCCGCAAAATTCGTACATGGCAAGGACAAGATCGGTTGGAGATACAAAGCGCGCCATGGTGAATAGCGTCGCAAGTGGATTGGTAACCCTAAAGCTCATCGCGGTTTCCAGCGTGCTATCCACCCCCGAAGCATCATCACAGTGGATTGTTGTCCGTAATCCCGAATGGTAGTTAACGCCACCGGGCACTGTTGTGGTAATAATCGGGGTCTTGAGGATATCGGTTACGAAAGGGGCTTGGGCTAGGGCTCGCCAGCCGTCTTCTGGGCTTGGCAGTCGCGGGTAGAGGTTGCGCACTTGGGGCGGGCAGCGCCAGTAGCGGAATGCGGTGTTTGCGCAGACGATCTCGTCCATATGGGCCTCCCCTAGCTTTGGCTGCGTGCCGTTATGTTTGCAGGTAGACCGATTATCAATGGCGGCATCATGCGGGTAAGTACCGGAAGCTGACCAAATGCCGACAAATAGCTTGACGCATTTCGCCTAAAGATCGCCGTGTGGCACAAATCTGCTGGCAGGCGTTCTGGGGCCGTGGTCCCTATCTCCACATTTGTGCGTGAATCCCATGGCAAATTCAATGAAAGAGCGCATGAGCTTTATGCAAAACGCGCGATGACGTCAGCACAGGAGAGATCAGCTAGAAACGCGTTTAAATTTTTCGATTCGATTTTGGTGTCAAGCTTGGTGTCAAAAAGAAAAAGGTCAGAGGCTTAATACCTCTGACCTGTGCTTTAGATGGTGGGCGATACAAGATTCGAACTTGTGACCCCATCCGTGTGAAGGATATGCTCTACCCCTGAGCCAATCGCCCGTCGCCTTTCGGCAAAAGAGATACTAACATAGCTGCGCGAGGTTTTCCAAGAACTTTTTGCCCCCGATTTTAAATTCGTGAGAGCAAACCGCACTGTTTCAACCCAGTCAACCAACAAAACCGCAGCTTAACCACCCTTTATCGTTTAATCCACGAGGTCTCGGGACGGCAGATAAGTCGCGCGTTGTTGTAGGCCAGGTCAGCGCCCGTGGGTTCTCGTAGCGACGCGGCACGCGAAAGACGACAAATGTCGCATCGATATGCGTAATCTCAGGCATATTTCGCCAACTGACTGATGGGAGACAATCGACGCACGTTGATTAGTCCCTATTGGAAGGCAATTTCGCAAGTGCGGGGAAAAATGAAGATCTACCAAGCGAACCCCAGTTTTGTACTTTTGCGAACTGCGGTTTTGTTGGTAAATAGCGGGTTGTGGTCGACGGATTCTGTTTTCCCCGCACTTCCGAAAAAGTTGGCGTATCGGCAGCGATATACGGAACCAAAACTCAAGCGCAAGATAATTCTAAGGCCTCATAGGCTTGCTGTTCCTTCGCAACTCGCTTGCGAGCTCTTCGCGCGTGCGTTTCCCGGAGACCAGGTCCTGAATCCATTCATAGTAGGGGTTATCTTCAGGAGTTGGGTTATCGGAAAAGTCCACCAATACGTTTCTCAAGCTAATAATGACAAAGGCAATAACTAGGCTAGTCCTCTTGTTTCCATCCTCAAAGATGTGGTCCTTTGCCATGTGTTCCGCAATATAGCTTGCCTGGTCGAAGATGTCCGAAAACCTATCAATCGGGGACTGCCCAAAGATAGTGCAAAATGCGTTTGATAGAACAGATTCAATTCGACCATGAATTAGGGCGGCTCTATCGCCCGTCATACAGGTTGTGTAGCATTTTCCAGATGCAAGCAAGCGTTCGTGCGCATACATTACAGAAGAGGCAAGAGCCCCTATCGCTTCCTCATCATCAAATACAAGGGGATCGATAGGGGCCGATTGCCCCATTATGAGAGACATTAGGAGTTCTCCAGCAGCCTCAGCGCATTGGGCATGGCTGCAATTGTTGATTGCACGGCCTGATCGATTGTTACGACGTCGTTAATGTCTAAACCATCATTAGACGCAAGAATTGCCTCCGGAGTGATGGGGTTATCCCTGTTCGGCGAATATACGCTCGCCCATGCCCCATCTGGCTTATGCGACAAGGTGACCAAATCAAACGCAGTGAGCATCCCAAGCTTATCCATCACGGAATCAATGAGTTTTTTAGAAGTCCCGTCAAGTATCGCTAAGTCACTCGATTTGGTGATGCAGTTTCGGCCATACGAGGAGAACGTATGATAGACCACAGGTTCAACTGGACCGTACTGCCAAGCCTCAACGATGTCATCGAAAAGCGGACGATTGTATTTGCGCAACGATTCGACTTGCGAATAATAGACGAGCTTATTCAGCTTGAGATTCGTAATCTCGAACTTGTCACTCCAGTTATCAATGATGTAATTCGCAACGTTCAGCGCTTCCATTTTCACTCTCCCCTCAGTTGGCAAAACTTATCCTATAGACCTTAAACGGGCTGATTATGTACCCAATTTAAAGATATGTCGAGTTGGGCCTCGATGATTTCTCTTCTAATCTACACGACAAATTTTTTCATAACGCGCGGACATGAATTCGTCGTGCGTACTTTCTCAAAAGACCGAGAGCAAAAATGGTTTAGCAGATGCTAACCGTTTGCGCTGGCTTTAAGAGTCAGCCGAAGCTCAGATTCAAATCGTTGTCAGCAAAATACTTATTAGACGTTATAGCAGTGATTCGCGACGCCTAGGAGCGTTATGCCAAGAAGGAAAAGCGTCATTGATGCTGTAATCCAGCAGTTGTCGCCGGTCTTGGGGAGTACCACAGTGGTCGCGGTGGCGGACTTGGACTTGGACGGCGTGGACACTGTGGCCTTGGTTACTGTCGTAGTTGTCATGGTTGTCGCGGCCGCGGGTTTCACCGTGGGATTTGCCGTGGGCCCTGTGGTGGGCTTTTCGGCAGCGGGGTTTGTGTCGGCGGGAGACTTGTCCGCGCTATCGCCAGGCACATCGGGCCCATCGTTCTCCCCCGCCGGAGGCGTGGCGACATCGGGCTCAACCACCACATGCGGTGCCACTACCCCTGCAGCATCCACCACGCCACCAGCACCAAAAGCCCCACCAGCAGGCGTCACAAACCGCGCGGACACAAGCGACCAGCCCAAACACGCAACGCCGCCGTCGGCGCCGGTCGCATCGAGCCACGAGGCATCGACGGAAAGCCGACAGCTGGCTGCACCATCGCCGAGGCCCGCGTCCTGCAGATACACGCCGTAGGCGCGCACGCCCGCTCCGGACCCGGCGCCCGCGGCGACGACGCGTCCGCCACCGCGCACGGTCATGTCGCCTGCGATCACGCCGGCGATCGCCTCGTCCGTAATATCGGCCCCGTCCGCCCGGGCATCGACGGTGCAGCCGTCCACCACGAGCGCCTGCGAGACGTGGATCCCGCACTGCGAGCCCGTCGCCGTTAGTGTCCCGGCACCGCGAAGCGTCAGGTTGCCCCACACCTCCATGCCGCACAGCGTGATGTCCGCATCGGGCGCATGTGACTCCGTCACGGAGTTTTGCCCGGCAAGCGTCAGCACCAGGTCGCCTTCGGCGCCGATGGCCTCGCCCGCGTAGCCGTTAAGCTCAAGGTGGTCGGTATCGGTCCAAGCCCAGCCGGGGCCCGACACGCCCGGCTCGTAGTACGTCGCGCCCGCGATGATGAGGCTCTCCGCGCCCGCGGCATAAGAAGGCCCGCCCAGCAAAACGCATAGGCAGGCCATGGCAACAATCGCAATGTAATGACGGCTGGTGTAGGACTCGGCAGCAAACATACCCGCTCCGATCTTCGCAGGAGCCAATAGAATGTGCACCAGAAAATGCCCTGGTAGCAGCAGTTATTAGTTTAGCGAGATCAAGCTGCAAACAAAGGAAATGCCCCTGAACAGCGCCAATAATTAGGCGTAAATCGTTTTGGTAATCGGTGAACGGAGGAGGCGTTTACAACCACTACTGATGCGTTTTGACATTTAAAAACATCATAAAGCCTCGGACGAAATTCGAGGAAGTTAACGAAGCCGGAGACGTCACGATGCAATAGCGCGGGATGCTGCGTACAGAGCTATTGAACGATATAAAGGAAGCATGCGTAATTGTCTCGTTTGCTGGGAATAAATTACGGCGAGTATCAATCTGGACTCCTATAACAATGGCTTCGTAATTTAGGGGAATCATGAGTATTTTCGAGAAATTCAACCCACAAGGCATGAGTCCTGCTGACGCCTTTGAGGAGCTTTGCTGTCAACTATTTGAGTATTGGGGAAAGGGGCAACAACAGTTTGATGACAACTGGACCTACTGCAACATAAGGGGCGCTGGTGGTGATGGTGGCATCGAGGCATATTGGACTAACGAAAGTTCCACCGAGTGCTATGCGGTGCAAGCGAAGTGGTTTCGATCAACTTTGACTTCTAGCCAATGGGGCCAAATTAGAAATTCGGTTCAACAGGCAATTAAAATCCGTCCACATTTGACCCAATACACTATTTGCATTCCGCACAACTTAACCTCATCAAAGACGATTGCATATGGTAAAACCAGCCAAGGAGAAGATGCGGCGTGGCGCTTATTTAAAACAGAGATAGAAAAGGAGAGCCCTGGGCTAGAAGTTATTCTTTGGGATGAAAGTGAAATAAACAACCTACTGGTACAGCATGCAAATGAGGGATTACGGAGATTTTGGTTTGAAAAAACCGAAGTTAATCCAGATGTATTTCAAATCGCCTTGGCCAAGACGGTGGCTAGGCTTAAATCAAGGTATATTCCAGATATTAATGAAGATGGAGGCCTGTCCATCTTTCTCGATAAATATCTTGGCTCCTATGCTCTCCGAAAGAGGCCCATCGATGAAATCGATGGCTATCTCGAAACATGCAATAACATAACTAGTATGATTGACTCGCTTGTAGCAGCGGCTTGTCGTAATCAGGAAGTCAACGACATGCCTAAAAGTGATTACGAGCTGGTTACAAAAGCCGAATCCTGTAAAAATGCTATTGAATGTGTAGAAAACAAACTATCAGTAATAAAAACCCTCTTGGCAATTGAAAGAGATGGGTTAAGTAGGACCAAGTATGATGCGCTCTGCTCTGACGATATAAGCTACTCAGATATAGAGGGCTTTATTGACGAAATATATGAGATTAAAAACAAGCCGTCATTCCAAAATCATACCTATGAACTCAAGGACGCTCTTGCATCTTTTCGTGCATATCCCTCTATATGGGAGCTGCGCCGAGAAGCACTCGAACCATATATAAACCCACATTGCATCGTTGTGGGCGATCAAGGAACTGGAAAGACATGTGGGCTTGCAAGTAAGGCAAGGGCATTTCAATGTGGTGTTTCCCACGTTCCCATATTAATTCTTGCAAGTGATATTCCAGAAAACGCTACTTGGTTTGAAATAATTAAACAGGTACTCGGGCTCAGCGGAACCTGGGATGAACCAAGCTTATGGCAGGCTTTGTCTACCTACGTTTCTCTTCGAGATATCAAGACTGACTCGATGCTCATTCGCTCTAAAATTGTCATCATGATTGATGGATTGGACGAAAAGCATTCATCTTATTTCTGGGAAGGAAAGATTCACGAAGGAGATGCTATAACGAATCGATACCCTCGTATTCGTTTTATATATTCATCTCGCCCTTGGTTAATAAAAAAATTTGAGGATAATGAGCTTGATGACTGCTGCTATGAGATAGCCACAGGTGGCGACGTTCCGGTATATGAGTTGTTTGATCGATACATCGACCATTACGAAATTCGGATTGAGGGCGAAACACAATATAGATATTTACTGAACACTCCAAATGAGCTCAAATTATTTTGCAATGTTTATAAAGGTCAAACGCTAAATCGATCCGCTTCAACCACATTATCCCAATTGACATCTTCCGAAATAAAGCGCTTAGACACCGAGCTTGAAAAACGGTTGCCAAGCGCTGTTGATACTTCACGAAAGAAACCTGTACAGACTGCCCTTAGCTCGCTTTCACAGCACTTCATGGATCATGAGAGCATCGATGAGATCGAAATTGAGCAGAAGCTATCTCGATTTGGAATTAGGGATCAGGTTAAAGATGCGACTATCAATTTACTGACTCGCTACGGAATCCTTCTTGTTAAAAAATCTGGGCATTCGTTTAACGATGTGCCCGATTATCTCAATCTGCCTGAGCCGACATGCTATATACCCGGTAGTAGGCACTTATGGGATTACTGCATTGCGCAGCGCCTTCTTCAAAGCGATGCCCAAAATTTCAAAGACATTTTGACGAATAATCAAGACGCTACAATGCTGTATGGAGTGCTTTTGGTCGAGAAGAAAGGGATTCTCCCGAGTAAGGATCCCGGGCTGATTAATGCAATTGACGAAGACTATTTACGTAAAATCGATCTGTATGCGCTATCAAATGCTGACCCGTATACAACGGAAAAATTCAAACCATGGGCGATGGAGTTGCTTTACGCCGGCGGTCAAGACTTTAGTGATGTTCTAAACGGTATCGTTGCTCGTGTTGCTAATTACCCCAATCACCCATTGGGCACATCGCTGATCGATAGCTTTCTAAATAGTTTTAAGAGCCCAATTGAGCGCGACATTGTTTGGTCGCTTCCCATTGCAGTTAAGATGGACCTCAGAAGCTCGCAAATTGCATATCATGAAGAGCGTCGCCATTTACAAAACTTACCTCGGCTGGACGGACGTGAAACTGCAGAACAGATGCCCTTGCTATTCGCTTGGAAACTGTCTTCACTTAGCAATCTAGAAAGGAATCACTACAGAAGAGAGTTAATCAAATGGGGAATGAAAAACCCTCATGAGTTCGTTCGCATCTTTGAAAAGTTTGACAATTGCAACGATCCTCAAATTCGTGAGGACATTTTTGCTATCGCTGAGGAAATCGTGTGTCAAGGTGACCTTGAGCCTGTCGTTATGAAACGGTTTTACGCTATTACATTTGAAGCAGTATTTAAATGCCCTGACGAGCAAGGAAATAGAGACGCCGCAATTAGGAATTACGCAACACTTCTTGCCGAGCATTGCTATAAGTATGGATTGCTGGCTACAGGTGAAATAAATCCCTGTAGACCACCCTACTCATTTGATGTCAACAATTCAGTGATGCCAATATATAAATCGGCAAGTTGCGCTAAGGCCATGTGCGGGTATGGGCCGATTCATTATGACTTGGCGCGCTATGTTCTGGTCGATCGCTTGGCTTCAGCTTTTCATCGTCCTCAAGTGCCGTCTGGTTCTAATGGACGATGCGCTAAGCTAAAACAAATTATTGAGGCGTCTGCGCTTAAGGCCAAAGTCGATGAACCTCTTGAGTTTGAGGGATGGGTTATTTCAGCTGCTTATCAGTATCTTTTAGACCATGGGTTTGATAAGGCAACCATTCAAGGCGAAATTGGAGAAAACGGTTATAGAACAGGCGGAATAGACCGGTCTATTACAATTGCATACGACAGGGCTGATCATGGATTGCGCAGCATCGTTATGACGATAGCTGAAAAATATGTATGGTGTGCACGAAATGAGATTTGCGGCTATTTAGCTGACAGAATTCCAATAGGCGAAGACTGTCTAATGGATCAGAATGTACAGAGCAACGCATATTGCACCGATTACAGGAATCTCTTGAGTTTCGATAGCCCTCTATTTGAAGATGCCGTAATGACGGCTTCAAATAGAGTTCAAGATAAGACACCTCACTTCCCTAAAGCCTTTTCGTGTAGCGGTTTCGATCAACTAACGAAACAAGACTTTATGGAGTGGATTAATGACATATTGCCGGAGTGCGTCTTCGCCATGCTTGGCTACAATCCGACCACTGATACCAACGCTGAAATCTTAAAAGGCTGTGAGGGGTGTCCTGCCATTCCAATCGCCTTGTACTCATGCGATTGGGGCGTAAGCGGCAAAAGCTCTCGTATTTGGATCCATGCTGGAGCCATAAGATGTGAGGAGTTCAAAGAACTTGATTCGAAAAGCTCAGCCATAGCCGATTTTAACGAAGGCGTATCCAGCTTTACCGTCAGCATTGCTTCTAGCCAATCGGTATGTTATATAGCGCCGACAGAAGCATTGGCTTCACCGCAGATGGTTGAAAACGATGAATCCGAATTGGTAAATAAGAATTCACGAGTCCATTCGCGCTTACTACCTCTAAGTGGGCAAGGTGTTGATCGTCTCATCGAGAAAGATGATTACTGGTACTTCTTTCCTTCGAAAATGGCTAGAGAAGCTGCCGAGGTTAAGCGTACCGATGGTGTTCGTTATTTTAATAATGAAGGTGAATCCGTTTTTGAAGAAGTTCGTTTTGGCCTCGAATTCCGACATCAATATCATGCACTGCTTGCTGATAGCGTGACTCTTCAAAATGCCCTTCGTGCTAAGGGGTTTGAATTAGCGTGGTATGCAACAGTTCAGCACGGCCCTAATTCATTAGTTAGTGAGCGCTTAGGATGCGACTTCGAATTCAACGAGAAGTCATGGCTTATCTGGGAAGAAGAGTCCGGTGCGTTTACTTCTTGTCCGATAGAAATAGGGGCTCTGTAAGCGGTCGAACGCGTAGTTTGACCAACGAATCGACCTGTGTTTTAAAAACTCAAAAGCATTAGTTTTAATATATCAGGGGGAATATCGGCACCCGCCAATATTCCCCCTCAATCTCATTGTCCTTTAATAAGTAAGACCTAGCCCGACGAAGCCAGCTCCCCCCCAGTCTCGCTAAAACAAATCCCTTGTATATACCTTGTCAGCAACGTCTGGACCACCCGCGCCAGGGCGAATACCCGAGAAACCCGTGGGCGCGGACCTCTCCAGTGTTAGCGCCGGGCGATTTTAGCCGCTAATAGTCAAACGATTTTGACCAATCCCGGTCACCGAATAATGGCCACCG
>NZ_JADNGN010000027.1:0-6242 GCF_015553355.1 Collinsella aerofaciens
AGGCCGGAGCTTTAGCTCCGGCCTCCCCATATAAGGGCTCGGCAAAGCCGAGCCACCAAATTTGCATCAGCCCTCAGAACATGTTTGAGAACTGTGCCTGAAGTACGTATTTGCAGGCCCCGTATCGGTGTTGCCTCCCGGCGCATTCCGCAGGGGGAGCGATATTTCGCAGCACGAAGTGCGTAGCAAAATATCGCTCATGCCCGAGGACGCGCCGGGAGGCAACACCGATACGGGGCCGGACATATAGATCTACCTGCGCATTTACAAATTCGTAAACTTTTTTCTAAAAAGTGCTTGCACAGTTCTCGAATCATAGGTTATTATCTTCCTCGTTGAACGCGCGGTTCGAACAAAACGAACCGCGAATCAACAACATAGCATGTCGGAGTGGCGGAATTGGCAGACGCGCTAGCTTGAGGTGCTAGTGACCGCTTTTTGGTCATGCGGGTTCAAGTCCCGCCTCCGACACCATCGCATTTGAGAAGCCTCTTCGGAGGCTTTTTTGTTACCGATAGACGGTGGGGTCCACGATGGAAACGCTTGAACGCAACGAGTGGGCAGACGTTGCCCAACTAGTCGAGATCACGAGCGATGCTGTCATCATCTGCGAGCTCGACGGAACCATTCTGCATGTGAATAATCGCTTACTTGGTTTGATGTGCGAGGAACGCGCCGACGTCATCGGTGGAGATGTTAAAGACGTTCTGTACTCGTCCGCTTTTGAACGTGCGACGGAACATCGTCTGCCATTTGAAACCGATGGCTCCGAGAACGAACTGATGCTCAAGTTGAGTGACGGCTCTTTTATTCCCGTCTTGGTTCGTGCGGGGTCCGTAACGCCTCCACGCATCTTTGGGCGCCGCGCACCACGTGTCCTGGTGGCGCTTCACAGTATCGAGGAACAGTATTCTCACGACCGGCAACTCAAGCGTGCGTTATCGGAGCTTAGAGTGGCGAACAAGCGTCTCTCTGGCACGCTCTCGGTCATTATGAGCACCGTGGGCTCCGATGAGCTACCCAGCCTGCTTGATACCGTTTTGAACCAACTTGTAGGAACGCTCGATGCTTCGGGTGCCGCTATCTATTTTTCTGAGAGCGGCGGCTTTAAGCTTCGCGGTGTTTCCAAGGAGCTGCACGACAGCTACCTGCCCGAGTTTTTGCCGTATGGCGCTGGCATTCCGACGTATGTTCTTCGCGAGTCGCGTGCTTGTCGCTTGTCGATTCAACAGGACCTTGAGGGCGATAAGGCCGCCTCCGGTATGTTCATGGACCTGGACAATCGTTCTAAGCACCTGTTGCGCGTGCAGGATATGCCTCCGTACCGCAGCGAGATCTGTCTTCCCGTTTTTTACGGTACGCAGATCCTTGGCGTTCTGGAAGTTGGTTGGAAACGCCCTCAGGCACCGCTCGCCTATGACGTTAATGTACTCGAGGTCATTTGCGATTACCTGTCTATCCAGCTGGTCGGCATGGCATCGAGTCTTCGCTCTCGTCGCACGGCCGAGCTTGGCCGCTCGCTCAATGTCTTACGTGATGAGTTGTTTACCTTTCTAGACGATTCCGCCGCCGCTACCCGGGCGATATCGTCCGAGATCTGCAATATGCTCAACTGCCATTTTTGCCCTGTTGAGTATGACGCCAGTCTGGATTCCTACGTCATAGATTTTGAAGGCGGCAGTCGCGTTGCTTTGCCGGACGATCCCGAGAAGCTTTTCTTTTCCACGACGGCGCCAGCGGCACGTCTGGGGGCTGGCCCTGATGGCTTTGAGGCGTCTGTTTTGGGGGGTACGAGTGCCGAGGACCTTAAACACGTCCGTATAACTCGCGTTGACGAATCGATGCCTATGGGAGGCTGGCTTAGGGCGCATGGTCTGCCTTGTCAAGGTCTCTACGTCGACTCCGGCATCGAGGCGGGGCACCCGCGCTCTGAGGGCGATGGCAAGCACAGTAACGACGCGATTGTTCCTGCTTCTGTTGCGAAGAGCCCGACGACGCGCGCGCTGCTGCTTCGTGATGGTAGCCAAGAGCCGATTGATGACCTTGAATATGACTACTTGGTGCACTTGGCGCATGACTTTGAACTGATCTATGAAGGCGAATCTCAAAAGCGTGAGGAGCGCCATATCGCTCAGACCCTCCAGATTGGCATGAGAAATTCACTGGGGGATGTTCCGGGTATCGCAACCGATTCGGTGTACCTGTCGGCCACGAACTCGGCGTTGGTCGGCGGCGATTTCTATACGCTCATCCGTCTTCCCGACGATTGCGCCGTCATGATTCTGGGCGATGTGTCTGGCAAAGGCATTGAGGCTGCATCGATGTCCGCGCTCGTCAAGACGGCCCTGACGGCATATGCCTGGGAGGGCGCTGGACCGGCCCGCATGGCACGCTCCCTTAACAGCATGCTCATGGGCTTTTCGAGGGTCGAGACGTTCGTGACGGCCTTTATCGCCAAGATTGACCTTAAAGCCGGACGCGCAACGTATTGTTCGGCGGGCCATCCTCCGACCATGGTCATCAGGCCAGAGTCGATGCCGCTGGGTGGCGACGAGGCTCGTGGGGGAGAGGTCGAGCTGCTTGGATGCCAATCTGGGGTAATCGGTGCCTTTGAGAGCATGGTGTACGAGACGGGCGTGTTTACGTTCGCTCCTGGTGACATGCTATTTATGTACACCGACGGAACAATCGAAGCACGTGACCGCTCGGGTGCTTTCTTTGGCGAGCAGCGCCTTCGTGACCTTCTGCTCTCTGTCTCGGGTGAGGGCGTATCGGGAATCTGCGGCAAGGTCTTGGGCGAGCTCGACCGATTTACCGAATCGGCGCTGGACGATGACATTGCATTGGTGTCCCTTGAGTTTTTACGGGGTCGTTCATAGACGACGCTGGGCGGGCTGAATCCGTACGGTTGGGGAAACGAATGCATCGAGTGGGCTTTTTTGGGGAACCATGGTCGTATGAATGAGTGGAATGACATAGCGGTTTTGACGCCACCAGGCGATATCGACATCGCCACGGTGCCTGCGCTGCGTCGGCGGTTGGATGCTTTGATTGGCCGCGGCGTGCGTCGTGTCGTCATCAACTGTCAGACTGTTAGCTTTATCGATTCGACGGGCTTGGCATTCCTGCTTACGCGCGCTCGTGAGCTCATGAGGCGAGAAGGCCTGCTTTCGCTCGTCAATGCATCAGGTGAAGTTGTTCGCTTTTTGGAGATTGCTCGTCTTGTCGATATTCTTCATGTCGCGGGGCCGGCACGGGAGTCTATTCCCGCCATTCCGGTGGGGGAGCTGCCTCGCTGGAGTAAGAGCGTCGAGGTCCGTCAGGGTATCGAAAATCTTCCATACTACCGACATCGCATCGCCGAACTCCTTGAATCGCTTCCGTTGCGCCGTGACGAGCGCTACGATGTCGCATTGGCGTCGGGGGAGGCGCTGGGTAATGCCTATGACCATGCGGGCGGTATCGGGTGCGTCCTGACGGTTCAGGCCTATGGCGATCGCGTTGTGGTTGAGGTGCTTGATCGAGGTGCCGGCTATTCTATCGATGAAACGAGCGAACCGGTCGCATCAGAGGAGCGCGGCCGTGGTATCAAGCTTATGCGTATGCTCGTCGATAACGTGGAGGTTGCTCGTC
The DNA here is from genome assembly GCF_015553355.1 of Collinsella aerofaciens. Taxonomy (GTDB): domain Bacteria; phylum Actinomycetota; class Coriobacteriia; order Coriobacteriales; family Coriobacteriaceae; genus Collinsella; species Collinsella aerofaciens_V. The sequence goes on from NZ_JADNGN010000027.1 coordinate 3,634, forward strand.
GTACGGACGGCGCCGGCACGCGCGTGCAGATGGTGAAGCTGTTTAGCGGAGCGCTGGAATCGTGTGCCTAGCCAATCGCTTTAGCGCGTTTAGCTACTAAGAACATGCGGCAGACAAGTTTTTTGAAAAAAGTACTTGCGTCTTTTGGACAACTCGCGTAAATTAATAACCCGCAAGCGGACATGGCTCAGTTGGTAGAGCACAACCTTGCCAAGGTTGGGGTCGCGGGTTCGAGCCCCGTTGTCCGCTCCATTGCATTTCCGGACCGTTTAGGCGGTCCTTTTTCGGCGAAGTGGCCAAGTGGTAAGGCAGAGGCCTGCAAAGCCTTTACCCCCGGTTCGAATCCGGGCTTCGCCTCCAGGCAACATCCGGGCGCTCCGGCGCCCGTTTTGTTTTACATATGCGGACATGGCTCAGTTGGTAGAGCACAACCTTGCCAAGGTTGGGGTCGCGGGTTCGAGCCCCGTTGTCCGCTCCAAGCGTAACAGCCCGACTACTACGGTAGCCGGGCTTTTTCGTACCCGTCGTCTGGGCTCGAACCCGTGAGAGAGCGAGCGTTTTGGGGCGTGGCTGTGGCGTTGTTTGCCGCGAATGTCCGCTTTGGGCGTATCATCGTGGGCATCTCGCAAAACCTCGTTGCAAGGGAGGCGCACCCCATGGCTACAGAAAAGTCCTCTTCGCGCCCATGGATGTCCGATGCCGCGATTTATCAAATCTACCCGCGCTCGTTTAAGGATTCGACTGGTTCGGGTCTGGGCGATATCGCGGGCATTACCCAGCAGATGGACTATCTTGAGCGGCTGGGTATCGAGGCCATTTGGCTGAGCCCGTTTTACCCATCGCCTCTTGTTGATGGCGGCTATGATGTGGCGGACTACTGCGATGTCGACCCACGTCTCGGCTCGCTTGACGACTTCGATGACATGATCGCTGCGGCTCACGCGCACGGCATCAAAGTCATCGTCGACATCGTGCCCAACCATTCGTCCAACCAGCACCCCTGGTTCAAAGCCGCTCTTGCCGCCGGCCCCGGATCGCCCGAGCGCGCCCGTTATATCTTCCGCGATGGTCGCGGCGAGCACGGCGAGCTGCCTCCCACCAATTGGAATGCCAACTTTGGCGGCCCCGCCTGGACGCGCGTCGCGGACGGTCAGTGGTATCTGCACATGTTTACGCCCGAGCAGCCGGACTTTGACTGGTCGTGCCCCGAGGTTCATGCGTTCTTTTGCGACGTCCTGGCGTTTTGGAGCGATCGAGGCGTCGATGGCTTTCGCATTGATGTGGCGCACGGTCTCGCCAAGGATCTCGACCGCGATGACCTCGACCGGTGGCATCTCGCCGAGGGCGATGACATGGTTGACGACGGCACCCATCCGCTGTGGGACCGCAACGAGGTCCATGAGATCTATCGCGAGTGGCGCCGCGTGTTCGACCGCTATAATCCGCCGCGCAGCGCCGTTGCCGAGGCATGGGTGCTGCCCGAGCGCCAGTATCTCTACGCGCGTCCCAGCGAGCTTGGCCAGACATTCAACTTTGAGTTTGCCAAGGCCACTTGGACCTATGATGACATGCACGCTGCAATCGAGGAGGGCTTGAAGGCAGCTATCGAATCCGATTCTGCCTCGACCTGGGTACTCTCCAACCACGACGTGCCGCGCATGGCGACGCGCTATGCCCTGCCGCAGATCAAGGCGACGCGCTACCACCAGATTGCGCTCGACTGGCTCTTACGCGACGGGTCGTCTTATGACGAGGACCGTGAACTCGGCGAGCGCCGCGCGCGGGCGGCCCTTTTGCTCGAGCTGGCGCTTCCGGGCTCGGCATACGTGTATCAGGGTGAGGAGCTCGGCCTTTTTGAGGTGGCCGATATCCCGTGGGCCGCACTCGAAGATCCTACTGCGACCAATACGCACGGACCGAAGCGCGAGAAGGGGCGCGACGGCTGCCGCGTGCCCCTGCCGTGGGTGGCAGCGGACGATCCCACGCAGGGCGGATCGTTTGGGTTTTCACCGGCGGACGCCGATGCGGCGCCCCATCTGCCGCAGCCTGCATGGTTTTTCGATTACGCTGCCGATAGGGAAGAAGCGGACCCGACATCGATGCTTGCGCTCTATCGTGACGCCCTCTGGCTGCGGCGCAAGCTGCGCGGGTGCGCCAACGATCTTGCGTGGCTCGATCTTGACGGGCGCACCGGCCTTGCGGATGGTGCCGAGGGCGCTGAGGGCGGCGTCATCGCCTATCGCCGCGACAACGGCTGGGCGTGTGTGACGAACTTCGGTGCAGCACCCGTGGAGCTGCCGGCGGGTAGGGTTCTGCTCACCTCATCACCGCTTGCGGATGGCAGGCTCGCGCAGGACAGCTCTGCCTGGATCATGCTCGCTGAGTTGTAGGGGCCTCTTGCGGCGAGTTTGCGTTTGCCTACACCTTCCGTGGTGGCTGGTGTCTTCGCGAGGTTCGCGAGGGCGTCGCAAAACTTTTCAAAAAAAGTTCTTGCATAGGATGCGGGTATCACGTAAGATTAATCCTCGTAAGCGGACATGGCTCAGTTGGTAGAGCACAACCTTGCCAAGGTTGGGGTCGCGGGTTCGAGCCCCGTTGTCCGCTCCATT
>NZ_JADNGN010000027.1:6342-32887 GCF_015553355.1 Collinsella aerofaciens
CGGACATGGCTCAGTTGGTAGAGCACAACCTTGCCAAGGTTGGGGTCGCGGGTTCGAGCCCCGTTGTCCGCTCCATTTGGGCGTTTAGCTCAGGGGGAGAGCGCTTCCCTGACACGGAAGAGGTCAGAAGTTCAAATCTTCTAACGCCCACCAAATGTTCGCAGCTCAGAGGCTTAGCCTCTGAGCTGTTTTGTTTTGGTCGCCAAATGGGTCGCCAAGTTTCGAGTTTTTGATCTTCCGGGATGCTTCTCAGTAGTCATCCGAGGAAACTCTCATCTTCTCCGTTTGCATACACATATCTTTTAAGGATTCGTGCCGCGGTTGCATGAGGCACGGCAAGGCACGACCGCAACATGTTGGTCAAGCATAATCTTTTGGATTCTTTTGGCGTGAGCGGCTTGGTTTTGGTAGGATTTGTCAGCGGCGCGGTTGAGGGGGTTTCAAAACTGCCGTGCAGGTAGTCGAGCTGATAACGTTTTAGCATTCTGCCAAGAGCCCTTCATTTTTAATGCGTCTGCAAAATGACTAATTGCTTTGACCTGCTGAAACACTATATGTTGTGTTTGACCTAAAAAAAGAATACAGGATATAGATGCCTCTTTGTCGTATGATAGATGGCGGACAGAGAACGAAGACCTTAACTGCCTCTTTTGAACGTGTCCTTGAGCCGCTTGATCGGCTTCTGGGAATGTCCGCATGGAGGCTTATGGTTTATCGAGAACACAGATTGCGCGACGGCGCCGCAAGACAGGGACAGGCCCTGCCGGGCATCGTTTGGCTCTGAAGCGCAATGAGGCTACGATGCGAAAGAGGCAAGAGGATGAAGATCATCAAGCGCAGCGGCACCGAGGTTGTCTTTGACATCGATAAGATCGTCAATGCCATCCGCGCCGCCAACTTGGAGGTCGAGGAGAGCTCTCGTCTAACTGACCGCCAGGTGGTTTACGCGGCACAAAACGTCGCCGAGGCATGTGAGAACGCGGGCCACACCGTTTCGGTCGAGGAGATCCAGGATTTGGTCGAGGACGAGATCATGCGTCTCGACTGCTACGAGGTTGCCCGCCACTACATCATCTATCGCTATGTTCAGAGCCTGAAGCGCCAGAAGAACACGACTGACGACAAGATTCTGTCGCTGATCGAGTGCAATAACGAAGAGGTCAAGCAGGAGAACTCTAACAAGAACCCGACCGTCAATTCCGTCCAGCGCGACTATATGGCCGGCGAGATTTCCAAGGACCTGACTCAGCGCGTGCTGCTGCCCCAGGAGATCGTGGATGCCCACAATGAGGGCCTGATCCACTTCCACGATTCCGACTACTTTGCCCAGCACATGCATAACTGCGACCTGGTGAACCTGGAGGACATGCTCCAGAACGGCACCGTTATCTCGGGCACGCTGATCGAGAAGCCGCATAGCTTCTCGACTGCCTGCAACATCGCGACGCAGATTATCGCCCAGGTCGCTTCCTCCCAGTACGGCGGCCAGTCCATCTCGCTGACCCATCTCGCCCCCTTTGTTGAGGTGAGCCGTCAAAAGATTCGCGGCGAGGTCGCCCGCGAGCTCGAGGAGCTCGGTGTTTCGGCATCTGCCGAAAAGGTCCGTGAGGTCGTTGAGGACCGTCTGCGTGACGAGATCCGTCGCGGCGTCCAGACGATTCAGTATCAGGTCGTGACCCTTATGACCACAAACGGCCAGGCGCCGTTTGTGACGGTCTTTATGTATCTCAACGAGGCTCGCTCAGCGCAGGAGAAGCACGACCTTGCCATGATCGTGGAGGAGACGCTTCGTCAGCGCTATGAGGGCGTTAAGAACGAAGCCGGTGTGTGGATTACCCCGGCATTCCCCAAGCTTATCTATGTACTCGAGGACGATAACGTTCACGAGAATTCCCCGTACTTCTACCTGACCCAGCTGGCTGCCAAGTGCACCGCCAAGCGCATGGTGCCCGACTACATCTCCGAGAAGAAGATGCGCGAGCTCAAGCTGTCTAAGGGCGAGACCGCTGGCAACGGCGATTGCTACACCTGCATGGGTTGCCGCAGCTTCTTGACGCCCGACCGCTCCGGTAACGGATTTAACAATGTGGCCAACGCGCTGAACTATGACCCGAACAAGCCCAAGTACTACGGTCGCTTTAACCAGGGCGTTGTGACCATCAACCTGCCCGATGTCGCGCTGAGCTCGCATCAGGACATGGACAAGTTCTGGAAAATCTTCGACGAGCGCCTCGAGCTGTGCCACCGCGCCCTGCTGTGCCGTCATGAGCGCCTGATGGGCACGCTTTCGGATGCCGCGCCGATTCTTTGGCAGTACGGTGCCCTGGCGCGTCTGAAGAAGGGCGAGACGATCGATAAGCTGCTCGTGGGCGGCTATTCCACCATCAGCCTGGGGTATGCCGGTCTGTATGAGTGCGTCAAGTACATGACGGGTCACAGCCACACCGAGAAGGAGGGCACGCCGTTTGCCATGGCCGTCATGCAGCGTATGAACGATAAGTGCGCCGAGTGGAAGGCCGAAAGCGATATTGACTTCTCGCTGTACGGTACCCCGCTTGAGTCGACGACCTACAAGTTCGCCAAGTGCCTGCAGCGTCGTTTTGGCATCATCCCGGGCGTGACGGACAAGGGCTACATCACCAACAGCTACCACGTCCACGTGTCCGAGGAGATCGACGCATTCGACAAGCTCAAGTTCGAGGGCATGTTCCAGCAGCTTTCGCCGGGCGGTGCCATTTCCTACGTCGAGGTTCCCAACATGCAGGACAACCTCAAGGCTGTCATCCGCGTGATGCAGTACATCTACGACAACATCATGTACGCCGAGCTCAACACCAAGAGCGACTACTGTCAGGTGTGCGGCTACGACGGCGAGATTAAGATTGTCGAGGATGACGGCAAGCTGGTGTGGGAGTGCCCCAACTGCGGCAACCGCGATCAGGAGAAGATGAACGTCGCCCGTCGTACGTGCGGCTACATCGGTACCCAATTCTGGAACCAGGGTCGAACCGAGGAGATCCGCGACCGCGTGCTGCATCTCTAATAACCATCCCAGGCCGCCCCGTAGCGAGGCCCCGGACCTTTACTCGCTATTTCGGACAGTCCTGGCTCACGACGGAGGCGCCACTGGCGCCTCCTGTTCGTGCGGAACTCATATCGAGCAAAGGTCCGGGGCCTCGCTACGGGGCAGTCAAGTTGACGTAACTGAGATGCAGCTCGTGGTCTGCTCACTCCTCGAAGTTCTTAGCGGACATGAGTTGACTTGCAACAACGCTTTGCTTGCGATGACGGTTGAGCTGCAACAAAGTTTTTATTAGACCTCGAACCCTATACTCGATGTTCGCTACGTTCATTGAGTATCGCTCGCGAGGGGTCTGGAGTATATCGTCCCGCCCGCAGTTCTGCAGCGAGCGCAGCGAGCGAAGCTGTTTGAGGACGGGATGATATACTCCAGACCCCCAGAAAGGTTACCTATGAACTACGCGAACATTAAGTATTTCGACATTGCTGATGGGGAAGGCGTTCGTACTTCTCTGTTTGTGAGCGGGTGCCGTCGTGGGTGCAAGAACTGCTTTAACTCTGTCGCGTGGGACTTTGCTGCGGGTGAGCCGTTCGATCGCGCCGTCGAGGATAAGATTATCGAGAGTCTCGATCATCCCTTTATCGATGGCCTGACGATTCTGGGTGGCGAGCCTATGGAGCCCGAGAATCAGGCGGGGCTTGTTGACTTTATCGAGCGCGTGCGTGCGGCCTATCCTGCGGGGTCGGGCAAGACCATTTGGTGCTTTACCGGTGACGTGCTCGAGGAGCTTATGCCGGGTGGCCGTCATCATACCGAGGTGACGGACCGTATCCTGGCCTGCCTCGACATGTTGGTGGACGGCCCGTTCGTTCAGGATCTGTACGATATCTCGTTGCGCTTTAGGGGCTCGAGCAATCAGCGCGTGATCGACATGAACGCCACGCGCGCTCGTGCTGCACGTGAGGGCGTTTCGCTTTGCGACGCCGTGGAGCTTTGGCGGGACGATCCGGTCTATTCGACCCATACTATGTAGCTTGTGGCCGATGCCGGAGGGCGTGGTACCATAGCGCTAACGCAAAATCGGAAAAGTGAGGCCCAGATGGTCGATCAGGAAAAAGTCGAGGCCGCCATTAAGCTATTGCTTGAGGGCATAGGCGAGGACCCAACTCGTGAGGGCCTGCTGGAGACCCCGGCGCGCGTTGCCCGTATGTATGGTGAGATCGCCGGCGGTATGGACCAGAGTGCCGAGGAACACCTGTCTAAAACCTTTGCCGTCGCTTCGAACGATTTGGTTATCGAGCGCGACATTACGTTTTACTCGCTGTGCGAGCATCATCTGCTGCCGTTTTACGGCAAGGCTGCCATTGGCTATATCCCCAACGGCCGTGTCGCAGGGCTTTCTAAGCTTGCCCGCACGGTTGAGGTCTATGCCCGTCGTCTGCAGCTGCAGGAGCAGCTGTGTGCACAGGTTGCCGATGCCCTCATGGAGTATCTCGCTCCCCAGGGAGCGATTGTGCTCATGGAAGCCGAGCATATGTGCATGACCATGCGCGGCGTGCAAAAGCCTGGCACCAAGACCGTGACGCTCGCTCGTCGCGGCGTCTTTGAGGCCGATCCGTCGCTCGAGGAGCGATTCTTTAGGATGCTGGGACGCTAACTATGAGAGTCGTCAACGACTTTACATCGAATACTGACGAGGGAACGCCGCGTCGCGGTTTTATGGCTTCGGGCCTGGCGCCTTTTGGCGTCATGCCTCGTATCGATTACATCTGTGCCAACGGCCTGTTCCGGCGGCACCTGGGCAACATTGCACAGTTGGAATCGGGGCGCATCTTCTGCCGCCACGGTATTGACCATCTGCTCGATGTCGCTCGCATTATGTGGATCAAGAATCTCGAGGAACAGCTCGAATTTGACCGCGAGGTCATCTACGCCACGGCACTTCTTCACGATATCGGCAAAGATGAACAGTATGAATCGGGTATATCCCATGATGTTGCAAGCGAACGCGTCGCTGATGCGATTCTCGGCGGCATGCCCGATGATGTGGCGTTTGAGCCGGCCGATGCCGCAGCCATTAAGACGGCCATTCTGGGCCATCGAAAGCTGCGCGTGAACAGCCAACCGCTTGAGCGTCTGCTCTATGCGGCCGATAAAGCGTCGCGCGCCTGCTTTGCATGCCCCGCGCGCAATGCTTGCAACTGGAGCGATGATAAAAAGAACCTGTCGATTCGCGTGTAGTTAGTTTGCGCGGTCGGGGTTCTAAACGAAGGAGACGATCGCGATGAGCAATAAGAAACTGCCCGAGAATGCAACCAAGACTGAAGGTGCCGAGCTCGCCCGCCGTGGAAGGGGCGAAATATCCACCGCAACGGCGGTACCCCACGTGAGCTATGACGATCTGCGCCATGCCGACCGCATCACCGTTGAAGGTCTTGAGGTTTTTGCTAACCACGGCGTATATCCCGAAGAGAACGCGCTGGGCCAGAAGTTCATCGTGTCCCTGGTGCTCTATGCCGACCTGCGTGCAGCGGGGGAGCACGATAACCTGGACGCCTCGATTGACTACGGCTCGGTATGCCACGATGTCGATGGCTATCTGCGCGAGCATACGTTTAAGCTCATCGAGGCTGCAGCCGAGGGCGTGGCCCAGATGCTGCTACGTCGTTACCCCCTGCTGCTTGGCGTGCGCGTTAAGCTCGATAAGCCTTGGGCGCCCGTCGGTCTTCCCCTGGCAAGCTGCGGTGTCGAGATCGAGCGTGTGCGCTAACCGGTTCTAATACGTCTCTATGGGTGGCTGCTTGAGTCGCTGAGAAAGTGCTCTATTGTTGGGGCAGTATGTGTCGAGCAGGACGTGGAACCGCTGGTTGTGGCTTGGCTCGAGCAAGTGGACGAGCTCGTGGGCGACAACCATGTCGAGGCATTCGATGGGATAGGCGGCAAGTTCGCGTGCGATGCGAATGGCTCCGGTCTTGGGCGTGCATGATCCCCAACGCGTTTTCATGCTGCGTACGGAAACGCGGGATACGGCGACACCCATTGCGATTTCGTATGCGTGCACCATATCGCGCAGTGCCGATGTGACCTCGGACGTATAGAGCTGGTCAATATGGGCTTGGATCTCACTGGGCGTTAAGCCGTCGAGGGTCGCGTTCCACTTGGCCTGCGGACGTCCGTTTGGCTTGTCGGTACCCATAAAACTTGCGAAGGTAGCCTGCTTGGGCCGCGGTGCGGGTGATGCAAAGTTATGATCGAGTGCATCCTGTACCGTGATGGGCTTGCCCCAAAGTGCAATGATGGACGAGGGACTGAGCGGCTCTCGCGCCGTCGCCTGACGTTGCTCGCGCTGGGCACGTCGGCTGATAATCCAGGCGCTGTTGCGCTTCACAAACGCTTCAATACGCTCGCGGCTGGCGCCAAGTGGTGCGCTGGCGTGGACCTCGCCGCTCGATGTGACGCGTAGGTTGAAGTTCTTGACGCACTTTTTGGTAACGACGACGGGGATGGGCGTCCCATCCGGTCGGGATACGGAAATCGTAAACTGCTGCGTCAAAAGCGGTCCTTCAGATTGGGGACGGGCCGGCATGTCGACCGTTCGGCATGCCGGCTCGCTCAGGGGATGTGAAATTAATAACGCTCGAAGAAGGCAAGGGCATTATCGCTGCAGAGCTTCTGCATCACGGTCTTGCCAAAGTGCTTGGAGAGCATGTTCTGGAACTCGGGCATCTTGCTGGCATCGGAGAGGAAGGCGGGCACCGTGGCACCGTCCCAGTCGCCGCCGAGCGCGATGACGTCCTCGCCGCCCAGGTCGAGCCAGTGCTCGATATGTGCCGCCAGCTGGTCGAAGGTGACGTCTGCGGCGGTCTTGTCGGTTGCGTCGTTGGAAAGGAACTCGCTGCAGTAGTTGAGGCCGACGATACCGCCCATGTCGCGAATGGTGCGGAACTGGTCGTCGGTAAGGTTGCGTTTGACGCCGCAAACCGCACGGGAGTTGGAGTGGCTGGCGACGAAGGGACGTGTGGCGTGGGCGACAACCTCGTCAAAGCACTCATCGTTGAGGTGGGAGACGTCAAGCACCATGCCGGCGTGCTCCATCTGCGTAAGTGCCTCGATGCCGGCGGCGGTGAGGCCGGCGTGGGTATCGTGTCCGCTCGCGAGCGGTCCCTGCGCATTCCAGCTGAGCGATGACATGAGTACGCCCAAGCTCTTGAGCACCTCGATCAACGCGGGGTCCTCGGCAAAGAACGTGGCGTTTTCGATGGTGTGGATGCAGGCGACCTTGCCGTCTTTGAGCGCGGGGCGAATGTCTGCCGCGCTGCGTACGTTGACCATGCGGTCGTGGTTGAGCATTGCCTGGCCGCTCATATGCGCCATGATCTGCGCCTGGAAGCGCGCGGCGTGGGCGGTGGGAATCTCATCGGGGACAAACGTGGCGAAGCACTGTGCCCATGGCGTGTTGCCGATCTTTGCGAGCGAGATGGCGCAGGCGTTGCCCTCGATGAGGTCGAAATCTTGCGGATGCGTTTCGTCGCCGGGGAAATAACCGTCGGTGCCGGCGGTAAAGCGCAGGTCGAGATCGAGCGTGGCCCAGCCGATGCGGTCGGCGGTGTCGCAGTGTAGGTCAAATACGGGATATGCCATGGTTCCTCCGGTTGCAGCGTTTCTTTGCAAACTGTCATTGAATTGTATGACTAGGGTATAGTTAGCGCCATATGTTCACGGCGGCCCGCGTTGTGCGCCGCCCTTATCACGGAGGTTACCATGTCCAACCAGGGCAAGAAGGTCAAGACTCATTATCGCGGCACGCTCGACGACGGCACGCAGTTCGATAGCTCCTACGATCGCGGCGAGCCGCTGGAGTTCACCTGCGGCGCCGGTCAGATGATCAAGGGCTTCGACGCCGCTGTTGTCGACATGCAGGTGGGCGAGAAGAAGACCGTGCACATTCCTGCTGCCGATGCCTACGGCGAGCACAATCCCGAGATGGTTATTACCTTCCCGGCCGAGCAGGTTCCCAACATCGAGCAGATCGAGAAGGGCATGAAGCTCTTCCTGTCCACGCCGAGCGGCATGCCCGTCCCCGCCGTCGTCATCGACGTAACGCCCGAGGCCGTGACGCTCGATGCCAACCACGAGCTTGCCGGCAAGGACCTCAACTTTGATATCGAGCTCGTCGAGGTCGAGGACTAGGCTATGCCTGTGAATCTGGTTTCGACAGCGTGTCTCGGAAATCTCAACGACCCGTCCTATGAGCTTTTGCTTCGCCGGGAGCTGGGCGGTGTCTTTGAGGTCGATGAGCTACTACTCGATTGGGACCAGGCCGATGCCCGCACATTTGTGGGCGTGACGGAGCTGGGGCGTACGGTCGATATTCGGCTGGGCGCTGCCGATGGCGATCGCCTTGCCGATGGCGATGTGCTTGCCATCGACCGTTCGGGCATGGTGCCCGTGGCGGTTGTCGTGCGCCTGCGCAGTGCCGAGGTTTATTTGGTCGAAGTCGACCGCATGGACCCGATTGCGCTCGCGCATGCGTGCTGGGAGATCGGCAATATGCACGCGCCGCTTTTCCGAGGCGATTCGGACGAGTATACCGTGCGCATGTATACGCCGGTGCAGCCTGTTTTGGGCCGCATGCTCCGGGGCGTCGAGGGCGTTTGGCTCTCGGTGGTTACCCGTGAACTCGATGCGGACCGGCGCTTTGCGTCGAGTGCGGCGGATGCCGTTGTGAGTATGGCTCCCGACTTTACGATCGTAAAAAAGGCGCGCGGTTAACGTGCGTATGAGTAAGACGGACTTTGAGAGGCAGCTATTCAAAGTCCGTCTTACTGTTGATGAGGTGCTTTGGGGGGAAAGCATATGGGTCTTGAGGGAATCAAGCTGATTGCATGCGATTTGGACGGCACGTTGCTGCATCGGGGGGAGCGCGAGCCGCGTTCCGAGGCCTTTGAGCTCATCGATGAACTGCATCGTCGCGGTATCGTGTTTATGCCGGCGAGCGGTCGTCAATATGCGAGCTTGCGCTATCTGTTTACCCCGGTGGCCGATGAGCTCGCCTATGTATGCGAGAACGGAGCCCTGGTGATGAGCGAGGGGCGTGCCGTTGTCAAGCGCTCCATGGAGCGTAGTCTTGCTATGGATATCGCGAATGCCGTGGTTGCGTATCCCCATGCCGACGTGACCCTTTCGTGTGAGGGACACCTCTACACCATGAGCGGCAACGATGCGTTCGTCGACCATTTGCGCTATGAGGTCCACTGCGATGTGGCGGTGGTCGACCGCCCCGAGGACATCGACGAGGACGTCATTAAGATCGCCTTCCAGACGCCCGAGGTGGATCAGCCGGCGGCCCGGGAGTATTTCGAGCGCCTCTTTAGCGATCGTGTCGAAGTGATGACGTCGGGAACCGCATGGACGGACTTGATCGGTTTCGGTTCGGGCAAGGGCTCCGCGCTTGCCGATTACGGTCGTGCCCTGGGTATTTCGCCCGATGAGATGATGGCTTTTGGCGACAATGAGAACGATCGCGACATGCTCAACGTCGTGGGCCATCCCTATCTGATGGAGAGCTGCAACCCCACCATGCGTGGCGTCAACGACCGCGTCCGCTATGTGCGCACGGTCGAAGAAGAACTGCGCCGTCTACTTGCTGAGTAAACATTTGGGGCATGTCTAGAAATCTACTTCTTGCTGCAAAGTGCGGAAAGGTGGATTTTAAGGCATGTTCCAAACGTCTACCGGCAATCGGGGCAGAGACCCTCGAAGATGGTGTAGTGCGACGTGACGTGCCAGCCGATTTGCTCGGATGCTTTGGCGTCGAGCTGTGCATCGAAGGGGAGCGGTACGTCGATGACGCGGCTGCACGAGGTGCAGATGATATGCGCATGCGGCTCGACGGTGCGATCGAAGCGGCTGCCGCCCGGCGTCTTGATGGAGAGGATTTCGCCGGCGTTGGCCAAGAGATTGAGATTGCGGTAGACCGTACCGCGGCTGATTTTGTCATCCTGCGCGCGCACGACGTTGTAGATTTCGTCGGCGGTGGGATGGTTATAGCTTTGGCGCACGGCGTCAAGAACCAGCTTTCGCTGCTTGGTATTCCTTCTTTGCACCGCCATGCGCCTCGCCTCTTTTCTATTAACGGTCGTAGGTAAATGATACCGTATTTAGCACACAATACTAATAATGAGGAGTGAAACCGTCTTCATTGGCAAGTGGGGCTCGGGCTTGGGCATCTACGAGGCGAAAACGCGTTCCCATGCGCTCGTAGGAGGCATGAAGTGCCTCGAGATGAGATAGGATATTTGCCGGAGCTCCCTGTATCTCCATCTCGACTGAGCCGTCTTCCATGTTACGCACCCAGCCGGTGAGTGCGCGTGCCTGCGCGAGGTTGGTGTTGGTAAAGCGAAAACCAACGCCTTGGACTTGCCCCGCCCAGCGCAGGAAATAGCGCAGGGGAGTGTCTTGAGTGGCCTCGTCGCTTGCGAGCACGGTAAGCCTGCGGCGCAGCTCGAGCTCGACGTTTGATGGTTTTTGAGGCTCTCGACTGCCGCCGGTGACGCTGGAGAAGAACGTATCGAAGAGGCCCATCGCTATGCCTGCTTGTCTGCGTCGGCCGGGAAGGTAATGCCGGCCTGCTGGCGCACGGCATCCATGATGCGCAGTGAGACGAGCGTGACATCGCGGTAGTGGCCAAGCTCGTGGCGTCCTGCCGGGGTCTCCCAAATCTCTTCCTTAACGTTATCGATGCCGCCGATGGCGGTGATAAAGTCTGTGAGTTCGTATTCCATAGTGTTGCTCGATTTGGGCAGGTCGAGCACGCGGCCGTTCTCGCCCTGTTCGCGCGGTGCCTCGGTCGCTGAGCCGCGTACGACATCGCCGCGATAGTCGATGCGGACGTTGCGGGGCGTGGACAGATGGTCGATCTGGATAGTGCCACGCTCGCCTTCGATCTGCGAGGGCAGCAGGTCATTCGTAATTTTGGAGTGCGCGAGCTCGACGGAGATGCGGCCTCCGCCATAGCTGGCGAGGATGGAACCGCAGCCGTCGATGGGGCCGTGCGTGAGCTGTCGCGTTGAGGGGTCGAGCAGCGTGGTCATGCTGGTGAGGCCGGAGGGCATGCCGAAAATCTCGACCATGGGCTCGACGGTGTAGACGCCAATGTCCATGAGGGAGCCCGAGGCCATGTGGCAGTCGAAGATATTGGTGGCGCGCCCCGCGAGAACCTCGTTGTAGCGCGAAGAATACTTGCCAAAGCGCAATGAGGCGCGACGAATGGGCGCAATCTCGCCCAGGGCGTCCTCGACGGCGTGGAAAGCGGGGTCATGGAGCGGGCGCATGGCCTCGAGGGCCACGACACCTGCTGCTTCGGCAGCGCGGAAGACTTCCAGCGCCTGCGCTTCGGTGGCGCAGAAGGGTTTCTCGACGATGACATGCTTGCCACCGGCGATGCAGGCAAGGGCCTGCTCGTGGTGAAGTGCGTTAGGGCTGCCGATATAGACGGCGTCGACGTCGACGGCGGACGCAAGCTCGTCAAGTGCGGTGAAGTTACGCTCGCCGCCGTGTTCGGCGGTAAAGGCGGCGCCGCGCTCGGCATCGCGCGAGAGCGTGCCCACAAACGCGGCTTGGTCGTTGGCGTTGACGACTTGGATAAAGTCGTCGGTGATCATGGATGTGCCGATGGTCGCGATGCGCAGCATACGTCCCCCTTGCGTTGTTTGGTCTACAGGATGAGTGTAGCGCGTGGGGATATAAAGCCGCGCGAAAACGCTATTACAGGTCGCTCTCGTTAAAGCCGGTGTCGATATCGAGGTTGCTGCCGTCGGCCGCCGTGGTGGCGAGCTCATCGCAGCGCTCGTTGAGCTCGTGGCCGGCGTGGCCCTTAACCCAGATGAACTCCACCTTATGCTTGCTCTTTGCGGCAAGCAGGCGCTCCCACAGGTCACGGTTCTTAACGGGCTGCTTGTTGGCAGTTTTCCACCCGCGCTTTTTCCAGCCGTCGATCCAGTGTTTATTGAAAGCGTTGACGACGTACTGCGAATCGGAATGGACCTCGACCTCGCAGGGGCGGTTGAGCGCCTCGAGCGCCACGATGACCGCCATGAGTTCCATGCGGTTGTTGGTGGTCTTGGCGTAGCCGCGTGAAAGCTCGGAGGTGAAGGTCTTGCCGGCGGGGTTGGTGTATTTGAGTACGGCGCCGTAGCCGCCGCGTCCCGGATTTGATCGGGCCGAGCCGTCGGTATAGATGATGACCTTCACGGGCTTCCTTTCGTTGGGTACGTTTCGTGTGAGTGACCATTGTAGCGCCATGCCCGCCGGGGGCTAGCAATCTACGATTTCTACCCCGTCTTCCGACGGTTAGTTGGCATGGATGATGCGGTTGAGCTCGTCGAGGTATTGCTGCAAGAGGGAAGAGGGCTTGCGCTCGTTGTGCATGATATAGCCTACGTGCATCGTTGGGGCGTCTGCTAACGGGATCGATGCCATACCCCATTGCATTTCATTGGAGAGGACACCGGTCGACAGGGTGTAACCGTTCGACGTGATAAGTAAGTTAGTAAGTGTTCCGCGGTCCGAGATTCGTATGTTGCGGTCGCAAGGGATATAGCTAAAAGGTTCCTCGGCGTAATAGAAGGAGTTTGAGGTTCCCTGCTCAAAGCTGTAGCGCGTATAGGGTGTGAGGTCGGCAAGGGACAGCTGCGGGCGGCGGGCAAGCGGGTGGCGCTCGCTAACGAAGACGTGGACCGTCGCGTCGAATAGGGGATGGAAGCTCGCACGCGCATCGGCAAAAGCCTTCTGCAGAACGCGGGCATTAAAGTCATCCAGATACAGAATGCCGATGTCGCTGCGAAACGCGCGGACGTCATCGATGATCTGCGACGTGGTGGTCTCGCGCATGATGAACTCGAACTTGCTGTCGCGGCAGCGCTCGACCACGTTGACAAAGGCCTCGACCGAAAAGGCGTAGTGCTGGGCGGAAATGGCGAGGCGGGCTTGCGGGGTGCCGCCGTCCTCGTAGCGGGCCTCGAGCATATCGGCCTGCTCTACGACCTGGCGCGCATAGCCCAAAAGCTCGGTGCCGTCGTTGGTGAGCGTGACGCCGCGGCTGGAGCGCGTGAAGATCTCCAGGTGGAGTTCCTGCTCCAGGCTTTTGACGGCGTTTGAGATGTTGGACTGAGCGGTATAGAGGCGCTGAGCTGCGGCGTTGATTGAGCCGGACTCTGCCACGGCGATCAGAAAACGAAGCTGCTGGAGGGTCATCGGCGCCGTCCTTTCGAGCGTTATCTACAAAACCGATAACAGGTTAGCGCTTTTAAGTGATTGACCGAGCGAAACAATGCTCGTACTATTCAAAACACACAAAGGCGGTAGGTAATTAAACCGACCACGGAACCGGGATGCGAAAGGAGGCCCGCATATGAAATGCTTACCAAGACGAATGCCGGGCTCCTGTTTGCGCCCGTCGGCGTGATCAGGAGACAGCGACTTACTTCTCTCTAATTTATTAACTTTTGTTCGATCAAGGAGATTATCATGAGCCAGTTCATCAACAACCCCGAGCACACCTTTGGTTTCGATACCCTGCAGCTTCACGTTGGCCAGGAGAGCGCCGATCCCGCATCCGACTCCCGCGCCGTGCCTATCTACCAGACCACGAGCTATGTGTTCCGCAACTCCCAGCACGCCGCCGATCGCTTTGGTCTTGCCGACGCCGGTAACATCTACGGCCGTCTGACCAACTCCACCCAGGGCGTCTTCGAGGACCGTATCGCCGCACTCGAGGGTGGTGTGGCAGGTCTTGCCGTCGCCTCCGGTGCTGCTGCCATCACCTATACCCTGCAGGCTCTTGCCCAGGCCGGTGACCACGTGGTGGCTCAGAAGACCATCTACGGTGGCTCCTACAACCTGCTGGAGCATACGCTCTCCCAGTTTGGCGTCGAGACCACCTTCGTCGATGCCCACAACCTGGACGAGGTCGAGGGCGCCATCAAGGACAACACCACGGTCATCTACCTCGAGACGCTCGGCAACCCCAATTCTGACATCCCCAATATCGACGCCATCTCCGAGATCGCCAAGAAGCACGGTTTACCGGTTGTCGTCGACAACACCTTCGGCACCCCGTATCTGTTCCGTCCGCTGGAGCATGGTGCCAACATCGTCGTCCATTCCGCAACCAAGTTTATCGGCGGCCACGGCACCTCGCTGGGCGGCGTGATCGTCGACGGCGGTAACTTCGATTGGAAGGCGAGCGGCAAGTATGAGCAGATCGCCGAGCCCAACCCCTCCTACCATGGCGTCTCGTTTGCCGAGGCTGCCGGTCCCGCCGCCTTCGCAACCTATGTCCGCGCCATCCTGCTGCGTGACGAGGGCGCCTGCATCAGCCCGTTCAACGCTTGGATCCTGCTCCAGGGCACCGAGACTCTGTCGCTGCGCGTTGACCGTCATGTCGAGAACACCAAGAAGGTCGTTGAGTTCCTGGCTGGTGATAGCCATGTCGCCAAGGTGAACCACCCGAGCCTGTCTGGGCACCCCGATCACGAGCTCTATCAGAAGTACTTCCCCCGTGGCGGCGCCTCGATCTTTACCTTTGAGATTAAGGGTGGCCAGGAGGCAGCTTGGAAGTTCATCGACCATCTGCAGGTCTTCTCGCTGCTCGCCAACGTGGCCGACGTCAAGTCGCTCGTCGTGCACCCGGCTACCACTACGCACTCCCAGCTCTCTGCCGAGGAGCTCGCCGAGCAGAACATCACGCCCTCCACGATCCGTCTTTCCATCGGTACCGAGAACGCCGAGGATATCATTTGGGATCTGAAGCAGGCCTTCGCCGCGCTGGACGAGTAAGGCGACTTGTGCAAGGACCCCTTGCAACTCGATAGGTATAACTGCATAAAATGCCTGCTCAAGGCGCCTGTGCGAACAATGGTTGAACAGGCGCCTTTTTTGCATAGAGAGGGCGCAAAAACAGGGTTTTTGACACGCTTTATGCATTCGAGTTGTGGAAAACTCCTGTTGAGAGGATGTGAGTTTTACGCAATTGACGTGCGCCTTTTGAGTAAAACCGCAGGTCGCGATTTGCTCGGGGTACTATGCAGCGCGATCGAATCACACGCAGCTCAAACGCAGCAAAAACGCACTACGGAGGTTTCCAGCTACATGAGGATCGATTCACGAAAACCGAAAGCCGCCGCCCTTTCCGCCGCTCTGACCGTGGCACTTTTGGCGGGCGCCGGTGCAACTGATGCCCACGCCGCAACACTGTCCGATACGGTTGGGTCTACGCCGTCCGAGACGACGCTGGTGCAGCCCGTTGACTATCGCGGCGATGGTTATGGTTCCATGCAGGAGTGGAACGCCTCGATGGAGGCCAAGCGCGATTCCCTTGAGATGCGTGCTCAGATCATTATGAATATGTATGGCGACTATGCTACCGATGACGAGCGCGCTGTGTTGCAGGGTTGCATCGACGGTGCGGGCAGCCTGTTGACGATGGGGGAGGTCGACGCCAAGTCGACCGAGCTCGATGAGCTGCGCACCGCGCTTGAGGATGCCAAGCGCGAAGCGCTCGAGGCGTCCGCCGCCGAGGCGGAGGCTGCCGAGGCCGCCCAGGCTTCGTACTACAACGCCGGTTACACTCCGTCCTACGCGAACGGATCGGGCCTGACGCGCTCTGCGGGTGTCAATAACTACAACGGGCGCCGCGAGACCTATTACAGCAGCAATGTGCTTTATCACTATCGCACGGGCGAATGGACTCAGGATTCTGAGGGCTTCTGGCGCGATTCCGACGGCTATTACGTTGTTGCCGCGGGCGATATGGCCCAGGGCTCGACCTTTACGGGCTCCAAGGGCGATTGCAAGGTCTATGACTCCGGCTGCGCTGCCGGAACCACCGACTACTACACCGGTTGGTAATCTGCCATAAGCAAAATAGGCACATGATGGGCGGACGTCTTTACTGAGCTTTTAGGCAACGTAAAGCCGCCCGTTCTTTATGCGCGTTTGAGTTAACAGAGCCCTTACCGTGGCGGTACGCTGGGCGTATGGATGCGGGGCACACTAGTTCATGAGAAATAAGGTCTTTCTCTTGGAAGAAGTGGTCTTGTGAATGCTCGAGAAATTGCCGTTGCCGCCGTCGCGTTGATGCTCGGCTGCCTTGGTCCCACGGTCGCGCTCGTCGCGGGCATGCAGGGGACATGCGGGACTGCTCCTATCGTGGTCGGCGCGCTGATCGCGGCCGCACTGCTGGGAAGCGCGGGCGTGGTTCTTTGCCGCGACGATGAGGACGAGGTGCCGGGGTCGCAACGTTAACTGTTGTGAGATCGGCCGCCGGTCATAGACGAAGATGAAGGCCGCCGCAGGGGAAAGGTTCCCTTGCGGCGGTTTTGCTGTTAAGGCTGTTGAATGCGGCGCGTTGGCGTTACCAGCTTGCCTCGATATCGCGAATGCGCTGATAGAGCCATTCGTTCTGCGGAACCTGGATATCGTGCTTGGCCGCGAGGCGGCGGACGGTGCCCGCGAACTCCTCGACCTCTGTTTTGCGCTGCGCGATGCGGTCCTGCGCCATCGAGGGCATACCGGCGGGGTCGATTCCCTCGATGAGGTGCACCATTTGCGTCAGGTCTGCCTCGGTCAGCTCAACGCCCTCGGCGTTGGCAACCGCAAGCGTCTCGCGCATGGCGGCGACAAAACAGCGGCGCTGCTCGGAGCCCGGCTCCGTGGCGCTTCCGTAGGTCCCGCCGTAAGCCATGCAGGTCTGGTTGATGCCGTCGTTGAGCATGAGTTTGGCCCACATGCGGTGCGCAATGTTGCTCTCGACGGTATGGGCGATGCCGCAGCGCGTGTAGAGCTCGTCGATAGCGGCGACGGTCGCGGGGTCGGTGCCGGCGGCTGCACCAAAGCGGATCTCGCCCGCATTGGTAAAGGTGAGCGCGCCGTTGAGGAACACGGCGTCCATGCCCTGGCAGATACCAAGAACGGTATGCTTCCAGCCAAAGCGTTCGGCAATCTTTTGCTCGCTCGTAATGCCGTTGCACAGCGAGGCGATGAGCGTGTTGGGTCCCACGACGCGCTCCATAGTCTTGAGTGCTTGGTCGAGACCGGTGGTCTTGACTGTCAGGATGACCAGATCGGCGGGCGTCGCCTCGCTGGCGCGGACGGACGTGAGATCGCAGGGCTTTCCGTTGACGGTGAGCGCATCGCCCGCGTGACGCTCAAAACGGGTGTCATCCATGATGTATTCGACGGCGTCGTTGCCGAGCGCCCGGGCGATCATGCTGCCGTAGAGCAGGCCGACGCCGCCCTTGCCGATAAAAGCGACCTTGTTGATCTGCATGTGAATCATCTCCCCATATAAAAGGCGCCCGCGTAAGGGGCGCCTGATGGATTGTATGCTGCCAAGGTGATTGGTGGGTGCGCGGGGCGGCTGTTATGAAAAAGAAACTATTGCGCTGTGCGCTTATGCCGCGGGGCAGACCGCAAAGACGCGGGCGGGGTATCCGACGCCATCGCGGACCTTGGGGAAGGTGCAGAAGATGACGGAACCCGTGGCGGGAAGCTCGTCCAGATGGTCCATGACTTCGATCTGATAGCGGTCGACCGAGAGGATGTATTGCTCGCCGGGGTAGGGGTAGGCGTCCTCACGTGTGGTCACGCTCGTCTCCTTTCATCGGGCTTTTTGCTGATGTTAAAGCGGTGCCGTGACGGCTCGATTTCTGCTGCGTTACGATACGTTCTCAATTGCGATTCCGATGTGTTTCGATGACGTGACGGGTTTGTTTCGCCTTGTCAGGGCTTCGATGGGAGGGGAGGGGCCGTGCAATACCGCGTTGACCTTAAAGTGGTAACCGAATATCCGCTCTGGGTCTGGGCTGCATGAGGTTTCCCGGTGCGCCGGGACGTCCGGATGCGAAGACAGCCGATGCCATCATTTCCCGTGCGGTGGAGCAGGGGATTAACTACCTGGACACGGCCTATCTCTATCCCGGCAACGAGGCGTGCGTGGGTGCGTCGCTTGAGCGCCTGGGCTTGCGCGACCAGGTTTTGCTCGCAACCAAGCTGCCGCATGCTTCGTGCAAATGCGCGGAGGATTTCGACCGGTTCTTCGACGAGCAACTGCGCCGCCTACGGACTGACCATATCGACTATTACCTCATGCACAACATTACCTCGCCCGCCCAGTGGGAACGTGTGGTGGCGTTGGGCATCGAGGACTGGATCGCGCGTCAAAAGGCGGCGGGGCGTATTCGCCAGATTGGTTTTTCGTACCACGGCAGCGCAGCGGACTTCCTGACGATGCTCGATGCATATGAGTGGGACTTTTGCCAGATCCAGTACAATTACGCTGGAGAGCGATATCAGGCGGGAACAGCGGGGCTCATGGCCGCCGCCGAGCGAGGCCTCGCGGTGTTTGTGATGGAGCCGCTGCTGGGCGGGCGTTTAGCGGGCAAGCTGCCGCCACGGGCCCGCGCTGTGCTCGATAGTGCCCGTGACCCGCATTTGCGCACTCCTGCCGCCTGGGGTCTTTCGTGGGTGTGGAATCATCCCCAGGTGACCATGTTGCTTTCTGGTATGACCGATACCGCGCAGGTGGATGAGAATTCGTCACTGGCAGACCTCGCGTTGCCGAATTCGATGACTGCCAACCAGCTCGACACGATCGCGCACGTGCTGGATGAGTTTGAAAAATCGAATCGCGTGCCCTGCACGGGATGCGGCTACTGCATGCCATGTCCCAAGGGTATTAACATTCCCGGCTGCTTTGCCGCCTACAACGCGAGCTACGCGCATAGTTGGTTTACGGGGCTGTCGCAATACTTTACGGCGAGCGCGGTGCGCACAAGCGAGGCCAAGCTGGTGAGCAATTGCGTCAAGTGCGGCAAATGCGCGCGCCACTGCCCGCAGCATATCGATATCCCCGAGCGTCTCGATGACGTGCGCCGACGCTTCCAGCCGGGCCCCGTAACGGCCATGCTTAAAGTCTTCGGCAAAACACGCTCCTCGTGACCCTTTTATAACTTGCGGTGGAATAGTTCCTGTTTGCGGCAGAATAGGGCTTAAACAGGGACTATTCCACCGCAACTGAAGGGGGCTGTCGTGGGCCATCGGGATTCATGTAATGATTCGCGTGGGGTTCGTTGGGGCATTTTGGGCGCTGGGCACATTTCTCATCGATTTGCATCGTCGCTCAAGAAGGTCGACGGGGCACGGCTGGTGGCTGCGGCCGGTCGCACTCCTGCACATGTCGAGGAATTTTGCCGAGCGTTTTCGATCGATGCTGCGCATGGCCATGCCTCGGCCGACGATAACGGCGATGCGGCTTATGACGCGCTGATTGCCGACCCCGATGTCGACGCAATCTACTTGGCTCTTCCGCATGGCATGCATACGCGTTGGGCCTGTCGCGCGCTGTGCGCCGGAAAGGCCGTGCTGTGCGAAAAGCCGGCCGTTTTGAGTGAGGAAGAGGCTCTCTCGATCGCCTCCACCTCTCGCGAGCGCGGCGTGCTGTTTATGGAGGCGATGAAGAATCGGTTTTGCCCGATGCGCACTCGCGTGAAAGACTTGCTTGCGTCGGGTGAGCTTGGCCGTATCGTCTCGATTGAAAGCGTGCAAAAGCTCGATTACGGCGAGTCTCCTTCGGGCTATCTGCTTGATCCGCTGCAGGGCGGCTGTCTATATGACATGGGCTGTTATGCGGTCGGTTGGTTTGAGGATTTGCTCGCGGGCGCGTGCGAGGTTTCGTCCCGTGAAGTTCGCTGGCGTGACGTATCAGGCGGCCGTGTCGATTGGGCCGACGAGATCCATATGAGCGTCGGCGGTATACCCATTCATATGGTGTGCGACGGCAAAGCAGCATATGAAAGCCGCTTAACGATTGCCTGTGAGCGGGGCTCGTTGGAAATCGAGCGTCTTCATCGCCCCGAGCTCGCCCATGTGAAGTACTCCGACGGTCGAGCACTCGAAATCGATGCACCATTTGAGGTCGATGATTTTTACGGTGAGGCATCGCATGCGACACAGCTCATTCAGGCGGGGAAACTCGAAAGCCCCATCATGTCCCTAGCCGCTACACAGCGCTGTGCGCACATCATCGATGCGATTCGCTTGAAACTTTAGGGCGTGGGGGCATGGCGCCAACGCCTGGAATGCCTTGGAGGCCTTTTCCCCTGATGCCTCTTTTATAACTTGCGGTGGAATACGGTCTGTTTGCGCCAAAATATGGCACCAATAGACCGTATTTCACCGCAACTGATGAAGAGGGAGCTGGAGATGCTGACGATCGGGTGTCATCTTTCGACGACGAAGGGCTATCGGGCGATGGGGGAGACGGCGCTATCCATTGGCGCCAACACCTTTGCATTCTTTACGCGCAACCCGCGCGGCGGCAAGGCGAAAGACCTTGACATGGATGACGTGGCGGCCCTGCGTGAGCTTATGGAGCAAAACGACTTTGGCCCGCTCGTGGCTCATGCCCCGTATACCTATAACCCCTGCTCGGCCAAAGAGCGGGCGCGCGAGTTTGCCCTGGAGGCCATGGCAGAGGACCTGCGGCGCATGGAAACGCTGCCCGGCAACTACTACAACTTCCATCCCGGTGCGCATGTGGGGCAGGGCTCCGACGCCGGCATTCAGATGATCGTCGACACCCTGTGCCAGGTGATGTTTGAGGGTCAGCAGACGACGGTGCTGCTCGAGACCATGGCCGGCAAGGGCACCGAGGTAGGCCGCAGCTTTGAAGAACTGGCGCTCATCATTGAGGGTGTTGCCGACAAGCGCCCCGAGCTGTCGGCCAAGCTGGGCGTTTGCCTAGACACCTGCCATGTGAGCGATGCCGGCTACGACATCATCCATGATCTGGACGGCGTACTCGACGAGTTCGACCGCGTGGTGGGTATCGATCGCTTGCATGCCGTACACATCAACGATTCGAAGAACTCTTGTGGCGCCCATAAAGATCGTCACGAGTGCATCGGCAAGGGATACCTTGGCAGTGAGGAATTTGGTGGAGGTATGCAGGTTATGCAGAATATTGTATCGAATGGCCACTTGCGTTCGCTGCCGTTTATTTTGGAGACTCCGAACGAACTTGCAGGTTATGCAGCTGAAATTAGACTATTAAGGTCATTGCAGCAGTAATGACTGTCACAAAGTAGAGTATTCCATTCACGTTATGGGTTTGTTTTAATCAGTTTTCTCATTGCAGATTCGTAATTCCGGGTGCATAATAGCCAACAGTTTTTGCAGACCTCTGAATCAAACGAGGTCACCGGAAGGAGACTGATTATGAAGCTGAAGAAGCTTGGCGCATTTGCCGCCACGGGTGCTATGGCGCTCGCCCTTGCTCTGACGGGCTGCGGTTCGTCCAACGCCACCTCTGGTTCTGATGCCGGTTCCAGCAGCTCTGACGACGCTAAGGTCGAGAAGGTCGACGGCTCCAAGGAGTACGCGCTCGTCAAGGACGGCACGCTGACCGTCGGCACCTCTGCCGAGTACGCGCCGTTTGAGTACAAGGATGACAACGGCGACTACCAGGGCTTTGACCTTGAGCTCATCAAGGCTATCGGTGACAAGCTGGGCCTGGATGTCGAGTACGTCAACAATGACTTTGACACGCTGGTTCCGGGTGTCGCTTCGGGCGCCAAGTACGACGTCTCCATCGCGGCTATCACCGACACGCCCGAGCGTGAGAAGGAAGTCACTTTCTCCGATTCCTACTACATGGACGATCAGGCTATCGTGACCAAGGTCGATAACACCGACATCACGGCCGACAACTACAGCGAGAAGCTCAACAACGCCGACGCTACCATCATCGTTCAGTCTGGCTCGACCGCCGAGTCTTTTGCCCAGGAGAACTTCCCCAAGGCCAAGATCGTCCCCTACAAGGACGCTACCGAGTGCTTCAGCGCCCTGCAGTCCGATAAGGGCGACGCCGTAGTCACCAACCGCTCCGTTGCCAGCCAGCTGACCGCCGAGCAGTTCAACACCTGCCAGACCATTAAGCAGATCAGCACCGGCGAGGAGTACGCCATCGCCATCAACCAGGGTAACACCAAGCTCAAGGAAGACATCAACCAGGCCATCAAGGACCTGACCGACGACGGTACCATTGACGCCCTCATGGCTAAGTACAACATCAAGTAAAATAGCTACTTGATTGCTCGCGGGCCCTTTCCGTTTTGGCGGAGAGGGCCTTTGCGCTTCTCTTGACGGAGAGTATTTCCGTCTCGTTTTGCCGGCAACTTCTACGATAGGAGCCACCTTGTCTCGACTGAACAAAGGGGCCGCGGAGCAGCGTTTTCCACTGCCCGCCTTGCTCCAAAAGCTAGCCTGCGCCATGGCCGTGGCGCTCGCGCTGGTGTGCGCAGGGGCATATGCGCCCACGACCGCCCAGGCGCTTGAGACCGCAAAGATTACCGCCCGACCCAACACTGGTTCGGGCAGCGCTGTGGTCGGCGGTACCGAGACGCGCATTACCTGGGAGGTCCAGGCCGATGCCGACGAGGAGCTGAGCGGTCTTTCGCTGACGTTTGTCGACGGCACGACGTTTGGTACCGATGACACGCGATTGACGATGCTCTCGGGCGAGGACCTCATGGATCGTACGCCCATGAAGCCCACGTGCAAGGCTGACGGCCAGACGCTCAAGATCGACTTTGGCGAGACGGCGCCTGCCGGCGGCTTTTTCCGTGTCGAGGTTTACGGCGTGACCTTCCCCGTCGAGGGCGGCGATGAGGCCTTTAGCGGCACCTGCACTTTGGCCGATGGCTCGACCAAGAAGATCTCCAAGATTCCGTCGGTGGAGATCAAGGGCGTGACGGCATTCGATAACTTCCTGGCCGATCTTAAGGAGCAGCCGTGGGTCGAGGCCTGGAACTCCAATATGTTCCTGCGCCTGTTCTTAAACCCAGTCATTTTGGTCCAAAGCCTGCCGATCGTCTTTAAGGGCTTCCTTATGTCGCTCTCGATCGTGCTTGTGGCGTTTCCGCTGGCAATTCCCTTTGGCTTTGCCTTGTCGCTCATGCGCATCTCCAAGTCGCGCATCCTGCGCTGCCTCGCCGGCATCTATGTGAATATCATCCGCGGTACGCCGGCGTTCCTGCAGATCTATATCGCGTTCTTCGGTCTGCCGTTGGCCGGCGTCAAGGTTGATGACTACGTGCTTGGCGTTATCGTCATGGCCATGAACTCGTCTGCGTACCTATGCGAGATCTTCCGTGCCGGTATTCAATCGATCCCCAAGGGCCAAAACGAGGCTGCGCGTTCGCTGGGCATGAACGCGTTCCAGACGCTGCTCTATGTCATGATTCCGCAGACGTTCCGTAATGTTTTGCCTACGCTGACCAGCGAGTTTATCTTGCTTTACAAGGATACGTCGCTGCTTGCCGCCGTGGGTGTG
The DNA here is from genome assembly GCF_015553355.1 of Collinsella aerofaciens. Classification (GTDB taxonomy): domain Bacteria; phylum Actinomycetota; class Coriobacteriia; order Coriobacteriales; family Coriobacteriaceae; genus Collinsella; species Collinsella aerofaciens_V. Next base: position 29,757 of record NZ_JADNGN010000027.1, read on the forward strand.
GTCGAGATCGTCATGAACGCCCGTACCATCGTGGCCACGACGGGCTCCATTACACCGTACGTGGTTGCCGCCCTGTTCTATCTGGTCATCACCCTGCCGCTCGCTCGCTTGGTGAGCGGTCTTGAGGCGAGGCTTTTGGGCACGGCCGAGACCAAGAAGAAGCGTCCCGCCAAGAGCGCCGGACAGGTTGTCGCGACGCCCGCCGATCACATCGCCGGTCTGTAAGGAGGTCCTATCATGAGCGAAACCAATAACTCGAACGAGGTCGTCGTCAGCATCAAGAACCTCCAGAAGGCCTTTGGGGACAACGTGGTCCTGCGCGATATCGATCTGGATGTGCACAAGGGTGAGGTCGTTGTGGTCTTGGGCCCCTCAGGCTCGGGCAAGTCGACGATGCTTCGCTGCATCAATCGCCTGGAGCATCCCACGAGCGGCTCGATTGTCGTCGAGGGCGTGGATGTGTGTGCCAAGGGCGTCGACCTCAACAAAGTGCGCACGCACCTGGGTATGGTGTTTCAGCAGTTCAACCTGTTCCCGCACCTGTCGGTCAAAAAGAACGTCATGCTTGCGCAGCAAAAGGTGCTCAAGCGCAGCAAGGAAGAGGCCGAGAAGATCGCCGTCGAGGAGCTGACCAAGGTCGGCCTGGCCGAGCGCATCGACTTTATGCCGAGCCAGCTCTCGGGCGGCCAGCAGCAGCGCGTGGCCATCGCCCGCGCCCTGTCGATGAACCCGCACGTGATGCTCTTTGACGAGGCCACCTCGGCGCTCGACCCTGAGCTCGTGCGCGACGTTCTGGGCGTCATGCGCGACCTGGCGCACGACGGTATGACCATGATCGTCGTGACGCACGAGATGGGCTTTGCCCGCGATGTCGCCGACCGCGTCGTCTTTATGGACGGCGGCGTCATTGTGGAAGAGGGTACGCCGAGCGAGGTCTTCGACCACCCCAAGAGCGAGCGCACCAAGGCGTTCTTGGGCAATATCTCGTAGCCGCTTTATATGACTGACATAGCAGAAAACGGGAGCCGGATGTGATCCGGCTCCCGTTTTTGTTGGGACGCGAATGTGTTTTGTTGCAATGCGCGTTGCGGGCGGAGCTCATTGCCGCTAGGCGAGCTCGGCTCCAAGGGCGCGGCAGGCCGCTTCGCTCTCATCATCGGGGGCGTCGTAGCAGATGACGGAATCGACGACGTTGACGCCCTCCTCGTCGGCGTCCGCCTTCCAGTTGTCCATCCATTCGCCCTCGGCCCACGAATAAGAGCCAAAGAGGACGACCTTCTTGTCGCCGAGGGTCTCCTTGACCTCATCCCACATGGGCTGGAACTCATCATATTCAAGCTCCTCGGAACCCATGGCGGGGCAGCCGAAGGCGATAGCGTCATAGCCAGCGGCCTTGTCTGCGGAGAAGTCGGCGCAGGAGATGACCTCTGCCTCGGCGCCGGCATCGGTTGCACCTTCGGCAACGAGGTTTGCCATGGCCTCGGTGTTGCCCGTGCCGCTCCAGTAGACGACGGCGATCTTGCTCATGTTGAGTCCTTTCAGTTGTGCGGCAGGTTGCCACGGCTTCTATGTTCTATCGGGTTGTCTGGGCAAGTTGCGCCAAGCTGTAGCCCTGCTGATAGACAAAGGTGAAGTATTGGGTGCAGGCGCGGTAGGCATCAAACGTCGCAAGTGCCTGCTCGACATTTGCGTAGACCTTCCAGGCCCCAAAGACCTTATAGTTCTCGCCGCGCTGGACGATAAACTCGTGCACGTCGTCGTAGGGATATCCTAGGAAGTAGCCTATTTCGTGCGGAAACTCGCAGGTGCAGTCGTTGCTGCAGCTAGCTTGCTGGGGTAGTGCGCATCGAGTCTGGCTACAGGCGCATTCCGCGACGTTATTACTCGCGAGCGTGATGCGTGATGCCAAATGCACAAGGCATGTCGAAAGGTCTCTCGTGTCGTAGCCTTCCGAGGCGAGCGCCGTTTTGGCGCGAGGGTCCGCGAAATAGGTGGTGAGGCTTTTGGCTCGGTACACGTACACGAGCGCTCCGCAGGGCCGCCAGACCAAAACACTCAGGTGGATGCCAAGCGGGTCAAGCTCGCGGTTGCACTGGGCGATAACGTTGAGCAGGCGTGCTCGGCGTTCTGCGATGGTTTCTGTTGCGGTCGAGCCGTCCCCGTGGGCGTAGGTGCCTGGATAGGTAAAGAGCGATGCCGGCTTGATGCCCGCGAGCGTGGGGGAGCAGTTGCGCACGACTGCTGCCTGAAACGTTGGGATGTCTATGGTTCGAGTCACGTCGCTCCTTACGGATCTAAACTGTTAGCCTAGGAAAACTTATACACGAAAGTAAGCCATGGTCAACAAAAAAGTTTGAAGAGGAAAACTAATTGACCGAACGGACATGATTTTGGGTTAAGATGGGGACACCCCATGGGGGTATCTAGATAGTGCTACTGAAAGGGGAACGCATGAGTGACTTGCTCAACCCTGCGAATCTCATCGTGCTGACCGTCATTGCCGTCGGCATGTTTTTTGGACTGCGTCGCATTGCCGCTTCGACACACGGGAAGAGTTGCTGCAGCGATGGTGCGAGCGGCAAGAAGGCCAAAAAGGTTGTGGTGGCAGACACCGACGAGTCCCACTACCCCTATCGTGAGGAACTCCTTATCGGCGGCATGAGTTGCGACGGCTGCGCCCGGAATGTGACGAATGCCCTCAATGCGCTTGATGGCGTGTGGGCTACGGTAACGTACGCGGACCACACGGCACGCGTGCGCTCGAAGCGCCCGGTTGATCGCGACACACTCGAGACGGCAGTGAGGGGTGCGGGCTATTACGTTATGAAAATGTAGGCGTTGCCCTCTCCGGTGGGTACCAGCCTCCTGCCCATTGTGACTATCGGCATCCAAAAATTTGCGCAAAAATAACCTTTAGATGCGGCAAAAGTGGAGTTTGGTGACGGTTTGCGCGGAATTCGCTACCAATCGAGCATCTATGAACCCGTCCAAAAAATTACAGGTGTATATTTATACACTGATTATTGCTGTGCTCAGATTGCAATTAACCGTGGAGGTTGATTTCCGATCTCAGCCGAACACATTAGGCGGACAGGCCGTTCCCGCAGCTAGCCGAACGCCCCCGAGGCCCC
>NZ_JADNGN010000028.1 GCF_015553355.1 Collinsella aerofaciens
TAAAGCCGTTTGTCTCCACCCGCGTAGCGGGTGGTTTAAAGCTGGCCGCTGCGCGGCCAGCAGACTAAAGTCTTGAACAAAACGGCCGCGATCCCAAACGGGACCGCGACCGCCTGTCAAAGACACTATAGACAGGATGATTTACGCAGCGCCGAGGCAAACATCTAGCCCGAGACGTACGCACGTAAGCCATTTTGCATAAATGCGTTAATTAATTGCATAAAATGGCGCATGGATTTCTAGCCGTAACAGGGTGGTACCCTCCGGAGCGTGCATTTTTGCGAGTATTCAGCATCGCGGGATAAGATTTTGGTGTCAAAAGTCTTTCAAAAGGTAGATAGTCCTCATGACTCGTCCCATCTGGATAGCATGCGGCGAGAAACCAGCCATATATGAACATCGCCAAAGCCCAATCGTCGTGCAAAAGCATCAACAGGGGCCGCGAACGTCACCCATAGCCTTATGCACCAATCTTTGGCTGCTGAAAACTCCGTTTTTTGCACGTCGTCCCAAGCACCACCCTCACCCAGCGGCTGATCCGCCGTAAACCGAGGACGAAAGGACCCGATGGGTTTCCCTCTGAATGCACTCCGCAGCACGAAGCCCCTTCCAAACGCGCGAAGCGCGCCATTAATTCCCCCAGCCAGTAATCCGCCGAAGACCGGACATCGCAGGGCCCGCCATTAGTTTACTTTTAGGCACACTCCGCAGGACGCAAGAAGCCCTCGCCGCACGAAGTGCGCAGCGAGGGCTTCTTGCATGTCCGAGGACGTGCCTAAAAGTAAACTGATGGCGGGCCCGGACGACTACAGGGCTATCGATTACCCCGTGTTCTGCAGTCCTGCCGAGACGCCGGTCACAGTCGAAAGAATCAGGCTCATGTACTCGGCCTTCTTCTCCTCGGCCATCTCGTCCTGGTTCATACGCACCTCGCGAAGGGCGCGGACCTGGGCGATGGACAGAGCGTCGACATAGGGGTTACGCACGCGAACGGCGCAGCCGAGCACACGACGACGTTGCAGCGGCCACTCATCGCCGACGATGGCAAGGACCCACTTACGCGTGAGCTGCATCTCGGTGAAGACCTTCTCGGACAGATCCTGGCGATCGCCCAGGTGCAGATACATCTTGGCGATGCGCTGGTCGGTCTTGGCGATCGACATCTCAATGTTGTCGATAAAGGTGCGGAAGAACGGCCACTCCTGGTAGGCAGCCTTGAGCTGGTCAAGGTCGCCCAACTGCTCGCAGGCGGTGCCCAGGCCGTACCAAGCGGCCAGGTTAATGCGCGCCTGGCTCCAGCTGAAGATCCACGGAATGGTACGCAGGTCGTCGAGCGACTTGGCGCCCAAGCCACGCTTGGCGGGACGCGAGCCGATCGGCAGCAGACCGACCTCGGTCAGCGGCGTCACGGTCGAGAACCACGGCGTAAAGTCCTCGGTGTTCAGCAGGTCCAGATAGCGCTCGTGGCTTGCGGCGTTGAGCTTCTCGGCCATATCCCAGAACTTCTGCGTGGTCTCGGTGTTGGTCTTCTCGACACTCGGGGCCGACTGCAAAAGCGTTGCGGCGGCAACGGACTCAACATGGCGCTGAGCCAGCGTGCGGTTGCCGTAACGGGCAAAGATGACCTCGCCCTGCTCGGTGAGCTTAAAGAAGCAGTTGACCGAACCCTTGGGCTGCGCCAGCACGGCCTTGTTGGCCGGGCCGCCGCCACGGCCCACGGCACCGCCGCGACCGTGCATGAGCACCAGGTCGATATCGTTCTTCTCGGCCCACTTGGCAATGCGCTCCTGCGCGGAGTGCAGCGCGAGCATGGCCGTGGTAGGACCGGCATCCTTGGAGGAGTCGGAATAGCCCAGCATGACCTCCATGCGGCGGTTGGTCTGGGCAAGGCGCTTTTGCACCACAGGCAGCGTAAGCATCTGGTCGAGCACGTCGACGCAGCCCTCGAGGTCCTCGAGCTGCTCGAACAGCGGGATCACGTCGAGCTCGGGGACATCCTCCTCGTGTGCAAAGGACAGGTGGGCAAGCTCAAAGACGTCGGCCACATGCTGGGCGCTCTTGGTGAACGAGATGATGTAGCGGTGCGCCATCTTCTTGCCGTAGCGCTTTTGGATGGAACCGATGGCACGGAAGGTGTCGATGACCTCGCGCGTCATGGGCTGCAGGTCACCATGGATACCGTTCTCGTGGATATCCTTGAGGGCGCGGGCGTGCACCACGGAGTGCTGACGGAACTCCATCTCGACCATATGGAAGCCGAAGGACTCGACCTGCCAGATGATGGTCTGGACCGGACCGTAGGCGGCACGGACGGCACCGCAGGCAGCAAGCGAACGCTGGACGACGCGCAGGTCATCCAGGAACTCGTCGGCGCTGTGGTACATGGTGTCGGTGATACGGCGCACGGTGGCGTTCAGACGGTCGGCCATGACGAGCATGACGGCGCGATGCGGCTCGTGCTCGGAAATCAGCTCGGCGCGGGCCGTGTACTGGGTACTCATCTCGACCTGATGGTTCCACAGGTTGATGAGCTCGGCAGACGGCTTGCTGTAGGTGGCCTCGAGCGTGAGGTTGCGGCCGATGCGGCGGCACTTGTCCTCGAGCTTGAGCACCATGTGGGTAAAGTACTTGGCGGCGACCTCACGGCTCACCTTGGCGGTGACGTTGGGGTTACCGTCGCGGTCGGAACCGATCCAGCTACCGGGATGGAAGAACGCCGGGCACAGCGGCGGCACGGTACCGGCCTTGTCGCCCAGCACCCAGTCGTCAAAACGACGATAGATGACGGGAATGACGTCGAACAGCGTGTTATCGAAGATGTCGATGATGGTATCGGCTTCCTCGACCGGCGTGGGCTTCTTGAGCGCGATGGGGCTCGTACGCACCAGGGCGTCGATCTCCTGCAGCATATGGCGCTCGTTCTCCACCAGGTCGGAGCCGCCCAGACGCGGACGCTCCTCCAGCAGGTTGGAGATACGGCGAATCTTGCCCTCGACGGCCTTACGACGGGCCTCGGTGGGATGTGCGGTAAAGACAGGGTGGAACTCGAGCTTGCCGAGCAGCTCATTGGCACCCTCGACGCCCATCTCGTTTACCAACTGGTGATAGGCGACGGTGAGCTCGTTGGCGGGATCGACCTCGGTATCGGTCGATGCGCCGGCCTCGCGCTCGCGCAGCTGCGCCACACGGTAGTTCTCCTCCGACAGGTTTGCCAAGTGGAAGAAGCTCGTAAAGGCGCGAACGATGACCTGCTGCTTATCAAGCGGCAGGCTGTCAATCAGATCGACGACTTCGCGAAACGCCACGGCGGTGGGCTCGTCGGCAGTGGGCACGCCCTGTTCGTCAACGGACTCGTCGGCAGCGCGGCTACCGGGGTTGCCAGCATTGGCCACAATCTCGGCTGTCAAAATCTTGTCGAACAGGTCCGCGATCTCAGGATCATACTCGCTAAGCACACGACGCTCCAGGCGCAGGAACAACGCCAGATTGTCGCGCAGCTCCTCGGGGATCTCGATCTCGGCGAGACGCTCCCTGGACTCGGCATTCGAGCCGATTCGGTTAACGAGGCGGTTGACCACGGCAGCGACGCGCGCCGCGGCTTCGGGTACAGACTGGTTGCTTAGGTTCTCAGCCACGTTTCCTCCCATTCCTCCTTCTATGCACGTAACATGCGGTATTCATTATAGGCGCTTGAGAAATACTTTCGACACTGATTGCGCTTTACCACACAAAAGTATTTTCTGCATTGCAAGGGTTTTTGCCCTAAATGGTCGTATTTCTCGGTGGACGGCATACACAAACGGGGGCATTCCGCATAAATGCGAAACACCCCCGTAACAATCGCTCGCCGCGAGCGGGACGTGTTAGCGGGTCCGCAGCTCAAAAAGATGCGCTACAGGCGCTCGCGAACCGCCTCGACGACGTTGGCCAGATCGGCAAGGACCTCTTCGTGGCTCTCCATGTCGCGCACCTTGACCTTGCCGGCGGCAAGCTCGTCGCCGCCCAGGACCAGGATGAGCTTGGCGCCCACCTTATCGGCCTGCTTAAACTGGGCTTTGAGCGAACGGCCCTGATAGTCGGCCTCGGTCACGATGCCTGCGGCGCGAAGCTCCTGCGTAATGGCAAAGACGTTCTGGCGCAGCTCCTTGCCGGCGTTGGCGACATAGACGCACGGGGCCTCCTCGGCACCCAGATCGCTGCCAAAGGCCTGCAGGGCCAGCAGGGCGCGCTCAAAACCGACGGCAAAGCCGACGCCCGCCGTGGGCTTGCCACCCTCGAGCTCGACCAGGCCATCGTAGCGACCGCCGCCGCCGATGGAGCCGACGCCGGCGCCAGGGGCCTCGACCTCAAAGACGGTGCGGGTGTAGTAGTCCAGACCACGCACCAGGGTGGGATCCTCTACATACTCGATACCGGCAGCATCCAGATAGCGCTTGACTTGCTCGTAGTGCTCGCGGCACTCGTCGCACAGGTTGTCGCCCATCAGCGGAGCCTCGGCCATGATCTCGCGGCAATGGTCGTTCTTGCAGTCGAAGGCGCGCAGCGGGTTGAGCTCGGCGCGCTCGCGGCACTCGTCGCACATCTCGTCGGCGTGGTCGAGAATGAACTGCTTAACCTGCTCGCGATAGGCCGGACGGCACTGCGCATCGCCCATCGAGTTAATGAGCAGACGGAGCTTGGAAAGATCGAAGCCCAGGCGCTTGTAGAACTCCATGAGCATGATGATGCACTCGGCGTCTGCCGCCGGATCGGGAGCGCCGAGCCACTCGATGCCCACCTGGTGAAACTGGCGCAGGCGACCCTTCTGGGGACGCTCGCCACGGAACATGGCCTCGGCATAGTACGCCTTAAACGGCGTGGAGCCCTGGGGCACTAGGTTGTTCTCCACGACGGCGCGCACCACACCGGCCGTGCCCTCGGGACGAAGGGCCAGGCGCTGCTTGGGCTTAAGCTTGGTATCGGTGCCCTCGGTAAAGACGCGCTCCAGGTTGGCACCGCTGAACACGCGGAACATTTCCTTGCGTACGACGTCGGTCGACTGGCCGATACCGTGGACAAACACGTCCACCTGCTCGATCGCGGGCGTCTCGATGGGTTTAAAACCAAACGGCTCGAACACGCCGGCCGCAATCTGCTGCATCTTTTGCCAGGCGCGCATCTCGGCGCCGATAAGGTCGCGGGTTCCCTCCGCCTTCTGTGCCTGCATGGGCAAACACCTTTCTTTTGTATCGCGTCATAGGTAACGGTCATTATACGGCACAAACACAAACCGCGGCGGCGCGTCTGACCGAACGAGGGTATGGGGACTCGTTCGGCCTGACGCACCGCCGCTGTTTGCGATCCGCTTTCCTCCGTCCCCTTCGGATCACGTGATCTGTTGGGGACGGAGGAAAACGGATCATTCGTAGGCCCGTGGCCGCCTTGGAAACCGAATGATGGTACGAGCATCCATTCGGCTTCCAGGGCGACCACGGACGAAGCGGACAGGTAACGATGCGCCTTGGCCTACCTACTCCCCCGCCACGCTCGCGCGCAGCTTGGCGGCGATGGGCTCGGATGCCAGCAGGAACACGAGCATGACCACGGAGCACGCCAGGCACACAATCCAAGTGCTCGCAAAGGAGCCCGTGGCATCGAACAGCACGCCCGAGACGATGGCACCCACGGTGCCGCCGACCATCTCGAGCGAGGTAATGGTGCCCGTGACCTTACCCAGGTCGGCCATGCCAAACTGCTTGGACGCGGCAATGGTAGGCGTGATGGTGCCCATGCACGTTCCGACACCAAAGCTCACGGCAGCCACGATGGGACCAAGATCGGTCGCGGGGAAGCACAGAGCAACGCAAGCGATAATGCACGCAACGGATCCCAGCACGTTGCCAAAGCGCAGCCCAAAGCGATCGTAGATGGCGCCGAGCGAAATCTTGGCGATAACGACGGTGACCATATAGGCCGAAAGCACCGTACCGGCCCACATGGGATCGTGACCGCCCGTGACGATCTTGGCGCCGTTGACGGTAACGCTCGTCATGTTGGTAACCTGGTTGGGCAAGATGGCGCCGTTAACGAGACCCATAAAGAGGAAGGCGACGACAAGCAGCCAAAACGCCGGGCTCTTCTTGATACGAGACCAGCCGACGCTAACCTCGGGCGCCGTGCGCTCGTCCTTGTCGCCAGCCGTCGAGACGGACGGATCGCCCGGGTTCTCGCCGAGCGGCTTAAGGCCGATATCGGAAGGCTTGGTGCGGAAGGAATAGGCCGTGATGGGCAGTGCCGCCACAATGCAGACGGCAGCGAGTACCAGGAACGCAGAGCGCCAGCCCACGCTCACGATAAGCGAGCTCACGATCGGCGAGAGAATAGCGCCGCCAAAGCCCGAGCCCGAAAGTGCGATGGAGATGGCAAGGCCTCGCTTGGCGGTAAACCAGTTGGCGGTCACTAGGCTGATGAGCAGGCGGGTCGAGGCCACAGCGAAGCAGCCCGAAACGGCAAAGAGCACGTAGACCTGCCACAGCTCACCGACAAAGCTCATGCTGGCAAGAACGGCAGAGGTAGCGATAACGGTTAGGGAGCCCAAAACGCGACCGCTTACTTTATCGGCAACATGGCCAATGACAAGCGATCCGATAACGCTCACCACGGTGGAGATGGCGTTGGAGATATTGTACTGCGCAAGCGTGATGCCCAGGTCGCTTACGATGAGCGGCTGAAACAGGCTCATGCAGTTAACGAAAATCGTGTAGCACGTGGCCATGATCACAAAGCCGGAGGCCACTACGAGCCAGCCGGGGAAAAATTTACGTTGCTGGGACATGGATTACTCCTTGTGGTCCGCAATGTATCCGAGAGCGACGGCGGCATAAGCCGCGGCGCCGAGGGGAAGCTCGGCATCGTTAAAGCGCGCCTTGGGATGGTGCTGGGCAAAATGCTCATCCGTATCGGTTACAGCGGCGCCCACGGTAAAGTACGCACTCGGGATCTCGCTCGAGATCAGCGCGAAGTCCTCGCTCGCCATGGCGTGGAACAGCGGCAGGAAGGCGGCCTTGGGCAGCACCACGCCCACGTAGCCAAGCGACGCCTGGGTCATGTCGTCATCGAGTACGAGCGGCGGAACATCCGAAAGTGTCTCGATGGTCGCCGGCGTACGATAGGTCGTGGCAACGCCGTTAACGACCTCCGCGATGCGGGTCTTTAGGTGAGCCATGAGCTCAACATCAAAGCCGCGCAGCGTTCCCTCGAGCACGCAGGTGTCGGGAATGACGTTGGCCGCTTGGCCACCGGCAAACTTACCCACGGTCAGTGCGACCTCCTTGGCCGCCGGCACTTCGCGAGCAATGAGCTCCTGGAGCGCCAGGTGCACATGGACGCCGGCCGCGATGGGGTCGATGCAGATCTCGGGGCTCGAGCCATGGCCGCCCTTGCCCTGGAGCGTGATGCGGAAACCGTACACGCCCGAAAGCGCCGGACTGCCGTAGAGCACCAGGCCAAGCGGCGACTGGCTGTTGACATGCATGGCAAAGGCCGCCTGAGGACGCGGGTTCTCGAGCAAGCCGTCGGCGATGGCAGCGCGTGCCCCCTCAAAGGTCTCCTCGCCCGGCTGGAACAGCAGTTTGACGGTGGCATTGGCGTCGACGAGCTCGGCCTCGCGGGCCTTGAGCAGGCGAGCCGCACCAAGCAGCGCCGTCGCGTGCATATCGTGACCGCAAGCGTGCATGCAGCCGTTGGTGGATGCAAAGGGCTCGCCGGATTCCTCGGCAACGGGCAGGGCGTCCATGTCGCCACGAAGCATGATGACCGTACCGGCCTGCTCATTCGTGCAGATGCCATTGCCTTGGGCCGCGGCGGCACCGGCGCCGACAAGGCCCACAACGCAGGAACCATCGACGAGCGTAGCAAATGAGATGTCCATCTCGGTCAGGCGCGCTTGGATATACGTAGAGGTCTGCGGGAGGCTATTACCCAGCTCGGGCATCTGATGTAAATCGTGTCGCCACGCAGCGAGCTCGTCTGCAAAAGCCTGAGCTTCCGCAACAAGACCGTCACCGATAGCGGTCTGCGCCGCCGCGGTGGCCTTGGGCGCTGATTGCGGTTGAAGATCGGACAGTGCTGGTGCCATAGATGCCCTCCAGTAACGTTTTTGCAGCAAGCACTTTGATAGCGTAAAGTGCAAGGTACTACTTTAAGGGCGACGCATAAAAAATGCCGCCCCGGGAGGCGGCGCAACAAATTGTTTACAATTGCGGACGCGGCTTTCGACGCAAAAAATCGAAATGCGTCTCGCTCAAGATAATCGAAAGAAAGATGAGCGCGAAGCCGGCGAGCAGGCGCGAGGTGAGCGCCTCCCCCATCAGCAGCACCGAGAACAGCACACCCGAAGGCGACTCCATCGAAAGGAGCAGCGAGCCCGTTGAGGCCGGGACATGCGCCAGGCCGACGTTTTGGATGAGCAGAGCCACACACGTACAGCCCACCGATAGAAACGCCATCACACCGATAAAGCTCGGCGTCCACACGGACAGCGGCGCTTGGGTCTCGAATAACAGCGACGAGATCAGGCTCAGCACGCCGTTGCCCACAAACATCCAAAACGTGATGACGTTGATGTCCATCTTGCGGCCGTACTTGGCGGTCACCGCCATCTGGATGGCAAAGAAGACCGCGCCGCCCAGTGTGATGACATCGCCGACATTGAACTCGACGCTATCGAGCGCCACCAGGCCAATGCCCGCCAGGCACAGCAACGCGGCGCCCAAGTTGTAACGGGTAAGCTTTTCGCCGCTTAGGACGTAGCTCGCAAACGGCACGAGGATGCAATAGGTACCCGTCAAAAATGCACTCTTGCCTGCCGTGGTCTGTGCCAGGCCAATCGTCTGCAAACCGTAGGCACCCCACATGAGCGCGCCCATGCCAAGCCCGACGATTAGGTTGCGGGCATTGAAATGAGCGATGATGCGTTTGTGGAAGATGACGAACATAACCAGCGAAGCCGGAAGGAAGCGAACGTAGAGCAGCTCGAACACCGGAATGGTATCGAGCGCATCTTTCATGGTGGTGAAGGAATAGCCCCAGATGACCGCTATCGAAAGCAGCAAGACCTTCCAGAACAGCGGCGAGCGTGCGCCGGCACCGCGAGAGGCGCCGCCGGCACCCAAGTCTTCGCGGGCCACAGGGCTGTCGGGCAAGTTTTCGATTTCGTTGGCAGCGTATTGGGCCATGGAACGTCCTCACACTCAATCTGGGCGTGGTGTCCGCACGCGTATGGCTGCGTGCCGCCTCATGGTCAAATACAAACAGGGCGCACCGGACCCCCGGTACGCCCCGCTACTGTAGCAACAACCGGCGTTGCATCGCAATCCAGCCCACTAAAGCGTTTTGTTCCGCCGTTCTACCGAACGGCGGACCGGCCGACGCTGCGCGAGCCGCATTCACGCCAATCTGACGTTCAATTTCAAGGGCGCGACCAGAAGGTCAGCGCCCTTTCATTTCACGTCACCTTGGCGCAAATGCGACTCGCTCGCTGGCATTAGTGCTACATCAGCGTTAACGTTGCCGCACTAAATTAGCTTAGTTGATTCCAGCTTTTCGATAATCCAGTCGTTGGCCTTGATGACCGGACGGCGGAAGACGACGCCCAGTGCCAGCGACGGAATCAGATAGCTCGCCAGAATGCATAGCTCAATCCAGTACTCCATGTGGTACGCACCGGCCATGGCGGCATGCATGGCGTTGATGCCGTGGGTGAACGGCAGGAACGGATAGATCGCCTGGAACACGGGGCCGGTCATCTCGATGGGGAACGTGCCGCCCGAACCGCCGACCTGCATGACCAGCAGCACGACGGCGAGCGCCTTGCCGATATCGCCAAACGAAACCGTAAGCGTGTAGACGATATTGGAGAACACGAGACTCGCGACCCAGCCCGCCAGCACAAACTGCAGCGGGTCGTCGCACTGGATGCCAAAGAACAGGATGTCGCCCGCGCACACGAGCGTTGCCTGCAGCAGGGCCAGACCGCCAAAGAACAGGTAACGGCCCAGGTAGATCTCGTGCAAGCGCACGGGGATCAGCTCATTGATGAGTTCGTCGTCAACCGAGACCTTCATCATGGCCGCCAGCACGATCGAGCCGACCCAGAGCGACAGAATCGTGTAGAACGGCGCCATGGCCGAACCGTAGTTGCGGATCGGATAGACCGGCTTGCGGTCGAGCGCGACGGGGCCGGAAAGCGACACGGCCAGACCCTCGGGATCATTGCCGATCATCGTTTTGATCGTAGCGAGGTCATCCGACATCAAGGCGCCGTCGAGCTCGTCCTTAAACGCACTGATCTTGTCCGACGCCTCGCCCAGCTGATCGGAAGCTTTGTTGACCAGCTTTGCAGCCTTGGAGAGGCCCTTTGCCAGCGAACCGGATGCGTCGGTCAGGCCGTCTACGGCGCTATCCAGGTCGCCCGAGATGCCATCAAGCAAGTCCAGAATGCCCGAAACCGTCTTCTTGAGCTCCTTGGCCTTAACCGAGAACGTGGAATCGTAATCGGATTTGGCGCCCGCGATGCCGGCCTTGGCATCGGCGATGGCCTGATCGACCTCGGCACGCGAGTTGTTGACCTCGGCCATGCTATCGGAGAGAGACTTCGCGGTGGCCGCCAGATCCTTGGCATTGTTGCGGTACTCAACGGCGATTCTGCCCAGCGACGTCGCGGCGGACTTGAGGCCGTCTTTCAAATTCTCATCGCTCACCTGGTCGGCAAGGCTGCGGAGCTGATCGGCCATCGCATCGATATCCTTGGCGCGCGCATTGAGAGCCGCAGCGGCATCGTTGAGTTGGGACACCGTAAGGTAGACATGCTGGTTAGCGGCATCGAACGCCTTCGCGAGCTCGGCGGACACGTTGTCGAACGAGCCCGCGCTTCCGTCAATCGCCGCGTCAACGGCATCGTTGGCGGCCTTGAGCGCTTCCTTGGAATCATTGATGCCGCTCTTGGCGTGCTCCATCAACTGCTTGGTCGACTCATCGACCGTACCCGTCTGCTGGAGCATACCGCTCGCCGACGTCAGCGAATCGGACGTGGAGCTCAAAATGCCCGCAAGCGACGTTGCGCTGGCCTGAACGTCTCGCAGGTCCTCAATCGAATCGCCAAGCGTCGAGGACAGGTTGGCGATAAAGTTGCTGACCTGGTCGGTGCTCATGTAATCGAGCAGGCTGGACACCGTCTTAAGACCGATGCTCGTAATGGTCTCGGTAAAAGTTTCGTTAACCTGGCTCTGAACGGCGCTCGAACCCTTCTCGGTCACGATCTGCGCAATGGCGTTGGCCTTCTGGTTCTCGTAAAACTCGATATCGGCGTGTTTCACGTCGGTCGAGAAAAGCGTCATCATGTCAGCGCTAAACGTTTTGGGGATAACGACGGCAGCATAGTACGCGCCCGACTTAACGCCCTCGATAGCCTTTTCGCGATTGTTGAGCACAACCCAATCGAAGCTCTCGTTGCCGCGTAGGGTGGCGGTCACGTTTTCGCCCACGTTAACCTCGACGGGGATCAAATCGCTCTCGTAACCCTCATCGGTGTTGACCACGGCGATCTTAAGATTGCCGGTGTTGCCGTACGGATCCCAGCTGCCGGCGATGTTAAACCACGCGTACAGACACGGTACGATAATGAGGCCCATCACGACAACCAAGCCGATCACGGAGCGAGACACGTTTTGGACATCGCGCTTAAACAGATGCAGGATGTTCTTCATTTATGCCTCACCTCCTTTGGAGTGCTTGCCAAGCGCGGTGGTATCTCCATCATTTGTGGCTGTGCTGTCGCTGCCCTGAGATTTATGGTGCGAGCCGATATGCGGCAAGCGGCCCGTGGACTGATCGCCGCCCTTGGCACCACGCTCGCTGGCGTTGAGGCCAAACATGTGGCGGGCGGCAGGAATGGCGGCCGTGTGTTCGCGCATCTCGCGACGCAGGTCCTCATCCGAAAGCGCCGAGATGCGCATCTGGGTATTGAGGCTCGCTCGGATATATTCGATATTGATAAGCCAGCCGCAGATGGCAATAACCGAGATGATCCAAATGACAAGCAGGATGATCTTGCCGTTATTGTCGATATCGAGAACCGTCGACAGGACAAAGAGCAGGACCTGAACGCCCACCACGGCGGCAAAACCGCCCTTGATGTAGTACGGGTAGCGATGTTCAAAGGCGACCGCATGATCGAGCAGTTCGCAACGGTACGAATCGGAATCGAGCATGACGCGCATGGCCGTGCGCAGCGAGTAGCGCTGGCGCGGCAGGTCGTTGGACTCGCAAATCATCATACCGGTCGTGGAGAGCTGTTTATCAAAGAGCAGGTTAAGGTTGAGCAGCAGCGGACGCAGCTGCAGACCGATAAAGAGCGCCACGATCAAGAACACGCCCAGAATGCACAGGTTAAACAGGTAGTTAAACGAGTACATGCCGCCGACCGTCTCGCGCAGCAGATTGATGCCGTAGGTAAAGGGCAGCAGCGGGTGCAGCCACTGGAAGAAGCCGGGCATCATCTCGATGGGATACATGCCCGACGAACCCGGAATCTGCACGATGACGAGAATGACGCCGATTGCCTTGCCGATGTGCTTAAACGTAGTGGACAGCGCATAGATGATATTGACGTAGGTGAACGAGATGGCGATGCCGCCCAGCACGAACAGCAGCGGGTTGATGCACTGCACGCCAATCACCAGATCGCCTACCGTAACGATGGTGGCCTGAAGCGCGCCCAGGATCACCAGGAGCATCCAACGGCCGAAGTAGCCCTGGCGCGCCGTAAAGCTGCCAATGCCCTCGCGATCGACCTCGAGCTTGTAGATGGCGATGAGTACGTAACCGCCCACCCAAAGCGCCAGATTGGTGTAGAAGGGAGCGATGCCCGAGCCAAAGCTCTTGACCGGGTAAATCGACTTGGAGGTCAGCTCGACCGGAGAGGCCATGAAATCTGCCACGTCATTGACATCGACGCCCATAAGGTCGGCGAGCTCGCCCATAGACTCAGAGGTCTGCAGCGCCGCGATGTCGTTGGCAGCGGTCGCAAGCTTGTCCTGGACCTTGGCAAGCGAGGAATCGGTCTGGGACAGCGTGGTCTTGGCCTGGCCGAGCGTAGCGTTAAGCTGCGAAAGCGTACCGCGCGCACTTGCAATAGTAGGCGTGAGGCCAGACACGATTCCCGTCAGATCACCCGAGATGGCGGCAAATGAATCAAGCGCGCTCGAGGCCTTCGGCAGCGCGTTTTGACCCAGGTCCGTCTGGGCCTGGCCAAGGTTGGTCGCACCGGTCTGGATTGCGTTATTGATAGCGTCGCTGGCGCCCGAGACAGCCGCGGCGTCATTCGCCATGGCGCTCGACTGCGCAGACAGACCGTCCTTGATGCTCTGAAGCTTTTCATTCTGCTCGCGGAGCAAATCGATGGTCGATACAATGCGCGCGTCAATTTCCTTGGAACCTGTCGACGTGTCATTAACGAGAATTTCCAAGTGCCCGATAACGGCCTTATTGTGGTCGATCGTCGCTTGGAGAGACTCAAGCGAGTTGTCGATGCGGGTGGTCGTAGATGTGACCGCGCCCGTCAGCTTGCCAATCGCAGCGTTCGCGGAGGCTGACGTCTTGGTGAGCGCAAGGCTGCCTTCCGAGAGTGCCTTGGAGAGCGAGGCGACAGAGTTGCCCGCCGTAGCGCGCGCCTCGCCCAGCAGGTCATTGCCCTGAGCGATTGCCTGCGTTAGAGAGGGCGTCTGACCCTGCAGGCCCGCCAACGCGGCATCAGCCGAGGCGATAGCGCCACTCGTCTTATCGATGGCGGCATTCATGTCGCCAATCGAATCGCGCACCTCACCCAAGGTACCGGATGCCTCTGATACCGAACCAGCCAACGAATTCTGAGTCTGGGTTGCCTTGTCCTTTAAATCGACCCCGGCATCCTTGGCGATGCTGGCAACGGTCTCGCCCACTGTGGAGACAAATTCCGAGTTGATCTGCTCCTCGATGGTGCTTGCACCGGTGTCGGTAACCTTGGGCGCAATAGCACTCTTCTTCTCATTGACGTAGTACGTAAGCTTGGGCTGATGGTAGTTGCCGTCGAGCATCGAGACCAGGTTATCCGAGAAGTTCTTAGGGATTACGATGGCCGCATAGTACTCACCGCTCTCGACGCCCTCCTTGGCGTCGGCCGCCGAATCGACGAAGGTCCAGCCCAGCTGATCGTTCTCCTTGAGCTGATCGACAACCTGGTCGCCCGCATTGAGCTCGCCCACCAGGTCGTTTTGGGTTCCCTGATCGTTGTTAGCGATGGCAATCTTGATACCCTGGGTGTTTCCGTACGGATCCCAGTTTGCCACGATGTTGTACCAGGCATACAGCGAGGGAATAACACACACGCCAAGGGTAACCACCAAGGCGACGGGGTTCACGAGCAATCGCTTGATGTCACGCTTAAAGATCGCAAAGGATACCTTTGCGTTGGATAGTTTGCTGCCGAGACTCACGCTTGGACCATCCATCCTGTCGTTGAATCGAATCGTACTATCGACAACCATTGTAGTAGGCGCTTTAACGTCTCAAAGCACAATGGTGTTGAGTTTTGCGGGTAGCAATATACTACGAAGATGAGTTAACGTACAGTTGTACAGTATCTTAAATTTCAGCAGGTCACAAAACCACAACCCGCACAAATAAATGATCCCTTGGGGACGGAGGGATCATTCAAAAGGAAACGAGAGTGGAAAATCTCCCACTTCAAGCCCGCATTCGAGCCAAAAGTGGGAGATTATCCACTCTCGTTCTAATCTAGTTACGGTGCCGTATCCCCGAACTACATCAAGTTGCAAACAGCTGCTGCGAAGGCAACGGGGTCCTCGGGCAGAATGCCCTCGACCAGCAGGGCCTGGTCATAGAGCAAACCGGAGTACTGCTTGATCTTGTCGGCGTCGCCCGCCTTCTGAGCGGCGACGAGCTTGGAAAAGACCGGGTGCTTGGCGTTGAGCTCGAGCACGCGCTGGCTCTTGGGCATACCGTCGGGCGCGCCCTCGGGACCCTTCTGGAGCACCTTCTCCATCTCGAGCGAAAGCGGGCCCTCGGTGGTGATGCACGCGGGAGCATCGGTCAGGCGCGCAGAGACGGCAACCTTCTCGACCTTGTCGCCGAGTGCCTCCTTCATGGCGTTAAAGAGGTCCTCGTTCTCCTTGGTGGCGTCCTCGGCCTCCTTTTTCTCGTCCTCGGTCGCCAGGTCAAGATCACCGGTTGCGACGTTCTTGAGCTCCAGGTGACGATCCTCAACCTCGGGCTCGGCACCATCGGCCACGGCCTTCTCGGCAGCCTCGCGGGCGGCATCGTCCTCGTAGATCTTGGGCATATCGGCGGCAACGTACTCACGCATAGCCTGGAAGGTGAACTCATCCACGTCCTGCGTCAGCAGCAGCACGTCATAGCCGCGGTCGAGCACGCCCTTTACCACGGGCATCTTGGCCAAGCGCTCACGCGAGTCGCCGGCGGCGTAGTAGATGGCCTTCTGATCCTCGGGCATGCCCTTGGCATACTCGGCCAGGGTAATCATCTTCTGTTCCTTGGCAGACCAGAACAGCAACAGATCGGCGAGCTCATCGGCCTTCATGCCATAGCTCGAGTAGATGCCGTACTTAAGACCGCGGCCAAAGTTCTCAAAGAACTTCTCGTAGGCCTCGCGGTCGTTGTCACGCATATCCTCAAGGTCGGCGGTGATCTTCTTTTCCACACGCTTGGCGATGGCCTTGAGCTGACGGTTCTGCTGCAGCGTCTCACGCGAGATGTTGAGCGACACATCGGCGGAATCCACGACGCCGCGGACAAAGTTGTAGTAGTCGGGCAGCAGGTCGTCGCACTTCTCCATGATCAGGACGTTGGAGCTGTAGAGTGCCAGACCCTTCTCGTAATCCTTGCTGTACAGATCGAACGGCGCGCGGCCCGGCACAAACAGCAGGGCATCGTACTCGAGCGTGCCCTCGGCATGGAAGCTGATGGTGCGCGCAGGATCGTCAAAGTCGTGGAACGTGGACTTGTAGAACTCGTCGTAGTCCTTCTGCTCGACATCGGAGCTGCGCTTCTTCCAGATCGGTGTCATGGAATTGACGGTCTCGAGCTCCTGGTAGTCCTCGTACTCGGGCTTGTAATCGTCGCCGGCGTCCTCGGGCTTGGGTTTCTGGCGGCTCTTGGACACCATCATCTGAATCGGGTAGCGCACATAGTTGCTGTACTGCTGAATCAGGCTCTTGAGACCCCACTCGGTCAGGAAGCGATCGTAGGTCTCGGCCTCGCCGTCGGCATCGAGCTTCTCGTTCTCGCGCAGCGTCAGGATGACATCGGTACCGTGCTCGGCGCGCTCGCCGTCCTCGATGGTGTAGCCCTCAAGACCGTCGGATTCCCACACATGGGCGACATCCTCGCCGTAGGCGCGGCTGACGACCTTCACATGGCTGGCGACCATAAAAGCCGAGTAGAAGCCCACGCCAAACTGGCCGATGATGTCGACATCCGAACCCTGCTGCTCGGCGTTCTCGGTCTTAAACTCCTCGGAGCCGGAATGGGCGATGGTGCCCAGATTGCGCTCGAGCTCCTCGGCGGTCATGCCAATGCCGTTATCCGAGATGGTAATGGTGCGGGCGTCTTTATCAAAGGAGACGCGAATGGCCAGGTCGCCCTGGTCGATCTTGACGCTCGGATCCTGCAGACTCTTAAAGTTGAGCTTGTCGACGGCGTCGCTCGCGTTAGAGATAAGCTCGCGCAGGAAGATTTCCTTATTGGTGTAGATGGAGTTGATCATGAGGTCGAGCAGTTTTTTGCTCTCGGTCTTAAATTGACGCATGTGCAGTCCTTTCGCGCTACCCCCGTCCGCAAAAACGGCCCGGTCGCCCGAGCCGCATCGCAGACCTGCTATGTTCAGACTTAGATTTTATAACCCATTAGCGCGCATATATACATACGGAATCGAAAAACTGTATGTCTAAGCGCTCCGATGCGCCAATTGCCAAGGAGTGTCCCCAACTGCCGGCAGAAAAGGAACGTCCCTATCTGCCACCCTCGACCCGCTTGGCCATCCAGGCGTGGGGCTGACCTTCATCCTCGTAACCTACCGGCGCGATCTGCGCGTAACCCGCCTTGGCATAGAGTGGCAGCACGTATTCCTGCGCATGCAGTTTTATGAGCTTGGCACCGGCATCACACGCGGCGGCATCACTGGCCTCGACGATCTTGCTCGCCAGACCGCGACGGCGCATGCTCGGCAGCACAGCCACGCGCCCCATAATATAGGTCTCCCCCGCTGCGACGCCTTCGTCCAAGTCGCACGCCGGCGAAACCGGAGCCTCTGAATCTGCCGCGCGCTCAAGCTCTTCGGGAAACACGCGCGAGCAACCGGCAAGCTCGCCGTCTGCATAGAGCGTCACATGAATGCAGTTCGGATCCTCGTCGATAGCGTCGAACTCATTCTCGTAGCCCTGCTCGTCCATAAAAACGACGCGGCGCACCAGCGCCGCGTCATCAAAGCATCCCGTCTTAAGTTGGATATCCATGGCTGCCCCTTCATTCAATGCGAACGTTAGGGACAGATTTTAGCGAAAATGGGCTCCACGCACGCTAAACTTCGCGCGAGCCTTCGCCAGGCAGTCGTAATGACCCACGTTATGGGCATCGCTCGCGATGAAGCTGTACAGGTTCTGATCGAACAGACGCTGTGCCGGCTTTTTCTCGCGACCAAAGCGACCGCCGGCAATAAAGTCCGCCGAAGCCTGCAGCTTGCAGCCCATATCGACCAGGCGCTCCGCCACGCTTACATCCTTTTGAACCGCACGATAGCGCTCAGGATGAGCGATAATCACCTGGTAACCACGGCACTGCAAATCGTAAATCGTGTTCTCGTACTCTCTAAACGCATACGCATCGGCATGCGTCGAAAGCTCGAGCAGAAACTCGTTGGTTCCATCGAAATGCAAGTGCTCCGCAGCATCGATACCAAGCTCAACAAGCTTTCGATGGTTGACCTCGAAGCCCATCTGGAGCGGAAAACCGTCAGCGTTATCACGCAGCAGCTCAAAGGCATCCCACATCTTGTCGTAATCAAAATAGGGATCACGGCAGTGAGGAGTGCAAACGATTCTGGTTACACCGGCCCGCTTGGCAGCCTCGAGCATCGCCAAGCTCTCATCGAGATCGGCGGCGCCGTCGTCTACACCCGGCAAGATATGGCAATGAATGTCACGCATAGGTCAGCCTTAATCAACTAAACGTTTGCTCGGTTGGTGAAGATGCCCTTTTTGGAAGTCCCCTGATCGTCGGAGCCCTTCTTCACCTTCTTACCGTCCTTGGTGTAGTAGGAGTAGTAGTACTCGCTGGTCTCGGTCTCGCAGTAGTTCATAACGGTACCGATGAGCTTGACCTTCTCGGACTTCTTAAGCTGACCGATGGCGTTGAGCGCCTCCTCGCGCTTGGTGAAATCCTCACGCACGACAAAAAGCGCACCGTCGGTCAGACTTGCGATCTCGGCAGCATCGATGAAAGTGCCGACCGGGGGAGCATCAAAGATGACGTACTGGAACTTGGCGGACAGTGCCTTTACCAGCTTGGCAAAGCGGTGAGAGACGATGATGTCGGCAGGATTGGGAATATGCGGCTCGGCATCGAGGAAGTAGAAGTTCTTCTGACCCGTCTCGACAATTGCCTGGTCAATGGAGATCTGCTCGGAAAGAACCGCATAGAGTCCGCCGCGCGAACGAACGCCGAGCATATCGGAAAGGGACCTGCGGCGCATATCGGCCTCGACCAGGAGCACGGACTTGCCGCTCGTGGCGATTGCCTGAGCAAGGTTAATGGAAACCGTAGACTTGCCCTCGTTGGGAATCGAGGAGGTAACGGTGATGGTGCGAATGGGGTCGTCCACACTCGCAAAGCGGATGTTGGCCAGAAGGGTCTTGGCGGCATTCTGTACAACGAGCTTATCGGTGTTCTTTGCCTTAGCCATGCCTATTTACCACCTTTCATAGCCGGAATTCGGCCAACAACGGGAATACCCAGGAGCTCTTCTGCCTCTTCGGCACCGCGGATGCGGGTGTTGAGCATGTCTGCCAAAACGACATAGGCAACTGCGATAAAGATGCCCGCGAGGAACGCGACAGCAACGTACAGCATACGCTTGGGACCGCTGGGGGCTTCGGGGGTCTTAGCCTCGTCGATAACGTTGATGCTCTGGGCAGCGCCGACGTTCTGAGCGACCGTACTCACCGAGCTGGCCATGGCCTTTGCGACCTTAGCCGTCTCCTTGGCATCGGTGCCGGTAACCGAAAGCGTAATGACACGCGTGGTGGTCTCGGAGGAAACAGACACCTTGTAGTCATCCAGATCGGTGAGGCCCAGTTCCTTGGCGGCGCCGCTCTTAACGCTATCGCTATCCAGCAGCGTGGCGATATCGTTGGAAAGCATCTGACTCGCCGAGAGATCGTTGTAGCTCATCTGACCGCTATCGTCGGTCTTGGCGAGAATGTACATGCTCGTCGTCGCGGTATAGGTGTTGTCCATCGCAACGAAGGACACGATGCCCATGGCGATCGCGCAGACCACCGGAAGGGTGATGACCAGCTGAAGGTGCTTCTTCAGCAGCTGGAACAGTTCGAGAAGGGTCATGCAGCTTGCCTTTCATTTCCCCAGTTCGGATTGACAAAACTGTTCGTATGTTATCGCATCTTTTTACCGAGACCAAACTCTATACATAAGAAACAGGCTCTCCTGTAAAAATGTCGGAAGCAATCGTAAAATTGCACAACAACGCCGCACCCGAAAGTCAAATGCGGCGTCTGCATCAATATCTATGTTGTATCGCTATGCGAATGGCTCGTCCTGCTGTATGGGAAACGTCACCGTAATGGTGGTTCCCACGCCCAACGCGCTCGACAAATCGAGCGTGGCGTGATGATACAGGGCCGCATGCTTGACAATGGCAAGCCCCAGGCCGGTTCCGCCGCGTGCCTTGGACCTACTCTTGTCCACGCGATAGAACCGCTCAAATACCTTGCCCTGTTCTTCAGGCGCGATACCGATTCCCGTGTCGGCGACCGCGAGGAACGGATGGCCTTCGTCGTTGGTGCCGCACTGCAGCGTAACCGTACCGCCGGGCCGATTGTAGCGGATGGCGTTGCTTGCCAGATTATAGATGAGCTCGTCGATCAAGCGCGACACGCCTTCGATGACCACAGGCTTGGTCTCATGACTTATCGTCACATTCGCCTGACGGGCGACCTGTTCAAGACGCTGCTCAACCGCGTAGATGGCACGCGAGAGCTCAATAGGCTCCGTGGACCCAATGGGCACCGCCTCGCCCTCAGTTGCACGCTCGGCCTCGTCCAAGTTAGACAGCGTAAGGATGTCGTTGACGAGCGCCGCCAAGCGGCCTGCCTCACGATAGATGCGACCGCCAAAGTTGCGCAGGTCGTCCCCGCCCTCGACCATGCCGTTTGCGATGAGCTCGGCATAGCCCGAAATCGCCGTAAGCGGCGTCTTGAGCTCATGGGTGATATTCGCCGTGAACTCGCGGCGCATACGTTCGTTGTCCGCCAGCACCGCCATTTGGCGCTTGAGTTCCTGGCGCTGCGACTCGATACGCTCAAGCATGGGGACCATCTCGGCATAGGCGTGCTCATAGCTACGGCGTGGGTGGTCCAAATCCACCTCTTGCAACGGCGCGATGATGGCACGGGACTCGCGGCGCGCCATAAAAAACGAGAGTACCGCACCCGCTGCTGCGATAAGCAGCAGCGGCGCCACCATCGACAGCAAAATCGCCGCAACGCCAGGCTGGGCCTGCGCCAAGCGGACAACCTGGCCGTTATCAAGGGCGACGGCGCAATACAGCATAATCTCGTCGAGCGTAGAGCTTGCGCGCTCCGCGGAGCCCGAACCGCTCTCAAGGGCCTCAACGACCTCGGGGCGATCGCCATGGTTGGGCAACATGGAAGGAGACGCCTCGTTGTCGTAGGCGACCGATCCATCCCTGTTGATCAGCGTGATACGAAGGTCCTCGCGATCGAGGCTTCGCAAAAATGCGATGGGTTCCTTCTGCTCGTTTAAGGCGGCGGCAATAAGCTCGGTTTCTTGCGAAAGGTTGGCACTCGTGGCATCTGCCAAGGTGTTTTGCACAAAGAACGCACCCAACACCGTAAACGCCAAAATGACGGACATTGCGCAGACAAATATCGTCGCAAACACGCGATGCGAGAGCGTGTGTTTTCCCTGAGGGGCAAAGACCACGGGCTACTCCTCCGTTGCGGCGTCCGCGATGCCGGCATCTTCGGTATCGCCACCAGCGGAAGGCTCGGCCAGACGATAGCCCACGCCGCGCACTGTCTCGATAGCGCTGGCACGCTCGCCGAGCTTTTGGCGAAGCGTCTGTACGTGAACGTCGACGGTACGCGAGCCGCCATCGAAGTCCCAGCCCCACACGCTCTGCAGCAGCGACTCGCGAGTAAAGACCACACCGGGTTTGCGCATAAGATACTCGAGCAAATCGAACTCGCGCAAAGTAAGCTTGAGTGGCTCACCGGCAACGGTCACCTCGCGATGGCTGGGCGAAAGCACGATATCGCCCACGCTGAGCACATCACTCACCTGCTTGACCATACCGCCGCGGCGCAGCAGCGCACGGCAACGGCTGGCAAGCTCCATGAGCGAAAACGGCTTAGTCAGATAATCGTCGGCACCGCCATCGAGCGCCATCACCTTATCGAGCTCGGTATCTTTGGCGGTGAGCATCATGATGGGCACCGTCGCCGTCAGGCGGTCGGCGCGCAGGCGACGCATAATTGCCAAACCGTCGGTATCGGGCAGCATGATGTCGAGCAGGACGGCATCGGGTACCCGTCGCGCCACGGCGGCCTTAAACTCGCCATCGCACGAAAAGCCTTCGGCCTCGATTCCCTGCTTGCGCAGTGCATAGACCGTCAAATCCCTGATGTTGTCATCGTCCTCGACGTAATAGATCATGTTGAACCCCTTTGCGGCCGGCATGACCGCATCTTAACCCTAAAGGTACCTTTACTAGATGGTATCAGCCAAAACGTCCCGTTAAATAATCCGCCGTGCGCGGGTCGGTGGGATTTTTGAAGAGCTGAGCGGTGGGTGCGTGCTCCACTAACTCGCCCAGCAAGAAAAACGCGACCGAGTCGGAGATGCGCGCCGCCTGCTGCATATTGTGCGTAACGACCACGAGCGTGCAGGTCTCTTTGAGCTCGCAGGCCAGCTGCTCCACCACCAGCGTCGACACAGGGTCGAGTGCCGAGGTCGGCTCGTCCATCAGCAGAATGTCGGGCTGCACGGCAAGTGCGCGGGCGATGCACAGGCGCTGCTGCTGTCCACCCGAAAGACCCAGGCCCGACTCCTTGAGCTTGTCCTTGACCTCATCCCATAGCGCAGCGCGACGAAGGGAATCCTCGACCAGCCCATCCAGCACAGCGCGATCGCGCACGCCCATGCCGCGCGGCCCATAGGCGACGTTGTCGTAGATGCTCATGGGAAACGGGTTGGGGCGCTGGAACACCATGCCCACGCGCTGGCGCAAACGGCAGATGTCGTAATCGCCCAGGATATCTTGACCATCGAGCGCAATCTTGCCCTCGATGCGGCAATCCTTGATGCCGTCGTTCATGCGGTTAAAGCAGCGCAGCAACGTGGACTTTCCGCAGCCCGAAGGCCCGATGAACGAGGTGATCTGCTTGTCGCGGATCTTGATATTCACGTCCTTGAGCGCATGATGGTCGCCATAGAACAGGTCGAGGCCCTCGACATCGATGCGCGTCGGCGAGGCGGCAAGATCCTCTGCCGTGGGGCGAGTCGCATCCCCAACCTCGCGCTCGTGCGCGGCCTCGGCCTGCGCTTCCATGAGTTCTTCAAGCTCCGTGGGCTCCACAGCCGCAGCAGCCGTCATACCGCATACCTCCACATCGATATCAATTCAGCAGTATCGATAGTAGAAATCGCGGCTCATATGCACGTGAGCGCATTGTCAAGTGTTTGTAAGGGCACGCTGGCTATGCGGCGGGCAGCTCGATGGTGAATATCGTGTGTTCGGGCGTCGATTCACATGCAACGGTACCGCCGTGCGCGCATACGATCTCCTTGGCGATGGCAAGCCCCAGTCCAGCGCCGCCGCGATTGGTCGCACGCGCCGCATCCAGGCGATAGAACTTCTCAAAGATCACCTTGAGCTTTGCCTCAGGGATGGGATCGCCCTGATTGATAAAGCGCACGCGCACGCCACCGCCGTCCCGGCGTCTGGCCTCGATCGTGATGTTCGAGCCCTCATAGCTATAGGCAACGGCGTTTTTCATGATGTTGTTGAACACGCGAGCCATCTTGTCGCCATCCACGAGCACCGTCAGGTCCTCGCGAATATCAACTTGGGCTTCCTTATGCTGCTCGTTGAGGATGGGATAGAACTCGTCAGCCACCTGAGCCAGCAGCAACCCCAGATCAACATAGCCGCGCGTGAGCACGATATCGTGGAAGTCAAAGCGCGTGATATCGAAGAACTCTTCGATGAGTGCATCGAGCCGGTGCGCCTTGTCGAGAGCCACGCCCGTAAAGTGCGCACGTTGCTCAACCGGCAGCTCAGGAGCCTCTTGCAGCAGCGAAAGATAGCCCACCACACTGGCAAGCGGGGTGCGTAGGTCATGTGCCAAGTACGTGACCAAATCGTCCTTGCGATGCGACTCGTCACGCAGAGCTTGCTGCACCTTGCGCTCACGGTCACGCACGCGGTTAAGGGCGCCCTCGACCTCCAAGAAGTCGCCGTCAATGTTGTCCCAGGTGTCGGGGTGATCGATCAGGCGATCTTGAATACGAGCGGCCAGCACACAATCGGCATGCTGCTCGCCCTGTTCGTAGCCCTGGTAGTACAGGGCGCGGCCGCACAAGAACAGCACGCACGCGGCAAGCGCCAGCACAAAGCCAAGCATGTTGAATACAAAGCCGGCATCGAACAGCACCGGCCCTTCGATGCCGCCGAGCGCCATGGCGCCAATCGCCAACGTCATGGCCCACGCGGCGCCGCCAATCACCATGCAGCGGCGCACGATCTCAAATCGATCGATCAGCAAAAAGCCGACAAGCAGCACCGCCAAGATTCCAGCGATGTTATCAATGCCAATCAGCAGCAGGCTCAGCAAAAAGAGCAGCACCGTTGCAAGCGCGCGGTTGTCGACGACCGACCTCACGTATTCAAAGAGTCGATCGGGCACCTCGAACGCTTGTCTATCGTCTTTTGTCATATCAAGATCCTCACAAGCGAAAAGCGTTATTCGATTATGTAGCCGACGCCCCAGACGTTTTTGATAAAGCGCGGCTTTTGTGCGTCGTCGCCAATCTTTTCGCGCAAGTGGCGAATGTGCACCATCACCGTATTGTTGGAGCCGGGCATAAAATCCTCGTTCCACACCGCACGGAACAGGTCCTCCACGGCCACCACGCTGCCGCGATGCTCGACCAGATACAGCAAGATTGAATACTCGGTGGGTGTGAGGCGTACCGGTGCACCGTCCACCGTCACGGAACGAGCGTCGCGGTTGATCTCCAAGCCGTCGAGCTGAATGGTCGGCGACTCGGCCGCCTGTGCACGGCTACCGTAGCTGGTGTAGCGGCGAAGCTGAGCGTGCACGCGCGCGACGAGCTCCAGCGGACGAAACGGCTTAACCACGTAATCGTCCGCGCCAAGCGAAAGGCCCTCGATCTTGTCTTGCTGGGCATCGCGCGCCGTCAGCATGATCACAGGATAGGTATGGCTGGAACGGATCGTACGCAGCAGCTCAAACCCATCGATATCGGGCAGCATGACATCCAGCAGCGCCAGATCGAACTCCTGCTCCAAGATTGCCTTGGCAGCATCGGCCCCGCTATAGGCAATCTGGACGTCAAAGCCTTCTTTTGTAAGGTAGATGCCCACTAGGTCGGCAATGGCCTTCTCGTCATCAACTACCAGTATGCGCTCGTTCATGCGTGCTCCTCTCGCGCTCCATTATGCCCGAGGGGGCGCCCGTCACACACAACAAGCGTGGGTGATTAAGTCGGCCTTAAGCACCCTTGTGCCCGTTCGGGCGCGGATGTGGGCCACGCACGCACGCGATGATCGCCGACGCCGGCAAACGATATACTCTAGTTTCAGAAGAGACCATCCCGTCGAAAGCGAAATCCGTGAAGTCCCTCACCTCTTTTGCAAAGCGCTCAGCCCAGCTTGCCGCCGGCTTTGTCTGCGCTATCGCCCTTGCCGCTGGCGTGCCCACCGTCGCCGGCGCCCAAGTGCTCACGACCGACAATGTTTGCGGCAAAACCGCCGATGTGCGCGGTATCACGGCCGAAAACCTGCCCGATATCGATGCGACCAATGCCCTCGTCATGGGCAAAGACGGCACCGTCTACTATGCCCGCGACGCCGATGAGCAGGTCAAGATTGCCTCGATCACCAAGGTCATGACCGCAATCCTAACCGTCGAGAATTGCAAGATGGACGAGAAGGTCACAGTGAGCAACGCCGCGGCCACCGTGGGCAATTCGACCGCCGGCTTGCTCGAAGGCGACAAGCTTACCGTGGAGCAGGCGCTGCGCGGCCTGATGATTCCCTCGGGCAACGACGCCGCCATCGTGCTCGCCGAATATGTGGGCAAGAAGATCGACCCTAAGACCAAAGACGCCGAGGCCACCTTTGTGAAGGCCATGAACGAGCGCGCTAAGAAGCTCGGCTGTACCGGTACGCTTTTTGAAAACCCGCATGGTCTGGACTTTGATGAGTGGGCTGGCGATATGCACTCAACCGCACATGACGTAGCGCTGATGATGCAGGAGGCCATGAAAAACGACACGATCCGCGAGGTCGTAGCGAGCGAGGATTCCTGGATCGAGGTCACGGGCGCCGACGGCACCGACCATTCGCATTCCATGGACACGCATAACTATTTGCTGGGCCAAGATGGCAACATCGGCGGCAAGACCGGCACCACCGACGACGCGGGCTATTGCTTTACGAGTGCCTACAACCGCGATGGCGACGAGATCTACACCGTCGTTTTGAACTCCACCACCACCGACCAGCGCTTTACCGATACCGCAACCCTTGCCAATTGGTACTACGGTCACAAGGTGACGGTCGCGATCGCCAACACGCAGGAAAAGACCGCCAACGGCAACCCGCTTATGGCGCGCATTAGTCAAACCGACTGGACGGATAAGACGATCGACGCCACGCTCGCCGATCCTACGGCGCAAGCGACCGTGTTTTCCCTTGCCGGCGAGGTGACCGAAAAGGTTAGCTACGACGATCTTTCGGGCACGGTGCATGTGGGCGACAAGGTGGGCAGCGTTACGCTCAAGCAGGACGGCACCAAGATCGCCGTCATGGACCTGGTTGCCGACGAGGAAGGCGCAGGACCGAATCCCATTGAATGGCTGCTCGTGAAGCTCGATCGCTTGGGCCGCCGCATCGACAACCGGCCACTTGCGGCAGAGAGCGAGACCGTCGCCAAGGCTCCTGAGGTGTAGAGCGCAAGAATAATCAGCCCACTGAAAGGAGGCGTCCGAAAGGATGCCTCTTTTTTTGAGGGTTCGAATCCCCAGCCTCCTTTCTCCACACAAAAAAAGGGCCCCAAATGGGACCCTTCTTTAAATTCATACTGGCGGAGAGCTGGGGATTCGAACCCCAGATGCCCTTTTGGGGCATACTCGCTTAGCAGGCGAGCACCTTCGGCCTCTCGGTCAGCTCTCCGTAACAGCCGTTCTATAGTAACCAAACAGCCAAGGATGGGCAAGAGGAAATTTTCTAATTGCCTAGCATCCTTTCCTCCTTGGAGGCTTCGCCTACCCCAGCGAGCGGTTGAGGGAGCCGAGCTCGTCGTTGCCCATAGTGCGCCACATTTGGAAGATGCAACCGCGTGCCAGGAAAAAGAAGCCGTTGTCGACCAGTTGCACAGCAGCATCTGCCAGCTGATTCGTCACGGCGGACACTGGCGGCAGCTCGAGTCCAGCCTTGCGGATGGTCTCGACCGCCTCCTCGAACGTCGGAGGCTCGCTGACGCCCATCTCATTCATAAGGCCCTGCATTTCTTCCAGCGCACTACTGCCCGATTCCTCACCGCGCGGCACCAGACGGTAACAAGCCAGCGCTAGGTCGAGCTGATCGCAATTCCAATAGGCAAACGCCAAGCGATAGAACAGGTAGCCGATTGCAGAACGATCGCTGGCAATACGTAGGCCGTGGCGCGCCACCTCGATAATCTCGTCAAAGCGCTCCAGACGCGCAAGCACGTTGATGAGCGCAAAGTGCGATTGCATGGACGAGCGTGCCAGATCGTAAAGATGGCGCACCTCGGGCAGTGCTCGTTCAAAGTCCTCTTGCTCGGCGTAAAAGCTGCAGATCTCGTGCTGGGCAAAGTACAGTGCATCGGGCGCACGAAGGATTCGCACAGAGCGGTCTTCTTCCAACACCGGTAGCACCATGCGCACCAGCTGGTTATCGCAAAACTGCGTTTGAACCGGACCTGTCGCCAAAAGCTCGGCGACGGCGCACTTAGCCTCCAACTCCTCGACAAGACGGGAAAAGCCTTCAAAGGCACCTGTACGGTCGACTTTTGCCTGCTCGCGCAATTCAACAACGCGGGCCACGTATGGGTCGTCGTCCTCTTCCATGACCTCCAACTCGTCAGCCGTATCGGCAAGCAGCAGATCGCGTAGCGTCGGCGGCAGTGTGCGATGGTCATCACGCGGACGAGCATGAACCTCCGCAGGCTCAATCGTCTCCGGAGCGGTTGACTCATACGCCTCAAGCACACGCTTGCACGGCATATCGTCCATGTCCATGCTCTCAAGATCCTTGGCGACAGGCACGCAATCGGCCAGATAGGCCGCGCGCCCAAAGAAATACGTTGCGACAACGCGCTCGCCCTGCTCACTGTCGGGAGCAGCAATCTGCACATAGCAGCGCGTGATGCAGGTGTCCGCGGCAAAACACGCTGCCGCAAGCGTAAGTGCCACGCGCGCATCGTGCTCCGCGGCCCAGATCGCGCGCATGTCCTCGTCCAGCTCGCGCCAGGCGTCATCCTGAGCGTCGTATTCACGTTGTGGCATGGCATCCACGACAGACCGCCCAAACCGAACGAGCATAATCCCCTCGGCAACGTTTGCCCGATAGGTATAGTCGAGCCGTGTGACCACGTTGAGCGCCTCAACGATTCGCGCAAAACGGGTGCGCACGTCCCACTCGCCGCCCGGCTGGCAAGCCACCGTACCCGGTTTGCCCCACGGGTTATCGCTCGAGGCCGTATCGAGCAGTCGGGGAACATCGTTGGTCGTCTTAGCGATATGCCACGAATCAAAGAGTGCACAGCCCTCAAGGCTCGGCGACGAGGCCGCGGGGGCCAATCCGGCCCCGATGCGCTCAAGGATGCCGGAAAGGCGGTTGAGACGGCACTCTATTGCAAGCAGCATGTCAATCTCGTCCTGGTCCAGCAGGCTACGATCAAAATTGAGATAGAAAAGCTTTGAACGATCAATGCGAGCCAGGCTCATCTCGGACTTGGCAGCGATGGTGCGCAGACGGGGCAAGTCAATTTCGCTCATAAGGGTGGCGGCATAGCGCTCGATACCGCTCGGATTCTCGGCATGGTCAACGCGGTAGAGCAGCGTCTCGATAGCGTCAGGTAGCGGTGCCGTGTTAAAGCCAAAAACACCTCGACCGGCTCGGGCAACTTTACGAGCTTGATCTTGTCGACAACATTTTGCATACCCTCGTCGAGTCCGCCGGCGTCCGCCGTGCTCGCAATGGCATTTTCGGAGTCAGCGAATATCACGTAGCGCAGGAACATCGATGCCATGAACTCGCCGTAAGGAAGGGCGCGGGTCGAATTCCATGTCTCGTGGTCGGACTGCTCGCGCATGGGGCCTTCGGGAGAACCGACAGTTTGCGCACATGCGTGCATTGCACCGTTGGCTTCCCTTACCATAATCTCACCAATACTGGAATCCGACTCGTCAAGGACCAGTTCCATGTCGGGATCGTTGGGCAGCGGAGCCTCGCTGACGGGGCGGTCCACCTTGTACACCTCACCCGAAACGTTTACGTAGCCCAAAAGCGACACATGACTTTTGCCAACGAATTCGACGACATAACAAGATTCATGCTGGTCCTCGCCAAAGAGTTTCCAGACCACGCCATATGAGCGTCCCGCAGGCTGCTCGGGCATCGCCGGAAAGCGCTTCTTGGGATCGAGAAACCTGAGCTTGTATGTCGGACGCTCTGCCACGAAATATCACCCTGATCGGTCGTTGAGAGAAGGAGTGGTCGCGGATGGGCCGCGACACCTACTCGGAATCTTACACGAGTCGACAGGAAATAGTCCGCTTTACGCCCGCGCCTCGACCGAGGTTCGAATCCATGCGGTGCTTACGTAAAAGAAAAGCCCCCGTTGCCGGGAGCTTCAATCTCAAATGGTGCGGCGTATAGGATTCCGCGCATCCGCTGCGCGGATCCGCACCGGCTTCGCCCGCCTGCCGGCGTGCTCGCCCGCTCGCTAAAAACGCCCCGCGTTTTCTTGGCGCTCGCGCCTCGACCGAGGTTCGAATCCATGCAGCGGCGACATAAAAGAAAAGCCCCCGTTGCCGAAGGCTTCAAGTTCAATTGGTGCGGCGTATAGGATTCGAACCTATGACGTTCTGATTCGTAGTCAGACCCTCTATCCAACTGAGGTAACGCAGCAACTTGTTGATTATTATGCACATGGACTGAATAATCGTCAAGCGTTTTTCAAAAAAAGTTATTGAATTTGATTTTTACTCATTTTAATCACTTGATGCGATCTTCGACGCATCGCGATATAAAAACCCCCGTTGCCGGAGGCTTCAAGTTCAATTGGTGCGGCGTATAGGATTCCGCGCATCCGCTGCGCGGATCCGCACCGGCTTCGCCCGCCTGCCGGCGTCCTCGCCCGCTCGCTAAAAACGCTCCGCGTTTTCTTGACGCCCGCGCCTCGACCGAGGTTCGAATCCATGCAGCGGTGGCATAAAAGAAAAGCCCCCGTTGCCGGAGGCTTTCGATTTCAATTGGTGCGGCGTATAGGATTCGAACCTATGACGTTCTGATTCGTAGTCAGACCCTCTATCCAGCTGAGGTAACGCCGCAGCGCAAGACATATAAAACCACTTTAGTTCATTAGAGTCAAGCAAAATCTCAAACTTTTTTCGCGCGGGCCGCAATTTGTCACGCTGCACCACGAGCATCAGCGCTTTTCGTACGATCGATTGGCTTTTCGATCACATCGAACCCGACGCCAAGCTCCCCCAGAAGCGACCGCACCCGTTGGGCACAGTCGTAGTCGGCAAACGAAATGCTCAGCATTCGGGCCACCTGATTAGAAGATCCAACGCCATAGAAGTGCTCAAGGACAACAAGCGCCTCATGCGCCACAAACGTCTCGACCACATGCGGCGACTCCTCATAGCACCATTGCGTCAATGGTCCCTCACTCGTCTGCCGAACCACCAAGCCACCCATACCCGACGGCTCGCACGTTACCAGCAGGTGCTCCCCGCCCTCATCACTCTGGAACAACACAACCCGCTCGTCGAACAGCTCCATCACATCCCCTTTCTCTTGCTCTTAGTTAGCAAAAGCATAGCAGGTAAATGCATGTATACAGAACGTTTGTTCGTGTGTTTTCTATCGAGCTGTCCGCACGGCATGGTATGGACCTGCGCACGAAATAGGGCGCCCCCGAAGGAGCGCCCTTGCATATCCCCTATGCAGCCAACTTACGCGACCGGCTCGATCTTCTCGAGACCACCCATGTAAGGACGCAGGACCTCGGGGATCGTGATGGTGCCGTCGGCGTTCTGGTAGTTCTCCAGAATGGCGGCCATGGTGCGGCCGGCCGGCAGGCCGGAACCGTTGAGCGTGTGCAGGTAGCGCGAACCCTTGAAGTTCTCGGGGTCGCGATACTTGATGTTGGCGCGGCGAGCCTGGAAGTCACCGCAGTTGGAGCAGGAGCTGATCTCCTTGTAGGCGTTGTAGCTCGGCAGCCAGACCTCGACGTCGTAGGTCTGACGGGCAGAGAAGCCCAAGTCACCGGTGCACAGGCTAATCACGCGATACGGAAGGCCCAGCTGCTGCAGCAGGTACTCGGCCTCGGCGGTCATGCTCTCGAGCTCCTCGTCAGACTCCTCCGGCTTAGCGAACTTGACCATCTCGACCTTGTCGAACTCGTGCTGACGGATGATGCCGCGGGTGTCGCGACCGGCGGAACCGGCCTCCTCGCGGAAGCAGGGGGTGAAGGCGGTGTAGCGGCGCGGCAGAGTGTCGGCATCGAGGACCTCGCCGGCGTGCAGGTTGGTAAGCACGACCTCGGCGGTGGGGATCAGGAAGTTGTCGCCCGAGACGTGATAGGCGTCGTCCTCGAACTTGGGCAGCTGACCCGTGCCGAACATGGTCTGACGCTTGACGACGATGGGCGGCCACCACTCCTTAAAACCACGGCTGGTGTGCGTATCGAGGAAGAAGTTGATAAGGGCGCGCTCCAAGCGGGCGCCGGCACCACCGAGAACGGTGAAACGGCTGCCGGAGAGCTTGTTGCCGCGCTCGAAGTCGAGGATGTCGAGGTCGGTGCCCAGATCCCAGTGCGGCTTAAAGTCGAAGTCGAACTCGCGCGGGGTGCCCCAACGACGGCGCTCAATGTTCTCGTCTTCGTCCTTGCCGTACGGCGTGGCCTCGCAAGGAATGTTGGGCAGGTGAGCCATGAAGTCGTACTGCTCCTGCTCGAGGGCAGTGCGGCGCTCGGCCAGACCGTCAATCTTCTCGTTGACGGCGCGCACGGCCTCCTTGGCGGCCTCGGCCTCGTCCTTCTTGCCCTCCTTCATCAGGGCGCCGATCTTCTTGGACTCGGCATTGCGCGTAGCCTGGAGCTCCTCGACCTCGGTGATGACGGCACGGCGCTCGTCGTCGAGCTCAAAGAACTTCTCGCGATCCCAAGACGTCTGGCGGTTAGCCATGGCGACATCGATGGCATCGGGGTTCTCGCGAACAAACTTGATATCAAGCATTAGATCCTCCGGCGATATACATTCCATTTAGGTTGCAACCTTGTACATGTATGGGCAAGTATATACTTATGAGCGTTTACGACCCAACTCAACTACGCAAGAAGGCACCCAATGGACGCAGTTTTTTCCTTTTTGTTTGGCACCCGCACCGGTTTTGCCATCCTTTTCGCCGGCGGCATCCTGTTATTTGCGATTCTTGCCTTTGTAATGGAGAAGCGTACCCATAAGATGTACGTCGACCGCGGACCCAAGTCCGAGGATGAGGAAGACAGCTTCTGGGACTAACCTGCCAAAAAGGGACAGGTTTATTTTGGTCGGTTTTATCTGGGCAAACGCAAGCGCCCCGCAACCGGT
>NZ_JADNGN010000029.1 GCF_015553355.1 Collinsella aerofaciens
GGCAACATCGCCAGCGGCCCCGCTTTTGTACTATACGCTATGCCTTACTCGGCATCCTCGACCTCATACGAATCCGCCTCGGTTGGCTCATCGTTTGCCTCTGGCGCGGCCCCGCGCGCCTCGTCAAACGCCGCCTTCATGGTCTTGTTGCCCCACGTGAGTTTGCGAATGGTAAGATCGTCGGCTTTCTTGTTGGCAAGGCGCAGGTTGTTCTCGGAAGACAGCAACGCCTCCTTGGTTTTCTGCAGATGGCTAATCGTCTTGTCAATCTCATCGATTGCCGTTTGGAACTTGCGGCTCGCGATCTCGTAGTTGCGACCGAAATCATTCTTGAACTTTTCCATCTTGGCTTCGAAGTTCGTGACGTCGATATTCTGCTGCTTGTACTCCGCCAGCTCCTGCTTATAGCGCAGCGAACCCATGGCAGCGTTGCGAAGAAGCGTAATCATGGGAATGAAGAACTGCGGGCGAATCACGTACATCTTTTCATAGCGGTAGCTCACGTCGACTATCCCTGCGTTATAGAGCTCGCTCTCGGGCTCCAGCAGGGTGCAGAGCACCGCATACTCGCAGCCTTTTTGGCGACGATCATGATCGAGCTTCTTAAAGAAATCCTCGTTTTTATGCTTGGTCGCGGTCTCGTCGTTCTCGTTTTTCATCTCAAACATAATCGAAATGACCTCGTTGCCGCTCGCGTCGCACTCGCGGAAGATAAAGTCGCCCTTGGTACCCTCGGACGCATCGTTATCTTTCTCGAAGTACGCGTTAGGAAACGCCGTCATGCGCAGACGGTTAAACTCGGTCTCGCAGTGCTGCTCGAGCGACTCGCCCACCATCTTGGTGGACAGGCGGACCTTCATGTCCTTAAGGCGCTCAATCTCTTCATCCTTATAGCGAATCAGGTCATCGCTCGCGCGCTTGGCCTGCGCAAGCTCGAGCTCATGCGCCGCCTTGGCCTGTTCCTCGCGAGAATCGCGCACCGCCAGCTCGCTCGCGAGCTTGGCACGTGCCTCATCGCGCTCACGCTCCGCCGCAGCGACCGCCTCCGATAGGTTCATTTTGGCCGTCAGCTCCTGTTCGCGCAGCTGCGCGCGCAGGCCCTCGGCCTCTTGCTCGGACTGAGCCCTTGCGGCGGTAAACTTCTCTTGTACCTTCGCGCGGTAGTCAGCAAGCGTGCGCTCAGCCTCGCCGCGAGCGGCATCGATCTCACGCTGCGACTCGGCCGCAGCGGCGGCAAGCGCCATCTCCTGGGCCTTGTCCGCCGCGGCAAGCCTGGCCTGCAGCTCGGCAATCTGGGCATCACGTGCAGCTAAATCGTTTTGAGCAGCATTGCGCGCCGAAGCCTCGGCAAGCTTGGCTTCGTCATCCTTGCGTCCCAGCTGCGCACGCAAATTGTCAATCTCGCGCTGAAGCTCGGCATTCTCCTTTTGAGCGTCGGCACGGGCCTCAACCGCCGCGCGCTGGCTTGCACTCTCGCGCTCCGTGGCAGCGCCCTCGAGCTTGGCGCGCAGCTCGGCAAGCTCGGCATCGCGCTTGGCGACTTCTTGCGCCAGTTTCTGATCCGCAGTGTTCTTCTGCTCGACAAGCTGAGCGTTGCGCTGAGACTCCGCCTCCTGCAAAGCAGCCGTCGAACGCGAGCGCTCAAGCTCCAGCGCCTGCTCGCCCTCGCGCTGGACTGCCTTCACACGCTCATCCAGGTCGCGCGAAAACTCGGCATCGCGTACTTGCTTGACGATATCCGCATAGCCGGACGCATCGACCTTAAAGACTTCGCCGCAATGCGGGCACTTGATCTCGTTCATAGCAGCTCCTCGATGGACGCAAATTTCAACCGCCTACACTCTACCGCGCCACGCGGACAAAAAAGGCGCCGCTGCCATAATGGCAACGGCGCCAGAACCATGACAAAGGTGCCCGCCCCCCTTTGTCGCGGTTTATGCGGTGGTTCGAGAATTACAGTCCAAAGAAGCTAAGAATCTGATCGCGGCTTACGGGCTTGTAATCGTTGGCATCGAGGCCGACATCGTAGCGAAAAATGGGGCGCTCGCGATCGCGGTTGCGTGCGTTGGTGCGGTCTCCCCTGCTGTGGATATGTCCATGCAGCATGATGGCGCCGCGCGCCTTGCCGTTCCAGCTGAGCATGGGGTAGTGGCTCATAACCAGACGATGGCCCTTGGCATAGCCGGGGGCAATCTCCAGATAATCACGCACGTCTTCCCAAATTTGCGGCACGTCGGGATCTTCCCAATCGCCGTCATGGTTACCACGGATGAGCGTCACATTCTTGCATTCGATACGCTCGCGCAGGTGCACGGCATCCGCTAGGGGCAAACGATAGGTAAAGTCACCCAGAATGTAGAGACGGTCATCCACAGCCACGCACTCATTGATGGCATCGATGACCTTGCGATTCATCTTCTCGACCGAGCCAAACGGCCGGTCCATGTCGTGCAAGATATTCGTATCGCCCAGGTGCAGGTCGGCGGTAAACCACATCATCGTCTCTGTCCTCATTTCGCAACGTGTTCAACTCGTGCTAAGTATACAGACGCAGCGATGCGGCGGTTATCCAAAGAACCCGCCGAACAGTCCGCGGCGGCGCTTGTCTTGCTTTTTCGAAGCGTCACCCTGGGCATTCTTATCCTGCCGCTTCTTACGATCCCGCTCCAACTCATCGTCATCGAGTAGCATATCCCACCCAAACGGATCGTCTGTCAGATCGAACTGGTCGTCGTCATCAAACATGGCTGTCTCCCTTACCGATTAGCGAGCATCCACCACGTAGAGTCCAACACGCACCTGATGCCACGGGCTGCGCTCGGGAGCAACCTGTTGCACGCGGGCCTCAAATACGTCCTCATGGCCGTAATACATCATCAAGGACAGCGGGCCGACCTCGTTTCCCGGAACATAGCCGAGCTTGGTGTTGCCGTAGTAGATTGCAACCGCCTCGGAATCATGGGGATTATCGCGCTCGGCACGCAGCGTCAGCTTATCGCCCACTTTAAGATCGCCTAGGACCAAAGCGCCGTCGGCATATTGAAATCCTGCGATATGAAATGACAGAAGAACACGCGAAGGCTCGTACATGGCAGCTCCTCTAACGGCCGGATAAACCGGCGCTTAACCGTACTGAGAAGCTTACGGGCCCGTGCGGACACAAATTCATCCTGCCTGCGCCTTACGACCGTTTGTCGCTACGCCATCTGATTCTAATGCACAAACATGCGCACGAATTTGTGCTTCCAGCTTGCGTAGGGCGCATACCGAAACGGCACGTCCAGCCAGGTTGCCTTGTTCACGATGCTCTTCTTGTGGCTAAACGTATCGAAGCTCTCGCGGCCATGGTACTGCCCCATACCGCTCGCGCCCATGCCGCCAAAGCCCATATGGCTCGTAGCCAAGTGCATGATGGTGTCGTTGACGCAGCCGCCGCCAAAGGGCACGTAGCGCACAAAGCGTTGCTGAACCGAACGGTCCTGGCTAAAGATATACAGGGCCAGCGGCGTCGGACGATCCGTAATAAACGCTTCGGCCTCGTCTAGGCTCTCAAACGTCAGCACCGGCAAGATGGGACCGAAGATCTCCTCCTGCATCACGGCGTCCCCAGGCGCCACGCCGTCTAGGATCGTCGGCTCAATCTTGAGCGACGACTCGCGCGCCGTGCCTCCAAGCACGACCTTATCGGGATCGATCAGCCCGCGCGCACGCGCAAAATGCTTGGCGTTGACAATATGACCGTAGTCCTCGTTGTCGAGCGGGTGCTCGCCAAACATGCGACGGACCTCCTCCTTGATGAGACCCAACAGCTCATCGTGCACGCGCACGTCGACCAGCAGGTAGTCGGGCGCCACGCAGGTCTGGCCCACGTTGAGCCATTTACCAAATGCGATACGCCGCGCCGCGACCTTCAGGTTTGCCGTCGCATCCACGACACAGGGGCTCTTTCCGCCCAGTTCAAGCGTCACGGGCGTAAGGTTTTTACTCGCGCGCTCCATGACGAGCTTGCCAACCGGAACACTACCGGTAAAGAAGATCTTGTCCCAGCATTCATCGAGCAGCGCCTCATTCTCGGCGCGCCCGCCCTCGACAACCGTCACCAGGCACGGATCAAATGCCTCTTCACAGATTTGCTTGAGCACCGCGCTCGAAGCCGGCGCATAGGCACTCGGCTTGATGACCACGGTGTTGCCTGCAGCGAGCGCGCCGGCGAGCGGCTCGAGCGTCAGCAAAAACGGGTAGTTCCAAGGCGCCATGATGAGCGTGACGCCATAGGGCACGGCTTGCGTCTTGCACACACTAATAGCATTAGCGAGGTCACACGGACGCAGGCGCGGACGACTCCATCGAGCCACATGCGCAATCTGATGACGAATCTCGGAAAGCGACGTACCGATCTCGCACATATAGGCCTCGTCATGCGACTTACCCAAATCGGTCTTGAGCGCATGGGCGATATCGGTCTCGTGTGCCCGCACCGCCTCGCGCAGGCGCACGAGCGCACGACGTCGAGCATCGACAACAAACGTAGCGTGCG
The DNA here is from genome assembly GCF_015553355.1 of Collinsella aerofaciens. Lineage (GTDB taxonomy): Bacteria > Actinomycetota > Coriobacteriia > Coriobacteriales > Coriobacteriaceae > Collinsella > Collinsella aerofaciens_V. The sequence goes on from NZ_JADNGN010000029.1 coordinate 4,538, forward strand.
TCTTAAAGTAGGTGCGCTGATCGCCGACGATGCGCGCAATTTCCTCGGTGTTCATGGACCCTCCTAGTTCTCGTCCTCAAACATACCACCTGCAACAACTTCGTACATATGCTCGAGCTCCAGGCGGTCCATCAAAAGCGGAACGGGATACAGCGGATTGGCCTCGGCATCGGCATGTGCCGCCATTTGCGGAATATCGGAGCGGCGAATACCCGAGACATATTTGGGGATTCCCAGGGCCTCGTTCATGCGGTCGACCCAATCGATAAAGGCCTCGGCCGCAAGACTGTCCTGCGCGGTAGCCGGCGCAATGCCCGCCATGCGAGCAAGATCGGCAAGCTTGGGGGCGGCGGCGTCACCATAAACGCGAAGCATGTGCGGCAGGATAATCGCGTTGGCTAAACCGTGCGGAATTCCGTATCGGCCGCCCAGACTATGCGCGATGGCATGCACATATCCGACATAGGAGCGGGTAAACGCAACACCCGCCTTATACGCCGCCGAAAGCATATTGCGGCGCGCACGCATGTCGTCGCCATGCTCATAGGCCTCGAGCAAATTGTCGCGGATGAGCTGGACCGCCTGACGCGCCATCTTGCGCGTGTAGGGCGTGGTGCTTCGCCCGATAAAGGCCTCGACAGCATGCGTCAGGGCGTCCATGCCCGTCTGCCCCGTAATGGACGCCGGCAACCCGCGCGTAAACTCGGGGTCGTGGACTGCAAAACGCGGGATGAGCACAAAGTCGTTAATGGGGTACTTGTAGTGCGTCTCGTCATCGGTAATTACCGCCGCAAGTGTGACCTCGCTTCCCGTGCCTGCCGTGGTGGGGACGGCGATGAGCAGCGGCAGGCGACGATGAATCCGCAGCAGGCCGCGCATCTTGTTGATGGGCTTGTTTGGCTGCGCAATGCGTGCGCCTACGCCCTTGGCGCAGTCCATGGCTGATCCTCCGCCAAAGCCGATAATGGCCTGGCAGGCGCTCTCTCGATACAGGGACGCCGCCTCCTCCACATTCGAGACCGTGGGATTCGCACGCGTTTCGGCATAGACCGTAACGCCAATCCCCTGAGCCGTAAGCGCACGCTCGAGTGATGCCGTGAGTCCCAAACGTGCAATGCCGGGATCCGTCACGATAAGGACCTTCTGGATCGAGCGCTTTTGAAGCACCGCGGGCACATCCTCGGCATGCTCTAAAATGTGCGGCTCGGTATAGGGCAGGATCGGCAATGCAATGCGAAAAACCGTCTGATATGTTCGGCACCAGGCACGACGGGCTAGATGCATAAAGGAAACTCCTTCATTTGTTGATAGGTCAACATTTGCTCGCCCGATTGTACTCATCGGCGTCCGTATATGACTTGCAAACCGTTAATCAATTAACATCTTCACATGCATAAAATTATTTTATTAAAAATCATTCCTAATAGGCTTCACATTTGGTTGCATTTATGGATAATAGAACTCGTCAAGACGCGCGTCCGGAGAGGGCCCTTATGGGACCGGACGAGCGCACAATCGCCATCGATCGAAAGGATCGAATCATGAAGTTTGTTTGCCCCGTTTGCGGTTATGTGGAAGAGTTCGACGGCGACCAGCTGCCCGAGGACTTCAAGTGCCCCCAGTGCGGCGTTCCCGGTTCTCGTTTCCTGAAGCAGGAGGAGGGCCAGCTCGAGTGGGCTGCCGAGCACGTCGTGGGCGTCGCCAAGATGGAGGGCGTCTCCGAGGACATCGTTGCCGACCTGCGCGCCAACTTTGAGGGCGAGTGCTCCGAGGTCGGTATGTACCTGGCCATGGCTCGCGTCGCTCATCGCGAGGGTTACCCCGAGATCGGCCTGTACTGGGAGAAGGCTGCCCACGAGGAGGCCGAGCACGCCGCTAAGTTCGCCGAGCTCCTGGGCGAGGTCGTGACCGACTCCACCAAGAAGAACCTCGAGATGCGCGTTGAGGCCGAGAACGGCGCCACCGCCGGCAAGACCGATCTTGCCAAGCGCGCCAAGGCCGCTGGTCTCGATGCCATCCACGACACCGTGCACGAGATGGCACGCGACGAGGCTCGCCACGGCAAGGCTTTCGCCGGCCTGCTCAAGCGCTACTTTGGCTAAGCCAGCCGCCTGAGAGATAATCTTTAGCTCGATAAGGCCCGGACCGTATTGGTTCGGGCCTTTTTGCGTCTCGAGGGCTCGTTAACGCCCTGAAATAGGACCGCCTTAGGCATCGGCTTCTCGTCAAAAACTAAGTGAGTAGACTTTTTGGAACTTGCCGAGCACACCATCCATATTGCTTTATAAAGCCGCAGGTAAATGACTTGTTGCAAAACGGCCTGGTCACCAAAGTTCCAAAAGTCTACTCACTTAGAACCGCAGCCGTCCACGATCGAGCAGTTTTGCGTCTAACGGGCATCTTTCCGTCGATTACTCCCAATTTTGTCCAGTCAACGAATAGTTCAGACCGGAGTAATGTCTCAGCCCTTTGCTCATCTGAGCTTTTATCACGATATTCAGCATCGAGCATCCTGCATACGGCCTTAACGACGGCGCGGAATCTATCCTCATCGAATATCTGTCTGTGTGTCAGGAGAAGTACATCGTAGCCCATGGCCTGAAGGGCCGTCATGCGGTCAGCGTCACGCAAACCATCCCCTGCGCGTCCGTGCGAGGCCTTTCCCTGACATTCAATGGCCACCTGTCGCCTGCCGTCCGGCGAAGAAAGAAGTAGGTCGATATATACACGGGACTTTCCCACAATCGCTCGAGCACTTGTGCTTAGCGTCACTTCGACATTGAGCTCTATGCCGCAAAACCCCTCGCCTCCCAGGGCTCGCGGCAGTCCAAGCAACAAATACGCCTCGACCTCAAAAGGCGACGCGGCACCCAATGGAACAAGTTGCGATACCGCCATAAATCTATTGCCGTAACGCATCCCGCAAACATCTGAACAAAAACGGTCAAGGTCTCTACCCAAAACCAAAGCGTCTCGGCGCCATAAATTTGAAGCGATGCCGTCCTCGGACGGGCAGCGCACCCAACCGAACGTTGTCGAAATCGCACCCGAATCAATTGCACGCGTAAGCTCCGCCTCAAGTGCCGCCGGCAGAGCGCACACCGCAAACAAGCCACACATCTCCGCCAATACCAAAAGAAGCTGAAGGTCCGTCAGATGCCGCGACATGATGAATGCCGTCAGTAGAGGAGACGTAATCAAAAATCCATGCTCCGTTTCCAGCACGGATTCCCTGGGGAGCTCGCCAAGGAACAGCCGCTGCCTAATGCTGGCCGGGCAAGTCCGCTTGCTTCTCGTCCGAACCAATGTATACAACGGAAAGCCAAGCACAACCGCAGCCGTCGGGTTACGGGCAAGGTCATATCGCTGCCGGTCTTCTTCCGGCCGCGGAAGCGGCGGACACAACGCGCGGACTTGAGGGGGCAAACGCCAGTACCTAAAAGCCGATATGTCACAAAGTAGATCTTTCATAGACACAGGAAAACACGAATTTCAACCCAGTCAGTCACGCATTGGCGCGAACGCACCAAAAATGGCACCGAACGGACTGTCAAGTTTTCAACAGCCCTCCCCAACTGACCAAAAGCTTGCCGAAAGCTGGACGAAGCCCTGTTGAAAACCCTATTTTTTCTTATGCAGAAACTTTGCGCGGCAAGTGAGTAGACTTTTTTGAGCATCCCGAGCAGGCCGGTCATCCTGCTTTTCAAAACCGCAGGTAGATAGCTTGTTACAAAACTGCCTGATCGCCAAAGTGCCAAAAGTCTACTCACTTAGATTGCAGAGTTCCCCAATGAGCTGCAATTCCAAGGTATTTAGCACTTTTGGACTCAGATCGTCATACTGGACAAGAATTTGACTTGAGTTTTCAGGGGCAGATGCGCCATCGGCACACCAATAACAGTCACTGATATCGACAAAAGGGATACTCGAGCGCGTGAGGGCCCGCACAAAAGAGCTTCCACCCGCTCCGCGCTCCGCAACCACGGTGCAGTAAAGGCCCGCGTCCGCATGTTCGATTGAGACCTCCCCCGCCGGAAACGCCTTCCGCACAAGCGCCGCCAGGCCATCACGCGCCTCGCGAGCACGAACGCGCACGCGATTCACATGTCGCTCGTAATCACCCGATTCCAGCAAACGCGCCAAAGCGACCTGGTCAACAGAGCTCACCGACGAAGCGTAAAAACCAAGGTTGCGCCTAAACCGCTCCATTAGCTCATCGGGCAGCACCATGTACGCTAGACGCAACGCAGATGACAGGCTCTTCGAAAACGTGTTGGTGTAGATAACCGACTGGGCGGCATCGATCGACGTGAGCGCGGGAATCGGCTTGCCGGCAAGGCGAAACTCACAATCAAAGTCATCTTCGATGAGATACCGACCTGGTCGCTCTGCGGCCCAGCTCAGCAGCGCATAGCGACGCGCAATGCTCGTCACCAGGCCGGTCGGATACTGATGGGACGGCATCAGGTGAAGGACATCGGTCCCACTTTTCTGCAGAGTACTCAAGTCCACGCCGCCATCATCCAACGGGATATGCCGAACGTTGCAACCCATAGCCTGATAGATGCGCGTCAGGCGCAAATATCCCGGATCCTCAACGGCATACACCTTGTCGGCTCCAAGTAACTGAACCAACATGGTATCGAGCAGCTGGGCGCCCGCACCGATAACGATGTTGTCGGGATCGATATTCATGCCCCTCGTCCCACGCAGATGGTGAGCGATAGCGCGTCGTAGCCGAGCGGTGCCCTGTGCCGGTGCGGGCGAAAAGATCTCGCGCTCGTCTTCGGATGTCAACGTCGCCCGCAGTGCGCTTTGCCAAAGCCGCGCCGCCTCCAAAGCGGAAGGAGAGAGCGGGGCGAATTGCTCGGTCCGTCCGTTGACATCATGCGCGCTGGGGCCCACAGAGACGGTATCTCGGTCGATGCCCCCCGCAGCCAAAGGCAAAACCGGTGCATCCGAAAGCTCGCAAGCGTAGTAGCCACGCCGCGGCTTTGAGCAAATATAGCCCTCGGCAAGTAACTGGCTATATGCATTCTCGATGGTAATGACACTGATTCCCAGATGACTGGCAAAGGCGCGCTTAGACGGCAAATGCTCCCCCGCCGCAATGCGTCCAGCTACGATATCATCTCGAATTTGCTGGTAAACATACTCGTAGAGCGATGCCTCGCCGCGTTTTTCCAAATTGTAGTCAAGCATGAATTTGTCACCTGACCTTATTAAGTCATTCAATCTGGTATTAGTCTGACCTTGTTATTATCTCGAAAACTGAGTATTTCGCCATACCCAGCTCCCCGATAGGATGTTCCGTCAAGCAATGCACATGCCAACCAAGGGAGCAACCATGGCAGAACAGACCAGCAAGGCCGATCGCGTCAAACTCAACCGCGAACTCGCGCAGATGCTCAAGGGCGGCGTCATCATGGACGTCACCACGCCCGAGCAGGCGCGCATCGCCGAGGAGGCAGGCGCCTGCGCCGTCATGGCTCTCGAGCGCATCCCGGCCGACATCCGCGCCGCAGGCGGTGTGTCGCGCATGAGCGACCCCAAGATGATCAAGGGCATCCAAGAGGCCGTCTCCATCCCCGTCATGGCCAAGTGCCGCATCGGTCACATCGTCGAGGCGCAGGTCCTTCAAGCCATCGAGATCGACTACATCGATGAATCCGAGGTTCTCTCCCCCGCCGACGATGTCTATCACATCGACAAGACCCAGTTTGACGTCCCGTTTGTCTGCGGTGCCCGCGACCTGGGCGAGGCGCTGCGCCGTGTTGCCGAGGGCGCCACGATGATCCGCACCAAGGGCGAGCCGGGCACGGGCGACGTGGTCCAGGCCGTGCGCCACATGCGCAAGATCCAAAAGCAGATCCGCGACGTTGTTGCCCTGCGCGATGATGAGCTCTTTGAGGCAGCCAAGCAGCTGCAGGTTCCGGTCGAGCTGGTGCGCGAGGTCCATGCCACGGGCAGGCTTCCCGTCGTGAACTTTGCCGCCGGCGGCGTAGCGACCCCCGCCGACGCCGCGCTGATGATGCAGCTGGGCGCCGAAGGCGTCTTTGTGGGCTCGGGCATCTTTAAGAGCGGCGACCCGGCCAAGCGCGCCGCCGCCATCGTCAAGGCCGTGGCCAACTTCACCGACGCCAAGCTCATCGCTGAGCTTTCGGAGGACCTGGGCGAGGCCATGGTGGGCATCAACGCCGACGAAATTGAGATCATCATGGAGGAGCGCGGGCGCTAGTCCAGCAGAAAGGATCGCACATGAGCGATTACGCAGACCAGACGGTCGCCGTGCTGGCGGTCCAAGGTGCTTTTGCCGAGCACGAGGCGAGGCTATCCGAGCTGGGCGCACACTGTATTGAGCTGAGGCAGGCGGCTGATTTGAAGCAGGACTTTGACCGTCTGGTACTTCCCGGCGGCGAGTCTACCGTTCAAGGGAAGCTGCTTGATGAGTTGGGCATGCTCGAGGAGCTTCGCGCCCGTATCGCTGAAGGCATGCCCGTCCTGGGCACCTGCGCCGGCCTGATTCTGCTGGCTCACGACCTTGCCGCCCATGACGATAAGGGCACGCCGCGTTTGGCAACCATGGATGTACTTGTCGAGCGCAATGCCTACGGCAGGCAGCTCGGCAGTTTTCGAACCAAGGGGCAGGTAGCCGGCATCGACGGTGAAGTGCCGCTGACGTTTATCCGCGCGCCCCGCATCGTCGAGGTCCACGGCGACGCCAAGGCCTTAGCGAAAGTCGACGGGCGCATCGTCGCCGCCCGCCAGGGCAACCAGCTCGGCGTAACCTTCCACCCCGAACTCGATGAAGACACCCGCCTCCACGAACTGTTCCTACAAATGTAGGCATCGAAATCAACAAACAAAACGAGAGTGGATACTCTCCCACTTTAAGCTTGAATGCAGGCTCAAACCGGGAGAGCATCCACTCTCGTGCTATGTAGTCGTTGGGGACGTTCTTAAACGACTAGTCAAACAAGAACGTCCCCAACGACTACATTGCGATAGACGACCACGTTTGCCCAGATAAAACCGACCAAAATAAACCTGCCCCTTTTTGGCATCCCTTTTTTGCAGATTTGGACTATGGGAACGCCGATGCTTTGGCAACGCCAGCGAGCGCCGCCCAGGGCGAACAAGTTGGCATGAAAAAGGCAAGGCATAGACCTTCTGGTCATACCTTGCCTTTTGAATGACAAATTGTCGCCCTGGGTGGCGCGCAGCGTCAACTAGTTACGCGGTTCGTAGAACCGCGTAACCCCTAAAAGCGGTTGCCGCGGAAGCCGCCGCCGTTGCGGCCGCCACGATCGCCACCGCGACCGCCGCGGTCGTTACCACGGTTGCCGCCGAAGCCGCCACGGTTGCCACCGCGGTCGCCATAGCCACCACGGTTGCCGCCAAAGCCGCCGCGACCGCCACGGTCGCCGCCACGGTCACCAAAGCCGCCACGGCCACCGCGATCGCCACCGCGACCGCCACGGTCGCCACCACGGCCACCGCGATCGCCAAAGCCGCCGCGACCGCCACGGTCGCCGCCACGACCACCGCGATCGTCACGGCCGCCGCGAGGACCGCGGTCCTCGTCCAGGCCCATGGCGACGAGCGGAGCAATAACCTTATCGAGAGCGGCCATCAGCTCGGTGGCCTCCTCGTAAGAAAGCTCGGGCAGGAGCTTCTCCTTCTTGTTGGCAAGCTCGACCAGGCCCTCAGCGGCATCCTCGGCAGCGAAGACGACGATCTTGCGCATATCGCCCTCGGCGTCGTCGATGCGGCCGACCAGATCGGCAGCCTCTGCCTCGGCCATCAGGCCATCGAGCTCACGAAGGCGCATGCCCAGCAGGTCGGACATTTCCTTCTGCTCCATCTTGGGCTTGAGGTCAAGAAGCTTGATGGCGCGCTCGATGTTCGCCATGCGCTCGGCCTTGGCCTCCTCCTCCTTGGAAATAGCAAAGCGACGGCTACGCAGCAGGCGGGCGGCCTTCTGCATCTTGTCCATCAGCTCTTCGTCATCGTAATCAACGGCGGCCTCGACAACCTCGGCCTCCTCCTCGGCGGAAACCTCGTCAGCAGCCTCAACCTCGGCAGCTTCGGTCTCCACGGTCTCGACTGCCTCTACCTCGGCAGCCATGGTCTCGTTCTCGGTCTCGTTCATGATCTCTTCGTTCTCGGACATGAGACTCCTTCTTGGCCCTCTCGGGCATCATCGCCCCATTCGCGGGGCCCGTCGCGCACTCTTTGCGCTTTAAACATTCATGCCTCTCGGCAAAACGTCCATTAGTTTATGGTCTTGCCCGCCAATCTAGCTGCAGAATCTATGTGCACACATTAATGCGACATGTCGCGGTATCATGGCCTGAACCAAACGTGTCCACCCTAAGGAGCCCGCCATGATTAAGCCCATCATGAAATCCGAGTTCTTTTTGCGCCTGCCTTCTGAAGACGCCGGCCCAGAAGATGCCACGACCGGACAGGATCTTCTGGATACGCTCCACGAGCATGAGCACGAGTGCGTGGGCCTCGCCGCCAACATGATCGGCGTGCGCAAACGCATCATCTGCGTAAAGGACGGCAACAGGGCGCTCCTGATGTACAACCCGCAAATTCTTGAGCAGGTCAATGCCTATCAAACGAGCGAAGGATGCCTCTCGCTGATCGGCGAGCGTCCCTGTACCCGCTATCGCCGCATTAAGGTTGAGTATTTGGACGAGAACTTCGTCCACCGCATCAAAAACTTCTCGGGCTACACCGCCGAGATCATCCAACACGAAATCGACCACTGCCAAGGAATCGTAATCTAGTTCCGCCGATTCAAGAAAGCTCCCTGCAGCAAAACAACTGCAGGGAGCTTTTCATAGTGCGGAACTTCTATCCCACTAGCTCTGGCGGTAATGATCGAAGAAGTCGGCGAGGTCTTCGAGCGACTCTTTGAGCACTTCCATGCGCGGCAGATACACGATACGGAAGTGGTCGGGCTCGCCCCAGTTAAAGCCGCCGCCGCGCGTAATGAGGATCTTCTTCTCGTGCAGCAGGTCGAGGGCAAACTGCTCGTCATCGGTGATGTTGAACTTCTTCACATCCATCTTGGGGAAGATGTAGAACGCCGCGCGCGGCTTGACCACCGAGATGCCGTCAATCTTGCTGAGTGCCTCATACACAAAGTTGCGCTGCTCGTAGACACGGCCGCCGGGACGGATGTAGTCGTTAACGGACTGATGGCCACCGAGTGCCGTCTGAACGATCGACTGAGCCGGCACGTTGGAGCACAGGCGCATGTTGGAGAGCATGTTGATGCCCATGATAAAGTCGCTCATGCAGCGCTGGTTGCCCGAAAGCACCATCCAGCCAATACGATAGCCCGCGATCATGTGCGACTTGGAAAGGCCGCTAAAGGTGACGCAGGGCAGATCGGGAGCGAGCGAGGCAATCGAGACGTGCTCGTAGCCGTCCATGCACAGGCGGTCGTAGATCTCATCGGCAAAGATCATCAGCTGATGCCTGCGTGCAACCTCGACGATGCCCTCGAGTACCTCGCGCGGATAGACGGAGCCCGTGGGGTTGTTGGGGTTGATGATGACGAGGGCCTTGGTCGCGCTCGTGATCTTGGACTCCATATCCTGCAGATCGGGATACCAATCGGCCTGCTCATCACACAGATAGTGCACAGGATGTCCACCGGCAAGGGTTGCGCACGCCGTCCAGAGCGGATAGTCGGGGCTGGGGATCAGAATCTCGTCGCCGTTGTCGAGCAGCGCGTTCATCGAAAGCTGAATGAGCTCGGACACGCCGTTGCCCGTGTAGATATGCTCCATCTGAACGTTGGGCAGGCCCTTGATCTGCGAATACTGCATGATCGCCTTGCGCGCGGAGAACAGACCGCGCGAGTTGGAATAACCTTCGCAGTCGGGCAGCTGCTGACGCATGTCCTTAATGACCTCATCGGGCGTGCGGAAACCGAAGGGCGCCGGGTTGCCGATATTGAGCTTGAGGATGCGCTCGCCCTCGTCCTCCATACGGGCAGCCTCGTCGACGACGGGACCGCGCACGTCATACAGGACGTTATCGAGCTTGGTGGATTTAGAAAAAGTACGCATGGTGGTGCTCCTTGGAATTTGAGCTGAGGGATGGGGTTCGGACTTGGCAGCGTTACGGGGAGATGACGTCTCGCCTTGATTGGCGTCACCGGCAAGCAGCCAGGTAACATCGACCTCCAAAATGCGAGCGAGCAGCTCTGCCACATCGCGCCGCGGGATCGTCTTGCCGCTCACATATTGGCTCATCTGACTCTTGCCGAGTTTTTTGCCGAGCATCTCCGATGCGCGGATTACGTCCGACTGGCGAACGTCGCGATCGGACATGGTCTGTCGCAGGCGATCGCTAAACGTCTCTTGGGCCACTAGAACCTCCTTGCTGGCAAAGTTCAATTTATAGAACACGAATTGAACCTGAGTTCAATTTAGGCAGCAGTATAGCGCGGCGCATTATCCGGAAGTTCAATTTCACAAGAAAATGTACCGAACCCCGAGAATTGTCCCAAAGCGGACAATGACGTGTACACGTTTAGAGGTATTCAAGGAATCGAGCGGCCGCGAGCGAAACGTCAGCGGTGCGGTATATGGCGTTGATCTGCCGATGGGGATGCCCCTCGAGCGGACGCACGGCGACATCGAACTGGCAGCGCCGCAAGATGAGCGCCGGAAGAATGCTCACGCCCAGGCCGTCCTCGACCATAGCCATAATCGCATAGTCATCCCAGGTCGACAGCTTAGAACGCACCGCCAGGCCCGCGCGGCGAAACAACGGCGTAATCTCGTCGTCGCTACCGCGTTCCAGCAGAATAAACTGCTCGTTTGCCAAATCGGCAAGGGAAACGACCTCCGCGGTGGCAAGCGAGGAGTCCGCTGGCACCACGGCCATCAGCTCGTCTTGCACCAACGGCCGCGACGCCATGCCGGTGCCGCGTGGCTCGCGCGGGATAAAGCCCAGGTCGCAGCGGCCTTCCGCCACCCATTGCTCAATCTCTGAGTAATCACCCATCAACAGCTCGTAATCGACATCCGGGTGATCGGCGCGAAACCGCGCGATCACCGGCGGCAACACATGGGTCGCCACACTCGAAAACGTACCGATACAGATCTTGCCACGCATGAGCCCTCGCATCTCGTCCACGCGTCGCTGCAGACGGCCAAACTCTTCGCATAACGCCTCGACCGCCGGCATGACCTGCCGCCCGTCGGCAGAAAGCACTACGCCCTCGCGGCTTCTATCGAGCACTTTAAAGCCCCAGTCGGCCTCGAGATCGGCCACCATACGGCTCACGCCCGACTGCGAATAGCTTAGCCGCTCGGCGGCGCGCGTAAAACTGCCGGCGCGTACGGTCTCGAGCAGCACCTGCATCTTTTGAATATTCGTTTCCACGGCACCCCTCCACCTTTGCATGAGTTTTTCTCATGCTATCCATGCATTATATTCGCTTTTCTTCTAAAGCCAGTTCACCCATAGTGAACATGCTCGGATATAGAGGGGATGTCAGCGCATGAACAACGGACTGTTTACGTACTTAGCAGCATTGCTATTGTTTGGTTCCAACGGCATCATCGCCGCTGCCATCGCGCTGCCGAGCTCCGATATCGTGCTACTACGCACGTTTTTGGGCGCACTCTCGCTTGTCACCGTCCTCGCCATCACCCAACGCCATAAGTTGCAGGCGCCATCTCGCCCCCGCGAAGCCGCAGCCCTCCTCCTCTCGGGAGCCGCACTGGGCGCCAGCTGGATTTTTCTATTCCGCGCCTACCAGACGATCGGCGTCGGCATATCCTCGCTGCTGTACTACTGCGGCCCTATCATTGTCATGGCGCTCTCCCCGCTCATCTTTGGCGAAAAGCTGACCGGTGGCAAAATCGCCGGGTTTATCGCCGTCGCCTGCGGCGCTTTTCTCATTGCAGCGCAAGGTTTAGGCGGCAACATGCCCATTGCGGGCATCGTCTGCGGCATCGCCTCGGCATTTTGCTATGCACTGATGGTCATCGCTAGCAAGGGCGCGCCACACATCGAAGGCCTCGAAAACTCCACGCTCCAGGTGAGCGCCGCCTTTGTGACCGCACTGGCCCTCACGCTCATCACGCAGGGCGCTCCCTCGTTTTTCTCCCCCAGCATCGCCGCAGGCATCGATTGGCGCGCCGTCGCTATGCTCGGCGTCGTCAACACCGGCATCGGTTGCCTGCTCTACTTTAGCGCCGTCGCCAAACTGCCTGTGCAGACCGTCGCCGTCGTCGGCTACCTTGAGCCGCTTTCGGCCGTCGTGTTCTCGGCCGTCCTTTTGGGCGAAACCATAACACCGGTCCGCCTGATGGGCGCCGCGCTTATCATCGGCGGCGCGATTTTTTGCGAACTCGCCGGCAAACGCGCAAACATCAAGGCCGGCATCGCCCAGACAGCACGTGCTTAATAGCCCCTGCTCTGAAATGCTACCTGCGTATATGAATAATCCTCAGATGGGGATTATTGTCTAAAACACCCCGATGTGCCAAACTGCTCTTATATGTATAAAGATGGCATAAAGGTCTACTGCTCGTGGCAGAGGCCAGATGTCCAAGGGAGTCCACGTGGCACACAACAAGCTGGAGGCAAGCCTCCAAGACCAGCGTAGTCAAGGCGGGCATGGAGCCATTCCCCTCTCCGCTGGCATGCTGCTCGTAACGCTCGGCGTCGTCTACGGTGACATCGGCACAAGCCCCATGTACACCATGAAATCAATCGTCGCCAACAACGGCGGCATCGGCACCGTCAGCGAGGACATGATTCTGGGCGCGCTTTCGCTCGTCATCTGGACCATGACACTCGTGACCACGGTCAAGTACGTTGTAATCGCCATGAAGGCCGACAACCATAACGAGGGCGGCATCTTCGCCCTGTTTAGCTTGGTGCGCAAAGTGGCGCCTTGGCTGATTCTTCCCGCCATGATCGGCGGCGCGGCGCTGCTCGCCGACGGCATCCTCACCCCCGCCGTCACGGTTACCACGGCCATTGAGGGCCTGCGCACTATCGAGTGGGGCCACGCGCTATTGGGTGACGGACAAACCAACGTCATCATTATTACCATCATCATTATCTGCGGCCTATTTGCCATGCAGCGCGCCGGTACCTCGTCGATCGGCAAGCTGTTCGGCCCGCTCATGACACTGTGGTTCCTGTTCCTGGCAGGCGCCGGCCTGTTCAACATGCTCGGCAACCTGTCCATCCTACGCGCGCTCAACCCCATCCGCGGCATCATGTTCCTGTTCTCGCCCATCAACCACTCGGGCATCATGGTGCTCGGCTTCGTCTTCCTGTCGACGACCGGCGCCGAGGCGCTCTACTCGGACATGGGCCACGTTGGCAAGGCAAACATCTATGCATCCTGGCCATTTGTTAAGGCGGCCCTTATCCTCAACTATCTGGGTCAGGGAGCTTGGCTACTCGCCAATAACTCCAACCCCCAGATGCTCGCGATGGATATCGTCAACCCGTTCTATATGATGCTTCCCGAGCCCCTGCGCCCCTTTGCCATCGTGCTTTCGGCCGTGGCGGCCATCATCGCCTCGCAGGCGCTCATCACCGGATCGTTCTCGCTGGTATCCGAAGCCACGCGCCTCAACCTTATGCCGCATCTGCGCATCCACTACCCCAGCGACACCAAGGGCCAGCTCTATATTCCGCTCGTCAACAACATCATGTGGGTCGGCTGCATCTTCATCGTGCTGCTGTTCCAAAACTCCGAGCGCATGGAGAGCGCCTACGGCCTCGCCATTACCGTGACCATGCTCATGACCACGACGCTTTTGACGAGCTACATCGCCGGCATCCTCAAGCACAAGCTGGGCGCCTGCGTCTTTGCCCTGCTCTTTGGTGCCATTGAACTGTGCTTCTTCGCTTCGTGCCTCACCATGTTCTTTGACGGCGGCTACGTCATGATCTTCCTGGCCGCACTGCTGTTTGGCCTTATGTATGTGTGGCGTCGCGGCACCGCCATCGAGCGCACGCAGACGATTCTGCTGCCCGTCTCCAAGTACATTGACCAGCTCAACCGTCTGCGCAACGACGAGACCTACCCCGTGCTCGCCGACAATCTGGTGTTCCTCACCAACAGCCCCGACCCGCTCACACTCGACCGCGACGTGCTCTATTCCATCCTGGATAAGCATCCCAAGCGCGCCAAGGCATATTGGTTCATTAACGTGCACGTTACCGACGAACCCTATACGCACGAGTATTCCGTCGAGACCTTTGGCACGGACTTCCTCTTCCGCGTTCGCCTGGACCTGGGCTTTAAAGTCAACCAGCGCGTCAACGCTTATCTGCGTCAGATCGTCGGCGACTTGATGGCATCGGGCGAGCTGCCGCCGCAACATCACACCTACTCCATCTACGAGACACGCGGCAACGTGGGTGACTTCCGCTTTTGTATGCTGCGCAAGATGCTTGCCCCCGAAACGGACATCAACCGCAATGACCACCGCGTGATGGCCATCAAGTACGCCGTCCGCCGCGCCTGCGGAAGCCCGGCACGCTGGTACGGTCTTGAGAACTCGGCCATCATCATCGAGTACGTGCCGCTGTTTGCCCGCATGCGCCCGGCCGTTAAGCTCGTGCGCACCCAGGTGCCGCTCGAGGTTCAGATCGAAGAGGCCGAGGAAATGGAAGTCGACATCTTCTCGGACGACTTGGTCAACGGCAACGAAGCCGGTAAGGACATGAACGTCGATCCCACCGAGTTGCTCGAGAGCGTCGCCGATACGCCCGAACAGCAACAGCTCGACGGCCTCGAGAACGAACAACTCAACGACGCCAACTTCTAGCGACGTCACAAATCAACGACAGCGGCCCTGCACCTCACGGGAGATGCAGGGCCGCTTTGCATTGCGGTAAAGCTATCGGCTACGAACGACGCGGCTCGGGAACCACGAGCCTATCGGGGCTCGCGCCCTCGGCATCCATCAGGCTCACGTAGCGAATCGACGGATCCCCATACATCGCGTAGTAATAATTGCCCGTGCGCGCGCTAAAGCATCCGGTGTAGATAGTCTTCTCGAACTTGCCATCGCCCATCCTGGACGCTCCCTCGATCATCACCACGCCCTCGAGCGAGCGGAACATGCGAACGACGTTTTCGGTCTCGCTCTCCTTTTGCGGGTAATTGGCATTGAGGTACGCCGCCTTTACAAAACGGCTCGGCGAATAGCAATCGCCCGGAATGCCGCGCATGCCGGCACCGGCTCCATAGGGCTTGAGCTCGGCGCCACGCCATGTCGCCGTCTGCGGAAAATCGCTTGTGGCGGTGATATAGGTGCGTAGGTTTTCCATATGCCACGGGAAGGTCGGCTGATTGGCAAGGGTGTCGACCGGATCGTCGTATACATGCAGGCCGTCAGCCATCATCTCGACCACGATGCTGCGCTGGCTGTCGCCGATAATCCAATGGAGCAGTGACACGCCCAGCCCCTCTCCGGCAGATTTGGCGACAATCACCGTGTCGCGCAGCGCGGCCTCGACCTCATCGACCGTCGAGAACGTCGCTGCCACCCACAGGGGAAACTCATAGGCCGCGATATTGGTCTTGCCGTCGACAGGGCCCTTGGCATACTCGGCATAACCCGGGAAATTGAGACCCGCCACGGCGAGGCCCGCATCGTTGCCGCAATCGAAGAACATAGGGTAGTTCCTGTAATCGATGCACATACCGATCACCGCGTGCGCCGCTGTCGCGTCGTCGATAAACGAATACGGAATGTGAAACCCGCGCGGCATCACGCGAACCTGTTGGCCGTAGTCAAAGCTCCAGTCGAGATTGCGGCCCAGATACATGTGGCCAGAATTATCGGTAAATCGAATACTCGTACACATAGCGCCTCCTAGCTTTACGTTCTTGCTAATTTCATTGTCTCCAAACAAAAAGGCGCTAAACACAAAAGCCCGGACATGACAACAATGTCATGCCCGGGCCAAAAGAGACGAAGTGCGGTGCTTTGGTCCCCTTAGACCAACTTTCCAAGACAGTGATCGATCATATGCTGGATCATCTGTGCCTCAAAGCCCGCGTAGTCGCGGCGGCACTCCTTCATCTTGCCGTCGACAATCTGGTCAAAGGCAACCTTGCACTTGATATAGCGCGTGGACTTGGTGACCTCCTCGTGCGTCAGGCAGCTCTCCTCCATCTTGCTGGCACCCAGGCCAAACACCAGACGGGGGTTGTAGAGCACATGGGGCTCGCCGGCGTCGTCCAGATAGACGCAGACCTTCTTGGTGACGCCGATCTGGTTGGCGGCAAGGCAGCCGGCATCGTCGAGCGACTTGATGGTATCGATCAGGTCCTGTGCCACCGACTCGTCCTCGACGGTCGCGACCTCGCAACGCTGGGACAGAATAGCCTCGTCGTGGCAGAGCTCTTTAATCATACGTTCCTCCATAGGGGTCGTTGTAACTGCTTAAGTATACGGTACCCACACATTTTCATGCGAAAAATACCGTCCGTCTGCTACAAAGCGCCGAACATCAACATGCGAGGAACATCAACCTTTCAAAGGCGATATAGTAGTTGAGTTCGTGTCAATCGGCCTAAACTCGGGGCCGAACAAGGAAAGGGTATGCATGGACGAACTTTTTCACGTCAGTGAGCGCAAGTCCACAATCGGGACCGAACTTCGCGCTGGACTGACAACATTCCTGGCGATGGCCTACATCATCGCCGTCAACCCTGCGGTGCTCTCGGGCGCCGGCATCGATGCGGGAGCGCTCGCCTGCGCCACCTGCCTGGGCGCCGGCATCATGACCATCTGCATGGGCATCTTCGCCAACCGCCCGCTCGCCTGCGCGTCGGGCTTAGGCGTCAACGCGATGATCGCTGGAATCACCACCACCGTCTGCGGCGGTGACTGGCACGTGGCCATGAGCGTCATCTTCCTTGAGGGCGTCGTCATCTTGCTGCTCGTGCTTTGTGGCCTGCGCGAGGCCATCATGGACGCCATCCCGGTTGTCCTGCGTCACGCCATCTCGGTGGGTCTGGGCCTGTTCATCGCCATGATTGGCCTGTGCGATGCCGGCATTATCACCGCTGGCGCCGGTACACTCGTCGGTCTGGGCGACATCACCTCCCCCACCTTCATCGTCGGCATCATCTCCATCCTGGTGACAGTCGCCCTCGCCTGCCGCAACGTCCCCGGCTCGCTGCTCATCGGCATCGTCGTCGCCGTCATCGCCGGTATCCCCCTAGGTGTGACCCAGGCTCCGACCGGTATCATCGCCCCGCTCGATTTCTCGAGCATCGGTGGCCCCATCGCCGACGCCGGCGGCGTGCCTGCCATCGTCAAGGTCCTTACCGACCCCGCGCTCCTCGTCATCTCGTTCTCGCTGCTCATGAGTGACTTCTTCGACACCATGGGCACCGCGATGGCCGTGGCCAAGCAGGGCGAGTTCCTCACCGACGACGGCAACGTCGAGAATATCAAGGAGATTCTGATCGTCGACTCCGCCGCCGCTGCTGTGGGCGGTTTCATGGGCGTCTCCTCCATCACCACCTTCGTCGAGTCCACCTCTGGTGCTGCCGACGGTGGCCGCACGGGCCTCACCTCCGTCACCACCGGCGTGCTGTTCATTCTCGCCGCGTTCTTCTCCCCCATCGTCACCATCGTTTCCAGCGCCGCCACCTGCGGTGCTCTGGTCTACGTCGGCTACCTCATGATGAGCGAGGCCTCCGAGATTGACTGGTCCGACGTATCGCAGGGTTTCCCGGCGTTCATGATTGTCGCCGGCGTGCCCTTCACCTACTCCATCTCTGCCGGCATCGGTCTGGGCTTTATCGCCTACGTAGTCGTCGCGCTCTTTAAGGGCGAGGCTTCCAAGATCAAGCCGCTCATGTGGATCGCAGCCCTCGCCTTCCTCGTCTACTTCTTTGTAGCGTAGCGGCATAGCCTGCTAAAGCAAAACAACAAGGCGCGGAATCGCATCGAGCGGCTCCGCGCCTTTCTTTTAGCGTCTGCCCCCGTGCCAGCGTGCGACAATTGAGGCTGTCAATATCACAACACCGAGAGAAGCCTGCCTTGGAAGCGCATCATAAGCAGATAACCGTTTATTCAGAGTGTGTGGAAGGCGCGCCCGTCATCTACCTCCCCGTGGTTATGGGCGACGGTAGTGAAGTCTACGAGCGCTGCCGAGAGCTCGACTGCCCGCCATTCACCCTTGTCGCCATTGGAGGGCTCGATTGGAATCGCGAGCTGAGCCCCTGGGAATGTGAGGGAACTATACGAGATGCCGAGTCCTTTGGCGGACAGGCGTCTGAGTTTCTCGATGAACTGCTGAATCAGATAATCCCAGAGGCCGAATCATCACTTCCCTGCCCGCCCACCTGGCGCGGCATTGCCGGCTACTCGTTGGCGGGTCTTTTTTCCCTGTGGGCACTTTGGCAAACAGATGTCTTTGAGCGCGCGGCAAGTGCATCAGGGTCGCTGTGGTTCCCCGGCTTTATCGACTACGCGCGAGAGCGCACGATGACAGCCACGCCCGACGCCGCCTATCTGTCGCTCGGTAAAAAGGAAACCAAGACGCCCAACCGCATGATGCGGCACGTACTCGACGATACGCGTGCGATGGAAGAGCTGTTTATCGAGCATGACATTCCAACAACGCTGGAGCTCAACCCCGGCAACCACTTTGCCCAAACTGACCTGCGCATGGCGCGCGGCATCCACTGGATACTGACGCATTAAAAATGGCGTCCACGCGTACATACGCATGGACGCCATTTTTTGATTTAGCTGAACACAACTACTATTCGACAGTCTCCTCGAGTTCAGATACGGCGGGCGTCGAGGATTGGGACATGGAAGTCCTTTCATGATGGAAGGGCGATCAGGCATATCAGATAACCTGCCCGAACGATACGATCCGAACCATTGTACGTGATACGCCATGTCTCGCGCGCGCCGTCACCTGCAAACGGTAACGTTACTTCCAAACGCGCTCAGCAATGCGCTTGACCAGCGCGATCTTTGCCCACTGTTCGTCCTCGGTCAGCTTGTTGCCAATCTCGCAGCTGGCAAAGCCGCACTGGGGCGACAGGTACAGGTTCTCGAGCGGCACGTACTTTGCGGCCTCATGGATACGTTCGACGATAACGTCTTCGTCCTCAAGCTCTGCCGCCTTGGTGGTTACCAAACCCAGCACGACCTTCTTGCCCGGGGCAACGTACTTGAGCGGCTCAAAACCGCCGGCGCGCGGCGTGTCGAACTCCAGATAGAACGCATCGACATCCTCATGTGCAAACAGGTACGGCGCGATGGGATCGTAACCGCCCTCAAAGGCATAGGTGGAGTGGTAGTTGCCGCGGCACACATGCGTGTTGATGACCAGATCGTCGGGCTTGCCCTCGATGGCAGCGTTGTTGAGCGCCACGCCCAACTCGCTTACCTTTTGCAGGTCGACCGGGCTCATGCCGGTTTTGGCGACAAAATCGGTATCGCAGTAGATGCCCCAGGTGCAGTCGTCAAACTGGATGTTGCGGCAGCCTGCTGCGTACAGGTCGGCGATCACCGTGCGATAAGCGGCTGCAATGGCGCCGGCAAGTTCCTCATCGGTCTTATAGACGGCACGCAGGCTCTCCTGCTGGCCGTCGCAGCGATCGAGCGTAACCTCAGAGAACGTCTGGATAGGCGCCGGGATGGTCTGGCGTGCGACCTGGCCCTCTCCCTCAAGCGCCTTGAAAAACTTAAAGTGCTCGACGAACGGGTGGTTCTCGCCGCTAATGGGACCGGTCACCACGGCGGTATCGGCCGTGGTCTCCTCGTCGTGGAACATATAGCCCGTACGTGAGGCACGGCGTTCAATGCCGTTGAGTCCCCACATAAAGTCGAGGTGCCAGTAGCTGCGGCGAAACTCGCCATCGGTAATCACCTGCAGGCCGGCGGCCTTTTGCTTGTCCACCAGGTCGCGAATGGCCTCATCCTCGACGGCCTTAAGACCGGCGGCGTCGAGTTTGCCCGCGGCGTAGGCGGCACGGGCGTCCTTCACGGCCTGCGGACGAAGAAAACTGCCGACGATATCGGCGCGAAACGGCGCGTTCGGTTGAATCGAAGTGCTCATAGATATCTCCCTTTGCATTGGTTGCTTTATCGAGACAGAGTATGGGCGCTCATATGACCATCGTAAAATATACGTTTATAACAGTTTGATATAGATGCTTCCTATATCAGTCTGGACTGTCATAAAGAGACTTGAACCGTGCGGAGCACAGCAGCCTAGATATGCTGACGAATCGCGTCGATATAGGCCCGACCGTAGCGCGTGAGCGTCGTGTTCTTGCGCGTGATGATGCCAATCTCCATGTACTCGTCCACGTCGAGCGGAATCGAGATAATGCCGGGGCCGTTGAGCTCGTGGCTGATCACGCCCGAGCATACCGTGTAGCCGTTGAGGCCCATGGCCAAATTGAACAACGTCGCACGGTCGCGCACGCGGATATTTTTGCGACGCTCGAACGTCGAGGTCAGCTCCTCGGAATAGTAAAACGAGTTGTAGCTGCCCTGCTCGTAGGACAGGAACGGGTAGTCTTCCAGATCCTCGAGCGTCACGCTGGAGCGGTCCGCCAGCGGATGGTCGGCGCAGACGAAGACATGCGGCGTGGCGCAGAAGAGTCCTTCGAACACGAGCTCGTTGGCCGCCAGCATGCGCTCGATGACCTCGCGGTTATGCTCGGATAAGTACAGGATGCCCAGTTCGCTTTTCATATGCGCGACATCCTCGATAATCTCGTGGGTCTGCTCCTCGCGCAGGGTAAAGTCGTAACGCGCGGCATCGAACTCGCGGATTACATCGACAAACGCGTTAACGGCAAAGGAATAATGCTGGCAGCTCACACTAAAGTGCGGCACCTGCTCGGATGCGCCCTTGTACTTGCCCTCGAGTAGGTCGGCCTGGTCGAGTACCTGACGCGCGTAGCCCAAGAAGGTCTCGCCTTCCTCGGACACAATGACGCCCTTGTTGGTGCGCTCAAAGATGTGCACACCCATCTCGTTTTCGAGATCGCGGATCGACGCGGTAATCGAAGGCTGCGACACAAAGAGCCGGCGCGAGGCCTCGGTGATGCTGCCGCATTCGGCAACCTTAACAACATACCTGAGCTGCTGAAGCTTCATGACGTTCTCCCTAGACGTTCGTGGCGCCAAGACCCGCCGCGTCCACCTGGCGCATAAACGACGGCATCTCCCCCGTCGCGGCGCAGGCGGCAATCTGATGCAGAGCCCCGGCGACCGCATCATCTGCCGCAGCGCCGATATGCCAGCGCGCCGCCGCCGTGACGACCTCGTTGGCATTAGCGACTGCAACGGAGTTGGGAACGGCATCGATCATGGGCAAATCGTTATCGGAATCGCCAAATACGGCCACCTCGTCGGGCGTCATGCCCATAGCGCGCGCCAGCTCCAGCGCAGCGCAGCCCTTGTCCCACCCAGCCGGAAGGATGTCAAACAGGCGCACGCGGTTGTTGGGAAACACAAGCGAGATTTCCGGCACCTCAGCGGCAACGCGCTCGCGTAACTCCGCGAGCTCCTCACGCGAACGGGCACTCCAGATATTCGCCTTAAACACCGTCGCATCATCGACGACGGGACGGCACGGAGCCTCTTCGCCTTTGAGCCACGCATTGCCGCCCGACTCCATAGCGCGACACACACGCTCGGGATCGCTCGTCACGCAGTAGGCATCGTTGCCCCAAAAGTCATCGCCCAGGCTATAGACTTTTAGAAATGTATCGTCGGTCTCTTGCTCCAGATAGTCAGCCAAACGCATCAGGGCATCGTTGTCGATTGCGCGCGAGGCGACTACTTCGCCGTCGACAAACATCACCTGGCCGTTACAGAACGCGCCAGTCGAAAAGCACTCGGAACGATTTTTGAACATCCAGCCCATCGCGGACGGCTGACGACCCGAAACCGGACCAAAGTGCAGACCCGCCGCCTGCATGGCATGAATACCCTCAATGGCGTAGTCGCTGACACCGTCATGTCCAGCCGGAATCAGCGTATCGTCCATATCGGTCAGCACAAGTTTGATCATAGAGCCCCCCGTCATTTTCACCGTAACCATTGTAACGACCTGCCAATAAGGGACAGGTTTATTTTGCCAGGTTTTATCTGGGAAAATGCAACGCCCCTGTTGCCACCTACCAAAATAAACCTGTCCCTATTTGGCAGGTGCGCTAGTATAGGGAGCAACAGATTCGATGCGGGAGTGCCGGCGGTGCAAGCCACAAGGCTGAGAGGGCATGGGGCCCAATCCTTTGAACCTGTCAGTTAATGCTGGCGTAGGGAGCATGCCGCCTTTACAGGGGCGCTGTCTATGCACAGCGCCCCTTTTCTATGCCAAGGAGGCATGTGCAGTGATTGATTCGGAACAGCTTAAACAACATATGGTCAAGGCCGTAGAGGAGATTCGCGCCACCAATCCGATGGCCGGCTCCATCACCAACACGGTGACGATCGACTTTGTCGCCAACGCGCAGCTCGCCGTGGGCGGATCGGCCGCCATGGTCTATCTGCCCGACGAGGGCGAGGCACTCGTTGCCGGCGGCGGCGCCATCTATCTCAATATGGGCACGCTCTTCCCCATCTACGAGCAGACAATTCCCCGCGCGGCCAAGGCGGCACACGACGCCGGCAAGCCCTGGGTGCTCGATCCAGTGGGCTTGGGCATCGGCAGCCTGCGCACCCAGTTGGTAAACGAGCTCAAGCAGTACAAGCCCGCTATCGTGCGCGGCAACGCCTCCGAGATCATCGCACTCGCCGGCCTGTGGGGTCTTGAGGGCGAGGCAGCTGATCTGAGCCGTGTACGCGGTGTCGATACCACCGACACGGTAGACGCCGCCCGCGATGCCGCCGTGGCGCTCGCCCGCTACACCGGCGGCGCCGTTGTGGTCTCGGGCGAAGTCGACCTGATAACCGACGGCACAACCGTGGCCAAGTCCCACGGCGGCAGCCCGCTCATGTCCAAAATCACCGGCTGCGGCTGCTCGCAGGGAGGCGTGCTGGCCGTGTACGCCTGTGCCGCCGACCCGTTTACGGCAGCCATCTGCGGCACCGCCGTCTACAACGTTGCCGGCACGCGTGCCGCCGCTGTCGCCGATGCCCCGGCAAGCTTTAAGGTCGCCTTTATCGACGAACTCTACCGCGCGACCGCCCAAGACATTGCCGACAACCGACTCGAGCTCGAGGAGGCATAGGCCATGTCCGATCCCGCAACCAATACCGGCATGAACACGCTCGTCGCCGTCGCCATCGCCCCGTGCGGCACCGGCGACGAGCTGTCCGCCGAGGTCGCCGAGGTCGTGCGCGTCATTCGCGAGAGCGGCCTTCCCAACCGCACCACCTCGATGTTCACCGAGATCGAGGGCGACTGGGACGAGGTCATGCATGTCGTGCGCGACGCAACCTTTGTGTTGGCGAGCAAGGGCATCCGCACCGAAGTCGTGCTCAAAGCCGATATTCGGCCCGGATTTACCGACACCATGACCGGCAAGCTCGAGCGCATGGAAGCACAGATCAAAAAGCAGGAGGAAGCACGATGAGCATCCGCGACAACCTTGATATCTCGGCCTATCTGGTACTCGGCCCCGAAAACACGCTCGGACGCCCCGTGGGCGATGTGGTGGCCCAGGCACTCGACGCCGGCTTTACCTGCATCCAGGTGCGCTCCAAGATGGCAAGCGCCCGCGAGATCATTGCGCTGACCGGCGATGCCGCACAGGCAATCGCACAGGCCGGCAAGACCGGTCAGGTCGCCCTGCTGATCGACGACCGTCTGGACTGCGTGCTTGCCGCGCGCGAGCAGGGCATCGCCGTCGACGGCGTGCACGTGGGTCAGAGCGATATTCCCGTCGAGGTCTGCCGCAAACTTCTGGGCCCCGATGCCATCGTGGGCCTTTCGGCACGCTGCGAGGAGATGCTCGAGTACGTCAAGACCGCCGACATGAGCCTGGTCGACTACCTGGGCATCGGCCCGCTCCACGAGACCAAGACCAAGCGCGATTGCGGACGCGCGGCCGACGGCTCTATCATCACCAAGAGCTTTGAGGACCTGGCCGCCCTCCACGCGGCAAGCCCCGTGCCCATCGTGGTGGGCGGTGGCGTCAAGACAGCCGACTTGCCGCAGCTCAAGGCCACCGGCGTCAACGGCTTCTTTGTGGTGAGCGCCGTCTGCAGCGCCGATGACCCCTACGCCGCGGCCAAGGAGCTTGTCGACACCTGGCAGCAGGCATAGGCTCAGGCCGAGCAACTGATTCGCGGCCTCATATCTTCAGCAATGGAAAGCGCATCCCGGTTTGGACCTCCATTCCGGGATGCGCTTTCCGCATGCGGCTCCGTTGGGAAACCCTATCCCATTCCAGGCGCAAATTCTGGGACGCCGTTTCCAAAACCCGCCGTCGGGGAAACTGCATCCCGTTTTGGATGCCGATTCCGGGGCGCGCTTTCCGCTACGGGCCTCTCGCGGAAACCTCATCCCATTTTTAGCGCCGATTCCGGGATGCGCTTTCCGCCGAGTCCACGGCAGTTTGCTCTACTCTGCCAGATACGCTTCCAGCGCCGGCAAGGTCGCCTCCGCATCGTGACGGCCGATCTGGTAGATGCGCTCAAGTTCATCCGGTTCGCGGCACAGCGACGGCACCTTCACCGATTCGCTCGGCCGTACCACAAAGATTTCGCCGGCAGCCTCGCGACGTGCCAGGTCATCGAGCGTGGCATTGTAGACCTCATGCCGGTGCTCAAGCGCTGCGACAAACTCCGGATAGTGACGGAACACGCGCCGCAGCATGGGCATCACGCTGTTGGGCTGCTTCACAAAGCCCGCCGGCTGCGTGAGTACCACGATATTGCGGTCATACCCCTGCGCAAACAGCCAAGCGCTGGGAATGGAATCGGCCACGCCGCCATCCAGGTACTTGCGGTCCTCAATGGCGACAGGACGCGTCGCCACGGGAATTGCCGACGACGCCCGGATCCACTCGATATCGCGCTCATCGCCATAGGGCAGGTCGTGATAGACGGCCTTGCCCGTCTCGATATCGGTACACACGCACGTAAACCGCATGGGGCAGGCGCGATACGCCTCCAAGTCGATGGGATCGCGCTCGATAGGCACCTCGTGATAGGCAAAATCGGCATTGAACATGTCGCCGGTTCGCAACCAGCTTGCTACACCCGCATAGCGCTTATCGGCGCAATAGGCCTTGTTGTAGCGAATGGCGCGGCCGATCTGGCGCGATTTAAAGTTGTAGCCAAACGCCGCGCCCGCCGAGACACCCACCATATGGTCGCAGGTCAAACCGTGCTCCATCCAAACGTCGAGCACGCCCGCCGTATACATACCGCGGTAGCCGCCTCCCTCGAGTGCCAGCCCCACCGTGCGCGTCGTATCCGGCTGTGCCATGCGACCATCTCCGTTCCTGCGTTTTAAACCGGGACAAGTATACCCGTCAACATATATCGTCTCAGTCGCATTTTCATCGAACATCGCATCGTCGCGCTACCGCCTGTCGAATAATAGCCGTCCACAGCATGTGCACCCATATCCCCGCACTCGAGGAACGCGGCTTTATGGTGACGCTCGACAAGCACATTTGGCAGATTGCGCCCGTCGACGGCGATCATGGCCGCAGCACGCAAATCATTTCATCGATGCTCGAGATGGCGCATTCGCTCCATCTGCCCGTCGTGGTCGAAGGCGTCGAGACAAATGAGCAGGCGAACGTGCTACGGCAAATGGGTGCCCGCGACGCCCAGGGCTTCCTCTACTACCGCCCCATGCCAGCGAAGGATTTTGAGGCATTGCTCGATGGTGGCAATAACAACTGATACGCTCGCGCGCAAAACACCACCGCCGAAGGGGGAATTTGCCTCCATTAGTTAACTTATATCCCCAATTCAAACCGATGTTAGCGTCGGATTATTTTAGCCAAATATAGTCGGCCGAGATTGACCAATCCCGGCCGACCCATTTTAGCCAACAC
>NZ_JADNGN010000002.1:0-52738 GCF_015553355.1 Collinsella aerofaciens
CGGATGGAGTTCCGCGGCGCCCAAGCCACACGCTAACAGCTTTAAGGAGTCAAAGCTGGTTTAGCCAAAGAAGCGCTTGATCTCGATCTCGGCGTTCTCCAGGCAGTCTGAGCCGTGAATCACGTTGGCGTTGACATCGACAGCGAAATCGCCGCGAATGGTGCCGGGGGCAGCGTCAAGCGGGTTGGTAGCGCCCATGAGGGTGCGCATCTTGGAGACAGCGGAGAGACCGGAAACGACCATCTTGACGACCGGACCGCTCGTCATAAAGTCACAGAGACCGCCAAAGAAGGGCTTGTCGGCCAGATGGGCGTAGTGCTCCTCGACGGTAGCGCGCTCGAGCGTGGTCATCTCCATGCGCTCGATGACAAGGCCGCTGCGCTCAATGCGAGCAACGATCTCGCCGATTTTGCGGTCGCGCACGGCGTCGGGCTTAATCATGATGAAGGTCTTCTCGATAGCCATAAAAGTAGCCTTTCAAGTAGGTTCGCGCGTGCCCAAGTCCCATTCCGGCACCCGCCTGGACTGCATCGTAACAGAGTTTTAGCTGCTGTTAAACAAAAAGCTGTTTATTGAAACGTTGCAATTTATTGAAGCGTTCCATATGTGTCACTTCTGTTTCGAAGCCCGATTAGAGTACCATCCGACTGTCCACCAACCGCACCGAGCAGAGCAGACGGTCGATTGCCGCCCGCGAACGTATCCCCTTCACAACCTGCCCAAAGGTCCTACAGAAGTTCTCGACAAGCCCCTCCCCCATAGCAACAAAATACGGACGCCCACATCAGCAGGCGCCCGTAAAGCGAAAACGATTTATCAATAAATGGACAATACGTCTTCAGCCAAACCTCTACTTTGCCCCGTGGCCCATCTCGACGACCTTGGTCAGCGATCCAAAAACGCCCTCGTCGGCCACGAGCTGTGACTCGGCACGCTGCAGCTGCACGGCAACGGCGGCAGGAGCGGTGCCGCCCTCGGTCGTGCGCGCGGCGACAATCGACGGGATGTCGAGCGCCTCGGTAATGTCGCGCTCAAAGAGCGGGCTTGCCTCCTGGAACACCTCAAACGGCAGGTCCTCAAGATTGCAGCCGCGCTTCTCACACATCAGGACCAGATGGCCCACCACGGCATGTGCCTCACGGAACGGCAGACCACGCTTGGCCAGGTAATCGGCAACATCGGTAGCGGCAAGGTGCCCCACGCCGCACTCGCGCGCCATGGCATCCTCGTTGACGGTCCAAGTCGAAATCATTCCGGCCATAACGGACAGGCACTGCATGAGCGTATGAGCGGTATCGAGCGCGCCCTCCTTGTCCTCCTGCAAGTCCTTGTTATAAGCAAGCGGCAGGCCCTTCATGGTCACGAGCAGCTGCACCAGGTTGCCATAGACTCGGCCGCTCTTGCCGCGGATAAGCTCGGCAAA
The DNA here is from genome assembly GCF_015553355.1 of Collinsella aerofaciens. Classification (GTDB taxonomy): domain Bacteria; phylum Actinomycetota; class Coriobacteriia; order Coriobacteriales; family Coriobacteriaceae; genus Collinsella; species Collinsella aerofaciens_V. Next base: position 1,424 of record NZ_JADNGN010000002.1, read on the forward strand.
GTCGGGGTTCTTCTTCTGCGGCATGATAGACGACCCGGTGGAGTAGGAGTCGGAAAGCGTGATAAAGCCAAATTCGGAGCTCGACCACAGCACGATCTCCTCGGAAAGACGCGACAGGTGCATGGCCATGACGGAGCCGGCGTAATGCAGATCGAGCAGGAAATCACGGTCGGAAACCGCATCGAGCGAGTTGGGAATCACGCCCGCAAAGCCAAGCTCGGCAGCCGTCATCTGGCGATCGAGCGGATAGCTCGTACCGGCAAGCGCGGCAGCACCCAGCGGACAGTTGTCGGCGGCATCAAAGGCGGCCTTCAAGCGTGTAAAGTCGCGCGCGAACATCCAGGAATACGCCAGCAGATGATGCGACAGCAGCACGGGCTGAGCGTGCTGCATATGCGTGTAACCCGGCAGAATCACCTTGTCGTACTTCTTAGCCGCATCCACTAGCACATGGCGCAGCTCAAGATTGGCCTCCATGAGCTCCTTGGCCAGCGCCTTGACGCCCAGGCGCGTATCGGTCGCCACCTGGTCGTTGCGCGAACGCCCGGTGTGTAAGCGCTTTCCGGCCTCGCCGATGCGGCGCGTCAGTTCGCTCTCGATGGACATATGAATGTCCTCGTCGTTGATATCGAAGGTGAAGTTGCCGGCATCGATATCCCGTTCGATTCCGCTCAGACCCTCGGCAATCGCCCGCTCGTCCTCGGAACTGATGATGCCCTGGGCCGCCAGCATCTTGGCATGCGCCTTAGAGCCGGCGATATCCTGCTTATAGAGGTGCTTGTCGACCGGCAGCGACGCGCCAAACTCCTGCGTGACCTCGGCCACGCCCGCCTCAAAACGACCGCCCCAAAGAGCCATGGAACCGTCCCCTTTCTCCAAATACCAAAACAAGCGCCCAAAGTAATGCGCCATGTCGCTAAAGCGATTTTTCAACCGCTAGTTTTGCACATTCCCCACCGTGCACGGGGCCATGTAGCTAATTTGCAAAGAAGTGACGCGCCATGCACTTGGCGCCCAACGTCTCCCTCCGAATATTGCCCTGCGATCCATCGATCCAGGCTTTCAGGCTCATGGGAACGTCCTCGACCTTTGCAGCATCGAACTCGGGCGCAAGGGCAAGCAAAGCATGCGCGATAGCATTGAACATAATGGATACTCCTCATATATAGGCACAGAGCCGCCAAATTGATAGAAGGAGCCCCGTCGGACAACCCCGGCGGGGCTCGGACTCAGCCGCAGACGCGGCATCATATATGCGGGCGGAACGTAGGGGCCACCGATGTTAAGAAGTGTCAGCAAGCATAACGAAAGGTAGGGACCCCGTGCGCCCGTTATGTATCACGCGGATGGGCCGCGCGGATACCAAGGGAAGGAGGCACTAGGCCTGGGCGGCAGCGGAGCTGGGACCCTGGACCTTTGCCCACGTCTTGAGCGACAGCGTATCGATCTCGATAAAGCCGGCGCTGGCCTTCTCGTCAAACGTGGTGTCGCGGTCATAGGTGGCCAGACCGTAGTCATACAGGCTAAACGGGCTCTTGCGGCCGACGACATGGCAGTTGCCCTTAAAGAACTTCAGACGGACGGTGCCGGTCACGAACTTCTGGGTATCGGCCATAAAGGCATCGAGTGCGTTCTTGAGCGGGCTGTACCATTGGCCGTTGTACACGGCGGTGGCCCAATCCTGCTCGAGCTTAATCTTGGTCTTGAGCAGGTCGCCCTCGACGCAGATGTCCTCGAGCGCCTTGTGGGCGGTGATGAGCGTCAGGGCGCCGGGAACCTCGTAGCACTCGCGGCTCTTGAGGCCCACAAGACGATCCTCGACCAGATCGAGACGGCCAAAGCCGTTGTCGCCGGAGATCTTGTTGAGGGCGATGACGATCTCGGAGAGCTTCATCTTCTTGTCGTCGACGGCGACGGGCTTGCCGGCCTCAAACTCGATCTCAATGTAGGTCGGGGTGTCGGGCGTGTCCTCGGGGTTCTTGGTCATAACCCAGGCGTCGTCGAGCGGCTCGTTCCAGGGATCCTCCAGGTGGCCGCACTCAATGGCACGACCCCACAGATTGTCGTCGATGGAGTAGGGGTTGTCGTTGGCACCCTCGGGAACCGGCACGTTGTGAGCGTGGGCATAGGCGACCTCGTCGGGACGGCACTTCAGGTCCCACTCGCGAACCGGGGCGATAACCTTGAGCTCGGGGTCGAGGGCCTTGACGGCAGCCTCGAAGCGGACCTGGTCGTTACCCTTGCCGGTGCAGCCGTGGGCGACGTAGGTCGCGCCAAACTCATGGGCGACCTCGACAAGCTTCTTGGCAAGCAACGGACGGGAAAGAGCGGAGAGCAGCGGATACTTGTTCTCGTACATGGAGTTTGCGGCGATGGCCTTGGCCAGGAACTCATCGGAGAACTCGTCACGCAGGTCGAGCACCTGGCAATCCAGAACGCCCAGGTCGAGCGCCTTCTGCTTCTTGGCATCCAGGCCGGTCTCCTCCTGGCCCACATTGCCGCAGACACAAACGACATCGAGATTCTTCTCGTCCTGGAGCCACTTGACACATACGGATGTATCAAGACCGCCGGAATATGCGAGAACGACTTTTTCCTTGCTCATGGCTGTTTCCTTTCGCCCTTGGTAGCTAGTTAGAACATCGGTCAGTTGCAAGTCATTTCAAGGTCATATACCGTGCAATATCAGGTTAAATAGCAAAAATCAGCACATACATGCCCTAGAAACATGCAGCAATGTCGTGCTAAAACCCAACGACCTCAAAATGACTCTGTTGAGGCAATTCGCCCCATGCGGACAGAGACGATTGTTATCGTCGTCGGGAAATTGCGCGCTGGCGTCGGAGGGCATTGTCTGCAGTGGTGATGATCTGTACGAACTGCATCTGCCTCTCCTTTCACGTATCGCCGGGCGCAATTCAAATATCGCAAACGGTACCTTTTCCTCGGTAAGTGGCTCTTTTGCCGTCTCCGTTTTCGATGTTCGCTATATTACGATAAAGTGCTCGCTGCACAATCGACAAATTCAAATTTCTGAAAAGTTTTTTCATTAGTTTGTGAATTGCAGTGCAAATACGCGCCATTCCTGCGAAAATACGCACGATTACATGGCAGAGGGTCATTACGCCCGAAACAATCTGGAAACGGAAAGGCGCATTTTATGCAGACTTACGAATCAGACGCCAATATCGGCAACATTAAACTCATCGCCGTCGACATGGACAAGACGCTGCTCACCGACGAGCGCGTGTTGCCGCAGGGTCTTGATGAGCGCCTGGACAAGCTCGCCGACGCCGGCATCGTATTCTGCCCCGCCAGCGGACGTCCCGCCCCCAAGCTCGAGGAGATGTTCGAGGGCATCAAGAACCGCCTCGCCTTTTGTCCCGACAACGGAGCGTGCGTGATCTATCGCGGCAGCTATATCTATAAGAGCAATATCGACGTGGAGCTGTACCAGCAGGTCTTGAGCCGCGCCTCGGAGGATCCGCGCGCTGTCCCCGTCCTGTGCTGCTTCGACGAGTTCTACGTGCTTGCCCGCGACCATCAATACCACGACGAGATCAGCGTCTACTACAACACAATCAACTATGTCGACAGCTTTGAGAGCATTGATATCGAGTCCAACAAGATTTCGGTCTTCTTCCCCGGCTACGACGCCGAGCCCGCGTTTCGCGAGACCTATAGCCCCGAGTTCTCGGACAAGCTCTACGTCACTAACGCCGGGCGCGAGTGGATCGACTTTATGAACCTGGGCGTCGACAAGGGCGCCGGCGTCGCGCACCTGTGCGAGCACCTGGGCATCGATATTGCCGACGCCGCCGCCGTGGGCGATACCTACAACGACATCCCCATGCTCGAGCGCGTCGGCCACAGCTTTATCGTGGACAATGCCGAGGAGCATATGAGCGCGCATGCCAAGTGGCGTATTCCGAGCAACAACGACGGGGGCGTACTGACGCTCATCGACGCCATCTTGGCGGCTCGTTAACGTGGCTCGTTGGGCCTGGCCGGGCGGCACGGGTTAACTTTTCGCTCGGTCAGGTCCTGCGCAAGACGAAAGCCACATTAAGTGGCTTTCTTTGCGTGCGGAATCTACGAAAAGTTAACCCGTGCCGCCCGGCCAGGCCCTAGGTTTACTTACCTGCCGCCAAGATGGCGTCTTGAGTGTCTAGATACTTAGGCTGAATTTAATTGAACGAAGGACGCTCCTTGTTGATGAGGGGCGTCCTTCTGGTTTTGGTTACTTTGGAATTGTGGTCGTGCCCTTACTTGGCGTCTGCCCAGGTCACTCCAGTCGAAGCTTCGGCGATTAGGGGGACGTGGAGGTCTACTACGTGTTCCATGACGTCGCGGACCATGGTGGTTAGGCGCTCGACTTCGTCGATGGGGCACTCAAAGTCCAGTTCGTCGTGCACTTGCAGGATCATGTGGGCGGCAAAGCCTTCCTCTTCCAGGCGACGACTTACGCGGACCATGGCGATCTTGATGATGTCTGCTGCGGTGCCCTGCATGGGATGGTTCATGGCCGTGCGCTCGCCAAAGCCACGGAGTTGCGGGTTTTTGGCCATGAGCTCCGGAATATGGCGACGTCGCCCGTACATGGTCTCGGCGTAGCCCGTCTGCTTGGCGCGTGCCACCACGTTGTCGAGGAACATACGCACGCCCGGATAGGCCTCGTAGTAGCGGTCGATCATGTCGCGCGCCTCGGCCATCGAGATATGCAGCAACTGCGACAGGCCGTAGGCCTGCTGACCATACACGATGCCAAAGTTCACGGCCTTGGCGCGACTGCGCAGGTCGGGCGTTACCTCGGACACCGGCACGCCAAACACGCGCGCGGCCGTCTCGGCGTGGAAGTCCTCGCCCTCGTTAAAGGCGCGCACCAGGTGCTCGTCACCCGAAAGATGCGCCAGCAGACGCAGCTCGATCTGCGAGTAGTCCACCGCCAAAAAGACGCTGCCCTCGCCTGCCGAAAACGCCGTCTTGACGGTACGGCCTAGCTCCGAGCGCGTCGGGATGTTCTGCAGGTTCGGGTCGCTCGAGGACAGACGCCCCGTTGCCGTGATGGTCTGGTTGTACGTGGTGTGCACACGACCGTCACCACGGCGCAGCGGGCCCAGCGTGTCCAGATAGGTGGACTTGATCTTGGACTTCTCGCGCCAGTCCAAGATCAAACGAACAATCTCGTGGTCGCGGGCAAGTTCACTCAGTACCTTGGCATTGGTCGAATAGTAGCCGCGCTTGGTCTTTTTGAGACCCTTGGTCGGAAGGCCCATCACATCAAAGAGCACATGCGAGAGCTGCATGGGGCTGCCGATGTTAAAGGTCTCGTCGCCTGCCAGGTCGCGAATGCTACGCTCGACCTCGGTAATCTGGGTCGCTAGGCCCTCGGACAGACTATGCAGACGGTCGGGGTCTACGAGCATGCCCGCGCGCTCCATCTTGGCAAGCACCGGCACAAGCGGCATCTCGATGCCGTCGAACACGTTGGCGGCGTTCTCGCGGGTCATGCGATCGCGCAGCGGTGCGACCAGCGCCAGCGTCAAGGCCGCCGTGCGAGCGGCAGGCGCGGGGGCGTCCTCGCCGGTACCCTCTGCACCGCGCGCCGCAGGCAGCGCCATCTGCAGATAGGTATCGGCCAGATACGCCTCGTCGAACTCGGAGCGGTCGGAATCCAGCAGGTAAGCGGCAACCACGGTATCGAAGATGCGCGTGGAATCGGCAGCGAGCGGATCCATGAGCTCGGGCTCAGAAGAATCGATGGGCGAAAGCTCGTGCAGCAGCGCCTTCGTATCCGGGCTCGCCACGCGGCCCTCCATAAACAGGCGCGCAAGCACGCCGGCGATCACACCGTGAGCGAAGTTGAAGCCATCGACTACGGCAGTGGAGGCGCCGTCGCCCTCCTCGAGCGCGAACAGGCCCTTGGACGTCGCCAGCCACAGCGTACGCGTCAGGCCAAAGAGCGCACCCTCCTCCTTGTCATCGTCCACCACGGCGGCGACCCACTCGCCTGTCTCGATCGCGCGAGCGATCTCGGCAGCAGCGGCAGCAAGTGCCCCGGCATCGCCAGCGGCGGCACGCAAAACAGAGGGAATCTCAAACGTGCTGACAGCGGCCGCAGCCCCACCCTCGCCGCCAATCAGCGCCAGGAAGCGGTTCTGCATGGCCGTAATGCCAAGCGTGCCGAGCGACGCGGACACTTCGTCGGCAGAAAACGCCGGGAATGACGTCGCGTCAAAGTCGAGCTCGACTGGCGCATCGGTGCGAATGGTTGCGACCTTGCGGCTCAGCAGTGCGTCGTCGATGTGTGCACGCAGGTTCTCGCCCATCTTGCCCTTGACCTCGTCGGCATGCTCGATGACCTCGTCCAGGCTGCCGTACTGTGCGATGAGCGCGCTCGCCTTTTTAGGGCCGATGCCCGGTACGCCGGGAATGTTGTCCGACGTATCGCCCTTCAGACCGTAAAAATCGGGCACGAGCGCCGGCGTAATGCCATGATACAGGTCGTCCACGCTCTCGGGCGTCATGATCGCCACGTCGGACAGACCCTTGCGAGTCGAGACCACGTTGACGTGCTCGGTCACGAGCTGATACATATCGCGGTCGCCGGTCACCAGCAGCATGTCGCAGCCGGCCTCCTCACCCAGGCGCGCCATGGTTCCCAGAATATCGTCGCCTTCCCAGCCCTCGGACTGCAGAATTGGCACGTTGAGCGCGGTGAGCAGCTCCTTGATCATCGGAAACTGTGCGTGCAGATCGGGGTCCATGGGCGGACGCTGCGCCTTATACTGCGGCAGCATCTCCATGCGCACGCGCGGCTTGCCCTTATCAAACGCCACGACCACGCCGTCGGGGTTAAAGGCATCGATCATCTTGAGAAACATGTTCAGAAAGCCGAAAATCGCGTTGGTGGGGCGACCGTCCGGCGCGTTCATGGTCGGCGGCACGGCGTGGAAGGCACGGTGCATGAGCGAGTTGCCGTCGATAACGGCAAAGGTGCGGCGCTTGTCAGACATATTGAATACCTCGCTTTGGGCTGGGCACGGTTTGCTCACACCAGTTTACACGCTCCCCGCCCCGCGGCCACCGCACATCAGGCTTCCCTGCCGCCGCGGGCCCGCGCGTGATACGATGGCTCACGGTACATCAACCAGCACGATCGATCCGAAAGGAGCCTGCGTCATGGAGCGTCCCTGCGCATGGAAAAAGTACACGCCACAGCAAATCGAGGAGCTCGAGGAGCTTTGCCGCGGCTATAAGCAGTTTTTGAGCGAGAATAAGACCGAGCGCCTGTGCGTCAAGACCGGCATCAAGATGGCCGAGGAGGCGGGCTACGTCGACTTGGAGACCGTGATCGCCGAGGGCCGCACGCTCAAGGCCGGCGACAAGGTGTACGCCGCCAATCACGGCAAAGACCTCATGCTCGTCAACCTGGGCACCGCCCCGCTCGAGCAGGGCTTTAACATCCTGGGTGCTCACGTGGACTCGCCGCGCCTGGACCTTAAGCAGAATCCCGCCTTCGAGGCCGGCGACATGGCCTACCTCGACACGCACTACTACGGCGGCGTCAAGAGCTACCACTGGGTGGCCTCCCCGCTTGCACTCGTGGGCGTCATCTGCAAAAAGGACGGCACCACCGTCGACATCAACATCGGCGACAAGGCAGACGATCCGGTCTTTACCATCTCCGACCTGCTGATCCACCTCTCGAGCGAGCAGATGTCCAAGCCCGCCAAGGACGCCGTCGACGCCGAGATCCTCGACGTGATCGTGGGCGGCCGTCCCGTCAAGTTCGATGAAGACGACAAGGACGCTCCCAAGGAGCCCGTCAAGCAGATGTTCCTGGACATCCTCAAGGAGCAGTACGACGTCGAGGAGGAGGACTTCCTCTCCGCCGAGATCGAGGTCGTGCCCGCCGGTCCCGCCCGCGACATGGGCCTCGACCGCTCCATGATTTTGGGCTATGGCCACGACGATCGTGTCTGCGCCTATCCGTCCATGCTCGCCCAGATCGACGTCGCCAACGTGGAGCGCACGAGCATCACGCTCATCGTCGATAAGGAGGAAATCGGCTCCGTGGGTGCCACCGGTATGACGAGCCGCTTCTTCGAGAACACCGTCGCCGAGATCATGACGCTCGCCGGCGAGGATAGCCCGCTGGCCCTGCGCCGCGCGCTCGCCCGCAGCCGCATGCTCTCCTCCGACGTGTCCGCCGGTTTCGACCCGGGCTATGCCGGCAAGTTCGAGACGAAGAACGCCGCCTTTATGGGTCGTGGCCTGTGCTTTAACAAGTACACGGGCAGCCGCGGCAAGGGCGGTTCCAACGACGCCGATGCCGAGTACGTGGCCCTCGTCCGCGACATCATGGACGAGGCCGGCGTGGACTTCCAGACCTGTGAGCTCGGTCGCGTCAACGCGGGCGGTGGCGGCACCATTGCCTACATCATGGCCAAGTATGGCATGAACGTCATCGACTCCGGCGTTGCCGTCCTGTCCATGCACGCCCTGTGGGAGGTCGCCAACAAGGCCGACATCTACGAGGCATATCGCGGTTACAAGGCCTTCATCGAGCGAGCCTAACCAACCCTTCATCAGTTGCGGTGAAATACGGACTAAACTGGCCCATAAACAGCCAAAACAGACCGTATTCCACCGCAACTTTTTTGGCAGAGGAGAGCCCATGCTGCAGGTCATCATTTCGCCCGCCAAGCAGATGCGCGCGGCCCAAGATGCTTTTGAAGTCCTGGGCATCCCACCCTTTGTGCGCGAGACGGCTCGCCTCCACCGCGCACTGCTAGATATCGAGCGGAATGAAGGCAGCGGCGGCCTGCAGGCGCTGTGGAACGTGAGTGACAAACTGCTGGGACCTTGCCTCAACACCCTGCATGAGTTCGGGCCCATCCTGAAAAGCGGCGATCTCGACAATCCCGCACTCGCCCGTCACCTCTCCCCTGCCGCCATGTCCTATCACGGCATTCAATACCAGAGCATGGCACCCGAGGTGATGGATTCCGCGCAGCTCGCATGGCTGCAAGACCATCTGTGGATCCTCTCCGGCCTCTACGGGTGCGTTCGTCCCTTTCATGCCGTCGAACCGTATCGGCTGGAGATGGGCGCGAAGCTTGTCGTCGACGGTGCCCGAGACCTCTACGCATTTTGGAGCGATAAGCTCGCGCGGGCTATCGCCCCGGCAGGTTCAAACACCACGATCGTCAACCTCGCCAGCGTAGAGTATGCCAAAGCCGTTCTGCCCCACCTCGCGGGCGACGCCACAGCCGTCACGTGCCTCTTTGGCGAGGGCATCCGCAACGGGAAGCCCATCCAACAGTCGACCGCCAGCAAAAAGGCGCGCGGCTCCATGGTGCGGTGGATGGCAGAAAACAAGCTCGAGGATGCAAGCGAACTTACCGCATTCAACATCGGCTATCGCCACGTCCCCGAGCTCTCATACCTAGGCACCCTCATGTTCATCAACGAACAGATGCTCTAGAGCCGGCACCCAACACTGACCCGCTCAGTCTTCTCTATATAACTTGCGGTGGAATAATTCCTATTTGAGCCTTTTTCGCACAATCAGGAACTATTCCACCGCAACTTTTATGAATTGGCTGCTAGGCTCGACACCTATTCTGCTAGACCGTCGGCCTTTGCAATCCCGTTTGTCGAACCGTCCTGATAGACAATCTTGACGTGCTCGACCTCGGACACCGCAACACCCGACGGGGGCTCCAGGCGCCATTCCGTCAGCGCGATATCCATCGTCGTGGGCACATCCCCTTGATCTTTGAGCTTCACCGTCAACGTTTTGAACGTCGCATCATACGTCACGCGTTCGATTTCCTCACCAGGAATAGACCCACCACTCAGCTGCAACTGCACAAACTCATCGCACGGGTACCAATAATCGCCCGGAACGGCGAGCGTATTGGCATTACCGCCAGTACTCCTCACCGTCATAATCGGTAGGCTATCATCAGCCTCGAACTCCCATGCAGCGCCGCCGCGACCACCAAACGTCCAGATACAAAAGGCAATCACCAGCACGGCAAGCACCGCAAAACCGATCGCGACAAGGCCATGGTGCGCACGGCTTTCCTCGGCCGATACATCCCATTGCGTCTCTCGATATAGATGCTTGTCTTCCATGTTCGCCTCCTCACAGGCACGCTCGTTAGGCCAATCGTACCCATTCGAGCTATACTTGAGCCCATTACATAAACGGGGGGCTTGCAGGACAAGACGGCAGGCTGAGATTGGGCGCGCCCGCCCTGACCCGCAAACCTGATATGGGTAATGCCAACGAAGGGAGCCGTGCCAATGAGCACACAGACCGAGCCCAAGCTCGTCACGCAAATCGACTTCGCCCGCGCCGGGCAGATCACACCGCAGATGAAGGAGGTCGCCGAGCGCGAGCATCGCGACCCCGAGTACATCCGCGAGCGCGTGGCCGACGGCCGCATCGCCATTCCTGCCAACATCGTGCACATCAAAAAAGGCATGCGCGCCTTTGGCGTCGGTGAGGGCCTGTCCACCAAGGTCAACGTGAACTTGGGCATCTCGGGCGACAAGGCCGATGCCGCCGAGGAATGGAAGAAGGTCAAGATCGCCGAGGACTTTGGCGCCGACGCCATCATGGACCTCTCCAACTCGGGCAAGACGCGCCAGTTCCGCCAGCAGCTCATTGACGAGACGCCGCTCATGGTAGGTACCGTCCCCATGTACGACGCCATCGGCTACATGGAAAAGCCGCTGGTCAAGCTTACCAAGGACGACCTGTTCGAGGTCGTGCGCGCGCACGCCGAAGACGGCGTGGACTTTATGACCGTCCACTGCGGCATCAATAAATCGGTCACAAAGACCTTTAAGGAGACCGGCCGCCTCATGAACATCGTGAGCCGCGGCGGCTCGCTGCTGTTTGGCTGGATGGAGGTCACCGGTAACGAGAACCCGTTCTATGAGTTCTACGACGAGCTGCTCGAAATCTGCCACGAGTACGACGTGACGATTTCGCTCGGCGACTCCTGCCGCCCGGGCTGCCTCTACGACTCCAACGACGCCACCGAGACCGCCGAGATGATCGAGCTGGGCAAGCTGTGCAAGCGCGCATGGGCCGCCGGCGTCCAGGTTATGGTCGAGGGTCCGGGCCACATGGCGCTCGACGAGATCGCCGCCAACATGAAACTGCAGAAGCGCCTGTGCCACAACGCCCCGTTCTATGTGCTCGGGCCGCTGGTGACCGATATCGGCGTGGGCTACGACCACATCACCGCTGCCATCGGCGGCGCTATCTCCGCCAGCTCCGGCGCCGACTTCCTGTGCTACGTGACGCCGGCCGAGCACTTGTGCCTGCCCAACGCCCAGGACGTGCTCGACGGCCTCATGGCCACCAAGATTGCCGCACACGCCGCCGACATCGCCAAAAAGGTGCCCCACGCCCGCGACATGGACGACAAGATGGGCCAGGCACGCCGCAAGCTCGACTGGGACGCCATGTGGAAGTGCGCGCTCGACCCGGTTACGGGCAAGAAGCGCTACGAGGAGTCCCCCGCCGCCACCGAGGGCACTTGCACCATGTGTGGCAAGATGTGCGCCGTCCGCACCGTTAACAAGGTGTTCGAAGGCACGACGATCGACCTCGGCATGGAGGATTAACGCGTCTCCGGAGCCACAATCGGTAACAAGGTGTTCGTCAATTGTTGACGTGTGAACATTTGCTTGCGTTTGCGTAAAGATTGCACTACCCGCCCGGGTTCGGCATACAGCCGGCCCGGGCAACTTTATAATGCAGGCAGAAGACCCATTTGAATCCGACCGAACAAGGGAGCGAACATGGATCGCAGTAAGGTACCCGCCGTTCTATCCATCGCGGGATCAGATTCCAGCGGTGGTGCCGGCATTCAGGCCGACATCAAGACCATCACGGCGCACCGTCTGTATGCCGAGACGGCCATCACAGCCATAACCGCACAAAACACGCTCGGTGTCACCGCCGTGCAAAACATCTCCCCGGATATTGTCGCGGCGCAAATCGATGCCGTTTTTGACGATATCCGCCCCAGTGCCGTCAAGATCGGCATGGTCTCCTCTGCCGAGATTATCGAGGTTATCGCCGACCGTCTGAGTGCCTGGGACGCACAAAATATCGTCGTCGACCCCGTCATGGTCGCCACCTCGGGTGCTCGTCTGATCGCAGAGGACGCCGCCGAAGCACTTACACGCCGCCTGTTCCCACTGGCGACCGTCATCACGCCCAATATTCCCGAGGCCATGGCGTTGCTCGATTATGAGGTCGATTCCGAGCGCACTCAGCAAAATGCCGCCATGCTTCTCACCCGCCGCTTTGGCTGCGCGTCTCTCGTTAAGGGCGGGCATTTTGTCAACGAGGCCAACGATGTGCTAGCAGAGCCCGCGCCGCTCGATGACGAGGGCAACCACCTGGGCGATCCGCTCACCACGTGGTTCCGCCACAAGCGCATCGAGACCGGCAACACGCATGGCACCGGTTGCACGCTCTCGTCCGCCATCGCCTGCGCGCTGGCCCAGGGCATGGATCTTGCCGACGCCGTCAACGCCGGCAAGGCCTACCTAACCGGCGCTCTCGCCGCCGGCTTTGACATGGGCAAAGGCTCCGGCCCCGTTAACCATATGTGGCAGTATTAAGACTCGCAGTTCAAAACCACCGCAAAGGGGACAGTGCACCTTTGCGGTGGTTCCCACAAACATCTCGATCTGTAACAGTTAGAGTCCATTTTTCGGCCCACCTGTTACAAATCGAGACATCCAAATTCCATTGAGAAGATAATCTCGATGTGTAACATTAACTCGGCAAAATCGACCCTAGATGTTACAGATCGAGACAAACGACCGATATCGACCTAAAATAATCTCAATCTGTAACATCTAGCCCGTTTTCGGCCTTACAACTGTTACAGATCAAGACAAATCAACGAAACAAGCCACCGCAAGGAGAACTATTGTGGTGGTTTGGGGCCGTGCTACTCACCGAGCATCTCTTTGAGCTTGGCTGCCACGGCGTGTCCCAAGCTCTCGTGGCTCTCGGGCATCATGTGCAGATAATCGATATCGCCCGGCTCGGCAAAATCGGCGGCATTCAAAAAGTCGCAGCCAAACTGCTCAGCCACATGCGCGTAGTACTCACCAAAATGTTCCGAGGCTTCTACGGAATGCTCGTCAAAATCGGTCATATATACGTCGGCGATCTGCGGCTTAATCTTGATAGGCGCCATCAGCAGAATCCGTGGGCAGGGCGCGGCATCGGTCCAGGCAAACGCACGGACGGCGCGAATCAACGCCATGGCGCCGCGGGCAATATCGGAGGCCGTCACGCCAAAGACCGTCTTGCAGTCGTTGGTGCCCAGCATAATCACGATCGCATCCAGCGGCTTATGGGCCTCGAGCAGCATCGGCAGCGCGCGAATGCCGTTGAGGTTGGTGTCCAGATGGCACATATCGTCGCGCACCGTCGTGCGACCATTTAGGCCTTCCTCAATCACATGCCAACCCTCACCCAGGTCACGCTGCGCCACACCGCACCAGCGCACATCCTGCGCATAGCGCACTGCGGTGCCGTCGCGCATACCTGCCGGATCATAGCCATAGGTGTTGCTGTCACCAAAGCACAGAACGTTTTTCATCTTGAGCTCCCTATTCCGTAAAAAGCCGACGGGGGCGATCCCTCCCGTCGGCTTGGCATATCACATCGCACGCACCGCTTACAGGTACTTGCGCCAGTCGTCCTCGTCCTCATCGTCCTCGGCTGCTGCCTGGGCCTGCTCGGCGGCACGAGCGGCTGCGGCGCGGGCGGCAACCTGGGCATAGGACTCCTCGTTGCGCTCGGGGAAGTTTGCCAGCACGTGCTCGAACTTGGCAAAATCCTCGTCCCAGCGCGTAGAGGGCACAGCAAAGAAGACCTGCTTGACCTTGAAGTCGCCCGATGCGAGCTCCTTGCGGAAGAGCTCGGCCACGGCCTCGGCGTCAAAGCCGTTGTTCTCGCAGCCCCAAGCACCCAGTACGAGCTTCTCGCGGCCCAGCTCATCGCAGATAGCAAGCACAAAGCGAATGCGGTCGCGCAGGGCGTCAAGCAAGGCATCGTCGCTCACGCGGTACTCCTGGCGAGCACGCTTGGCGTTGGGTGCAGCGGCGACGATTACGTCGGCATAGGCGTGCACATGCTTGCGGTCGAAGCGCACCGCGGGCACCACCAGCGCACGGTTGCGGTACAGCTCACAGTTGATGTTGCGGCGACGGTTCTCGCCGTACCATTTACGCTGCTTATCGAGAACGTTGTACAGGTACGAATCGGCGCACAGCGTGGCCTCCTGGCCCAGATAGCCCTGGATGTAGCCACCACCCGGATTGGTGAACGAGGCAAAGGCAAGCACAGCCATGTCGCAGAACTGCGCGTAGCCTCGGCCGTTATCCAGAATGGCCTGCGTGGCAGAGGCGTCAAGCACGGTGACCTCGGGCAGGACCGGAGCGGGCTCCTCGGCGGCAGGCGCGGGCTCGGCTTCGGTGGCCTCCTCGACGGGCTCGGGCGCCACCTCGGCATCGACCGCAGCCTCGACCTCAGCGGCCTCGACCTCGGCAGCCTCGACGTCCTCAGCAACCTGCTCCTCAGCAGCCGCTGCCTTCTGGACCTTGGCCTTCATCGCCGCGACAAAACCGGCAGGCATACCATCGAACTCGCGCACGCCGGCAAGCGAACGCTCGATGTCCTTGGCGCAGGCCTCGGACACAGCCGTCACATGGCGCTCGGCGGCCTTGGCACGCGCCTCACGCTTGGGATTGGGCTGACCCGCTCGGTTGGACCTGCGGTTACGGTTCCTGCTGTCGACGTCTGCCATACATGGCCACCTTTCCTGTCGCTGCCGCTATCGGCTTTTCCCATCCATGATACCCCGCCGCGCACAAAAAAGACGGTCCCGAAGGACCGCCTTTCGCATCGTTTTACCGTGTCCGGCAGGAAGCATCGCAATGTCGCGCTTTAATCGCGACGGCCGAGGATGTTCAGAATGCGCAGGAACACGTTGATAATATCCACGAACAGGTTGGATGCCATAAGCACGGCGTTGGGCAGCGTGGGTGGCACCGTCGTTGCCACATAGGTGTCGTAGCCGATGAAGCCGGCGAACACCACAATCACGATCAGGTCGGTGATGGTCTGCGAGACGCCCATGAACATCAGCACGATCTCGACCAGAATCGTGGCAAGCAGGATGCCAAAACTAATGCCATACACACGCTGGAAGAACTTGGGGAAGGTCACACCCAGCGCACCAAAGACAAAGGTGATGGCAGCCGTGGCGATAAAGGCGGTGTTGATGGTGGGCAAGTCGTAGTTGGCAAGACCAAACGACGCCGTCAGACCAAAGGTGCTCGCAAAGACCACGTAGCCCACGAGTGACAGGCCCACGGACTGTTTGCTGGCAGCAGCCGACATCATGACCATGCCGACGATGGTTAAAATAAACGAGCCAAAGACCAGTGGCAGGGCGGCGCCGCTCATCATCATGCGGGCAAACGACATGGTGCTCGTAAAGTAGGCGCCAGCGCCCATGGCGCAAAAGCCCAAGAAGATGAGGGCGGACATGGCGAGATTGTACGCGCGCGGCGACATCTCCTTGGCGCGGCTTGCGCCGGTCTCGACGGGGCCGTTCTGATAGCCCTGAATATCGTTCATACTTCGTCCTTTCAAAAAGCGCCACGACAGCGCCGTAGGTGACAAGATCCCTGCCATTGTACCCGAATGCCGTGCGCTCTTACCTGCGGCGCTCGCCCTCAAGCGTGCGGTCAAACGCCCATACCCACCAACGCATCACATGCGTCTGCGAGCCATCCGCCCGCTCACGCGTTTGGTCCTCCAGATACAACTCGGTCGCATGTCCGCCAAAACGTACCTTATAGGTTGCCGTACGAATGCCGTGAACCGTCAGGCCAAACCCGGTGGTCGAGATAATTTCGTCGATCGTAAAGCAACGGCCGTCGACCCAGCAGACGGTGACCGGCACGACTTGTCCGCCCGCAAGGATGCGGGTCACGACGTCCACATACTGCTTGTGCACGCGCCGAGTTTTGCCGTCTGTCTGTCGATATTCCATGCCTCCTATTATCGAACGCATGTTTGCATATTGTAAAGCGAACAGACTGTGGTTTTGGGGTGTTGGGGCGCGCGCACGTGTCCTCATGGTGTGTTAGCAAAAAGAACACCCGCGGTCAATAGGGCTAATATTCATTTTTAGTGCCAAAAAATTCACTGCTCCCATCAGAACTCGGTAAAGAAACCCGCAGGAGGTGATACGATTTATCATGTTTCTGTAACGTGCCTGCAAACTTCGAGAAAGCCCATATATGGACGTAACGTTCTCAACCTTCCTCGGCCAACTTGTGTCGAACCCAGTCCTTGCCGTCACCGTGATCCTCGCGCTCGGCGCCATCTTCGTCAATGGATGGACCGACGCACCCAACGCCATCGCGACCTGCGTCACTACGCGTTGCATGCCCGCCCGCGCCGCCATCCTCATGAGTGCCGCATTCAACTTCCTTGGCGTGCTCATCATGACGCACTTTAACGCGAGCGTCGCCAACACCATCTCCCATATTGTCGACTTTGGCGGAAACAGCACCATGGCGCTCGCCTGCCTGTGCGCGGCGCTGTTCTCCATCGTCGTCTACGGCGCCACAGCGTCGCGTTTTGGCATCCCCACCTCGCAAAGCCACAGCCTTATCGCCGGCCTGACCGGTGCCGCCATCGCCCTCGGCGGTGCGAGCAGCGTCAACGTCCACGAGTGGATGAAGGTCATCTACGGCCTGGCGCTCTCCATCGGCCTGGGCTTTGTCATGGGCTGGGTCCTGTGCAAGCTCGTCTCGATTCTTTTCGCCGCCGCCAACAGGCGACGTGCCAATGTCTTCTTTAAATACGCTCAGATCGCAAGCGCTGCGGCCATGAGCTTTATGCACGGCGCGCAGGATGGACAGAAGTTCATCGGCGTGCTCTTTTTAGGCGTGGCCTTTGCCAGCGGCCAGACGAGCGTCGGCGATGCCGGCATCCCCATCTGGATTATGCTGCTGTGCTCGGCCACCATGGGCATCGGCACCAGCGTGGGCGGCGAGCGCATCATCAAGTCCGTTGGCCAGAGCATGGTCAAGCTCGAAAAGTACCAGGGCTTCTCCGCCGACCTCGCGGGCGCCGCAAACCTGCTGCTTGCCACCCTTACCGGCATCCCCGTGTCCTCCACGCACATCAAGACCTGCGCCATTATGGGTGTCGGTGCCGTCAAGCGCCTTTCGGCCATCAACTTCGGCGTAGTCAAGGACATGATGTTCACCTGGTTCTTCACCTTCCCCGCCTGCGGACTCATCAGCTTTGTCATGGCCAAGCTGTTCATGATGTTCCTCTAGTCAAACCGAACGTCCATCCGGACCGCATTACCTCGCCCACCCGTCTTCGCCTCGAAAGGACCACTCATGGCAAAGAAACCCGATTCGTTCTACTTTGACAACTACGTCGCCTGCGCCGACCTCGCCGTCCAGGCCGCAGAGCTGCTCACCAAGATTTTTGAGAACTTTGACCCCGCGCAGATCCACGATATGCTCGATAAGATGCATGCGATTGAGCACGCGGCGGACAAGAAGCACCATGAGCTTGAGGACGCCCTGCTCACCGCCTTTATCACCCCGCTTGAGCGCGAGGATCTGGACCTGATGAGCTGCTCGCTCGACACCGTGCTCGACCGTATCGAGGGCGTCGTGCAGCGCGTCTACTTCACCAACATCCAGAGCATCCATCCCGACGCCATCGTCATCGCCCACAAGGTGACCGACGCCTGCCGCGCCATGAAGGACCTGATGGTCGAGCTGCCTAACTACCGCAAGTCCAAGACGCTGCGCGAGCTCGTCATCCAGATCAACACCATCGAGTCCGAGGCCGACGAGCTCTATATCAACGCCATGCGTAACCTGCACGTTAACGGCAAGGACCCGCTCGAGGTCATCGCCTGGCGTGACGTCTACGCCTTCTTGGAGTACTGCGCTGACTGCTGTGAGAATGTGGCCGATGTCGTGGATTCGATTGTCATGAAGAACAGTTAATTGGGGGTACATGTCCCGGCGGTCGCGGGCCCGGCCACTAATAACCTTTTTCACTCCGGCTGCAAGCAGAGTCGTTCAAAAGGTTATTAGTGGCCGGGCCCGCTCCCTTATGTACCACCATTGGGAACTTTGGCTGAGGGGTTGAGCGTGGTGAGGCCTTTGCTGTAATGGCCCTTGATTGCCCGGGGTATTACTTTGGTATTCGATGAGCGTTTGGCTGGATAGGGCTTTGGGTACCCTTTTGCTTAGTTTTTGGTTGTTTTATTAGCTTTGGAGGGCTTGTATGTCTTATTTGGATCTGGCTCGGGGTCGGTATTCTTGTCGCGAGTTTGAGGATCGTTCTGTTGAGCAGTCGGTAGTGGATGCCATTGTTGAGGCGGGGCGGATTGCTCCTTCTGCTTGTAATAATCATCCAACCCGTGTGATGGTGCTGGATACGCCTGAGCTTCTGGAGAAGGCTGCTGCTTGTCAGCCTCGGTTTGCTCGTGATGGGTCTATCTTTGGGGCTCCGCTTGTCTTCCTTATTTGCAGCGTTACCGATGATGCTTGGGTACGCCCGTATGACCAGATGAATTCCAGTGAAATCGATACGTCCATCGTGTGTGATCAGATGATGATGGAGGCCACCGAGCAGGGCCTGGGAACGTGCTGGGTATGCCATTTTAAGCCTGAGGTGGCAGAGGAGCAGTTCAATCTGCCCAAGGGCGTCTATCCCTATCACATGCTCGTCTGTGGCTATCCCGCCGACCACATCGCCGATCCCGAGCATCGCGAGGCCCGCACCATTCCCCTCTCCAACTTCCTCCTCAAGTAGTTTTTAGACATACCTTAAAATCTACCTTTTACCACGCGCCCTTCGCCGAGTTCTGTCCTATCGCATGCAGAGCTCGGCGTTTTGTTTCCCAACCCGTATACAGCCACAAAAAAAGAGCCCGCAGGTGCGAGCTCCTCTTAAGGACACTAGATTGTAGCTCTGATGCTAGTCCAGGTCGTCGGCGGCAAAGTTGTCGATCGGGGCGAAAGGATCGGCCACGGGGACAACCGGGTCAGCGACGGGCAGCGGCTCGGCAGGAACAGTCACCGCAGGAGAAGCGGCAGAACCGACCGGCGTGGAGGCCATGAGGTCGGCCGGGAAGGAGTTCTGGGCATCGTCCATGAAGTGCTGGATGAGCTTGAGATACTCGGCCTTGAACTCCTCACGAGAAGCCTTGAGACGATCGATCTCCTCGAGCTCGGCCTGCTTTTCGGTCAGAGCCTGGCGGATAACCTCGCGGGCCTTGGCGTCAGCCTCGTTGCGAATACGCTCAGCGTTCTCATTGGCATCGTTGACGATGGTCTCAGCGGTCTGCTGGGCGGCAATCAGGGCAGCGGAAATCTGGCGCTCCTGAGCGGAGAAGTCAGGGGCGGGAGCAGCCACGGGGGCGGCAGGAACGGCCTGGGCGGGGGCATCCTGAGCCTGGGCAAGCTGAGCCTGCGCATCGGCAAGCTGCTGCTCGGTAGCAGTCAGACGACCCTTAAGGTCGACGATCTTAGCGAGCATAGCGTCAACCTCGGAGGACAGCGTCTCCAAGAAGACGTCGACCTCGGCAGGATCGTAGCCACGCTTGGCCTCAGAGAAAGTCTGAGCCTGGATGTCTGCAGGGGTAATAGCCATAACAAGTCTCCTTTTTCATCGCCTCGGCGCTACACGCCCGACGTAAGTTACTAAGTCAGTTCTACACGAGTATACCTATAAGAAGCTGCAGAACCAGCCTCTGCAC
This sequence comes from Collinsella aerofaciens, assembly GCF_015553355.1. Taxonomy (GTDB): domain Bacteria; phylum Actinomycetota; class Coriobacteriia; order Coriobacteriales; family Coriobacteriaceae; genus Collinsella; species Collinsella aerofaciens_V. Next base: position 21,292 of record NZ_JADNGN010000002.1, read on the forward strand.
CAACTGCAACGCAATAATCGCAACGACCGGCGAAAAATCGATACCGCCCATCGGCGGGATGAAACGACGGAACAGGTTGAGCCACGGACCGCACACGCTATCAAGCACCGCGGCAATATCCTGAAGCAAACCACCCTGCTTCATGGGAATCCACGTCATAAAGCAGTAGACGACAATGAGCGTAGAATAGAAGTTGAACAGCGTGTTGACCAGCTGGACGATAGTGTAGATGTTGATGGGAATCTCCTCGTCTTGTCTTTACTTAAGGTAGCCGTCCGCACGAAGCTTCTTGAGGTCCGAATCCTTGACCTCGCAGCCGGCGGGCAGCACCATGAACACGCGGTCGCCCACCTCCTTGACCGTGGCACCCAGACCGCAGGCAAAGCCGTAAGAGAAGTCCAAGACGCGCTTGGCAACTTCGGTGCGTACGCCCACAAAAATCAGTGCGACAGGCTGCTTGGTGCGAACGCGGCGCACCACGGTCTCCACGTCGTCATAGCTCTCGGGGCGCAGGACATAGGCCGGCAGCTGCGGTGTGGCGTTGATGATATTGCTCGCATAGGCCGAGGCATCGCTCGGTGCAGCCGCGGGCGCAGCGGCGGCACGGGCGCGGGTGTTCTCGGCGTAGCTAGACGGCGTGTCATAGGCACCAGGACGATAACCGCTCGCAACACTGTCCTGCGAGCGCGAAGGCGGGTTATACGTCGTGGCATGGCGGGAGTCATCGCCGACCAGCTGACCGGAGCGCGTATACACGGCAACCGACTCAGCTTCACCGCGGCGCGTCTGACCAAGCAGGCCGTTGCTCGGCTCGTCTTGGGTGTAGAAGCCCTCGCCCGAAGCACCACTGTAGCCGTTGCCCTGATAACTATCGTCATAGCCGTCATCGTAGCCGTAGTCGTCGTCCTGGCCATAACCCTGGTCGTAACCCTGCTGGCCGCCCAGGTGCATCTTATTTTTAATCTCGTCAAGGAAGCCCATGGTTGTGTCCTCTCGCGGTTTAGTGCAGGCGCCCCGATAATCAGTGCGCACTTCAGAGCCTTATTTTACTGCAAACTCCGGGCTAAATACTACCCTGCCCAGGCGAACGAGCGTAGAGCCCTCCTCAAGGGCAGGCTCAAAGTCTTCGCTCATGCCGCAGGAAAGCTCAGGCAGGTTCAAATCGGGATGCGCCGCCTCCAGCTCATCCCTCAGCTCACGAAGCCCCGCAAAGGTGCGGCGTGCCACATCCTTATTCCCCCGGGGCGCCATAGTCATAAGCCCCTGTACGCAAATTCCCTCAAGTTCCGCAAGCTCACCCGCGGCGGCGCGAATCTCATCGGGCGAAAAGCCTCCCTTCGACTCCTCACCACTCACATTGACCTCAATGAGCACACGCTGGGGGCCGGCGAGTTCGCCTGCCTCAATCTTGCGGGCAGCACGGCTCGAGATCGCCTGCGCCAGATGCAGCGAACCCACCGAGTGAATCAGCTCGGCTGAGCCCAGCACCGCATTGATCTTATTGGTCTGCAGGTTGCCGATCATATCGAAGCGCACCTCGGGCAGCTCCGGATGCTCCGCCAAACCTGTGAGCTTGCGAACCAGCTCCTGCGGGCGATTCTCGGCAAAATGGCGATATCCCGCCTGGATGGCGGCAACGGTCTCATCGACACCAACGGTCTTGGACACGGCAATGAGGCGCGCGGCGTCGTGGGGACGGCCTGCGCGATCGAGCGCCGCATAAAAACGTTCCAGAATCTGCTCGCGGCGAGCGCGCATCAAGTCCAAATAGTTATCCATTGCCAATCGCCTCCGCTGACAGCCAAACAAGTAGCCCCATGCTATCGCAAGAGCGCGGCCCCGCATGTGCAAGGCCGCGCTCACTTAGGTATTTACAATCTTTCGACGAACGGAATTACTTACTCCTCGTCGTCCTCGCCATCGTCCTCGTCCTCAAGATGATCGAGCAGGTAGCGAAGACCCTCGCTGACCTCGTTAGTGGGCACCTTGGCAACGTAGCGAGCGTCGACGGCGGGCCTCATGATAACACCCTCGCCCGAAGGCACGCGCATGCTCTCGAGCTCATCCTCATCAGTGCAGGCGATATCACCGGCAGTCATACGCTGTCCGGTCAACAGGAAGGTCAGACGGCAGGCGGCATCGATGGAAATCGAGGCGATGCGATCGAGATAGCGCGATACCATGATGGCGCGGCGCAGGTCGTCATAGTTGCTGTCGTCGTCCATAAAATCGCCCGTGTCCATGCGGTTAAAGGTGCGGAAGAACTTCTCGTAGGCGGCGTGCACTGGCTCGTCCTCGACGGCCAAGTTGCAGATGATGGACATGTCGTTGGTGACGAGCGCAGAAAGCGAAGAGCCCAGCACCTGGTAGACGGCCTCAGCCTCGGCCTCGACCGTGCCGACAAGCTCCTTGGGCAGCGAGATGTCGGCCTTGATCATATGACGCGTGGCGCGGCAAATCTGGCGAACCTTATCGGTCATGCGCTGCAGGTTAAAGTCGACGTAGATGATCGTCTGCAGCAAGCGGAAGTCGGAGGCGACCGGTGACTGCGTGGCAATCAGGTTGTAGCAGACGGCCTCCAGGTTGGCGCAGCGTGCGTCAATCGAAAGCGTGCGCTTCTTGGTCTTGGTGGCGAGCTTGCGGTCGTCGGTCACATAGGCCTTCACGGCATCGTGGAGGGCCAGATCGACGGCCTCGTAGATGCTCAGCATCTCGTGACGGGCCTCGATGAGCTGACGGGAAAACAGTTTGCGCATGGTTCACTCCAATCAGTTGGGTGCGGTCATGCCGCCCGCACAGTGAATACGCACCGGACCAGATCCGATCGGCTTGGGACTAGTCGCACCGATCAGCCAAAGCGGCCGGTGATATAGTCTTCCGTCCGCGAGTCCACCGGGCTGGTGAAGATCGCGTCGGTTTGACCATACTCGATGAGCGTAGCGGGCTCGCCGGCAACTTCCTGCAAGAAGAATGCGGTGTAGTCGCTAATGCGAGCTGCCTGCTGCATTGAATGCGTGACGATGATGATCGTCATCTCGGGCGCCAGCTCGGCCATCAGATCCTCGACCTTAGAGACGGACGTGGGGTCGATGGCGGAGCAGGGCTCGTCCATCAGGAGGACATCGGGTTGCACCGCAAGCACGCGCGCGATGCACAGACGCTGCTGCTGACCGCCCGAGAGCGCCAAACCATCCTTGTTGAGCTGATTGGATACCTCTTTCCAGAGGTTGGCGCGCTTGAGCGATTCTTCCACGATGTCATCGAGGTCACTTTTGCTAGTCACGCCCTGCAGACGAGGGCCAAAGGCGACATTCTCGTAGATGGATTTGGGAAACGGATTGGGCTGCTGAAAGATCATGCCCACGCGGCGACGGAGGTCGACCGGGTCGACGCCCTCGGCATAGATATCGTTGCCGTCGAGCGTCATGGTGCCCTCGACGCGCGTACCCTCGATCAGGTCATTCATGCGGTTGATGCAGCGCAAAAACGTCGACTTGCCGCAGCCCGAAGGGCCAATGAAGGAGGTGATGGCGTTTTTGGCGATGTTGAGGTCAAGCCCCGTCAGCGCATGAAAGTCACCGTACCAAAAGTTGAAATCCTTGGCCGTAATGGCCGCTTGCTCCAACGCGGGAGCGGACTGATAAACGGACATGGGACTCCTTAACTAGCGACGCTTACGCGACAGGAAGCGCGCAAACAGGTTGAAGGCCAAAATGATCACCATCAGCAAGAGCGCAGTGCCGTAGGCTGCGTTCATGTTGATGCCGTCGTTGGCAAGCAGGTACAGGTGAACCGTCATGGGGCGGCCGGAATCGAGCGGCGAAATAGGCAGGTTGATGGCCTGGCCCATGGTGTAGAGCACCACCGCGGTCTCGCCAATGGCACGGCCGATGGCGAGGACGATGCCCGTGGCAATACGGCCAAAGGCAGAAGGAAGCACGATCTTGGAGACAACCTGCCACTTGGTGGCGCCCAGGCCGTACGCGCCCCAACGGATATAGCGCGGAACGGCGCGAATGGCCTCTTCGGTGGTGCGCATGACGATGGGGAGCATCAAGAGCGCGAGTGCCAGAGCGGCAGAGACCATCGAAAGGCCCAGGCCCATAGCCTCGACAAACAAGGCGTAGCCAAACAGGCCCATAACGATGGAGGGCACCGAGGCCAAAGCGTCAGCAGCGTAGCGAATGAGCTCGACGACCTTGCCCTGCTTGGCGTACTCGGCCAGATAGACGGCTGCCAGCACAGCGATCGGCGTGCAGATAAGCATGGCGAGCGCCGTCACGTAGACGGTCGAGACGATCGTGGGCCAAATACCGCCCTCGGCGTTGACGCCCTGGGGCCAACCGAAGATAAAGTCGAGCGAGATGTGTGGCAGGCCGTTGATGACCACGTAGGCGATGATAGCGACCAGCACCAGCGTGGTGATGTAGGCAGCGGCACGGAACACGCCAAGCATGATCTTGTTGGACAGGTCCTTGTTGATGCGGCCCTTCTTGCCGTGGGAAAGGGCACGCTTGATGCGCTCGCGCGACGAGGTCGTATCGACCGTCGTGTCAACGGAATCGGACATAGCCTACCCCCTCTTCTTCTTGGAAATCAGACGGACGATGCCCACCAGCGTGGCGGAGATGATAAACAGGACCACACCCATGCCGAACAGCGCCGAGCGGTGCAGACCCGAGGAATAGCTCATGTCGAGCGCAATCTGGCTCGTGAGCGTCGAGATGGGGCTCGCAATGCTGTCGGGAATAACCGGGGCGTTACCTACGACCATGAGCACGGCCATGGTCTCGCCGATGGCACGGCCCATACCCAGCACGATGGCATCAACGATACCCAGCTTCGCGGCAGGTAGCACGACCTTATAGATGGTCTGCCACTTGGTGGCGCCCATGGCATACGATGCCTCGCGAATGCCCATGGGAATGGAATTGAGAGCATCGATGGTGAGCGTGGTGATGGTAGGGACGATCATGATGGCGAGCACAAACCACGCCGTCAGCGCACCAAAACCAAGGCCGCCGGTCAGTTGTGCGATAAACGGGCGGATGATGATCATGCCAAAGAAGCCGTAGATGATGGAGGGTATGCCCGCCAGCAGGTCAACGGCAGGGCTGATGAGCTTGCGCACGCGCTTGCTGGCAATCTCGACCAGGTAAACGGCCGTACCCACGCCCAGCGGCACGCCCATGGCGAGCGCACCGACGGTCACCAGACCCGAGCCGGCAAGCAGCGACAAGATGCCGTAGTGGCCCTCAGAGGGCGCCCACGTAAAGCTAAAGAAATCCGCCAGACCGATGTCGGTAAAGACGGGCAGCGCCGAGTACGTGGTAAAGACAAAAATCAAGATGACGGTAACGACCGCCAAGAACGCGCAGGCAAAGAAGATCCACTTCAGCGCCTTCTCCTTGATATAGGTACTGCGCGATACGAGCGCCAGCTCGCGCTTCTTGGGCGCCTGAGCATTCTGCTCAGTCTGGGAGTTTTCCTGTGCTTCCATGCTACTCACTCCCCTTCTCGTCGTTGGTGACGGGAATAAAGCCCGCCTCGCGAATCTGCTTGTCCATCTTTTCGGACGTCACGTAGTCGATGTAATCCTGCGCCTGCTGCGAAGGCGCACCCTTCACAAAGAAGTAAAGGTCGCGCGAGATGGGATAGCCGCCACTCGCGACCGTCTTCTCGGACGCCTCAACATGATTGACCGAGACAGCCTTGACCGAGGTCTTGGCGTTGAGGCTATCGACGAAGCCCAGCGAAATGTAGCCGATGGCCCCACGCGAACGAGATACCACGTCGCGCACCTGGCCCGTACCCGAAAGAACAGCCGAGCGGCGATCGAACGGCGTGCCATCCATCACGATGGTACGGAAGGCCTCGCGCGTACCGGACGCCTCGTCTCGGTTGATGACCTGAATCCTCAGGTCCTCGCCACCGACCTCTTTCCAATTGGTAATCTTGCCGGCGTAGATATCGCGGAGCTGCTCGGTCGAGAGGTTATCGACGGGGTTGTCGTCGTTCACGATGACCGCAATACCGTCGTGGGCAATGACGATGGGAGTCAGGCCCAGATCCTGTTCGTCGGCATTGAGTCCACGGGAGGAGCTGGCGATATCGGACGCGCCGGCGCTGACGGCCTCGATCCCAGCGGAAGAACCCAAACCGGAAACGAGCACGTCGATGCCGGTCTCCTCCTTAAAGCCCTCGGCCGCAATCTCGGCGATAGGAAGGCAGGTCGTGGAGCCGGCCACGGTAATGGAAGAGGTAGAAGATCCCGAAGAACAGGCGCACAGCGTAAGCGTAAGCACAGCGGCGCTCAGGACCGATACGATCTTTCTCATAGCATCACGCCGATCGCAGCATGGCGCCCACAGGTGCCGTCCTCGTTACGGTAGGAATAAAAGCGGTCGTTCTGACGCACGGTCGAAAGCTGGGTATCCACGATATTATCCGCGTCGACACCGACATCTACCAGCGCCTCGCGAATGGCAGCGGAAAGATCGAGCATGCGAGAGGTATTCGCATCGATGCAAGAGAACTCGGCGGCAAAGCGATCCATGAGTTCCTGGGATACCTCATATTCGTCACCCAAGATATGGGGGCCGATATAGGCGGAAACGTCGCCCGCATCGCAGCCGGCAGCATCGCAAAGCGCCTGGCACGCCTTGGCGGAAATACGTGCAATCGTGCCCTTCCAACCGGAGTGCACCACGGCAAATCCGCCGGGGGCCACCAGCACCACGGGAACGCAGTCGGCAAAGCAGAGCAGCACGGGCACGTTATGCGCCGTGCAGACGATGGCATCACAGCCCTCGGCAATCTGCTCGCGAACGTCCTCAAGGTCATCGGCGCCGTTCGAGGTCACCGCAACGATATGATCACCATGGACCTGATTGGGAACGAGCAGGTTGTGCTCGCACTCGGCGGCACCCATAGCCTCGAGCGCACGACAACGATTTTCTTGAACAGCAAAGGGGTCATCGCCAACATGCGAGCCCAAGTTGAGTGAGGAGTACGCATCTTCGGAAACGCCACCGGCGCGCTCGGTGAAGGCAAAGCGAACATCGGATGTCGCGCCCTCCACCAACGTAACTCCATCATGGTCGACACGCGAAACTTTGTCCGCACGTGCTGCCATACTAAAGCCTCCTAATAACACAAGTACCGCGGCATCGCCGCTACAGCCCGCGTTTATACGGCTGTCATACTTCTCTAAAAGGATACCTGCTGCGCTGAAGGCAATCGTAAAGGGAACGTAAAGAGATTGGAGGTTCTAGTTTACAAAGTCGAAATAAAAAGGGCGCGTCCATACGGACACGCCCCTGTGCACAACAATGCAAAGAACGACTTAGAAGCTACCGCGCTTCAGGAAGTCGGGAAGCTCGAACTGATCGTTGCCGAAGTTAGGAAGCTCGGTGCCACCGACGTTGCGGGTCGGAGCGGCCTGAGCCGGGCTCGTGGCAGGAGCGGTGCGCTGCGGCTCAGCGGAGGCAGCGGCCTTGCTCTGAGACTGCTGAGCAGCAAAGAGCTCGTCCTGACGGTTGACGTTGGAGTCGGAGAAGCCCGTAGCGATGACGGTGATACGCACCTGATCGCCCAGGGACTCGTCGACAACGGTACCGAAGATGATGTTGGCCTCGGGGTCGACGGCGTTGGCGACAACGTCGGCGGCGTCGCTGATCTCCTGGATGCCCAGGTCCTTGGAACCGGCGATGGAGAGCAGCACGCGCGTGGCACCATCGATGGAGCTCTCGAGCAGCGGGCTGGAGATGGCCTGCTGGGCAGCGTCGACGGCACGGGTGTCCCCAGAAGAGGTACCGATACCCATCATGGCGGTACCGGCCTGCTTCATGATGGTCTTAACATCGGCGAAGTCCAGGTTGATGATACCGGGGACGGTGATGAGGTCGGTGATGCCCTGGGTGCCCTGGGAAAGGACGCCATCGGCAATCGCGAAGGCCTCGAGCATGGTGGTCTTCTTCTCGGCGATGTCGAGCAGCTTATCGTTAGGGATGACGATCATGGTGTCGACGCAATCGGAGAGGGTCTTAATGCCCTCCTCGGCGCTCTTCTTGCGCTTGCGGCCCTCGAAGGTGAAGGGCTTGGTCACGACGGCGACGGTCAGCGCACCGACCTCGTTCATCGCGATATCGGCAACGATGGGAGCAGCGCCGGTACCGGTGCCACCGCCCTCGCCGCAGGTGATGAACACCATGTCGGCGCCAGCGAGCGCCTCGGCAATGTCGTCGCGGGACTCATCGGCAGCCTTGCGGCCAACCTCGGGGTTGGCGCCGGCGCCCAGGCCGCGGGTAAGGTCGGTGCCGATGTGCACCTTGATATCGGCATCAGAGATCGCGAGTGCCTGAGCATCGGTGTTGATGGCAACAAACTCGACGCCGCGGATGCCCTCTTCGATCATTCGATTGACCGCGTTGGTACCGCCGCCGCCGACGCCGACCACCTTAATGACGGCAAGGTAGTTGTTGATCTCTGTCTCGTGCATGTCGGTCCTCCGAACAAAGGTTATAGCCATAGCATGGGTCGACCCCTGCGCACATTAACCTTCAGGTTGAAAGTAAATGCAAAGGTAAACCGTATTATGTTTGCACATTATGAACGTATCAGTCAAATAATTGACCGTGAAAACCAAACAAACCAGATAAACGGCGTGGTATGGCCCCTCAACAAAGCATCAACCAGCGCTACGAGGTCGGAGCGTTCCTAAATGTATAGTTACCCGGAGAGCGCACATTGATATACGTTACGCCCTCTACCTGCGAAAGCAGCTTGGTGACTACGCGCTCCTTCTTGACGATATCGTTCGAATCGCCCAGCGACACCTCAATGCCGTTATTGAGGTTTGCCGAGATGGCTTCGACCGAAGGCGTGGAAATATCCTTGACTTGTCCCAAGAACTCGCTCGAAAAACCACGCACATAATCCAAGCCAGCCTTAACGGCCTTGGAGCTCACTGCCTGGCCGGAAACCGGAGCGACATCCGCCGAGACATCAGTCAACAACACCGCGCCATAGTGCTTAGCGAGCGCCAGCGCGGCATCGATTCCGGTCAAGGTATTTGAGCCCTGCCCTGTCGTGATGACGTTGCCTTGGTCGTCCACTTCGACCGACGTCGACAGTGGGGCGATCCAAGTGTCATCATCCCCGATGGCCCAGGCAAGGTCATCGGAACTGATATAGGCAATTGCGATGACCTTGCGCTCCATCGGCGTAATGATGAGCGTATGCGGGAACTGACGCTGGACATCCACGCCCGAGACCCACGGATTCTGCTTGAGGTCCTCGGTAATCTGGTCGGGATCGACGTTAAAAAGCGACGTTCCCTCGGGCAAATCGATCAGCTGGATAGCATCGTGCTTCGTCACATGCTCGCTGCCTTGAATCTGAATATCAGTGGCGGTAAACAATCCAGAGTTGATCACCACGATGGCAACGACGACGAGCACGGCCAAGGCGGCCAGAACGCCGCCCACGATTTTGCCTTTGCCTGCAACGACAGAAGCGGCGTCTGATGTTTTATTTACCATCGCCCCAAGTGAAGACAACGGGTTGACGCTTTTTTTACCCGAAGGCTTCTTGGCGGTAGCCGGCACCGATGTCAGCGAGCGCGGTTTCGATGCGCCCAGCGTGCGACCTGGACGCGGCGCTTTAGTTCCCGTCGAGGGCTTAGGAGTTGCCATGGGACGGGCGGGTTTGGCGCCCATAACAGGCTTTGACGTCACCGAGGGACGCGAGGACTTTTTTGCGGCCGGACGATTACCGAGCTGCGAGCCGACAACCGGACGACTGGTCTGTCGAGCATGCCCGACAGACTTAGAGTGCGCGACGGTATTGCGTTGAGGTTTGGCAGGCGCGCCGGAACGCCCTCCGGCGCGGCGGAAGGTGGGTTTCGATGCTCTAGAAGCCGAGGAATTTAACTTCCGGTCTGAGCTCGATGCCATACGCCTCCCTCACCTTTCCGTGCACATGTCTGATAACCGCGGCAACGTCATCGGCCGAGGCAGTTCCGTTATTAACGATAAAATTAGCGTGAACGGGCGAAACTTCCGCGCCGCCAATCGAAAAACCCTTTAATCCACAATCCTCGATAAGCTTGCCCACACTCGCATCGGGCGGGTTGCGAAAGACCGACCCGCAGGATGCGCGACCCATGGGCTGCGTACGCTTGCGCCTCGTCAGGTACCGCTCCATGCGCTCGCGAATGTCGGCCTTGGGCGCCGGTTTAAGCTTGAGCACGCACTCGAGGATAATCTCATTGCGGGGAAGGCTACATTCGCGGTAGCCCCAAGTGATCTCGGACCCCGCATAATGCTTGATACCGGATGCCGGGTCAAACGTTACGACATCCTCAACCAGCGAGCCAATCCACTCGGTCCGTGTGCCTGCATTCATAGATATCGCACCGCCAACCGAGCCAGGGATGCCAACGGCAAACTCAAGGCCCGAGAGGCTACGCGACAGGGCATCGTTGACCAGGCGCGCAAACATCACGCCCGCACCGACCGTCAGCGTACAACCGTCATCGGCAACAACCGTGCGCTGAAACTCACGTCCGAGCGAAATGACGGCACCGCGATAACCGCCATCGGCAACCAGCAGATTGGAGCCCTTGCCGATGATGACCCACGGCACCTGCTCGCGATCGAGCACCGCCACGGCGCGGCGGAGGGCATGATAGCTATGGCACGTCACAAAGAGGTCGGCCTTGCCGCCGATACGATAGCTCGTATGACGCGCAAGGCGCTCGTCCTCGATCACATCCGTGTCGATCATGCCCGAGAGCGCCATGACGGCGTTAAACAGACCCATTAGACTTAAGCGTCTTTCTTGGCAGTCAGATACTCGATAAACTCGGGACCGACGGTCGTAACGTCACCGGCACCCATTGTGAGCAGCAGGTCGCCCTCGCCCACCATCTGCTCGAGCTCCTGATTGAGCTCAAGACGGCTGGAGCAGTACACGACCTCCTTGCCAGGATGCTTGGCGCGCACGGTATCGGCGAGCATCTTAGAGGTGACACCCGGAATGGGCATCTCGCCAGCCGAGAACACATCAATCAGCAGCAGTTTATCGGCATTGGCAAATGCATCGGCAAAGTCGTCGCACAGGGCCTGCAGGCGCGAATAGCGGTGCGGCTGGAACACGACGTCGACGTGCTTGTAGCCCAGCGACGAAGCGGCAGCAAGCGTCGCCTTGATCTCGGTGGGGTGATGGCCGTAATCATCGACCACGGTGATGCCATCGATATCGCCCACGTGGGTAAAGCGACGGCGGACGCCCTCAAAGCTCGAGAGCGCCTTGGCGGCGGCGTCGATGTCAAGGCCCAGGACATGGGCGACGGTGAGCACCGCCGTGGCGTTGAGCATGTTGTGGCGACCGGGATTGCTCTTGATCTCCACAGCGTGCTCAGTGCCGTCCTCAAAGCGAACGATAAAGTCGCTCTGGATGCCCTTGACATCCGGGTGCATGCAGACGATGTCGTTGCTCTCGGCAAAGCCGTAGGAAAGCACGTGACGGCCCGTCGACTTGGCGAGCTCGACCAGATGCGGGTCCTCACCGCAGACGATGACGGTGCCGTCCTCGCCCACCAGGCTCATGAATTTGGCGAAAGTTGCCTCGATCTCCTCGATACCCGAGTAGTGATCGAGGTGGTCGGCCTCGACGTTGGTCACAATGACCACGTTGGGGTTCAGGAACAGGAAGGAGCTGTCGGACTCGTCGGCCTCGGCGACAAAGTAGTCGCCCGAGCCGTTCTTGCCGTTCGTGTCATAGCCCTCGACGATGCCACCGATCAGGAAGCTCGGATCCAGACCCATGCGGTCGAGCATGGTGGCGCACATCGAAGACGTGGTGGTCTTGCCATGCGTGCCGGCAACAGCGACGGTGGTGTAGCCGTGGCCCAAAGCAGAGAGCATCTTGGCACGGGGCCACACGGGAATACCAAGCTCGCGAGCGCGCACGAGTTCAGGGTTGGACTCCGGAATAGCGGTGGAGACAACAACCACGTCGGGCTTGACCTCGTCGATCGTGGCGGCCTCATGGCCCACATGCACCTTCACACCAGCGCGGGTAAGCTGGCGGATATAACGTGACGTCTTAAGGTCGGAGCCGGTAACGGCATAACCGCGCTCGTGCAGAACGAGGGCGATGCCGCTCATGCCGGCGCCGCCGATACCGATAAAGTGGGCGCTCTTAAACTCGGGCGCGGAGGTTGCAGTCTGGGAATCAGCCATGTGCTCGTGTACTCCTTGCGTAAACACTGCCTGTAACCCGTTAACTGTACCGCACCTACCGCATCAGCGCGAGGGCGACCGACGATATCCCGTCTAACTAACGCAAACCCTCTACCGCATCCGCCAGAAGAGCGGCGGCCCTATCCTGAGCCAGACCACGCGCCGCCTGACGCATGGCGTCGCGCGCCGCCGCGTCATCGACCAGGTGCAGCAGTTCATCGGCAAAGGCAAAACCGTCGATATCGGCATCGGCGCAGAGCACGCCGGCCCCGGCGTCGACCAGATAACGGGCATTGGTGGTTTGGTGGTCGGCCGTCGCATGCGGATACGGCACGAGCACCGAAGGTACGGCGAGCGCAGCGATCTCGGCCACGCTCGATGCGCCCGAACGCGAGAGCACCAAATCGGCAGCAGCCAGCATATCGCCCATGTTGTCGATGTAAGACTGGACGCGGTAACGCTTCGCCTCCTCGGGCGTCAGCGCCAAAGCGCGCTCGGTCTCCTCAAAGCCGTCGGCACCCGTCGAATGCAACACATAGAGGTTCTTGCGCGAAAGCAGCTCGTTTTTGAGCGAAACCACGCGCTCGTTGAGGTGCTGGGCGCCAAGTGAACCGCCAAAGACGAGCAGCAGCGTAGCGTCCTCGGGAACGCCAAGTGCTTTGCGGCCGCGAGCGCGATCGCCCTCGATCACCGAGCGACGTACGGGGTTGCCGGTCATGAGCACGTGGCCAGGGTCACCTTCGCGCTCAAAGACCGAACGTGCAGCCGGCACCGAGATGCACACGCGGGCGGCGTGGGAGTTCATCATCTTGTTGGCCAGGCCCGGAACAGAGTTCTGCTCATGCAGCAGATACGGAACGCCCGCGCCCTTGCACCACCCCAGCAGCGGAACCTCGACATAGGCTCCGAAACCGATGGCAGCGTCGGGCTTGCCGACCTTTGAGAAATGACCAGCGAGCGCACGCTTGGCCTTGTTGACACGCCACAGCGAGGTCAGCGCCGTCCAAGGACGGGAGCGGTCGAAGCCAGTGACCGTAATGGGCACAAAATCAAACCCAGCCTCGGGGACCAGACGACCCTCGAGCTTGCGCGACTGGCCCACGAACACAACGTGGTGGCCACGATCACGCAGCTCTTCGGCCAAGGCGAGCGCGGGGTTGATGTGTCCTGCCGTGCCGCCGGCTGCAATAGCAACGGTCATCTTATCGGTCATGGTAGTCCCTTCGTACACGCGGTCCCTGGTCGTCGGTGCGCAGACGCGCCGACGGGTCCGAGTTCAAATCGATTCGATTATATCCGCCGCCCGCGTTGCGAGGGCTGGGGCGCTGAGGACGACCTTGCGGCGCCGTTCGCTGACGCGGGCGGACTGCCGGCTCGGTCGCAGAGCCATCCAGGACGGTAAAACCGTTACGCGAAGATCGCTCGCCGCGCACGTGGGGCACGCCAGCGGTACTCTCATCCATAACGGCAAAGCTCTCGCGGCGACGGTCGTACTCATCGCGACGGGCGCTCTCGTACGAAACGCGCAGGATCAATCCGGCAAGCATAAGCGACACAATAATCGACGAACCGCCGTAGCTAATAAACGGCAACGGTTTGCCCGTCATGGGAAACACGTTGAGGATGCCCAACGCGTTAATCAAAAACTGCACCGCGAGAATGACCGCGGAGCCAGACGCCATAAGCGCGCCCCGACGATCGGTCGCCTGCTCGGCAATGCGAAACGCCGAATAGATCAGCATCGCAAACACCAAGAAGAACAGCACGGTTCCGACAAAACCGACCTCCTCGCCAATGATGGCCAGGATGTAGTCATTGTGCGCCTCGGGCAGATACGAGTACTTCATGGTTGAGTTGCCGATGCCACGGCCGAACAGACCGCCCGAGGCAAAGGCCATGATGGCAAGCGTAGCCTGATAGCCGTCACCATACTCGTCGGCCCAAGGGTTCAAGGCAACCTGAATACGCACCATACGGTACGGCTCTGCAACAAGCGCAATCACAATCACGAGAATGCCGAAGATTAGCACGCCGATGATAAATCTGGGGTCGAGACCCGCAAACAACGCCATGCACATGAGGGTCAACAGGATGATCAGGACAGTACCGAAATCGGGCTGGATAAAGATCAGAAAGAGCGAAATACCCAGGTAGATGCCCATCTTGCGAAGGAATTCGTTGATGTTGCCACCGGGCGAAAAGAAACGATCAAGCATGATGGCCGAATACGCAATGGCAAATGGCTTTAAAAACTCGGAAGGCTGGAACTGAATGCCGGCAATGTTGAGCCAGCGCGTGGCGCCACGGCTGCCGCTGCCCACCAAGAACACCAGAAACAGTAGCCCTATCATGCCTATGAGGAAGATCCTGAGCACGTCTTCCCCAAACCAACTGTCCGGCAAGATGCGCACGATGGCAACCATAGCCAGCACGCCAACTCCGGCAAACGCGGCTTGTCGAAACAGAAAAAACGTCGCCGAGCCATTCTCGTGCAGCGCCTCGACCGAAGACGCCGAGTACACCATCAGCAGGCCAAAGCATACCAAGGTAAACAGGCAGGCCATGAATATCAAACGGGGGCGCATGATACGGGCGGGAACGCCGGCAATATAGCGTTCGCTAAACGTCTGCCCGCCGCGACCGGAACGCGGTGTGCTGCGCCGCGAGGAAGCACGGTCCGAGTCGGGCCTCCTCATACCTTGTCGGGGGCTCTCCTCTCTCACCGGCAACCCCTATTCCATTTGCGATTTCGCCGCAGCGGCAAGCTGGGCCACATAGTCCTTAAACACGCGGCCGCGCTCCTCATAGCCCGAGAACTCATCGAACGAAGAGCAGGCAGGAGAAAGTAAGATCACGTCGCCACGGCTCGACAGCGAACGGGCGACGTCCACGGCATCGCGCAGGTCATCCGCCTGGGCGATATCCACGTCACCATCGACATCGGCCTCGTCCATAGCGGCGGTAAAGCGCTCGCGCGCATCGCCAAAGCAAACGACCGAGCGCACGTTGTCCATAACGACGCGGGCAAAGTCCGCAAGCGGCGTACCCTTATCGTGGCCGCCGAGCAGCAAGATCACGTCGTCATCGGGAAATGCCGTCAGTGCCTTCTCGACCGCATCGGTGTTAGTCGCCTTGGAATCGTTGACGTAGCGCACGCCGTCAATCTCGCCACACGGCTCCACGCGGTGCTCGAGCGGCTGGAACGAGGCCAGACCGCGGCAGACACCGTCGACATCGGCACCGACTGCCAAGGCAGCCGTGGCAGCGCACAGGGCATTGATAACATTGTGATGGCCCGAGATCTTGAGCTCGGATGTAGCGATGAGCGGGGTCTCGACACCCTTCAGACGCACGATCATCTTGCCATCGCGCACAAAGGCGGCATCCTCGCCCTCAGGCTCGTCAAAGGCAACCTTGCAGATGCGACGACCCGGCGTGTAGATGTACTCATCGAACTCGTGAATGCCGGCGTCTTCGACGTCGACAACCACCAGATCGTCATCGACCATATTGTCAAACAGTTTGATCTTGGCAAGCGCATAGTTCTTATGACTCTTATGCCAGCCCAAGTGGTCGGGAGTGATGTTGAGCAGCACCGCCACGCGGGGGTGGAGCTCGGTTGTCGTAGCAATCTGATAGCTCGAGAGCTCAGCCACAAACCACTCGTTGTGGGCTCGGCCGTCAATCTCGTTGACCGGCGGCTCGCCGATGTTGCCGACAGCAACGCTGGCCTCGCCGGCAGCCTTGAGCAGATAATCAGTCAGCGACGTGGTGGTCGTCTTGCCGTTGGTGCCCGTGATGGCAATCCAGTTATCGGGCGACAGGCGATAGGCAAACTCGGGCTCACCCATAATCTGGGCGGCATGCTCGCGCCCAGCCTTAAAGAAGCCCGAGAACTCCGAGATGCCCGGGCACGTCACGCATACGTCATAGGCGCCCTCGACCTGTTCGGTCCCATAGACAAACGACGCACCAGCAGCCTCGAGCGCACGCGTGGCGTCATTGGGCTCAGAGGTGCCACCGCCATACACGGTAACGGCACTTACGCGCTCGGGATGTGCCAGCGCCCAGCGGGCGACATCGAGACCGGATTTGCCCTGACCCAAAACGAGCAGGCTAAAGACATCAGCAAGAGACATGAAAGACCACTATCCCAACTGGAAGAACAGAGCAAGGCCAACGGCACCAAAGGCAGCAGCGATAATCCAAAAACGGATGACGACCTTGGTCTCGGCCCAGCCCTTCTTTTCGAAATGATGATGGATGGGCGCCATAAGGAAGACGCGCTTGTGCGTAAAGTGGAAGTAGACAACCTGAATCATGACCGACAGGGTCTCAACGATAAACAGGCCGCCGATGATAAGGGAGACGACCTCGGTGTTGGTCATGATGGACGTGCAGGCAAACGCGGCGCCCAGGGCAAGCGAGCCGGTATCGCCCATAAAGATGCTCGCCGGATAGCAGTTGAACCACAGAAAGCCCAAGCAGGCACCGGCACACGCGGTGCAGAAGATGGACAGGTTCACGTCTCCGTGCAAAAACGCCATGGCAGCCATGGCGAGCATGGCAATCATGGAGGTGCCGCCAGCAAGACCGTCAAGGCCATCGGTCAGGTTCACGGCATTAGAAAGACCGGCGATCATCAGCCAGCAAAAGACAATGTAGAGCCACGGGAACGAAAGGCCGCAGATGGTGGTCGAAAGCACGCCAAGGTCAATCGTCAGGCCGCCGGGAAAACGAATCTCGGGGGCGACGCCGCACCAGTTAACGGCAAGTACCGTAAAGGTGACACAGATAATGGTTAGGCCGATCATCTTGGCATGAGGCGTCAGACCGAGCGAGCGCCCATGCGTAACGGAGGTCAGGTCGTCGATCAGGCCCAGCACGCCGGTCGCCAGCGTGGCGAGCAGCACGAGCACGAGCTCGGTGGTGAGCTTGCCCATCAGCAGGCAGGTCAGCGAAATCGCAACAAGGATGATGACGCCGCCCATGGTCGGCGTACCCTGTTTAATCAAATGACGCTTGGGGCCGTCGGCTCGGACCTGTTGGCCGATACCCTCGACCTTCAGCAGCTTGATCCACCACGGCATGAGCAGCAGCGCAATGGCAGCGGCGATGCCAAGCCCCAAAAAAGCCTGATACGTTGGATACGAGGGATTGCCGAACATGGGCTAGCACACACCTTCCACAAAGCGGTCGAGCTCAACAAAGCGGGAACCCTTGACCAGTACAACATCATGTTTTTCAAGCGCGCCGCCCATGCGGTCGAGCACCTGCTGATAATCGGAGAACACCTGGATGCGGTCCTCGTCCATGCCCATCATGCGCGCGGCATCGGCCATAAGCTGGGCCAGCTCACCACCCACGCACGCCAGCATGTCGAGCTTCTTGGCGGCCGCATAGGCGCCCACGAGCTCATGCATGCGAGGAGCCTCATCGCCCATCTCGCCCATCTCGCCCAGGATCGCCATGCGAGACCCCGTGCACGAAAGCGAGCACAGTAGATCGAGGCCAGCAGCCATGGATTCGGCACTGGCGTTATAGGAATCGTCGATGACGCGGGCACCGCTCTTGGCGCGCTTGATCTCCTGGCGGTGACCGGTGATCGTGAGGCCCCTAAAGGCAGCATCGATCTGCTCGGGCGTCACGCCCAAGCGATAGGCAACCGCGGCGGCCTTTACGGCATTAGGAACGGACTGCACGCCGGGGATGGCAAGCATGGTATCGATCGTCTCACCTTGGCCAAAATCGAGCGTAAAGACCGGACGTCCCTCGTCATCAACACGAATGTCGCGGGCACGGACCTCATCATCGTCCGAGACGCCGGCCAGCATCACATCGATACCAGCAGGCTGGGCGAACGTATCGCGAATGAACGGCGTAAAGTCGTCCTCACCGCCCAAAACCAGCAGCGGCAAGAAGTCGCCGGCGGCGCACATACCCTGGACAATCTCGGCCTTAGCGCGGGCGATGTTCTCGCGGCTGCCCAAAATGCCGATGTGAGAGGTACCAATCTTGCTTACGATGGCAAGGTTGGGATTGGCGGACTGGGACAGGCGCTCAATCTCGTGGAAATGGTTCATGCCCATCTCGAGCACCAGGACCTCGGTATCGGCCGGAGCGGAAAGCACCGTGAGCGGCATGCCGATCAGGTTATTGAAATTGCCCTTGGTGGCCCAGACACGATAGCGCTTGGCGAGCACGGCGGCGAGCACGTCCTTGGTCGCCGTCTTGCCGATGGAACCGGTAATGCCAACGACCAGGCAGCCAAGCTCCAGGCGATACGTGTGCGCCAAACGCAGCAGAAACTCCTCGGGATCATCGGTCAGCAGGATGGCGCACCCCTTGTCCTGCGCCAGCGAGACCAGCTCAGCCTCGGGCTCACGCGTCATCACGACGGCGCCGGCACCCGACTGGACGGCACGGGAAGCAAAATCATTGCCGTCGACGTTTTCACCGGGAAAGGCGACGAAAATCGTCCCTTCCTCGACCTGGCGCGAGTCGATAACGCACCCGCGGCATACCCGATCGGCTTCTCCCGTCACGGTTCGGGCCCCTGTTGCGGCCGCGAGGTTGTTGACGGCGATCTCTATCATTGCAGCTCCCCTGTAAACCTAATAATGCTATCGGCGTATTGTATCCCAGCGCCGCACATGCGTGGTGCAGGGCATGTGAACACCCTCATATGGGACAACAAACAACGCCCCAAAGATTGTAACCCCCTACTTCGTGTGCGGGATACCCAGCACGTCGAGCGCGTTGGCCATAATGGACTGGAACGGCACCGCAGCGGCATCTGAGCCGCTCGGCGTTCCGTCGAGCGTGATATAGCACAGCACCTTGGGCGATTGTGCCGGTGCAAAGCCCATAAAGGACGACATGTAGTTCTCCTTGAGGTAGCCGCCGTTCTCGTCGGCACGTTCGGCCGTACCGGTCTTACCCGCCACGTCATAGCCGTCAACCGCGCCGCCAACGCCCGTTCCCTCGGACACAACCGTCTGCATGCACGATGTCACCTGGGATGCGGCGTCCTCCGAAATCGCGCGCTCGCCTTCACCCCAGTCCTTCTCGTCGCCTTTGCTGGACTTATAGAAGTGCGGTGTCATCATCACGCCGCCGTTGGCGATGCCGCCCACGGCACGTGCGATCTCAATCGGCGAGACGGACAGTGCCTGTCCAAAGCTCATCGAGCCCAACGTGGCGCCGTCATACTGGTCACGCTCCTTGACGATACCCAGGCTCTCTCCCGGAAAATCGACACCCGAGCTGTGACCGATGCCCCACTTGTCCACATAGGCGGCAAAGTCGTCGGCACCGATCTTGCGCCCCACCAGGACAAAGCCCACGTTGGACGAACGGCGCATCATCTCGCGCACATCCATGGTCATGGCATAGTCGCGCTTGTCGGCATCGGTGACGGTATCGTCGCCCACCTTGATGCTCGCCGGCACCTCAAACGACGTACTCGATCGCACGACACCCAAGTCGAAACCGGCGCCCGCCACGAGCGTCTTAAAGACCGAGCCGGGCTCGTAGGCGTCGGTGACCAGGCGCAGGTTCATATCCTCGGTCTTGGCGTTCTCCAGATCGGTCTGGTCGTAGGTCGGGTACGAGCAGGCTGCGAGAATTTCACCGGTCGTGGGGTCGGTGACCAGCGCCGAGCCGTTCTTGGCCTTTGTCTTCTCGACAGCCTCTGCCAGGGCATCCTCGGCCGCACGCTGGATATTGACGTCGAGCGTCGTCACGATATCAACGCCGTCGACCGCAGCCACCTTTTTATAGGCACCGCCCGCGATATAGCTGCCGTCCCTCGCGCGCTCGCGTACGAGAGAACCGTTCGTGCCGGTCAGAAGCTTGTTGTATTGCTTTTCGAGACCCGTCAAGCCGTCGTTGTCTACATTCACTACACCCAGCACCTGCGATGCCAGATTGCCGTATGGATATACACGCTTCATGGCCTGCTCAAAAAGCACGCCGGGCAGGTTCTTCTTCTCCAGCGCCGCAACATCGTCTTCGTCCACCTGGCGCTTGATATACACCCAGGTTCCATCGGACTCAACGAGCTTGCGGCAGGTCTTTTTATCGATTCCAGTTGCCTTGACCAGCGCCGACACCGTCTTGCCAACATCCTCGACAAGCTGCGGGTTCACGGCGATGTTGCGACATTCGACTGACGACGCCAGCACGTTGCCGTTGCGGTCGTAGATGGTGCCACGTTTGGCATAGAGGGTCTGCGCAAGCAGGCGACGCGCGTCGGCACGCTCGCGCAGTTTATCGGCTTCGACAATTTGATAGTCGGCAAGGCGAAAGACGCCCAAGCCCAAGCCAAGCCCGATGAAGCCCATGACGGCTTTGCGGCGAGGCAGAGGCGCGCCTGTGAGCCATTCGGTCGACGAACTCTTGCGCGACCTGGTGTTATGCACTTGAGGGCCGCCCGAGCCGCGAAGTCGCGACGCCGGGTCGTTGCCACGGGACTGCCCGGCGTTGTAAGATTGCCGACCCGTTCCTTGATAACCAGAACGTCCCCGCGACGAGGGACGTCCAGAACCGCGGCCCCCATCGGAACCGCGGCGATAGTCATTTGTCATACTCAGCTACCGTCTTGCTACTGAGCGGTCGCGGTCGCGTTGGCGCCCGCGGCTGCATCCTGCGAAAAGTCAAGTGTAACGCTCTCGCTGGGCTCCACCATGCCATAAGCTCCCGCAAGGTCGCGAATGCGCGTGTCGGCGCCATAGACCGAATGCATGACCTCCAGGTCGGAGCTCTCATCGGTCGCCTTTTCGAGCGTGTTGGTAAGCTCGGCGTTGCTGTTGAGCACCTGGGCCGTAACGCCGGCGAGCGCCACGCGGGCGACGCCGATCGTCATGAAGATAGCCGCAATGATGCAAAACGTTTTAAGAACGCTCATGAAAACCGGGCTGACCGCCTGGTTTGCCTGACGGCCCGCGCCCGTGTAGACATCAAAGCGCGGCGTGCGCTGCTCACGGGGAGCAACGGGGGCCTGCGGCGTCTCACGATAGGCGGGCATGGCGTTCATATCATAGGCGAGTGCTGCGCTTGAAGTGTTGTAGCCCATGATATGCCGCCTCCCATCCCGAGTGCGTTGGTAGTGTGTTTAAGCTTCGTTTATGGTGCGAGCGGGAGGTCCAATATCGCGCGGTCGCGCCTACAGACGCTGCGCCACGCGGATTTTGGCTGATCTCGCCCGAGGGTTGCGCTCAACCTCATCAGGCTGGGCAACCAGGGGTTTGCGGGTGATGACCTTGAGTATCGGCACGTTGCCGCACACGCACACCGGAATCTCCGGCGGACACGTGCACCCCTGGCTCATCTCCTTAAAGTGGTTCTTTACGATACGGTCCTCGAGCGAGTGATACGAGATGACGCAGATACGTCCGCCCGGGTTGAGCCACCTGGTGGCGGCATCAAGCCCTCGTTCGAGCACATCGAGCTCGTGATTGACCTCGATGCGAATGGCCTGGAAACTTTTCTTGGCCGGGTGTCCACCATGCCGACGAGCGGCAGCCGGGATACCCGCCTTGATGATCTCGACAAATTGGCCGGTGGTTTCGATCGGTTCTTGCTCGCGGCGGCGCACGATCTCGCGCGCGATCTGCGAGGCGAACTTCTCTTCGCCGTAGACGCGTAGAATCCGGGCGAGGTCGTGTTCGTTATAGGTGTTGATGACCTCAGCTGCGTTTAAGGTGTTATTACCCGGATCCATCCGCATGTCCAATGGGGCGTCCTCGTTATACGAAAAGCCCCTGCCAGGGATATCGAGTTGCGGCGACGAAACGCCCAAATCGAACAGGAAGCCATCGACCCCGGGCACCTCGGCCGAGCAAAGCAGCTCGTCCAAGTCGCCGAAGTTGCCCTTCAGCAGCTGGTGCGGAACGCCGGGAACCTCGCGGTCCAGACGGGCGCCAGCGGCCTCGAGGGCCATGTCGTCCTGATCGACGCCGAGCAAAAGGCCCGTCTTCCCCACCTGCGCGGCCATCTTTACCGAATGGCCGGCACCGCCAAGGGTGCAATCGCAGACAACGGAGCCGCTCTTTAGCCGCAGCGACTCAAGCACTTCGCCGAGCATGACAGGTTCATGCCGATATTCTTGTGTCAAGATCCCACGCTCCATCCGTTACTCGTGCCTTGCCCTTACGAGAAGAAGAGGTCCAGCAGGGCCTCGTCATCATCGTCCTCATCGGCCGTAGCGCGGTCCCAAACCTCAAGGTGGTCGTAGTTGCCCACAACCGTGACCTCGCGGTCGAGGTTCGCCTGCTTGCGGAGAGACTCAGAAAGACCGATACGACCCGCGCTGTCCACATCCATCGACGTGGTGCGCTTGTTGATCGCCCTCATGAGCTTCTGGTCGTTAATGTCACGCGGGTTAAAACCCTCATGGCCCTCACGACCCGCGAAGAGTCCTTCGACCCACTTATCGAAGGCCTCGGCAGAGAACACGTACAGAGCATCGACATCCAGGGCTTTAAACACGCGAACGTGCTCTCCAAGCTCCTCGCGAAGGGGTGCAGGCAGGGATAGACGACCTTTTGCATCGAGATTGCGCTCGTATGCACCCGTCATTCCCATGTGCGCCCTCCCCTCGGTTACTCAGATGGCACGTACGCGGGGAACCACCCCGCCTGTCGACGTCATCAATAATATGGGGAACCGCCCCATTTTTCAACACCTTTCCCCCCCCCTTCCCCCACCCCACCCCACCACTCCACCCCCAATATGTTGTAAAACACCCCCGAGCATATGTTCGAAAACACAATATGTTGTGTTTACAGCAAAGGCGGGATGCCACCTGTAGAACCACGCCCGCGAACCTCAACCTTCAAGTTGACCTTGAGGCGATTTTTACGTCCCTTTACACGTCGTTCACATCGCCCCAAACTCCCCCACCCACGGCACACACGGCCCACCACCGCGTCGGTGTCTGGCGAAAAATGGGGTGGGCCCCGGATTGCCCATGCGCGCAAAAGTGCGTCTCGGCAATCTGGGGCCCGTCCCCTTTAATATTTATAAATATGCAGGTCAGCGAGGTGCTAGCGATGTGCCAACGGATGCGCCGCCAGATAGACCTCGGTCAGTTGCGTGCGGTCGACATGCGTGTAGACCTGCGTGGTCGAAATATCGGCATGGCCCAAAATCTCCTGCAGCACACGCAGGTCGGCACCGCCCGCGAGCATGTGGGTGGCAAAGGAGTGGCGCAGGGTGTGGGGATGGAGCCCAACCAGCCCCACCTGGCGCCCATACCGCTCGCATATCGCATGCACGGCCTGGCGCGACAGGCGACGTCCGTTCTTATTTAAAAAGACCGCCGAGGTCTCCGTCCCGTGAGCATGGGCGGCCAGGAGAGTGCGCCCGTCACCTATATAGCGTGTCAGGGCACGCGCCGCGCTTCCCGCCAACGGGGCCAGACGCTCCTTGGAGCCCTTACCGCGCACCAGGACAAACCCGTCATCGATATGGATATCGCCCACATCGAGCCCAACCAGCTCACTCACGCGCAAGCCGCAACCGTAAAGCACTTCCAAGATGGCGTGATCGCGCAGTCCCATCTCGCCCTCGGGAAAGTCTTGATCGAGCAGTGCCGAGACGTCCTCCACCGAAAGGTATTCCGGCAGGCGATCTGCCTTTTTGGGCAGGCGCAACGCCGCCGTCGGGTTTTGGGCCACGGCCCCATCGCGCACCAAAAAGGCATGCAGGCCCTTCACGGCAGCAAGCGCGCGCTCCACCGAGGCGTCGGAATAGCCTCCGTCGCGGCGATCGGCAACAAAGCCCTCCACGACCTGACGGGTCACCTCTTCAAAAGACGCAATGTCAGCCCGCTCCAGATAGGCGCAGTACGTCGTCAGGTCACGACGATAGGCCGCAATCGTGTTGCGCGCCAAGCCCCGCTCGACCGCGAGGTAATCGAGATACTCCCCCGCCGCCACGGCGAGCGACGAGGGAGTAGCTTCGGTATGTTCCTTATTCGCCGGCACCCTTAGTCCGTAGCGAGGTTCTTGGGCGTCACCTGCAAGCGATCGACGCCCTCGTGCTGGCCGATCGAAGCGCGCACGAACTCGCGGAACAGCGGCTGCGGGTTGGTCGGGCGGCTCTTGAACTCGGGATGAGCCTGGGTTGCCACATACCACGGATGTACGTCGCGCGGCAGCTCGACCATCTCGACCAGACGCTCGTCGGGCGAAAGACCCGAGATTACCAGACCGGCGTCCTCGAGCTGATCGCGGAAGGCGTTGTTGAACTCAAAACGGTGACGGTGACGCTCGTAGACGAGCTCCTCGCCGTATGCCTCGCGCGCGAGGGTATCGGCGGCGAGCTTGCACGGATAGGCGCCCAGGCGCATGGTGCCGCCCTTCTCGGTCACGTCCTCCTGCGAGCTCATCAGGTCGATGACACTATACGGGCCATCCGGATCGAACTCGGAAGAGCTGGCGCCGGCAAGGCCGACCACGTTGCGGGCGAACTCGCACACGGCTACCTGCATACCCAGGCAAATGCCCAGATACGGAATCTTGTGCTCGCGGGCGAACTCGGCCGCGAGGATCTTGCCCTCCAGGGCGCGCTTGCCAAAGCCGCCAGGGACCAAGATGCCCGAGGCGTCACCCAGGACCTCGGAGACATTCTGCTCGTCGAGGCTCTCGCCATCGACCAGCTGCACGTCAACGTGGCGATCGTAGAACACACCAGCGTGGTGCAGGGCCTCGATAACCGACAGGTAGGCATCGGGCAGCTGCGTATACTTGCCCACGACGGCGATCTTCACCTTGTCGGCGTGCTGGTTGGCATGGTTCTGCTTGCGCAGGAACTCGTTCCACTGACTCAGGTCGCGCTCACGCGGGTCCAGACCCAGACGCTCGCAAATGCGCAGGTCAAAGTCCTGCTCGGCAAGCAACTGCGGAACATCGTAGATGCTCGCGCAGTCCTCGTTGGTAAAGACACAGTCGGTGTCGACGTCGCAGAAGCTTGCGATCTTGCCGCGGATGGCATCGTCGATATGGTGGTCGGAGCGCAGAACGATAATATCGGGCTGGATACCAAAGCTGCGGAGCTCCTTAACGGAGTGCTGCGTCGGCTTGGTCTTGACCTCGTGGGCGGCGGCGATATAGGGAACGAGCGACACGTGGATGTAGCAGACGTTCTCGGGGCCGGCCTCCTTGCGGTACTGACGAATGGCCTCGACAAACGGTTGGGACTCGATGTCGCCGATAGTGCCGCCCAGCTCAGTGATGACTACATCGGAGCCGGTCTGCTCCTCAATACGACGGAACTTTTCCTTAATGGCGTTCGTGACGTGCGGAATCACCTGTACGGTGCCGCCCAAAAAGTCACCGCGACGTTCACGGGCGATCAGGCTCTTATAGATGGCACCAGTCGTAAAGTTGGAATCGCGGGTTAGGTTCTCGTCAATAAAGCGCTCGTAGTGGCCCAGGTCCAGATCGGACTCGTAGCCGTCCTCGGTCACAAAGACCTCGCCATGCTGGAACGGGCTCATGGTGCCGGGGTCGACGTTCAGATACGGGTCGGCCTTTTGCATCGTTACCTTGTACCCGCGCGACTTGAGCAGACGGCCCAGCGAGGCCGCGGTAATACCCTTGCCCAGAGACGAAACCACGCCGCCGGTCACGAACACATGCTTGGTCATATTGAGTTACCTGCGCTTCCCGTAGAAGTTGTCCATACACATCTTACGGGTCTTCATTGTAATACTCGCGACGCGCGCCGCACGCATTTTTTCTTACGCGCAATCGCATTTCTCCATCTCGAAACAAAACGCCGTCCGGTTGCCCAGGCGGCGTCGTTTCCACTATGAATGCACGCTGTTATCGATCGGCGGCTTCATCCTCGATCAAGTCCTTCACGAGCATACCGGCACGGATGCCCTCTAGATACCATTCGCCACGCTCCGTGAGACAAATACCATTTGCGAGCTGGCCGCCGTCGTCGCTGTAGCGCGAGACGACCTCGATGATGTCTTCGGATTCCAAGCGTTCAATTGCCGCGCGGGCGCGATACGGAGACACCCCCACACGCTCGGCAAGCGTCTTGCGCGAAAAGCCATAAAATCCGCCGTTGTCTTCGGACGGCTGTGCGATCTCCATCAGCACCTGTACCTCGACACGCTTCATATCGTTGACACTCGCACGACCCTTGCCAGCCATGGCAGCCTCCTCAAACCGAGCACGGGCATCACCTGCACCGTGCGCGACCGGCACACCCCATGATGGCCGGCAACATCCATCATGCGGCATCCCCGCAAAAGGATGAAACAGTTAGGGTTATTGTATACCGCCCAAATCGCTCATAGGCAGGTAAACGGGCTATTTTTAGGTTAAACGGTAGCTTTGTTGATAAAAGGGGCACACCGAATGCATACCCGATGCGCCCCTTTCAGACCAATTAATCCAGGCTTAGCGGTGGAAGAAACCACGGCGCTCGAACTTGGGCTCGCAGCACACGTTGATGCCCAGCTTGCGCAACACCGTCTCGTCCGTCGGCGAGATGATCACGCTAAAGAAGGCATCGCAGCCGCGCAGCTGCTCCAGGCCCGAAAGGACGCGGGCCGCCGTCTCGCTCGTTGCCGAGGTGATCGAGAGCGCCATAAGCGTCTCGTCGGTGTGCAGGCGCGGGTTCTTGCTACCCAGGAAATGCGTCTTGAGCTTGCTGATAGGCTCGATCGCCTCATCGCTAATGACCTCGAGCTCAAGGTCAACGCCCGAGACATGCTTAAGTGCGTTCATGATGAGCGAGCTCGCGGCGCCCAGGCGCGTGGAAGTCTTGCCGGTCACCACGGAGCCATCGGGCATGACCATGGCGCCTACGGGGCCACCCGTCAGCTGCTCCCTGGTAAGGGCGGCCGAGCGTGCCGGCGAGTAGTTCTTGTCGATACCGGCCTTCTTCATAATGATCTTGAGACGGTCGACTTGCTCATCGCCCACGCCGGTACGGCGCACATTTTCGACCGCGGTAAAGTAGCGGCGGACGATCTCCATCTTGGAAGCGTCGCGGCAGGCATCGTCATCGGTAATAGCAAAACCGACCATATTGACGCCCATGTCCGTGGGGCTCTGGTAGGGGCTCTTGCCCAGGATCTTTTCCATCAGAGCACGGACCACCGGGAAGGCCTCGACGTCGCGGTTGTAGTTGACCGTAGTCTTGTTATAGGCCTCCAAGTGGAAGGAGTCGATGATATTCGCATCGTCGAGATCGGCCGTTGCTGCCTCATAGGCGATGTTGACCGGATGCGTGAGGGGCAGATTCCAGACCGGGAAAGTCTCGAACTTGGCGTAGCCGGCGGCGGTGCCGTGCTTGTGCTCGTGATAGAGCTGCGAGAGGCAAGTGGCGAGCTTGCCTGAGCCGGGGCCGGGAGCGGTGACCACGACGAGCGGACGCGTGGTCTCGACAAACTCGTTCTTGCCGTAGCCATCGTCGGACACGATCAGATCGACATCGTGCGGATACCCCTCGATGGGATAGTGCAGCTTGGCGGGAATACCGAGCGCGTTCAGGCGGTTGCGGAACACATCAGCAGCAGGCTGGCCAGCGTACTGGGTGATGACCACAGCCGCGACGGCAAAGCCGTTGCCGCGGAACAGGTCAACCAGGCGCAGCACATCCTCGTCATAGGTAATGCCCAGGTCACCACGAGCCTTGTTTTTCTCGATGTGGTTCGCGTTGATCGCGATGATAACCTCGACATCGTCGGCGATGCTCTTGAGCATGCGGAACTTGCTGTCCGGTTCAAAACCCGGTAGCACGCGGCTCGCATGATAGTCATCGAATAGCTTACCGCCAAACTCCAAATAGAGCTTGCCGCCAAACTGCGAGATGCGCTCCTTAATGTGAGCAGCCTGCAGCTCGATATACTTCGCGTTGTCGAAACCCTGGCGCATATATGGCTCCCGTCCCGTTTCCATTTAATGTTCTAGGCGATTATAACGGAGCCCGCCCTCCCCGATACCCAGACCATCAACAGGCACCAACCAAACATCCGTCAAACCTCTTGTCGGACATATTTGGTGCAAACTAACCTGACCCCATTGCACCGCCCCATAACACCAACAATGGCAGCGCCGCAGGTGGAGCAAAAGTCAGCGAAAGCCCGCCAGAGCGAGCAAGGTGACGTGAAAGAGGAGGGCATAGGCCTTTTGGCCATGCCCGACGATTGAACGTCAGATTGCCGCTCTGGCGGGCTTGCAGCGTCGAGTGGTTCCGGCGTTTGGTAAAACGCCGGAACACAAGAGCGCCCCCTCCCGCGCACGGAACGGGAGGGGGCTAAAGGTAGGAGTCTACCGGTGGGTTTACCCCACCGGACAGACGATGACCAGGTGATCCTTTACAGGATCGTCAAGGTTTCCGTGGGGTACCCGTTGGGTACTTAGAGCAACACGCAGGCGACGGTCAGGATGATGGCGCAGACGACGGAGAGCGCGACGATGAGCTTAAGGGCAAACTTGAGCCAGGTCGTCCACTCGATCTTGGCCAGGGCGAGACCGCCCATGATGGCGCCGGAGGTCGGGGTGAACAGGTTCACGACACCGATGGCGGCGGAGAAGATCATGACCATGACCTCGGGCGAGAAGCCGAGCTTAACAGCCAGCGGTCCCATGATGGGCATGGAGACGGTGGCCATACCGGAGGTCGAGGGGATCAGGAAGGACAGGCCGAAGTAGACCAGGAAGCTCATGGGAGCGAAGATCACGCCGGACAGGCCAGCCAGGGCATTGGCGGCGGCGTCGAGGACGTAGACGTCGAGGCCGGTGTTAGCCATGAGGACGGAGATACCGCGGGCGAGAGCGATGACGAGGACAACGGACATCATGTCGGCAGCGCCGGTAATGAAGGTGTTCACAATCTGCTTCTCGGACAGGCCACCGATGATACCGATCAGGACAGCCATGAGGAAGAACCAGGTGGAAGCCTCGTCGAAGTACCACTGGCCAATGGGCAGGCCGGTGATCAGGGCAGACCAGCCCTGAACGATGGCGTTACCGTCGGCATCGTAGACAGCGCCAGCGTCAAAGAAGTTGGCGACGCCCTCGTTGAGGTCGGCCAGCGGGATGAAGCCGACGATCATGACGACGAAGGTGAAGGCGAAGGCGATCAGAACACCCTTCTGACGACCGGTGAGCTTGACCTCCTTGTGGACCTCGGAAGCAGCCTTGCCGTGAGCCTCTTCGGCGTCCTTGAGCTCCTGCATCGAAAGAATGGTGGAACCCTTGTCAGCCTTGACCTTCTTGGCATAACTCATGACGAAGAAGATGGACATGGCAGTGGTAACAATCCACAGGACGGCACCGAGGCCGATGATGATGGACTGGTTGACCTCAATGCCAACGCCGGTCAGAGCGTCGACGGCAGCGCCGACGGCGAACGGGTTAACCGTGGAGCCCAGGCAGCCGCAGCCAGCGCCGAGCAGGACGGTAGCAGCGCCGACCATGGGGTCGAAGCCAGCAGCCATCATGGTAGCGGCGAGCAGGGCGTAGAAGGGAACGGTCTCCTCGCACATACCATAGGTGGTACCACCGAGGGAGAAGATGAGCATCAGCACGGGAATGAGCATAATCTCGTTGCCCTTAAGCTTCTGCACCAGAACGGCGATGCCGTTGTCCAGGGCGCCGGTCTCGGTCATCATACCGAGGAAGCCGCCCAGGATCATAACGAAGAGGCAGACGGGCAGAGCGTCAGCGAAGCCCTTAATCGGGGCGGTGCAGAAATCGCTCAGACGGGCGGCAGTAACCGCGCCGCCGGACGTGCCGGAGACGATAACGGTAATCACTGCGACAATTGCCAGCAGAGCAAGAAGAATGGTGAACGATGAAGGCATACCGCGCTTTTTCTTAGCGGTCTCAGTCATAGTTCTCATCCCCCCTTCATAAATCATTTACTGATCTCGCCAGAAGCGGCTCTTCCGTGCCGTGCCTGCCGCTTGATGCGAGATTATTACCAGATAAAACTGCTCGGGGTGTGCAGCAAGACACCCCGAGCGAGATGCTAGATGCTCTTACTTGAGCGTGGCGTACATGACAGCCTTGATGGTGTGCATGCGGTTCTCGGCCTCGTCGAAGACCTTGGAAGCCGGGCTCTCGAAGACCTCGTCGGTGACCTCCTGCTCGGTGATGCCGAACTGCTCGCACTTCTCGGCGCCAATGGTGGTGTTGGTGTCGTGGAAGCTGGGCAGGCAGTGCAGGAAGATGGCACCCGGGTTGGCCATAGCCATGACCTCGGAGGTGACACGATACGGGGTGAGCTGAGCGATGCGCTCGGCCCAGACCTCGTCGGGCTCGCCCATGGAGACCCACACGTCGGTGTAGATAACGTCGGCACCGGTGACGCCGTCCTTGACGTCGGTGGTCAGCTTGATGGTGCAACCGTTGGCCTCGGCGATGGGCTTGCAGGCCTCGATGACGTCGTCGGCGGGCATGCACTCCTCGGGGCCGCAGGCCACGAAGTTCATGCCGAGCTTGGAGCAGACGACCATGAGGGAACGAGCGACGTTGTTCTTGCAGTCGCCCATGAAGACGAGGGTCTTGCCCTTGATGTCGTAGTTGAAGTTCTCCTGGACGGTCAGGATGTCGGCGAGCATCTGGGTGGGGTGCCACTCGGTGGTCAGGCCGTTCCAGACAGGCACGCCGGACTTAGCAGCGAGCTCCTCGACGTCGTCCTGGGCAAAGCCACGGAACTCGATGCCGTCATACATGCGGCCGAGAACGCGGGCGGTGTCCTCGATGGACTCCTTCTTGCCCATCTGCGACGAACCGGGATCGAGGTAGGTAACGCCCATGCCCAGGTCCATGCCGCCGACCTCGAAGGCGCAGCGGGTACGAGTGGAGGTCTTCTGGAAGAGCAGAACGATGTTCTTGCCCTCGAGATAGCGGTGCGGAACGCCAGCGCGCTTCATATCCTTGAAGTTCTTGGAGAGCTTGAGCAGGTACTCGATCTCCTCGGTGGTGAGGTCGAGAAGCTTGAGGAAGCTACGGCCGGAGAGGTTAACACCCATGGTTTGATTCCTTTCGAAGAAATGAATTACGTAAGTATTAGTGTTGCCCGTTTAACGGGCGAAGCCGGTGCGGTTGTAGGGGGACCGCACCGGAAACGGAAAGACTTAGAGATCCTCGCGCCAGAAGGGCATGCTCATGCAGCGCGGGCCGCCGCGGCCGCGGGAGAGCTCGGCGGAGGGCACGACGAGA